>NZ_JAUJQE010000006.1:0-430027 GCF_030482505.1 Burkholderia sp. AU45274 | reverse complement strand
TTTGCCTGATGACCATAGCGAGTCGGTCCCACCCCTTCCCATCCCGAACAGGACCGTGAAACGACTCTACGCCGATGATAGTGCGGATTCCCGTGTGAAAGTAGGTAATCGTCAGGCTCCCTAAGCCGAAAACCCCCGCCCGAAAGGCGGGGGTTTTTGCATTTGAGCGGCGGAAATGCATGGGGGCGTGGTGGCTTGGCTGGAGTTTCCACATCGCCTCTCCCAGGTACAAGCGCTCGCAGCTCCCGGAACGCCAATCGGCCAGTATCATCCGCGATCACTTGGCCTATTGCCGCTATCTCCGATCAAAGCTGCAATTTCTCTCTGCGGCGCCTCGGTTGGTCTTGAGCGATCTACAGCTCGGTGCCACCGACATCTCCCGGTGCGCTCTCTACATCAACCGACACGCAGTGAGTGCTCATCTAACGTTGAGCCATCCATAAATGGCCCAAAAATGGCCGACGATGAGCGATGTTTGTCGAAAATTGCCTGAAATTGATGAGTCTGGACGAAAACCCACTAGACCATCCACTGGTCCTTCGACACGTTGTGCCAACATGATCATCGAAGCACGCAACGCAGACAGCGCTAAATCATCACAAAAATCTATGCGCATAAAGTCCATTCGGGCGACATGCCCTGCAGAGCGGGGTGCAAGCCCTTCGGGGTAATATCACCATTCGTCCCGATTCCCGGTGCTTCCAGGCAACCGCCGGCGGTCGGGGTCCGCCGTATCCCGTCTCCCGCACCGTTCATGACTGATAGCCCTGCCCAAGGTGGTCGGACGACCGACTTCTTGCCGTATCTCGTCGCCGCAACGTTCTTCATGGAGTATCTCGACACGACCGTGATCGCGACCGCGCTACCGCAAATGGCGCGCTCGTTCGATGTCGGGCCGAACGCGCTGAGCCTCGGGATGACCGCCTATATGCTGGCGCTGGCAGTGTTCATCCCGATCAGCGGCTGGATCGCGGACCGCTATGGCTCGCGCACGGTGTTCGCCAGTGCAATCGTCGTCTTTACCGGTGCGTCGGTGCTGTGCGGGTTGTCCGAAGGTGTCGTGACATTCACCGCTGCGCGCCTGCTGCAAGGCGTCGGTGGGGCGATGATGGTGCCGGTCGGGCGCATGATCGTCGTTCGCAGCACCGAGAAGGCGAAGCTGATGCGCGCGATCGCGACGATCACGTGGCCAGGCATCGTCGCACCTGTCGTCGGGCCGCCGATCGGCGGCTTCATCACGACCTATGCGTCATGGCGGTGGATCTTCCTGCTGAACGTCCCGTTCGGCATTGCCGCACTGGTCTGCACCTGGCTGATCGTCCGGAACACGCGGGCCGACGAGCAACGACCGCTCGACTGGGGCGGCTTCGTGCTCGCCGGGGGCGCGCTGACCTGTCTGCTGATCGGCACCGAAGCGGCCGGCCAGCAGGACGTCCACTTTACGCGCGCAGCCGTCCTGGTGGGCGCGAGCGTGCTGTTCGGCATCGCCGCCTGGTGGCATGCGCAACGTTGCGCGCATCCGCTGCTCGACTTCACGACATTGAACGTACCGACGTTCTCGGTGACCGTGATTACCGGGTCGATCACGAGAATGGCCATCAATGCGGTGCCGTACCTGCTGCCGCTGCTGTTCCAGATCGGTTTCGGGCTGTCGCCGTTCCAGTCCGGCCTGCTGCTGCTCGCGAGTGCGCTCGGCAATCTCGGGATGAAGGCGGGAACGTCGTGGATTCTCGACCGCTACGGCTTCCGGCGCGTCGCACTCGTCGACGTGACGATAGTCGGCCTCTTCACGATCGCGTGCGGCTGGCTGACTGCATCGACGCCACTGGCGATCACGCTGTTCGTCGTATTCGTCTATGGACTGACGCGGTCGATGCAGTTCACGACGCTCGCGACGCTGGCCTATGCGGATATCCCGGCCCAGCAGACAAGCGCGGCCAGCACGTTGTGGAGTGCTGCTCAGCAGATGACGATCGGGATGGGCATCGCGTTCGGTGCGTTGTCGCTTCGACTCGCGGCGTTGGTGCGGGGCGATGCGGCCGGCGTGCACTACGTACTCGACGACTTTCGCTGGGCGTTCGTCGCAGCGGGCGTACTCGCATTGCTGACGTTGCCGGGCTATGCTCGGCTCGCCTCCGACGCGGGTGATCGATTGCGGGCGAATGTGGCGCGCGGGTAGGTCGGGTTCCCATCGACCTTGTGCTGCGACAGGTGAGTGCTTCTGCTTCCTGTCGCTCACTTGAAACGTCGATCCGACGAGTCGCGACGGTCCGGCGCGAATCGAAAGCGATCATCTGCCGGATTGGATGGGTGAGCTGGTCGCGCGCTGATGTCCGTTTGCAAAGAATCCGGATTGGTAACGAGCGATTGGCACGTCGGATGCGCGGCATTTCCCGAACGAATCCGTCTGCGTGACGGATGGCTTGCGAGCATCGTGAGTATTCCGCTCGCCGTCACTGCGCGTCATGGAAGATGATGCCGACCGTGTGGCGGTGGCCGCTCCGAATCCGGCTGACGCCGTGGCGCAGGTTGACGCGATAGACGCCGCGCGTTCCCTGCACCGGCCTGCCGTGCACGGCGAAGATGACGGCGTCGCCTTGTGTCAGCGGCACCACTTCCGCGCGCGATTGCATGCGTGGTCGCTGTTCCGTCAGCACGAACTCCCCACCTGTGAAATCGCGGCCGGGCGCCGACAGCAGGATCGCGACCTGGAGCGGAAAGACGTGCTCGCCATACAGATCCTGATGGAGGCAGTTGTAGTCGTCGGCGCCGTATTGCAGGATCAGCGGCGTCGGTCGCGTCTGTCCTGCTGCGTGGCAGCGATCGAGGAAGGCCGCGTGGTCTGCCGGATAGCGGACGTCGATCCCGAGTGCCTTGTTCCAGCGATTGGCGATTGGCGCGAGATGCGGGTAGAGCGTCGCACGCAGCTCGGCGATGACCGCGGGGAGCGGATACGCGAAATACTTGTATTCGCCGCGACCGAACCCGTGCCGCGCCATCACGACGCGCGAGCGATAGAGTGCATCGTGTGGATAGAGTGATGCGAGCGTCGTACATTCGCTGGCCGAGAGCAGGCCCGGCACGCGCGCGCATCCGTAGCGATCGAGATCGGCATCGACAGTCATCCAGTCGATCGCGTCGACGCGTTGCGCAATTTCCAGTGATTCGACGGCAGGTTGCAGGTCGGCAATGTTCACGGGTATTCCTCGGTTCGTCAGCAATGTGGCGCCATGCAGTCGTGCGGAATGCTTCGGGCACGTCGTCCGCACGGTTGAGTCCACGGTAAATGTTGATGAACCCAGTCTACAAATGTCCATGCGCCGGCACGCTCCAGATCTTGCGCTTCAATTCGGGAAAGGAAGAGGGTGAGCATTCGCGACGGCATGGGCGCACCGAATGCCTCGACGAGTCGAATTGGAGAGACGGAGAGACGGGACGACGAGGGACGTGGAACGAATATTCCCCAGCAGGTAGCCGGCTCCTCCCGGCCACCTGCTGCATCACCGCTTACGCCACCGACCGGAACAGCCAATAGAGCCCGCCGGCAAGCACGATCGACGCCGGCAGCGTCAGCACCCACGCCAGCACGAGGCTGCGCACCGTGCCCCACTGCAAGCCCGATCCGTTCGCCGCCATCGTGCCCGCGACGCCCGACGACAACACGTGCGTCGTCGACACCGGCAATCCGTACACGTCGGCCGCGCCGATCGTGAGCATCGCGACGAGTTCGGCCGATGCGCCCTGTCCGTACGTCAGATGCTGCTTGCCGATTTTCTCGCCGACGGTCACGACGATCCGCTTCCAGCCCACCATCGTGCCGAGGCCCAGTGCGATCGCGACCGCCACCTTCACCCACGTCGGAATGAACTTGGTCGCGTGGTCGAGCTGCTTGCGATAGTTGTCGATCGCGAGCTTGTCGTCGGTGGCGAACGCGGGCCGGCCGGACTTCTCGATCAGGCGGATGGCTTCGGATACCAGATACATCGTGTTGCGCACGTTGTCGACGTCACGTTGCGGCACGGCCGCCATCGAGCCCGACGCACCGACGGCGGTCGCGAGCGACGTGGACAACTGCTGTACGGCGGGGATCACGGCCGGCGTCAGTTCGCGATGCTGGACGTAAAGCTCGACGTCGGCACGCGGGTTCGCGGACGGTGCAACGCCGTTCGTGTACTTCCCGAACGTCGCGGCTGCCTGGTTCGCGACCGCCACGAAGGTCTGTGTCTCGGCCGGCGTGACGGCCTTGTTCAGCGCATAGGCGGTCGGTACCGTGCCGATCAGGATCAGCATGATGAGCCCCATCCCTTTCTGGCCGTCGTTCGAGCCGTGCGCGAACGACACGCCCGTGCAGGTCAGGATCAGCAGGCAACGAATCCAGAACGGCGGCGGCTGGTCCTTCGGCGGCTCCTTGTACAGCTCCGGAATCCGCACGAGGGTTTTCAGCACGAGCAGCAGCAGCGCCGCGCACAGGAAGCCGACGAGCGGCGAGAGCAGTAGCGACTTGCCGACGCCGAGCGCCTGGCCCCAGTCGACGCCGCTCGTGCCGGACGGCCCGTGCATCAGCTGGTTCATCAGCCCGACGCCGATGATCGACCCGATCAGCGTATGCGAGCTCGACGACGGCAACCCGAAATACCAGGTCGCGAGGTTCCATACGATCGCGGCGATCAGCAGCGCGAACACCATCGCGAAGCCCGCGCCGCTGCCGACCTGCAGGATCAGCTCGACCGGCAGCAGCTGCAGGATGCCGAACGCGACGGCGCCGCTCGAGATCATCACGCCGAGGAAGTTCCACAGGCCGGACCAGATCACCGCGACGTTCGGTGTCAGCGAGTGCGTATAGATCACGGTGGCCACCGCGTTCGCGGTGTCGTGGAAACCGTTGACGAATTCGAAGCCGAGCGCGATCAGCAGCGCGGCGCCGAGCATCAGGTACGGGAACAGCGATCCTTCGCGCATCGGCGACAGATCGTCGATCAGGTGCGTGGCGATGTAGATCGCGCCAATCGCGAGCACCAGCAGGAAGACGGCATAGCCGAGCTGCTTGGTGCGCTCGACGGAACCCGAATTGCTCGGGGCAGACGAAGCAGGTTGATTCATGACGGTATCTCGTAAGGGAACCGCGACCGATCCTAGCTTCGGCTAGCAGTCAGTTTGATGACAGCTGGGACAACGAATGGGGTGTCTTACAGCGACGTAAGGTGAACATCGCCGGGCAATTGCGATACGACGCGACACGTCGGCTCGTGTCGTGGTCGATATCACGAACGCGACACGGCAGGCGGCCAGGTCGCAGTGTCGCGCCGATCGTCGTCGGCGACCAACGTCCATCCGTGCGGCGACGCAGCGAATGTCGTGCACGACAGCGGTGCGACGTCGATGCGCGTTGCCGCGTCGGGATCCAGTCGCATGGCATGCGCGACGGCCGCGCGAACGATCGGCGCATGCGTGATGGCGACGATGTCGCGGCCGTGTTGCAGCGCGTTCAACCATGTGCCGACGCGACGCATCGCTGCATCGAACGATTCGCCGCCGTGCGGCGACGCGGAAGGATCGCCGATCCACACGCCCAATTCGCCAGGCAGGTCGCGCGCGAGGTCGTGCAGCCGCTTGCCGCGCCAGTTTCCGTAGTCGATGTCGCGCAGCGCGTCATCGATGTCGGCATGCAGGCCGAGCGCATCGGCGGTCTGCACCGCACAGCGGGCCGGGCTGCACAGCACGAGCGCGCCGGTCACGCGTGCCCACCGGTCGTGCAGCGCCGCGGCGTCGGCGAGCCCGTGCGCGTCGAGCGGGTCGTCGTCGGGAAACGTACCGGTGCGCATTGCCCGGGTCGAGGCGTGTGCGATCAGGCGCAGCGAGGCAGGCATGTTCGTGTCGTGTTTCGGATGATCCGGGACGAGTGAATTCGATCACCCGTCGCCGCTTCAATACGCGAACGTTCGCGCGTACAATTCGCCCGATACGAAACGCGGAAGCCGGTGCAATCCCGGCGCGGTCGCGCCACTGTAACCGGTGATCCATGATCCCGGAAGCCAGACCTGCCTTCGTACCCATCCAACATTTGTCGGGGCGCGATTCCCCTGAGGTGCATCCATGAGCGAAGCAGTGCTGAAGCCGGCGGTCGTGCCGGCACCCATCCCCGTCCGCGAACTGTTGCCGTGGGCCGTGTTCGTCGGCCTGATCCTGTTGCTCGCGCTGTATTTCGTCGGTGCGGAACAAGGGGCGACGTCGCTGGTGCCGGGCATGTATGTCCACGAGTTCGTCCACGACGGCCGCCATCTGCTCGGCTTCCCCTGCCACTGACGCGGAGTTCACGATGGTCGGAAAGCTGCTCATGCGCGGGATGCTCGCAGGCATCGCCGCAGGCCTCCTCACGTTCGGTTTCGCGAAAATCGTCGGCGAACCGCAAGTCGATCAGGCAATCTCCTTCGAAGAAAAAACCGAAGCCGCCCGAGGCGAAGCACCGGAACCCGAACTGGTCAGCCGCCACACGCAAGCCGGCCTCGGTCTGCTGACGGGCGTCGTGACCTACGGCGCGGCATTCGGCGGGCTGTTCTCGCTCGTCTTTGCGTATGCGTATGGCCGAGGCAGCCGTCTCCCGGCCCGGCCGCTGGCTGCGTGGCTTGCGCTGGCGTCGTTCGTCGCGCTCGTGATCGTGCCGAACCTCAAGTACCCGGCCAATCCGCCGTCGGTTGGCGACCCCGACACGATCGGCTATCGCACGGGGTTGTTCTTCCTGATGATCGCGATCTCGGTCGCGACGATGGTGTTCTCGGTCAGCGTGCGCCGCCATCTGCTGGCGAAGCTCGGGCAGTGGAATGCGTCGATCGTCGCCGGGCTCGTGTTCGTCGCGATCATCGCGGCCGTGCAGATCGGGCTGCCGTCGGTCAGCGAGTTGCCGGCCGATTTTCCGGCGGCCTTGCTGTGGAAGTTCCGCGTGGCGGCCATCGGCATGCAGGTGATCATGTGGACGACGATCGGCCTGCTGTTCGGCGCATGGGTCGAGCGCGGCGAACGCATCGGCATGCGCGCCGCCTGACGCGCATTGCCACGGAGCGCGCCTAGCGCAGCATGCGCGGTGCGCTCCACGTCGATTCGCGCGCCAGCGCGACGAACGCGGCCAGATAGTCGATCGATGCATCTGCTTCGCGGATGCCGAGGAAGATCTGCTTCGCGATCCCCTTCTTGCCCAGCTTGACCGGCACGACCGGCATCCGGTCCGCGTATTCGTCGGCAAGCCATCTCGGCAGCGCGGCCACGCCGCGCCCGCTCGCCACCATCTGCAGCATGATGTCGGTCGTTTCGATCGACTTGTGTCGCCTCGGCACGATGCCGGCCGGCGTCAGGAACTGGTTGTAGATGTCGAGCCGGTCGGTTTCGACCGGGTAGGTGATCAGGATCTCGTCGGTCAGCTGCTCGGGCGTCACGTAGTCGGCGTTCGCGAACCGGTGTGAATCGGCGACCACCAGCACCTGCTCGTAATCGAACACAGGGTCGAAGCGCAGGCCCGGCTTGTTCAGCGGATCGGGCGTCACGAGCACGTCGATGTCATAGCCGAACAGCGCGCCGATGCCGCCGAACTGGAAGCGCTGCTTCACGTCGACGTCGACGTCGGGCCAGCGCGACAGGTAGGGCGACACGACCTTCAGCAGCCACTGGTAGCACGGGTGGCACTCCATCCCGATGCGCAGCGTGCCGCGCTCGCCCTTCGCGTACTGCTTCATCCGCTCCTCGGCGAGCTCGAACTGCGGCAGCAGCCGGTGCGCCAGCTTCAGCAGATACTGCCCGCCCTGCGTGAGCCGCAGGCCGCGACCCTCCCGATCCCAGATCGGCGTGCCGAGCTGCTGCTCGATTTTCCGGACGGTATGACTGAGCGCCGATTGCGTGAGGTGCAGCGCATGGGCGGCCCCGGTCAGCGAGCCCTGGCGCTCGACCTCACGAATGACGACGAGATGGAATCGTTCCAGCATGGATATCGCTCATATCGCTCGCGCAACAGATGCATGAATAACTTTAATGGATGAATGAAATAATGCCATTTTATTTCATGATTTGAAATCCCTATCATGGCTCCCGGACATTCAATTTCTCTTCTGGACGGCAGCTCATGGTCACGACACACAACCTCGGTTTTCCGCGCATCGGCGCGAAGCGCGAACTCAAGTTCCGTCTCGAACGCTACTGGAAAGGCGAATCGTCGCGCGACGAGCTGAAGGCGCTTGGCGCCGAGCTGCGCCAGCGTCACTGGAACGATCAGCGCGGCCTGGACCTGGCGCCGATCGGCGACTTCGCGTTCTACGATCAGGTGCTGGACATGAGCTTCACGCTCGGCAACCTGCCGAAGCGCGTGCAGGGCTTCCAAGGCGACGTGCTCGACAACTATTTCCGTGTCGCGCGCGGCCGTTCGGTGGAGTCGGCCGAAGCGCATGCCGCGTGCTGCGGCGGCGTCGCGGCCGGTGAAATGACGAAGTGGTTCGATACGAACTACCACTACATCGTGCCGGAATTCCATGCGGACACGAACTTCTCGCTCGACCCGTCGCGCCTGCTCCAGCAACTGGCGGAAGCGCAGGCGCAGGGTGTGGCCGCGAAGCCGGTGATCCTCGGCCCCGTCACGTATCTGTGGCTCGGCAAGGCGAAGGACGATTCCGACCGCCTCGCGCTGCTGCCGAAGCTGCTGCCGGTGTACGGCGCGCTGCTCGACACGCTGACCGCGCAGGGCGTCGAATGGGTGCAGATCGACGAGCCGATCCTTGTCACCGAACTCGACGCCGAGTGGCAACAAGCCTTCGAGACCGCCTACGCCGCGCTCGAAACGCGTCGCATCAAGGTCCTGCTCGCGACGTACTTCGGCCAACTGCAGGGCAATCTGGCGCTCGCGCGTTCGCTGTCGGTCGACGGCCTGCATGTCGATGCGATCAACGCACGCGACGAAGTCGACGCGCTGGCGCGTGATCTGCCGGCCGGGCGCGTGCTGTCGGTGGGCGCGATCAACGGCCGCAACATCTGGAAGACCGACCTGAACGCGACGCTCGACTGGCTCGAGCCGCTCGCGAAGCAACTGGGCGATCGCCTGTGGCTCGCACCGTCGTGCTCGCTGCTGCACGTGCCGGTCGATCTCGCGAGCGAAGAGAAGCTCGATGCGGAAATCCGTTCATGGCTCGCATTCGCGCTGCAGAAGCTCGACGAGCTGAAGGTCCTCGCGACCGCACTGAACGAAGGCCGCGACAAGGTGGCCGACGCGCTGGCCGCGAACGCCGCCGCGATTCATTCGCGCCGCCAGTCACCGCGCGTGAACAACCCGGCGGTGAAGGCCGCGATCGCCCGGATCGACGCGCAGCTCGGCAACCGCGCGAGCCCCTATACGCAACGCGCGCCGAAGCAGTCGGCACGCCTGAACCTGCCGGCGTTCCCGACGACGACGATCGGCTCGTTCCCGCAGACCGGCGAAATCCGCCAGGCCCGCAGCCAGTTCAAGGCCGGCGCGCTGGATGAAGCCGGTTACCGCGCGGCGATGCAGGCCGAGATCGAACGTAGCGTGCGCGAACAGGAATCGCTCGAACTCGACGTGCTCGTGCACGGCGAAGCCGAGCGCAACGACATGGTCGAGTACTTCGGCGAACAGCTCGACGGCTACGCGTTCAGCCAGTTCGGCTGGGTGCAGTCGTACGGTTCGCGCTGCGTGAAGCCGCCGATCCTGTTCGGCGACATCAGCCGCCCGAAGGCGATGACGGTCGAGTGGATTACGTACGCGCAGTCGCTGACGAACAAGCCGATGAAGGGCATGCTGACCGGCCCGGTGACGATCCTGAACTGGTCGTTCGTCCGTGACGACCAGCCGCGCTCGGTGTCGTGCTACCAGCTCGCACTGGCGATCCGTGAAGAAGTGCTCGATCTCGAGAAGGCCGGCGTGCGCGTGATCCAGATCGACGAGGCCGCGCTGCGCGAAGGACTGCCGCTGCGCCGCGCGCAGTGGGGCGAGTACCTGAAGTGGGCGGTCGAATCGTTCCGCATCACCGCGAACGGCGTGCGGGACGATACGCAGATCCACACGCACATGTGCTATTCGGAGTTCAACGACATCATCGCGTCGATCGCCGACATGGATGCGGACGTGATCACGATCGAGACGTCGCGCTCGGACATGGAGCTGCTCGACGCGTTCGACACCTTCAAGTATCCGAACGAAATCGGGCCGGGCGTGTACGACATTCATTCGCCGAACATCCCGACGCACGAGCACATCGTCGGCCTGATGAAGAAGGCGGCCGAGCGGATTCCGGCGGAACGCCTGTGGGTGAACCCGGACTGCGGCCTGAAGACGCGCCAGTGGGCGGAAGTGATTCCGGCGCTGACGAACATGGTCGCCGCCGCGAAGACGCTGCGCAACGCGATGCAATAACGCGCGCAGGTTGCGTGCCGGCCGCCGCGTTCAATGATCGGCGGGGCGGCCGGCGGCGTGATTCATGCCGTGACGGGCGGGCCCGGTGTCACGGGCAGTGCGGGATCATGCGCGCTCGTGTTCGAGGGGGCCCGCGAGCGTCTCGGGTGATGGCGTCTCGGCAATGATGCGGCGTTCGCGTGCGAGGTCGAGCGACCGCGACAGCAGCCAGTACGCCGCACCCGCGACGACCAGGCCGACGAGCCACGCGATATCCACGCCGCCGAGCATGCGAGCGAACGGCCCGACGAAAATCTCGCGGTTCGCTTCGGCGTCGAAGATGTAGAAGAACGGCACCATCGCCGCGAAGCCGACGAGGTAGGCGACGATGCCGCGCGGTTGCCACGCGCCGTAGAGCCCGTTCGGCACGAAGAAGTGCGCGATCGCATAGTGACCGCGGCGCACGAAGAAATAGTCGACGAGATTCACGGCGGTCCACGGCACGAGGAAGTAGAGCATCAGCGTCAGGAACGTCTGCAGCAGCGCGATGCCGTTGCCGCGGATCGCGAACACGCAGGCAAGCACGAACGTGCTGATCGCGATGATCGATGCAACGCGCGCGCGGCGCGTCGGCCGGATCGGCACGATCGAATCGGCGGCGGTCAGTACGGTCAGCATCGCGCTGTAGGCGTTGAGCGCGATGATCGGCAGGAAGCCGACCACTGAGACGATCGCGATCAGCTTGCCGAGGCCCGGCATGAGTGACGTGCCGACGGCGTTCATCGCGACCAGCGCATCGGCCGCATGCAGCTTCTGCGCGAGCCACGCGCCGAGGCCGATCATCCAGGTGCCCGACAGCGACGCGCCGGCGAAGATCACGGCGATCAGCTTCGCACGGCGCGTGTGTTTCGGCAGATACCGCGAATAGTCCGACACATACGGGGCATACGAAATGTTGTAGCTCGCGGCGATCGCGAATTGCGTGGCGAACGCGATCCAGTTGAAGCCTGGCGCGGCAACCGGTGCGACGGCGGTGGGTGCCGGCGTCACATGGCCGAACGCGAGCGCGAGTGTCACGAGCGCATAGAGCGGCAGTGTCGCGATCAGCGTCCACGTGAAAGTCCGATGCATCAGGTCGTGGCCGTAGATGGCGAGCAGTGCGCCCGTCGTCACGGCGGCGACGGCGACGAAGCCGCCATCGATGCCGAATACGTTGTGCACGCCGTCGACCATCAGCGATACGTTGACGACGTTGAAGCCGACGAACACGAACAACGTCGCGAGCAGTGCGACGATCACGCCGCGATAGCCGAACTGCGCGCGCGACTGGATCATCTGCGGCAGCCCCATCTCGGGCCCCTGCGAGCCGTGAAACGCCATGAAGATCGTGCCGAACATGATCCCGAGCGCGCCCGCGAGCGTCGTCCAGCCGGCGGACAGGCCCATGCCGGGCCCGACGAAGCCGATCGAGATCGTGAAGAAATGGAAGTTGCCGAGGAACCAGAACGGCCCCTGGCTGGCGAGCTTCGCGTGGCGCTCGTGTTCCGGAATGTAGTCGATCGAGTGGTGCTCGATCGCAAGGCCGGCCGATTCGGTGCGACCGAGATCGAGGGTGTCGGGGCGGGTCATGACGACTTGTCTCCTGGGTCGTGCGCGGTTCGGCAGGGCGACCGCGTGCGCCGGCCTGCCGCGACGTCCGCGTGGCAAGCGATGAATAGCGTGGAACCGGAAGGCGGTGCGACGCACCGCACGAGGCGTGCAACGAAAAACGGGCAGGCGAGGGGCCTGCCCGTTGCGAGCGGTTACGCGGTGCGTGCGCCGCGCGGCAGCGGCGTTTCCTTCCGGTTCGCCGCGCCCGCATCGTCGATGCTCACGCGGCGCGAGATCAGCCACACGCACAGCGACGACAGGATCGCGGCGCTCGTGTACTGGAGCGCAAGCGGCCACCATTGCGGCGCGGTGTTCTGCGCGATGATGGTCGCGACGAGCGGCGTGAGGCCGCCGGCGAGCGCGCCGCACACCTGGTACGCGATCGAGATCGCCGTGTAGCGGATGCGTGCGACGAAGATGCCGCTGACGAAGCCTGCGACCACCGAGTAGTAGCCGGATTCCGCGAGCGTCGCGAGGCCGACGCCGACCGTGATCGACAGCGGCGTGCCCATGTGCACGAGCGGCAGCATGACGAACGGGACGATCGCGGCCCATGCGCCGGTGATCAGCAGCACGCGCGTGGTGCCGAAGCGCTGCGCGAGGAACGCGGCCGCGAGCTGCACGACGAACTGCAGCACGGCGACGATCGTCATGCAATGCAGCACCATCGACCGGTCGAGCGACAGGAACTGCGTCGCGTAGCTGATCATGAAGATGTTGCTGAAATACACGCCGGCGATGCCGTACACGTTCGCACCGATCGCGAGCAGCAGCAGCGGCCAGTACTTGAGCGCCTCGCGCAGCGGCTTTTGCGCGATGTTGCCGCTCTTCTTGACTTCCTCGAACTCGGGCGACTCCGACACGCTCGCGCGGATCACGAAGCCGACGATCAGCAGCACGGAGCTCGCCAGGAACGGCACGCGCCAGCCCCAGCTCATCATGTCTTCCTTCGACAGCGTGCTGATCGCGCCGAACGCGAGCATCGACAGGATCAGGCCGCTTGCGCTGCCAAGCTGCGCGAACGATGCGAAGAACGTGCGCTTGCCTTCCGGCGCATGCTCGCCGGCGAGCAGCACCGCGCCGCCCCATTCGCCGCCGACCGCGATGCCTTGCAGCACGCGCATCAGCACGAGCAGGATCGGTGCGATCACACCGGCTTGCGCATGGGTCGGCAGCAGGCCGATCGCAACCGTCGACACGGCCATCAGCATCAGCGTCGCGAGCAGCGAGCGCTTGCGGCCGAAGCGGTCGCCGAGGTAGCCGAACATCACGCCGCCGAGCGGCCGCGCGAAGAAGCCGACCGCGAACGAGCCGAACGACGCGAGCAGGCTGATGAAGCGGTTTTCGCCGGGAAAGAACAGCGGCCCGAACACGATGGCGGCGGCGGTCGCGTAGCTATAGAAGTCGTACCACTCGATCGTGGTGCCGACGAACGACGCGAGCGCCGCCCGCTTGGGTTGCTTGACGGAAGTCCCCATCTTTATGTGTGCTCCTCTGAATCCTCTGATTTGGAATAGGTGGCGGCGCGGGGATCAGTCGCGGTACGCGACGCCCGGCAGCACGCACAGCAGCTCGTACGCGAGGTTCGCGCCGAGCAGCGCCGTGGTGCCGAACGGGTCGTACGGCGGCGCGACTTCGACGAGATCGCAGCCGACGATGTTCAGCCCCTTCGCGCCGCGGATGATCTCGAGCGCCTGCGGCACCGTGAGGCCCGCGATTTCCGGCGTGCCGGTGCCCGGCGCGTACGCCGGATCGATGCCGTCGATGTCGAAGCTGATGTAGACGGGCGTGTCGCCGACGCGTGCGCGCACTTCTTCCATCAGCGGCGCGAGCGACTTGTTCCAGCATTCCTCGGCCTGGACGACGCGGAAGCCCTGCTCGCGGCACCAGTCGAAATCCTCGGCGGCGTAGCCGGTGCCGCGCAGGCCGATCTGCGTGACCTTGTCGCCGTGCAGCAGGCCTTCCTCGACCGCGCGGCGGAACGGCGTGCCGTGCGCGATCTTTTCGCCCATCATCGTGTCGTTCACGTCGGCGTGTGCATCGACGTGGATCAATGCAACCTTGCCGTGCTTGCGGTGGATCGCGCGCAGGATCGGCAGCGCGATCGTATGGTCGCCGCCGAGCGTGATCGGCTTGCAGTCGTGCTCGAGGATCGCGTCGTACGCCGCTTCGATGCGCGCGATGGAATCGTGCAGGTTGTACGGATTGATCGCGACGTCGCCGATGTCGGCGATCTGCAGCGAATCGAACGGTGCGGCGCGCGTGGCCATGTTGTACGGGCGCAGCAGCACGGATTCGGTACGGATCTGGCGCGGGCCGAAGCGCGCGCCGGTGCGGTTGGAGGTGCCGAGATCGAACGGCACGCCGACGAAACAGGCGTCGAGGCCTTCGGCGCTCGCCACGTGCGGCAGGCGCATCATCGTCGCGATGCCGCCGCAGCGCGGCATTTCATTGCCGCCGAGCGGCTGGAAATGAGTGTGGTCGTTCATGGGGCTGTCTCTTCCGATGTGGGGTTGCCGTATCATGCGACGCGGCTTGACGCACAGTTTTACGCGCTCGGCCCGCAAAGAAGAATGCGAAGATATCGACGTAAACATCGATTTTCATCGATGTATGGAAGGGGATGAACGTGCTGGGGAATCTGTCGACCCTCGATCTGCGGTTGATCCGCGTATTTCTCGCGGTCACGGACGCGGGCGGCGTCTCGGCCGCGCAGGCCGTGCTGAACGTCGGCCAGTCGACGATCAGCGCGCAGCTTTCGTCGCTCGAGACGCGGCTCGGCTACCGTCTCTGCGAGCGCGGCCGTAGCGGTTTCCGGCTCACGCCGAAGGGCGAGCGGTTTCACGCGATGAGCCGCAAGCTGCTCGCCGCGCTCGACGAATTCGGGATGGCCGCGCGGCACATGGACCGCCAGCTGGTCGGTACATTGCACATCGGCCTGATCGGCCATACGCCGGTGAGCCAGAACGCACGGATTGCCGAAGCGATCGCCGCGTTCCGCACCCGCGACGAGGCCGTGCGTTTCTCGATTTCCGTGCGCGCGCCGGGCGATCTCGAGGAGAAGCTGCTGAGCGACGAGATCCAGATCGCGGTCGGCTACTTCTGGCACCGGGTGCCGTCGCTGCACTACACGCCGCTGTTCATCGAGCGCCAGGTCGCGTACTGCGGGCGCGGCCATCCGCTGTTCGACGGCGCCGGCGCGCTGACGCCGGCCGATGTCGCGGGCTTCGAATGGGCGTGGCGCTCGTATCCGCTGCCCGAAGCGCAGATGTCGACGACGCCCGACCGCGTGACAGCGACCGCCGACAACATGGAGGCCGTCGCGCTGCTGATCCTGTCCGGCCACCACCTCGGCTACCTGCCGCAGCACTTCGCGGCGCCGTACGTCGCGCAGGGCCTGCTCGCGCCGCTCAATCCGGAGCAGCTGCGCTACGACGTGACGTTCCACATGGTCGTCGCGCGC
This sequence comes from Burkholderia sp. AU45274, assembly GCF_030482505.1. Lineage (NCBI taxonomy): Bacteria > Pseudomonadati > Pseudomonadota > Betaproteobacteria > Burkholderiales > Burkholderiaceae > Burkholderia > Burkholderia sp. AU45274. The sequence goes on along the minus strand of NZ_JAUJQE010000006.1, from coordinate 414,533 downwards.
AACGGGCGCGGCAATCCGCTCGTGGAAGCGTTTCTCGAGGATCTCGAACGCGCGCACCAGCCGCCCGACTTCGCATAGGCTGCCGGCCTCAACAATGTGGACGAGTGTTGCGGCGGCGCGGCCTGACGCGGCCCACATCGATCGGCGTCGACGTGACGAACCGGGCGACGGGATCGGCTTGTGCGTGGCGGCCACCCACCGGCATCACGGCACCGGCAGCCCAGCGTCGTGCTTGACCTCGCGCAGCGACAGTGCCGATTCGATCGACGTCACGCCCGGCAGCATCCGCAGCGATTCGCGCAGGAACGTGCCGTAGTCGTCGAGGTCACGCGCCACGACCTGCAGCAGATAGTCGGCCGTGCCCGCCACGTTGTGGCACGCCAGGATCCGCTCGATGCCGAGGACTTCCCGCTCGAAGCGGTCGGCGGTCTTGCGATCGTGCGTCGCGAACCGCACGAGCACGAATGCGACGACACCGAAGCCGAGCGCCTGGCGTGACAACTGCGCGCGGTAGCGCTCGATGTAGCCGTCGTTTTCGAGACGCTTCAGGCGCCGCGCGCAAGGCGTCTCGGAAAGGCCCACGGAATCGGCCAGGCGGGCGATCGGCAGGCGGCCGTCACGCTGCACCGCGGCAAGGATGGCGCGGTCGGTTTTGTCGAGTTCGGTCATGTTGGCGGAATCCTTTTATGGATTGCATGATTGTGGCGAATTCCCCTACGGATCGCCAATCCTGAACCAAATATGGCCAATAATCCCTCGCCCTCTGGCGGCAATATATCGTCGTAAGAGGACAGGGGCGGACCATGATTTCCACGCATTTGCTGTTGATTTATCTCGCCGCGCTGGCGGCCATCTACGCGGTGCCGGGGCCCGACATGGCGCTGGTGCTGCAGACCAGCATCGGCCGCGGCGTGCGGCCGGGGATGGCGGCGGCGGCCGGCCTGTCGCTCGCGCGCACCGCGCACGTGACGCTGTCCGCCTGCGGCGTCGCGGCGCTGATTCGCAGCGCACCGTGGCTGTACGAAGTGATCCGCTACGGCGGCGCGCTCTATCTCGCCTATGTCGCGATCCAGGTGTTCCGCTCGCCCGTGTTCGCGCTCGGCGACGGCGATGCGGCGGCCTCGGCGGGCGAGCTGCGCCAGTCGTTCGTGAAGGGCCTGCTCACCAACCTGCTGAACCCGAAGGCGCTGCTGTTCTGTTCGGTGCTGCTGCCGCAGTTCGTGCGTCCCGAGGCCGGGCCGGTCGTGTTGCAGATGTTCGAGCTGGGCGCACTGCTGGTGGCGGCTGGCGTGTGCTTCGACCTCGCGTGCGTGTTCGGCGCGTCGCGGATCGCCGCGTGGATGCGCGCGCATCCGCTCGCGCAGACGGTGCAGCGCTGGACGTTTTCTGCTGCACTGATCGGCTTCGCGCTGCGCCTGTCGATGGACTGAGTGCCGATGCGGCGGCGCGCCGGCGCAGGTCGCGCGGCGCGTCGCCGCACTCGATGCAGGCCGTGCGCAACGCCGGCCCGTGCGTGCGCCCCGTCGCAGAAGGGCGTGCGCGCAAATCGTCTGACTGTTCTAAACTCCCTGTTACTTCGCGCTGCGCGAACCCGACCGACCGAACGGAACCGTCTCCCGCCGGCCCTGTCCGATTTCCTGGCTGTTCCGTGCAACGCGGTACCAAGGAGGGTCTGAACATGGCAAGGCATCTTCACGCCGACCGTGAACCCCGAATCGTCGCCGAGTCCAAGTGCCTCGGCCCGTGCGATCCGGCAGAACGCATCCACGTCACGATCATGTTGCGGCGGCAGGAAGAAGGGCAACTCGATACGCTGCTTCACCAGCTCGCCACCGGCGACGCGCAAGCGAAACCGGTGTCGCGCGCCACCTTCGCGCAACGCTTTTCCGCCAATCCCGACGATATTCGCAAGGCCGAGGACTTCGCGCATCGTCATCAGCTGACGGTCGATCGCGTCGATCCCGTTGAAAGCGTCGTCGTGCTGTCCGGCACGATCCAGCAGTTCGAAGCCGCGTTCAGCGTCAAGCTCGAGCGCTTCGAGCATCGGTCGATCGGCCAGTATCGCGGCCGCTCCGGCCCGATCGCGCTGCCCGACGATCTCGGCGATGCCGTCACGGCCGTGCTCGGCCTCGACAGCCGCCCGCAGGCACGGCCGCACTTCCGGCTGCGACCGCCGTTCAAGCCCGCGCGCGGCGGTGCGGCGGGCGTCACGTTCACCCCGATCCAGCTGGCCTCGCTGTACGGCTTCCCGGCCGGCGACGGCGCCGGGCAATGCATCGCGATCATCGAGCTCGGCGGCGGCTACCGCGCGGCCGACATCCAGCAATATTTCCGCGGGCTCGGCATCACGACGCCGCCGACGCTCGTCGACGTGAACGTCGGCACCGGCCGCAACACGCCCACCGGCGACCCGAGCGGCCCGGACGGCGAAGTCGCGCTCGACATCGAGATCGCCGGCGCGATCGCGCCGGCCGCGAAGATTGCCGTGTACTTCGCGCCGAACAGCGACGCGGGCTTCATCCAGGCCGTCAACGCGGCCGTCAGCGACACGACCAACAAGCCGTCGGTGATCTCGATCAGCTGGGGCGGGCCGGAAGCGATCTGGCAGGCGCAGTCCGCGCAGGCGTTCAACCGCGTGCTGCAGGCGGCCGCCGCGCAGGGCATCACGGTGTGCGCGGCATCGGGCGACAGCGGTTCGGGCGACGGGCTGCAGGACGGCGCCGATCATGTCGACTTCCCCGCATCGAGCCCGTACGTGCTCGGCTGCGGCGGCACGCAGCTCGACGCGCTGCCCGGGCAGGGCATCCGCAGCGAGGTCACGTGGAACGACGAGGCGGCCGGCGGCGGCGCGGGCGGGGGTGGCGTCAGCACGCTGTTCGACCTGCCGGCGTGGCAGCAGGGGCTGAAACTCACGCGCGCCGACGGCAGCAGCGCAGCGCTCGCGAAGCGGGGCGTGCCGGATGTGGCGGGCGATGCGTCGCCGCAGACGGGCTACGAAGTGTCGATCGCGGGCACGGCCACGGTGATGGGCGGCACGAGCGCGGTCGCGCCGCTGTGGGCCGCGTTGATTGCACGGATCAATGCGGCGGCGAGTGCGGCGGCGGGCGGTGCGACTGCCGGCTGGATCAATCCGGTGCTTTACAAGAATCCGGGTGCGCTGCGCGACATCACGCAAGGATCGAACGGTACGTACGCGGCCGCGCAGGGCTGGGATGCGTGCACGGGCCTCGGCAGCCCGAACGGCGCGCAGCTCGCCGCGATCCTGACGCGCAAGCCGTCGAGCTGACGGCCGCGTTACACGTCTTTCCGTATGGCGCGGGCTTCCTGTCCGCGCCTTTTTCTCACCTCCAGGAGCAGCACGATGGGCATCGATTCCGCATCTTCCGGCGGCGTGTATCCGCTGCATCACGGCGACCACAATTCGCATGGCGTGCCGCCGACCATCAACCCGGTCGCGCTGAGCCACGGCCGCGACCAGCCGTTCTTCGATCCGGTCGCGTACGGCAATGGTCCCGACGACTCGGTGACCGACACGACCGAGGCGGCCGCGATCACGCATCACACGATCCTGATCGACGGGAAGCGCATCGCGTACACGGCGACGGCCGGCCACCTCGTGACGGTCGACCCGAGCAGTTCGCAGCCGGCCGCGAAGCTCTTCTACGTCGCGTTCACGGCCGACGGCGCCAAGGAAGAAACGCGGCCCGTGACGTTCTTCTATAACGGCGGGCCGGGCTCGTCGTCGGTGTTCGTGCTGCTGGGCTCGTTCGCGCCGAAGCGCATCAAGACGTCGATGCCGGGGTTCACGCCGCCCGCGCCGTACCAGATGGAAGACAACCCGGACAGCATGATCGACCACAGCGACCTGGTGTTCATCAACCCGGTCGGCACCGGTTATTCGGCGGCCGTCGCGCCGAACAAGAATCGCAACTTCTGGGGCGTCGATCAGGATGCGGATTCGCTGAAGCAGTTCATCAAGCGCTACCTGACGAAAAACAACCGCTGGAATTCGCCGAAATACCTGTTCGGCGAATCCTATGGCACCGCGCGCAGCTGCGTGCTCGCGTACAAGCTGCACGAGGACGGCGTCGACCTGAACGGCATCACGCTGCAATCGTCGATCCTCGACTACCGGCAGGCCGGCAACCCGGTCGGCGCGCTGCCGACCGCCGCGGCCGATGCGTGGTATCACAAGAAACTCGGTGTCACGCCGGCACCGACCGATCTCGGCGCGTTCGTCGAGGAAGTCGCGCAGTTCGCGCGCACCGACTATCTGACCGCATTGCGCAACGTGCCGCATGCCGACCCCGCCGCCGTGAAGAAGCTGTCGCAATACACGGGCATCGACACGGCGACGCTGCAGACGTGGGGGCTCGACATTGCGGGTTACAACGCGCGCGGCAATTCGCTGTTCCTGACGACGTTGCTGCAGGCACAGGGGCTGGCGCTCGGCTCGTACGACGGCCGCGTGACCGGGATCTCGTCGGGCATCGCCGGCAAGATCGACCCGAACTCCGGCGGCAACGATCCGACGATGACGGCCGTGACGGGCGTCTATACGGCGATGTGGAACAGTTACCTGAACGAGCAGTTGAAGTTCACGTCGAGTTCCGCGTTCACCGACCTGAACGACCAGGCGTTCCAGAACTGGGATTTCCATCACACCGACCCGACCGGCGCGCAGCAAGGCATCGATGCGCAAGGGAACGTGATCCTCTACACGGCCGGCGACCTCGCGGCGGTGATGGCGTTGAACGTCGACCTGAAGGTGCTGTCGGCGAACGGCCTCTACGATTTCGTCACGCCGTTCTACCAGACCGTGATCGACCTGCAGCAGATGCCGCTCGAGGATCAGAAGGTGCGGCAGAACCTGTCCGCGCGTTTCTATCCGTCGGGGCACATGGTGTATCTCGACGGCGGCTCGCGCACCGCGCTCAAGCGCGATCTCGCGGCGATGTACGACGCGACGGTCAGCGATACGGGTGCGCGGATGCGGATTCGTGCGCTGCAGGCGACGAAGACGGGCGGGCACGCGTAGCGGTGCCCATCAGTAATACGCCGCGCGCAGCCAGGACGGTGCGCGCGGCGTTGTTTTTTGGCGTGGGCGGCCGGCTTACGCGGCCGGCCAGTCGAACATCGTGTACGGCAGCGCGCGCTTGTGGCGCGACGCGTCGTAGAAGCGCAGCACCGTTTCGTACACGTGGTCGGCGACGGGCTTGCCTTCGAGGAAATCGTCGATCTCGTCGTAGGTGACGCCGTACGCGTGCTCGTCGGGGCGCAGCGGGCGCAGTTCCTCGAGGTCGGCCGTCGGCACCTTCATCACGATCAGTTCGTCGCCGCCGAGCGCACGGGCCACCGCACGCACGCGACGCTTGTTCAGCCCCGCGAGCGGCAGGATGTCCGCGCCGCCGTCACCGAACTTCGTGAAGAAACCCATCAGCGACTCGGCCGCGTGATCGGTGCCGATCACGATGCCGCGCCGCGCGCCGGCCACCGCGTACTGCGCGATCATGCGCTCGCGCGCCTTGACGTTGCCGTGCACGAAGTCCTGCTGGGCCGGCGTCTCGAACGCATGGCCGGACGCGACCAGCGCGCCGAGCATCGCGTCGGCGGCCGGCTTCACGTTGACGGTCAATTCCTCGTCCGCACGGACGAACGCGAGCGCGCGCTGTGCATCGGCTTCGTCGTTCTGCACGCCGTTCGGCAAGCGCATCGCGATGAAGCGGGCATCGTAGCCGCCGGCGCGCAGCTTTTCGACCGACAGCTGGGCGAGCCGGCCGGCCGTCGACGAATCGACGCCGCCGCTGATGCCGAGCACGTAGGTCCGCAGGCCGGTTGAACGAAGGTATTGCGCGAGGAACTCGACGCGGCGGGCGATTTCGGCCTCGGCGTCGAAGTGCGGGGCGACGTTCAGTTCGGCAATGATCGCGCGTTGGCGGCTGGCGTAATCGGCGGATGTCATGAAAGGAGTTCCGGAACGAAATCAAGGCGCCCATCATAAGCGCAATCGCGCCGCGGTGCCGCGCTGGGCGTGCGATCCGGCGATTTCGCGTTGCTTCGGCGAGACGGGCCGCATCGCCGTGGTGCACGGTGCGCCGGGCGGGTGCGACGATGCCGCGTAACGGGCGTTCGCGCGGCCGGTATGCGATGCGCGTGGCGGCTGGTGTGGGCGCGGCCGCATGGCGCCCCCACACGGTCGGCCGCGTCAGCGCCGCGCGAGCACGACGCCTACCAGCGCGAGCGCGAAGCCGGCGAGCTGGATCGCCGCGAGCGTCTCGCCGAACAGCCAGTAGCCCTGCAGCGCGGCCAGCGGCGGTGCGAGGAACAGCAGCGACGTCGCGCGTGCGGCGTTGCCGCGCCGCAGCATCCACATCAGCATCGTGACCGCGCCGCCGGACAGGAACACGACACCCCACACGAGCGACACCCACAGCGCCGGCGCGCCGATCCAGCGCGTCTCGTGCAGCAGCGCGACGAAGATGGCCGCGACGATGGCCGCACCGAAGTTCTGGATGGCCACCGCCGTGCGCAGGTCGCTCTGCGCGAGCTTGCCTTTCTGGTACAGCGAGCCGGCGGTGATCGACCCGACCGCGAGCACCGAGACGGCAACGACCAGCCACGCGGGCGCGGCGCCCGGCGGCGGCGCGACACCGCCCGTGACCTTCGGCGCCAGCACGAGCGCGACGCCGGCGAGGCCGAGCGCCATCCCGAACCAGCCGCGCGCCGGCAGGCGCTCGTTGAACAGCGGGACGGCGAGCACGGCGGTGGCGAGCGGCTGCAGTGCGCCGAGCAGCGCCATGACGCCGGCGTTCAGCCCTTGCGCGACGGCCCAGTAGCTCGCGCCGAGATAGACGCCCTGCAGCAGCGCGCCCGCGATCAGGTGGCGCGGCCATTCGCGCCGGGCCGGCCATGGCGCGCGCGAGACGAGCGCGACCGCGCCGAACAGCGCGGCGGTGCCCGCGAAGCGCGCGAGCAGGAACAGGTTGGGATCGGCGTAGGGCTTGATTGCCCGCGCAACGATGAAGCCGGTGGACCAGAGGGCGACGAAAGCGGCGGCGACGAGCGAGGTCAGCATGCGTGGCGGGCCGCGACGCGGCCGGACAGAATCGTGAAGTCGGCCAGTATCGGGGGAAGCGACGCGGGCGTCTTGTCGAATCCTGCACTCATGCCGCGTGCCGCGCAGGCGGCCGCCGGTGCCGGGAGAAGGCGGGGCGCCGCCCCGGGATGCGGAGCGCGCGAGCGTGAAGCCGCGGCGATCAGTCGATCGAGAACGTGTCGAGCGGCTGGTTGGCGCGTGCGTCGGTCGCGAAACGCGCGGCGAGCTGTTCGTAGAGCCGGCGGGCCTCGTCGAGCGTCAGGTCGATCCAGTACGGATCGCCGGCCGCGTCGTTGAGACGTTCGGGCGGAAACTGGATTTCGATCACACTGCCTTTGCGATACATGGCGCGAGCCCCTTTGCTTGGTCTGTCGTTCGGCGAAGCGCAAAGTGTAGCAACCGGCGCCGCGCCGATTCGCGCGCGTCAGGCAATACAGAATTTCGCTTTCGGGAAACGCGGCCCGGCGGGTTTCCCGCCGCAGTCAAATGCCGGTCAAACGGCCGTAATACAATGGTCGGCTTACCCATAACCAGTCGCCTCGGGCGCACACGCGATGCTGGCGGAACAACGTCATCAATTCATCCTGTCGGAACTCGGACGGTCGGGCGCATTGTCGGTCGCGGAGCTGGTCCGCTCGCTCGACGTGTCGCGCGAGACCGTGCGGCGCGACCTGAACGCACTGGCCGCACGCGGCCTGCTCGTGATGACGCACGGCGGCGCGCTGGCCGCGGATCGCCGCGAGCCGAGCCTGTCCGAGCGCGAAGCCGCGAACGCGGAGGCGAAGCGCACGATCGGGCGGCGCGCGGCCGAGTTCGTGCCCGATGATGCGTCGGTGCTGATCGATTCGGGCAGCACGCCGCATGCGGTCGCGCTCGCGCTCGCCGACCGGCACCGGCTGTCGATCTACACGAACGACTGGCGTACCGCGTTCGTGCTTGCGCGGCGCAACGGCAACCGCGTGACACTGCTCGGCGGCGAGCTGTCCGACGACGAGGACGCCACCTTCGGGCTCGACACGATCCAGCAGCTGGCGCAGTACCACGTCGATTTCGCGTTCGTCGGCGCCGGCGGCATCACGCCCGACGGCGAATGCACCGACTACTCGCGGCTCGCGGCCGAGGTGCGCAGCCGGATGATCGCGGCGGCCGGCACCGCGATGATCGTCGCCGACCATTCGAAATTCGGCCGCGTGACGCCGGTGCGGATCAACGGCACGGCGGCGGCCCGCTATCTCGTGACCGAGCGCGCGCCCGACAAGGCCGTGCGCCGCGCGCTGACCGCGCGCGGGATCGAGCTGCTCGTGTGCGACTGACGCGCGTCCGACATACAAGGTTCATCGAACCGTCATCCGCAGGGAAGAACTGCCGTCAAGACTGACCCATTCACCTCGACCGGCCGCCAGGCCAGGGAGCAACGAATGACCGTCAGCGTGCGCAGCTATCTTTCCCCCACCCTGGTCCTGCTGGCCTTCGACTGGCCCGATGCGGCGTCGCGTTCCGATTTCCTCGGCTTCGCGATCCGGCGCACGCCGGGGTTCTGGTCGGCCGACGGCAAGACGCGCGCGCCGGACAGCTGGCTGCCGAACCGCCTGACGTTCGATGGCCCGGCCGCACACACGCAGGGCGATGCGCCGACCGACCAGGCGCCGATCCAGAAATTCATGTGGTGGGATGCACGCATCGATCCGCAGGATCGCGGCGCGGCGTTCCGCTACGACGTGTATCCGGTCGTCGGCACGCCGGCGAACCTGCAGGTGCTCGACGTCCAAGCCGGCGTGTGCGACGTGGTGCTGCCCGCGCATATCGAGGACGGCATCGGCACGTGGTTCAACCGTGCGGTGGTCAGCTCGCAGGCCTTCGCGAGGCAGGTGGCGGCGCTGGGCCTCGCGCCGAATGCGGCGCCGAGCGCTGCGCAGGCGCTGAAGCTGCGCACGTGGCTCGCGAACGACATGGAGCAGGTGTTCGCGGAGATGCTCGACCCCGCGTCGCGCGCGGCGTCGGCCGTCTATCACCTGACCGACACGCTGTGGGCGCTGCCCGCGTTCGAAGCGTTCGGACGCCAGCACGGCGAAGCGTCGCTCGCGATCGTCTACGACGCGCACACGACGGCGCGCAAGGGCAAGCCGCCGCTGCCGTCGCCGAACCAGCCGGCCGTCGACGCGCTGCAGGGTCTCGCGACGCTCGCGCCGCGCGACAAGACGCACATCATGCACGACAAGTTCATCGTGACCGATGCGTCGGCGAATGCGGCGCCCTCGCGCGTGCTGACCGGTTCCGCGAATTTCACGACCGAAGGGCTCACGGAGCAGGCGAACGTGCTGCACGCATTCGACTCGCCCGCGCTCGCCGCGCTGTACAACGATCGTGCGCATGCGCTGGCCGGGAATCCGTCGATCGCGGAGACGGCGAAGCTGTCGCCGGGCTGGTCGGCACCGATGACGATCGGCAGCGCGCAGGTGCGGCTCGCGTTTTCGCCGGAGCCGGCGGGGCAGCGCACCGAGATCGACACGATCGTCGCCGCGATCGCGGCCGCGAAGCATTCGGTGTCGTTCTGCCTGTTCATGCCGACCGACGCGGCGCTGCGCGACGCGTGTTTCGCGGCCGGTGACCGCGGGCTGATGATGTTCGGGCTGGTGAACAAGATCAACGTCGGCAGCGCGACGAAGGCCGATGCCGGGCAGCAGGCCGGCCAGACGCTCGATGCGGCCACGCTCGCGAACCTCGAGCTGTACCACCGCAGCCGCGACAACCACGACGTGATCGATGCCCAGTATTTCTCGCCGGCCACCGTGCCGCAGGGTTTCGAGCCGGAATTGCGGTTGTTTCCGGGGGAGCCGGCGCCGGCTTTTCCGCCCGTCGTGATCCATCACAAGTTCATCGTGATCGATGCGGAGGGCGCGAATCCGGTCGTCTATACGGGCTCGGCGAACATGAGCCGCAATTCCGAGCAGTTCAACGACGAGAACCTGCTCGAGATCCGTGATCAGCGGATCGCGGCGATCTATCTCGCGGAATTCCTGCGGCTGTACGAGCACTACCGCGCGCGGGCACTGGCGATCCATGCGAAGCAGCACGGCACGGACGGGGGCACGGGCGCGCATGCGCGACTCGCGCTTGCACCCGATTCGAGCTGGGCGAAGAAGTATTACGTGGCGGGAAGCCCGGAAGCCAAGGCACGGATCGCGCTGGCGTCGACCGCGCCGACCGATTGACCCACGAGAGAAGGCCGGGCGCGGATGTCGCGCGCCCGGCCTGAGTCCGGCAGGGAAACCGGCTGCCGCCGCCGCTTACGCGGCGACGTAGCGCAGCACGGCGTCGGCGATCGTGTCGCGGTGCCGCGCGCGCAGGCGCGGCGCCGACGGATCGCGGCCGAATGCGGCGCCGAACGTGTAGCGGTTCGATACGCGGTGGAAGCAGAACGAGCTGATCAGCAGGTGCAGGTCGAATGCGTCGATGTCCTTGCGGAACGCGCCGCTCGCCGCGCCGCGCTCGACCAGTTCCTCGAGCGTCTTGATGATGCTGACGTTGCGGTTCTTGAACGACTTGAGCTGTTCGAGATACTTCGCGCCGTGGATGTTCTCGATCGACACGAGGCGAACGAAGTCGCGATGCTTGTCGTGATAGTCGAACGTGAATTCGACGAGGCGGCGCATGCCCTCGCGCGGCTCCATGTCGCCGACGTGCAGCTCCTGCTCGAGCGCGCGGATGTCGCCGTACACCTTCTCCAGCACGGCCTCGTACAAGCCTTCCTTGCTTTCGAAGTAGTAGTAGAGCATCCGCTTCGTCGTGTTCGTGCGCTCGGCGATGGCATCGACGCGTGCGCCGGCGAGGCCCATCGCAGAGAATTCCTGCGTGGCGACGTCGAGGATGTTGCGCTTGGTTTGCTCGGGATCGTATTTGCGCCGCGCATCGGACGGAAGCGCGCGGGGGTCGGACGTGGCGGCCTTGCTTCCTGCTTTCATGTGGCTTTATTGTGGCTTCGGCGGCTTGGAAAAGCCATTCTAGCATGTGGGAAATTCCCGCCCGGCCGACCTTCCGCTCTAATCGGCAGGGCGGTTTCGGCCGCCGTGGCCGCCGCTCAGCGGCGGCAGGACGCGAGCGCGTCGCGGGCCTGGTACGCCGTGTACGTGAGCTGGGCGGCAGCGAGGCCCGCCAGCCCGAACGTGCGCGTGAGCCCGAACGCGTTGAAGCCCTCCGGCACCGGCCGGCCTTCGGCCAGCGTGGCCGCGAGCACTTCGCCGGCCACCGTGGTCGGCGCCATCCCGTGGCCGCCGAACGCGATCGCGTGCCACACGCCGTCCGCGTCGCGGCCGATCTGCGGCATCTTGTGCCGCGCATAGCTCATCAGCCCGCCCCACGCGTAGTCGACCTTCACGCCTTCCAGTTGCGGATACACGCGCAGCAGGTCGCGCCGCAGCAGGCGCGCGATCGCGTCGGGGCCGCGGTCGAGCACGGAGATCCGGCCGCCCCACAGGATGCGCGTGTCCTTCAGCGGACGGTAATAGTCGAACGCGAAACGCGTGTCGTAGATCGCATACGGCGCGTCGATCGCATGCGGCAGGCGCGCGCCGAGTGGTTCGGTCGCGATCACGTAGGTCGCGATCGGCAGCACCGCGCGCTCGATGCGCGGCGACACGCCGCGCGCGTAGCCGCCGCCGGCGAACACGACGTCCTTCGCGCGCACCGTGCCCTGCGCCGTGCGCGCGACGTACCCGGCGCCTTCGCGCGCGATGCCGAGCGCGGCCGAGCGTTCGTACACCCGCGCACCGCCGCGCGACGCGGCCGCCGCGACGCCGAGCACGTACTTGAGCGGATGGAAGTGGAAGGCGTTCGGCTCGAACAGGCCGCCGTAGTAGCGCTGCGTCTTCAGCCGCGTGCGCAGCGCGTCCGTCGAAACGGGTTCCCAGTCGACGCCGAGTTCGTCCTTCATCAGCGTGCGCACGCTGTCGAGCCGGGACGGATCGTCGAACCAGTTCGCGAGCATCACGCCCTGGTCGACGATGTCGCAGTCGATGCCGTAGCGCGCGATCCGCGCGCGGATCAGGTCGACCGCGTCGACGGTGAGCCGGTACAGCCGGCGCCCCTCGTCGCGGCCGAGCGTGCGCAGCAGGTCGGCGTTGTCGAGGCTGTAGCCGCCGAAGACGAAGCCGCCGTTGCGACCCGATGCGCCGAAGCCGACGCGTTCGCTGTCGAGCACGACGACGTCATGCACGCCGCGCTCGACGAGGCCGAGCGCCGTGCACAGGCCGGCGAGGCCGCCGCCGACGATGCAGACCTGCGTGTCGATCGTGCCGGTCAGTTGCGGGTAGGGCTGGCGGGTAACGGTGGCTTCGTAGAAGTTCTGCATGCGATTTCGTTGACTCTTGACGGCGGAAAAACAGGCGGCGCGCGTCGATCTTGCCTGAACGTGCGCGCCGCGTCGAATGGGGGTTGTCTGGGCACCGGCCGCCGCACTCGCATGGCGGCCGGTGCGATCCGGATTGATCCAGGCCGATCCGCGCGATCAGGCGCCCGGCGTCGGGTTGGCCGGACGGGCGCCGTAGCTCGCGTAGCCGGTTTCAGCTTGGCGGGCGGGCTCGGGCGTCGCGTTGCGTTCGATCCAGGGAGCGATCTCCATGTCTTCGTAGCGCACGAGACGGCATTTGCGCACGATCGCGTAGCCGAGCCAGATCGCGAGGAAGAACGGCAGGCCGATGTAGGTCGCGGCGACGCCGACCCAGTCGATCTTGTCGGAGAGGAACGCCTGGTAATCCTGGCCGAGCGCGATCACCGCGCACAGCGCGAACGCGAACAGCGGGCCGAACGGGAACCACTTCGACCGGTACGGCAACTGGTCGAGCCGGTAGCCCTGCTTCAGGAAGCCCTTGCGGAAACGGTAGTGGCTGACCGCGATGCCGAGCCACGTGATGAAGCCGGCCATGCCCGACGTGTTCAGCAGCCACAGGTACACGGTCTTGTCGCCATACAGCGACGTGAGGAAACACAAGGCGCCGACGGCCGTCGTCGCATACAGCGCATTGCGCGGCACGCCGCCGCGCGACAGCTTCGCGAAGATCTTCGGCGCACGGCCTTCGACCGCGAGGTTGTAGAGCATTCGCGTCGATGCATACATGCCCGAGTTGCCGGCCGACAGCACGGCCGTCAGGATCACCGCGTTCATCACGCCGGCGGCGAATGCGAGGCCCGCGTGGCGGAACACGAGCGTGAACGGGCTCACGCCGATGTCGGTCACGTCGCTCTTCAGCAGGCTCGGGTCGGTGTAGGGAATCAGCACGCCGATCACGAAGATCGCCAGCACGTAGAACAGCAGGATGCGCCAGAAGATCTGGCTCACCGCACGCGGGATCGTCGTGCGCGGGTTTTCCGATTCGCCGGCGGCGACCCCGATCATCTCGGTGCCCTGGAACGAGAAGCCCGCGATCATCGCGACGCCGAGCATCGTCGCCCAGCCGCCGGCGAACGGCGCGTCGCCGATCGTGAAGTTGCTCCAGCCCGCGCTCGGGCCGCCCTGCATGATCCCGAAGATCATCAGCAGGCCGACGCCGACGAACGCGAGCACCGTCAGCACCTTGATCAGCGCGAACCAGTATTCGGCTTCGCCGAAGCCGCGCACCGACAGCGCGTTGAGCGCGAAGATCAGCGTGAGGAACAGCGCGCTCCACCAGACGCCCGGCACGTGCGGGAACCAGTAGTTCATCACGAGCTGCCCGGCGACGAGCTCCACGGCCAATGTCACGGCCCAGCTGTACCAGTAGTTCCAGCCGAGCGCGAAGCCGAAGCCTTCGTCGACGAACTTCGCGCCGTAGGTCGCGAACGAGCCCGACACCGGCATGAACGCGGCCATCTCGCCGAGGCTCGTCATCAGGAAATAGACCATCAGGCCGATCACCATGTACGCGAGCATGGCGCCGCCGGGGCCGGCCTGCGAGATCGACGCGCCGGACGCGACGAACAGGCCCGTGCCGATCGAGCCGCCGATGGCGATCATCCGCAGATGGCGTGCCTGCAGCGCGCGGTGGAGGGACGGCTTCGCGGGCGGCGAGCCGGAGGGGCGGGGCGAATCGGGGCGGGCATCTGAATGCATGGCGGGCGCTGGGCGCTGTCTCCGGGATTGTTTTTTCGGTGACGAAGCGCGACGCGTTGCCGGCAGCGGTGATGCGGTGCTGAAACGGGCCGGGTGAGCGGGCCGCGATGCGTGTCGCCTTCGTCTGTCGTCCGGCAGCCGTGATGGCGGCCGGCGGCGCGCCGGGTGCGGTGCACCCCGACGTCGCAACGATTGTGTGTGCGCGGTGCACGGGCGGCAAACGATATTTCAGAACAGGGTGATGCGACTTTGTCATCAACTTGCGCCGCGTCACGGCATCGCCGATGCTCGGTCACGGGCCTTGGGCAAGTCTGATATCAGCGAAGAAACGCACGGTGTCATCCCGCCAGGGTGTTGCGTTTTCGGAATGAAGTCGTGAGTTAATATCAATAGCGGCCCGACTTGTGGCCACCGACAATGTGTTTCATGGATCGTGCCCTGCGAGGCGGGAGCGCGCCGTCCGGCGGGCTTCCGGCGGCGGCGCGGCGCGATGCGCCCGACGGCGCACCGGGCCTGCCGCGCGGCGCATCCGCTTGCACAGGGCGCGCGAACGCGCTCCAATCGAATCACGCGGGCGGCGTTGCCGCCGCACCGATCAATCTGTCCCTGAAGAGGAAGTGATGCAATTCAACGACATTCTTGCCGCGCTCGACATCGATCTCGCCCAGTGGAAAGGCAATGCGCTGACCGCGCGTTCGCCGCTCGACGGCGCGACGCTCGCGACGCTGGCTGTCGACACGCCCGCCGACGCCGAGCGCAAGATCGACGCCGCGCACGACGCATTCCTCAAGTGGCGCACGGTGCCGGCGCCGGTGCGCGGCGAACTCGTGCGCGTGTTCGGCAACGTGCTGCGCGAGCACAAGGCCGAGCTTGGCCGCCTCGTCACGCTCGAAGCCGGCAAGATCACGTCGGAAGGCCTCGGCGAAGTGCAGGAAATGATCGACATCTGCGATTTCGCGGTCGGTCTGTCGCGCCAGCTTTACGGCCTCACGATCGCCTCGGAGCGCCCGGGCCACCGGATGATGGAAACGTGGCACCCGATCGGCGTGTGCGGCGTGATCTCGGCGTTCAACTTCCCGGTCGCCGTGTGGGCATGGAACGCGGCGCTCGCATTCGTGTGCGGCGATTCGGTCGTGTGGAAGCCGTCCGAGAAGACGCCGCTGACCGCGATCGCATGCCACGTGCTGCTGCAGAAGGCGATCCGCGAATTCGAGAAGACCCACCCGGGCGTCGCGCCGGCGGAACTGAGCCAGCTGGTGCTCGGCATGCGCGATGTCGGCGAGGTGCTGACGGCATCGAAGAAGGTGCCGGTCGTGAGCGCGACGGGCAGCGTGCGGATGGGCCAGGAAGTCGCGAAGGTGCTGAGCCAGCGTCTTGCGCGCGGCATCCTCGAACTCGGCGGCAACAACGGGATGATCGTCGCGCCGAGCGCCGATCTGGATCTCGTGGTGCGCGCGGTCACGTTCGCGGCGGTCGGCACGGCCGGCCAGCGCTGCACGACGCTGCGCCGCCTGATCGTGCATCGCAGCCTGGTCGAGCAGCTGCTGCCGCGCATCGAGAAGGCCTACGCGTCGGTGAAGGTCGGCAACCCGCTTGAAGAAGGCACGCTGGTCGGTCCGCTGGTCGATCGCGCGTCGTTCGATGCGATGCAGAAGGCGCTGGGCGATGCACGCGAGCAGGGCGGCGAAGTGAAGGGCGGCGAGCGCGTCGACGTCGGTCACGCGGATGCGTACTACGTGCGTCCGGCCATCGTGCGGATGCCGAAGCAATCGGCGGTGGTCGAGCGCGAGACGTTCGCGCCGATCCTGTACGTGATGGTCTACGACAACTTCGACGACGCGATCGAACTGCACAACGCGGTGCCGCAAGGCCTGTCGTCGGCGATCTTCACGAACGACATGCGCGAGGCCGAGCAGTTCATGTCGGCGGCGGGCAGCGACTGCGGGATCGTCAACGTGAACATCGGCACGAGCGGCGCGGAGATTGGCGGCGCGTTCGGCGGCGAGAAGGAAACGGGCGGCGGCCGCGAGTCGGGTTCGGATGCGTGGAAGGCTTACATGCGCCGCGCGACGAACACGATCAACTACAGCCGTCAGCTGCCGCTGGCGCAGGGCGTGAAGTTCGACGTTTGATGCGGAGCGCCCGGGAGGGCGCTGCGTAGAAGGAGAAAGGGCCGGCTGCCGCGTTGCGGTGCCGGCCCTTCGTTCATCTGCGCGACGGCAAGCGTGCGAGCCGCGTCATGCGTCTCCCGCCGCCGGCATGTTCTGCACGACCAGCATCTGCGGGCTCGACAGCGTGATCCCCGCCGCGCGCAACTGCTTCAGGATCTCGAACAGCAGGTCGCTCTTCGTCGAGCCGGCGATCCGCGGGCTCGACACGTAGCCCGTCACGCTCAGCGTGATGCCGTCCGGCGTGAGCTGGCTGAACGTGACCGACGGCGCCGGCTTCTCGAGAATCGCCGCATGCGAGCGATAGGCTTCGAGCAGCAGGTCGCGCACCTGCTCGGGATCGGTGTTCAGCGGGAACGTCAGCACCAGCGTCGCGACGCCCTGCGTGCTGTTGCCCATCGTCACGTTGCGCAGGTTCTGCGAGATCAGTTGCGAGTTCGGCACGATCACGGTCGAGCGATCGCTGAGCTGGATCTCGGTCGCGCGCACGTTGATGCGGCGGATGTCGCCTTCGACGCCCGCGATGCTGATCATGTCGCCCACCTTCACCGGGCGCTCGGTCAGCAGGATCAGCCCCGACACGAAGTTCTTCACGATCTCCTGCAGGCCGAAACCGATACCCACCGACAACGCACTGACGATCCACGCGAGGTTGTTCCACCGGACGCCGAGCAGCCCGAGCGTCATCAGCACGAGCAGCACGTAGCCGACGTTGGTGAACAGCGTGATCAGCGACACGCGCATCCCGGTATCCATGCCGAGCGCGGGCATGAACTCGCTGTCGAGCCAGCGGCGCAGCGAGCGCAGCAGGTAGAAGCCGATCGCGAACCCGATCACGGCGTTCATGATCCGGTCGGGCATGATGTTCAGGCTCTGCAGCCGCTGGCTGCCGATCATCGCGACCGCGCTGTCCATAAGGTCACCCGGCGTCGTGCCGAAGCCGCCCGTCAGCAGCGCGATGGCCGCGATCAGCATCAGCAGGCTCGTGCCGAAGCCGGACAGGACCGTGCGGGCCTGGTCGAGGTGGCGATCCTCGAGCGCGAACAGGTGCTTGATCTGCTGGCCCGTCGTCAGGCTCGACGAGAACAGGCTTTCGCTCGCGTCACGCGTCAACTGGATCAGGATGTAGGTGGCGCCCAGCACGATCTCGAACCACACGAGCTCGTAGGTAATGAAGCGCGCGACCGTGATGTAGCCGATCAGGAGCGCGATCAGGGTCGCGATGATGGCGAGCGTGACGGCGGCATGGATCAGCCCGGCGAGCGTCGAGCGCTGCTCGGGCGCTTCGCCGGCGGCCGCGAGCGCGCTGCGCGCGCGGTTCGAGCGCAGCAACGATGCACCGACCGTCACCGCGACGACGAGCGACACGATCCCGCGGCCGAACAGCGTGACCGACAGGCTGGTGTCGACGATCCGGTTGATCGATTCGAGCGTGCCGGATACCAGCAGCAGCGCGGCCAGGATGCCGGGGAACGGCTTCATCGCGAGCGCGACGGGATCGGCGAGCGCGGGCAGGCGCCACGACGGATGCTTCGTGCAGAGCAGCGCACGGCCGAGCCCGGCGATCAGTGCGCAGGTCGCGGCAAGCTTCGCGAACTGGTCCCACAGATCGTTCAGCGCCGGCGTGAGGTCGTAATGGCGCGCGACGGCGAGGTAAAAGATCTGGACCGCGATGGCGGTTGCCAGCAGCGTCGACAGCGCGGTCGACAACGCCAGCGCGCTGCGGCGCAAACGGGTGGCCGGCAGGCGGTTCACGCAGAACCACGCGAGCCCGCGCTCGATGAGCCGGCGGCCGCCCATCCATGCCGCGAACGCGGCGACCAGCAGCAGCACCGTGATCGCCTTTTGCCCGGGCACCCACGACGAGCGCAGCATGTCGAGCATTTCTTCGTCGAAATCCCCGAGCCGCTGGGTGTCGTCCGGCGAAAGATGGAACAGCGGCAGCCAGAACTGCGCGCTGAAAATGCCGCCCGAACGGAACGCGAGCTGGTTCTTCAGCAGGCCGCGATGCAGCTTCGCGAACTGCTCGTTCAGGTTCGTGAGGCTGGCCTTCTGGTCGGCGGCCTGCTTCAGCGCTGCATCGAGCTGCGTCTTGCGCGCGTTCAGCGTGGCCCGTTGCTTCGCGACGGCCGGCGTTTCCGGCGCGGCGCCTTCCGCAGGCGCGGGGCCGAGCACGTCGAGCTGCCCCTGGATCTGCGCACGCTGCGGCACGAGATCGCTCTGCAGCTTCTCGACATCGGTGCTCAGCTCCTGCGTCGAGTCGCTGAGCCCGTCCAGCTCCTTGCTGTTGGACGCGGTCGAGGTCTGTTGCTTGATGCGGTCGAGTTCGGCCTGCATCTGCTTGAGCTGCGCGACCGCGTCGTTCAGCGAGATGGCCGGGACGGGCGCGCCGACGCCGCTCGCGTTCGGGGCCGAGGCGGCCGCCGGAAACGCCGACGCGGTCGCGATCGCCGCGAACTGCAGCAGCGCGATCAGGGCGATCCGCCGAGCGTAGGTGGATAGTCGTTGTATGAACATGGAATGCTTACGATTTGCCGACAATACCGGTCGCCGAAAGGCGCCCGGAAGCCGGTGGTTGGCCCGGTAGCATGTTACCGGGGTGTGGAACGCGTGGTTGTACCGATTGCGTCCCCCGTTTGTGGTGATTCCGGTGGTGCGTGCCCGCGCGAAACGGCGCACCAGGCCCGGACGGTGGGGCCGGCGCCGCCGCGATGTGACGCCGGATAGCCGTTCCGGCGCGTTTCTCGTACCCGACAGACGGTTACGCAAGTTACACAATATCTGACGCAAAAATGGGGTATCCGAAGCGGTTCGGCGGCCGGGGGCTGCACGTCATCGCGTTCGGGATATCGGGGCCGGGGTGCGCTCGCACCGGACGGACCTGCCGGTACAATGCAGCGATTCGCCCGACGGCGGCTCGCGGGTCGCCGGACAACAACATGACACGATCAGGAGACGCGCCCACGATGGCCTCAACGGACAGCCTTTCGCAGGCACCTGCCCAATCCCCACCCGTCGACCCCGGCTCCATCTCGGCCCGCCTCGACCGCCTGCCGCCCACCCGCACCGTCTGGAAGCTCGTCGTCCTGCTGAGCCTCGGCTTCTTCTTCGAGCTCTACGACCTGCTCTATAGCGGCTACGTCGCCCCCGGCCTCGTGAAAAGCGGAATCCTGTCGGCAACGACGCACGGCCTGTTCGGCACCACGGGCGTCGCGAGCTTCATCGCCGCGCTGTTCTCCGGGCTCTTCATCGGCACGATCGCGTGCGGCTTCCTCGCCGACCGTTTCGGCCGCCGCGCGATCTTCACGTGGTCGCTGCTGTGGTACACGGCCGCCAACGTCGTGATGGCGTTCCAGGACACCGCCGCCGGGCTGAACTTCTGGCGCTTCGTCGTCGGTCTCGGCCTCGGCGTCGAGATGGTGACGATCGGCACGTATATCTCCGAGCTCGTCCCGAAGCAGATCCGCGGCCGCGCATTCGCGTGCGAGCAGGCGGTCGGGTTCGTCGCGGTGCCGGTGGTCGCGTTCCTCGCGTACCTGCTCGTGCCGCACGCCCCGTTCGGCCTCGACGGCTGGCGCTGGGTCGTGCTGATCGGCGCGCACGGCGCGCTGTTCGTATGGTGGATTCGCCGCGAACTGCCGGAAAGCCCGCGCTGGCTCGCGCAGCAGGGCCGGGTCGAAGAAGCGGACCGCATCATGCGTGCGCTCGAGGCGAAGGTCGAAGCGGAATACGGCCGGCCGCTGCCGCCGCCCGCGCCTGCCGAGCCCGTGCCGCCGCGCGGCAGCTTCCGCGACATGTGGGTGCAGCCGTATCGCAGCCGCACGATCATGATGACGATCTTCAACGTGTTCCAGACGGTCGGCTTCTACGGCTTCGCGAACTGGGTGCCGACGCTGCTGATCAAGCAGGGCATCACGATTACGTCGAGCCTGATGTATTCGAGCGTGATCGCGCTCGCCGCGCCGATCGGCCCGCTGATCGGTCTCGTGATCGCCGACCGCTTCGAGCGCAAGTCGGTGATCGTCGCGATGGCGGCGGCGATCGTCGTCTGTGGGCTGCTGTTCAGCCAGACGACGGTGGGCGCATTCCTGATCGTGCTCGGCATCGGCCTCACGCTCGCCAGCAACATCATGTCGTACAGCTTCCACGCGTATCAGGCCGAGCTGTTCCCGACGTCGATCCGCGCGCGGGCCGTCGGCTTCGTCTATTCGTGGAGCCGCTTCTCGGCGATCTTCTCGTCGTTCGTGATCGCGGCCGTGCTGAAGGGCTTCGGCACGTTCGGCGTGTTCGCGTTCATCGCGGGCGCGATGGTGATCGTGATGGCCGCGATCGGGTTCATGGGGCCGCGCACGAAGGGCATCGCGCTCGAAACCATCTCGAAGTAACCGGTGGTTGCGCACGCATGTCGCACGGTTCGTGCGGCGTGCGTGCGTGTGATGCGATGGCGATTGCATCGCGCATACGGCATGTACCGTGTATCGGGAGTGATCTGGCATCCGAATTGATTTGAAGACCCAGTCGTGCCTTGGCGAATCACACCGCTTCCTGTATCGATCGCGCACGCCCAATAAATCAGACTGCCACGTAACGAACAAGCAAGCGGCAACGAGTTGAAACAAAGCGTGACGAAGCGCAAAACCGCGACGTTCGCCCCTGCCGATTCTTGCTCGGACGCGTAAAATGAAGGGCCTGACGACTCATTAGCCGCCATCGGACCGACCGCGTTGCAACAGCGAACGGCTCCGCCGCGAAGAGGCGTCGGCGCCCGGCGCACACGATGCGCCGGACGTGTCGATGGCTTGCGCGGAAGATGCGCCGCCCGCAACAGCAGCATGCGGCGGCCGGATCGGCCGATGGCTTCGAACGTATGATGCCTTTCAGCTTCACGCGGCGATTTGCGAAGCCGCGTTGCCTTGCCCGTGTCGCCGCTGCGTGTATCGGGATCGCCGCGGCACTGCCGATCTCCGTGCTCGTCGAGCGGCCTGCCTTGGCGGCGTCCGACGCATCGGCGCCCGTCGCTACGTCGTCCTCATCAGTCGAGTCACCCGCATCGGCAGCTTCTCGGGCGCATCCCGCTTCGGCGGCGCATGCATCGTCGGGTGCGTCGGCGGCCAGGCCCGCGCCTGCCGCATCACACGTGCGTCCCGTGGAGCCTGCCAGCCCGGCGTCGGGCGCAGCGAATGCATCGGGCGCATCCGCACCTTCCGCAGCTTCCGCCGCCGCACCTGCATCGGCCGCTTCCGCTGCGCCCGCCAGCGAAGCCGAGCCACCCGCACCGACACCGCCGCGCCAGCATCCTCCCCTGTCGGCCGAAGAGGCAAAAGATGCGACGGCGCGCGCGATCGACATGCGCAAGCGCTTCACGCAGGAAGTCACGCGGCGCCTGAACGTGCCCGCAAGTGAGCAACGCGCGTACGGCGAGCGTCTCCAGAAAGCGCTCGTCGATGCGAACCTCGGCGACCTCGCCGGCGAATACATCGCGATGGTCGACCGCGCGCCGAACGTCCAGGCGCTGTTCATCTACTTCCGCGCGACGCCGGCCAACGCGTGGATGATGATTGGCGCATCGCCGGTCGGCACCGGGCTGCCGGGCACGTACGACCATTTCCTGACGCCGCTCGGCGTGTTCCATCACTCGCCGGACAACATGGATTTCCGCGCGGAAGGCACGACGAACGAGAACGGCATTCGCGGCTATGGGCACCGCGACATGCGCATCTACGACTTCGGCTGGGTGGACGGCGAGCGTGGGTGGGGCAAGGGCGGCGTGTCGCCGATGCGCTTCCAGATGCATGCGACCGATCCCGATCGCCTCGAAGCGCTGCTGGGCATCCGGCACTCGAAAGGGTGCGTGCGCATTCCCGCCTCGCTGAATACGTTCTTCGACCAGCACGGCCTGCTCGACGACGACTACCAGGCACGCGTCGAGGCCGGCAAGTCGCTGTGGGTGCTGCGTCGCGATCGCGACATCACGCCGATCGCGGGCCGCTACCTGGTCGTGATCGACAGCGCACGCAAGACGCGGCCGGCATGGTCGCCGTTGCCGGGGCGCAAGGCGTGGTCGAAGCTGCCGAAGGGCGGCGACACGGCGGATTGACGGCCGGCGAGGCGGGCACGGGAGCGATCCGGATGAGAATAAATCCGTTTTATTGAACCATAATAAAAGCAAACTTTTATTATCCGATCCGGGTTCGTATAGTCGAGGCCAGTTTCGCGGAGCCCTGCCGCGCCTGGACCACCACCGATCACACGACCCGATGAAAACTCTCTACAAGCTCGCCCCGCTCGCGATGCTCGGCGCCTTCGCGACGCATGCCTGTGCGCAAAGCAGCATCACGCTGTACGGTCTCATCTCGGCCGGTGTCGGGTTCGCGACCAACCAGGGCGGCAAGAACGCCTGGCAGGCGCTGTCCGGCACGAACCAGAACCCGCGCTGGGGGCTGAAGGGCAAGGAGGATCTCGGGCAGGGGCTGTCCGCGGTCTTCCAGCTGGAGAACGGCTTCAACGTGATGACCGGCACGGCCGCGCAGAACGGCCGCGAGTTCGGGCGGATGGCCTACGTCGGCCTCGCCGACCGCACCTACGGCTCGCTGACGTTCGGCCGCCAGTACGATGCGATCCACGACTACATCGGGCCGGTGATCATCGCGAGCAACGGCGTGAACATCGGCGACAACGACAACGGCTACAACGACATCCGCGTGCAGAACTCGGTGAAGTACGTGAGCCCCGTCTACTACGGCCTGAAATTCACCGCGCTGTACGGCTTCAGCAACGCGCCCGGCTTCGCGAACAACAGCGCATACAGCTTCGGGCTCGGCTACGAGCAGGGCCCGCTGCGCTGGAGCGCGGTCTACGCGCAGTACAACCATCCGTACAGCGCGACGAACCAGGACGGCGCGATCGCGAACGACTATGCGTCGCCGCTGCTGATCTTCAGCAAGAGCGCGATGTCGCCGGCGGCTTACGCGAGCCGGCAGCGGATCGCGGGCACGGGCGGCTTCTACACGATCGGCCGCGCGCAGTTCGCGGCGATGTTTACCGACGTGCGCTACGATTACCTCGACAATTCGCACCTGCACCTGCAGAACCTCGGCGTGAACGTCGTCTACACGATGACGCCGCAGCTCTTCCTCGGCGCCGCGTATGCGTTCACGAACGGCAAGTACGACGTGATCGACAAGCGGCCGAAATGGCACCAGGTGAACCTGCAGGCCGATTACTTCCTGTCGAAACGCACCGACGTCGCGCTGACGGTGATCGCGCAGCAGGCGGCCGGCGACGCGGACCATGCGCAGATCTTCGCCTACGCACGGTCGACCGGCACGCGCCAGATGATGGCGACGCTCGGCGTCCGGCATGTTTTCTGAGCGCCCGACCATGACCCATCCGATCGCATCCCGCCGTACCTTCCTGAAACTGTCCGCCGCGCTGGCCGGCACCGCGCTGCTGCCGGAAACGGGCGCGTTCGCGGCCGGCGACGCCGCCGGGCGCCGCACGGTGATCATCGATACCGACCCGGGGCAGGACGACGCCATCGCGATCCTGTTCGCGCTGGGCGCGCAAGACAAGCTCGACGTGCGCGCGCTGACCGCCGTCGCCGGCAACGTGCCGCTCGACCTGACTGAACGCAATGCGCGGATCATTCGCGACTGGGCCGGCCGCACGAAGACGCTGCCCGTCTACGCAGGCTGCCCGCGTCCGCTCGTGCGCGACCTCGTGACGGCCGCGAACGTGCACGGCAAGACCGGGCTCGAAGGCGTCGAGCTGCACGAGCCGCGCGCACCGCTTGCCGCCGGTCACGCGGTGGCGTACCTCGTCGATACGCTGAGCCGCGCGGCGCCGGGTAGCGTGACGCTGTGCGCGCTCGGCCCGCTGACGAACCTCGCGACCGCGTTGGTCGAAGCGCCGCAGATTCGCGGCGCGCTGCGCGAGATCGTGCTGATGGGCGGCGCGTTCTTCGAGCGCGGCAACATCACGCCGGCCGCCGAATTCAACATTTACGTCGATCCGCAGGCGGCCGAAGTCGTATTCGGCAGCGGCGTGCCGATCGTCGTGCTGCCGCGCGATGTCGCCGTGAAAGCGCCGATCACGCCGGCGCGCGTCGCGCCGTTCCGCGCGCTCGGCAACCGCTGCGGCGCGATCGTCGCCGACATCATGGAGGCCGAACTCGCGTACAACAAGAAGCGGCGCGGCGTCGAAGATGCGCCGATGTACGATCCGACCGCGGTCGGCTATCTCGTCGATCCGACGTTGTTCGGCGGACGCAAGGTGAACGTGACGGTCGAGACGACCGGCCAGTGGACACTCGGCGAGACGGTCGTCGACTGGAACGGGCGCAGCGGCCGTACGGCGAACGCGACGTGGATCAACGAGGTCGATGCGGACCGCTTCTACGCGGCGCTCGTCGAGCGCATCGCGAAGTTGCCCTGAAGGCATTCAGATGTGCTTCGCAATCCATTCGCGGCACGCGCGCACGTGCGGGCCGCGATCGTCGCCGGTGAGCGAGATCAGCGAGATCGCGCGCGTGACGCGTGGCTTGTCGACGCGCAGCGCGACGAGTTCGGGATCGTGCAGATGCATCGTGTAGAGGCTCGGCAGCACGGCGGTCGCGAGGCCGTTGCGCGCAAGCGCGTAGAGCGGCTCGGTGTACTCCATCCGGTACGTGACGTTCAGGCGCAGCTTCTCGGCGCCGCCGGTGCGATGCAGCGATTCGCTGACGCTGCCGCGCACGAACACCGCGAGCTCGCGATCGACGAGCCTGGCCCACGTGACGCTCTTCGCGCGGGCAAGCGGATCGTCATGCCGCACGACGATCACGATCTCGTCCTCGAAGAGCTGCTGGTAGCGCAGCGTGCCGTCGTCGCTGTCCGGTTCGCGCACGCCGATGCCGAGATCCGCGACGCTGTCGCGCACGGCTTCGACGAGCGCGCTGTTGGGCAGGTCGGTGAGGGTGAAGCGCAGGGTCGGATGCGCGTCGCGCAGCGCATTGAGCGCGGGCAGCAGGCGGCCCGCGACCGACGGGATGAACGCGATGCGCACGGTCTGGATGCGTTCGCCGATGAGCCGTGTCATGTCGTCGAAGGTGCCGCGCGCCTGGTTGAGCAGGCGTTCGGCGAGCGGCAGCACGGCAACGCCTGCGGAGGTGAGTGTGAGCCGGTGCGCGGAGCGCGCGAACAGGCGCCCGCCGAGCAGGAACTCGATCTGGCGGATCGACGCGGTGAGCGCGGGCTGCGTGAGCGACAGCGCCTGCGCGGCCTGCGTGAAGCTGCGTGCGTGGGCAAGCACGACGAAGTGCTGGACCTGCCGCAGCGTGAGCGCGGGCAGCAGCGACGAGCGGTCGGACGACATCGGGCAATAACGGTCGGGATGCGGTACGCGGCAGTATAAGACCGCGCTGCGTGAATCGACACAGGACAATATTCGGAATCACAGGAGAACCACCATGTCAGCGACTGACACGATGCCGGCGCACGCGCCGGCCAACTGGCTCGAACGCCGCTTCGCGCTCGCCGCGCGCGGCACGAGCGTGCGCACGGAGACGATCGCGGGCGTCACGTCGTTTCTCGCGGCCGCGTACCTGCTCGTCGTGATCCCGTCGCTGCTCGCGACGGGCGGCATGGAGCGCGGCGCGGCGACGACCGCGACGATCATCGTGTTCGTGCTGTTCACCACGCTGATGGGGCTCTACGCGAACCTGCCGTTCCTCGTCGGCCCCGGCATCGGCGGCTCGGTGATCATCGGCGTGACGCTCGCGACGACCGAGCACGTCGGCTGGCAGACGGGTCTCGGCATTGCCTGCGTGTCGGGCGTGCTGTTCTTCCTGCTGACGATCCTCGGCGCGCGCGGCGTCGTGGTGCGGCTGATTCCGGTGCAGATCAAGCTCGGGCTCGGCGCGTCGATCGGGCTGTTCGTGACGATGCTCGGGCTGCGCAACGCGGGGATGGTCGTCGCGAACGCGAAGACCAACGCGTTCGCGCTCGGCGATTTCTCGCGGCCGGGTGCGCTCGTTGCGCTGATCGGCCTCGCGGTCGCGATCGTGCTGCAGGCGCGCAAGGTGCCCGGCGCGATCCTGATCGCGATCCTCGTCGCAGCCGCGGCCGGCGTGCCGCTCGGCGTCACGCATCTGCCCGCGTCGTTCGTGTCGCTGCCGCACAGCATCGCGCCGATCGCGTTCAAGCTCGACATCGGCAGCGCGTTGAGCCTCGCGGCCGCGCCGTACCTGTTCGCGTTCTTCGCGGCGGAATTCTTCTCGACGCTCGGCACCGCGCTCGCGGTCGGCGCGAAGGCGAACCTGCTCGACGAGCAGGGCAACCTGCCGAACATCAACCGGCCGTTCCTCGTCGATTCGCTCGCGGCGACGCTCGGGCCCGTGTTCGGCATTCCCGCGCTGACCGCGCTGATCGAATCGGCGGCAGGCGTCGAGGCCGGCGGCCGCAGCGGGCTGTCGTCGCTGGCGGCGGCCGTGCTGTTCGCCGCGATGCTGCTGTTCGTGCCGGTCGCGCTCGCGATCCCGAAAGAGGCGACCGCGCCGGCGCTGATCCTGATCGGGCTGTCGATGTTCGCGACGATCCGCCATACGCATTTCGACGACTTCACCGATGCGCTGCCCGTGATGTCGATGGTGCTGCTCACGCTGATGTCGAACAGCTTCGGCACCGGCATCGCGGGCGGGCTGCTGTGCTACGTGCTCGTCAAGCTGCTGGCCGGCCGCTGGCGCGACGTGTCGTGGGGGCTCGTCGTGCTCGCGCTTCCGCTCGGCTACTACTTCTGGACCGTCGTGAAGCCGCACTGAGAGACGGCTTTCGCGACGCATCGGCACTACCCATAACGAGACTGCAATGAAGGCAACACCAGGTAACGTCCCGGCCGCGCGCACAGGCATCGAGATCACGCCGGCCCACCGGGCCTTCTTCCACGCGCTGCCGAAGGTCGAGCTGCATTGCCACCTGCTTGGCGCGGTGCGGCACGACACGTTCGTCGCGCTCGCGGCGCGCAGCGGCGCGCCGATCGAGCGCGCGGAGATCGACGCGTTCTATGCGCGGGGCGAGAAGCCGGTCGGCGTGCTGCATGTGCTGCGCGTGCTCGACCGGTATCTGCTCACGCAGCCCGACGACCTGCGGCGGATCGCCTACGAGTATCTGGAGGATGCGGCCGCGCACCACGTCCGGCATGCGGAATTCTTCTGGAATCCGACGGGTACGGTGCGCGTGTCGGGGATCGCGTATGCGGATGCGCAGGCCGCGATCGTGACGGGTATTCGCGACGCCGCACGCGACTTCGGGATCGGCGCGCGCCTGATCCCGAGCATCGACCGCGAGCAGGATCCCGACGAAGCGGTGGCGATCGTCGAATGGATGAAGGCGAATCGCGCGGATGAAGTGGCGGGGCTCGGGATCGACTATCGCGAGAACGACCGGCCGCCGGAGCTGTTCTGGAAGGCGTACCGCAATGCGCGCGCGGCGGGCTTTCGCACGACCGCGCATGCGGGCGAGTTCGGGATGCCGTGGCGCAACGTCGAGACGGCCGTCGATCTGTTGCAGGTCGATCGCGTCGATCACGGTTACACGATCGTCGACAACCCGGAGCTGTGCGCGCGCTATGCGGAGCGCGGGATCGTCTTCACCGTCGTGCCGACGAATTCGTACTATCTGCGTACGCTGCCGCCGGAGCAATGGGCGGAACTTCACCCGATGCGCAAGATGCCGGGCCTCGGGCTGAAGATCCATCCGAACACCGACGATCCGACGCTGCACAAGGTCAATCCGTCGGAGGCATGGGAGCTGATGTTCAGCCATTTCGGGTTCACCGTGGCCGAGCTGAAGCAGTTCATACTGAACGGGATCGACGGCGCATGGGTGGACGACGCGACGAAGGCTGCGTGGCGTGCGGCGTGGGCGCCGGAGTTCGACGTGCTGGCTGCCACGCTCGCGGCGGGCTGAACGCGGCTGCGTTTTACGCCGGCTGGTGCTTCAACCGGCCGGCGACTCGTTGTGCCGGAACAGCTTCACGACGCCCGGCAGGCCGCCGGCGTCGAGCGATTCCGCGTAGCGGTGCAGCAGGTTCGCGATCGCGACTGCGCTCTGGGTCATGCGGGCTCCCCCCTCGTTGAGCGATGACGACGATGGTGCGCGGCGCGCGGCGGCTCCGCTTCGTCCGGGTGGCCTGAGCCGGCACACGCCTCTCCATACCTTTTCATTTCCTGCACATCGCCGTTATTGCCCGCGCCGGCTGGCACGCGTCGCCCGCGTTCGCTATATTGGCGTCCGGTAGCGATTGGTCGTGTCGCAGCCGCCGTGCGCTGTCGCGCCGGATATTCCCAAAACAATTCGAAGAGAGAGGCTTCAGCCGTGCGTACCCCCTTGTTCTGTCTGCTGTTGCTCGCGTCGCTGTCCGCGCGGGCCGGCACTGCCTGTGATGCGTTGCTCGGCGATTACGCGCCGGCGGCCGGCAAACCCGCGACGCTGCGCGTCGAGAAAGTGGGCGGCGAGATCGTGCTGCGTGTGCGCGACGCCGGCCAGTGGAGTGTCGAAACGGCGCCGACGCACGAGGCCGAGCTGGAAACCGACGGTCCCGACAAGGCGCCGCCGGGCACCTGCGTGCTCGACGTGCCGGGCGGCGAACTGATCAAGCTGCCGATCGGCGCGCCGTATCAGGTTACATCGATTGCCGGCAAGAACTTCGAGACGAAGCATTCGACGACTGGCGTCGTGATGCTGGCGATACAGGGTTTTCAGGTCAACGGCATGGAACTGTATCCGGTCGCGCGCAGCGGCGATTCGCGGCCGGAGCCCGTGAAGGCGGTGGCGGGGCGGGAGATTGCCGGCGCGGGCCCGTGCCCGGGCCACCGTCCGCCCGACATGAGCCAGGCCGACTTCGATGCGCTGCCGGAAGCCGCGCACACGTATTTCGCCGACCTCGATCCGGTGCGGCAGCGCGCGTTCGTGTGCGGCCAGACGCTCGACGAGATCGTTGGCGACGGCCTGATGTCGAACGACGACAAGGAAATCGATACGATGTGGCGCCGGCTCGGCATGCTGTTGCGCGCGCATCAGGTGCCGCGTGACGAACTCGGCCGCGACGATCGCTGGCGCGTGGCCGGCCAGTTGCTGCGGCAGATCCGGCCCGACGCAGGCGCGCAGGCGTCGCCCGATCGCGCGCGCCGGCAGGCACTCGTGCTCGACGCGCTGGTGCCGAGCCTGCCGCCGCCCGACACGCTGCGCGATGGCCGCGAAGAGCACGCGAGCGACCTCGTCGCCGAAATCGTGAAACTGCCGGAACCGGAGGCACTCGCCGCGCTCGGCAAGTTGCAGGCGCGCGGCGTGCTGCGCTGGCAGCTCCATGACAACAACCCGTACCGGCTCGCCGACGTCGCATTGCCGGACGCATTGAATCCGCCCGTGGCCGCTTCGGTCTTCGTGCTGCTCGCGAAGGAGGCGAACCCGGACGTGCTGCATGACGATGCGCTGCTCGACGGCGAGGTGACTGCGCGCCGTGTCGACGGCGTGCAGCGCCTGCTCGACGCCGGCGTGAAGCCGTCCGCGAAAGTGCTGGCGGACGCCGCCGACACGCCGGAGATCCTGCGGCTGCTGAAGGCATCCACCGCACGCTGATGGCGGGCGAACCGACGCAATACGACGACAACAAGAACCAGGGCGACCCTTCCAATGGGCAATCGATCATGGCTGTATCTCCAGGCCGGTGACGGCGACGACGCGCGGACGATCGCGCTGGCGGAATCCAACAATCACTTTCCGCTGCTGTGGCGCGTATTGCTCGCCGACGGCGGCGCGGGCGACGCGATCACCGATCAGCGCGTATTCGGCGATGCCGGCACGCCGAATCTCACCAGCGACGCGCGCGCCGCGCTTGCGCGACTCAGCCGGCTCGCGTCGTTCGTCGTCGCGTATCCGCTGCCCGGCGACGATCCGGCGCTCGCGCGCCAGTTCGATGCGGTCGTGCGGCATCTCGGCGAATCGATCGATGCGCTCGGCGACGCGCACGGCGCAGCCCGGTTTTCCGCGAATCTCGACGAGTTGTCGTGGCTCGACGGCGGCGATCCGAACGACTACATCGACCAGGAACGCGATGCCTGCACGCGGCTGTGGTGGCAGGTCGCAAACTGCATGGATTTCCGCGACGTGCGCGGCGTGCGCGATGCGCTCGAGATCGAGTCGCCGCCCGACTGGCGCGACTGGGCGTGGGGCTTCGGGTTCGGCGGCCTGTTGCATCACTATTTCGTTCGTCAGCAGCCGCCGCGCGGCGTGGCGTTTGCCGAGCTGTTCGATGCCGGCGAAGCGCACGGCGACCGGCTCGGCTACGGCACGTTCAGCTTTCGCGCACGCAACGGGCTGTGGGGTGTGCGACGTGAAACCGACGATGCGTGGCACGTGATCGTGCCGCCCGAGTGGACGAACCTGTGGACGAGCGGCGCGCGCGACGACCGGCTCCTGTGGGCCGAGCGCGACGGGAAGGTCGGCCTGCTGTTCGCCGATGGCGATGTCGACCGCGACGGTGATGGCGACGGCGACGAGATGCGGATCGTGCGCGAACCGTCGTTCGACGCCGTGTGGGATTTCAGCGGCGACGTCGCCTGCGTGCGCGTCGGCGAGCGGTTCGGACTCGTGCGCACGGACGGCACGTGGGTGCTCGAACCGTCGCTCGACGATTTCGGCGACTTCACGGGCGGAGTCGCGTCCGCGAGCCTGGACGGCCGCTGGGGCTTCGTCGACACGCGCGGTGCGTGGGCGATTCCGCCGCGTTTCGACGATGCGCACGAGTTCGAGAACGGCACCGTCGCGGCGGTATCCGAGGGCGAACGGTGGGGGCTGATCGGGCGCGACGGGCAATGGCGCGCGCAGCCCGATTGGGACGCGCTCGAATGGTCGTCCGAATGCGGCGCCTTCGTCGCGCGGCGCAACGGTCACGTCGGCCTCGTCGATGCGAAAGGCCGCGTCGTCGTCGAGCCGCATTATGCGGAAGTCGCCAGGCTGACCGACGACGAACGGACGGACATGCTGACGGAGCTCGGCGCGATCCGCCATATCGTGCGGCGCGACGACGGGCGTTGCGCGATCGTCGACGGGCAGGGCCGCGTGCTGACGCCGTTCGACTTCGTCAACATGGGGGCGCTGCCGTGGTTGCCCGATGACGAAGCCGTGCCGGGCGAGCTGTTCACGCGTTACGCGATCGGTGTCCTGCCGGGCGAGCCGGTGCAACTCGCGATCTGCGATCTCGAGACGGGCGCGACGCTCGTGCAGGGACGCTACGACGACGTGGCCGGCCTGTTCTGGGGCGCCGGTCACGGCTGGCTGGCCGGTGTGGAGGAGGGCGGCGACGACGTGCGTGCGACGGTGCTTCGCGCGGACGGCACCGTGCTGCATCCGGCGCGTTACACGCGCATCGGTGACGATGCGCTGTTCGACGACGATCGCGACGCCGCCGACGGACACGCGATGCTGATGCCGTGGTTCGTCCGCCGTGTCGCGGTCGCGCAGAGCTGGAGCGTGGGCGAACCGGTCGCCGCATTGCGCGACGACGGCGTGCCCGTATGGCTGTACGCGGACGGGCACGTGACGACGACGCTTCGATAGGCCGAGCCGTTGTCGTGGAGGCCGGCGTGGCGCGCCGGCACTCCGATCATCGGAAGAACTTCAGCCAGTCGAACAGGCCCGGATGCGGCGTGCGCCGCCGTGGCGCCGGCGCGCTGCGCGGCCGGAAATCCGGCGAGAACTGCGCGTGCGGATCGATCGCCCGCGCGCGCAGCGCCGCATCGTAGAAACTGCCGACGATCGGCAGCGCGCTGTGCGCGCCCGCGCCCCAGTAATCGCTGCGCAGCGTCACGCTGCCGTCGTCGAAGCCGACCCACGCGCCGGCCACGAGCTGCGGATGCATCAGGATGAACCAGCCGTCCGCGTTGTCCTGCGTCGTGCCCGTCTTGCCGGCGACGTCGACGCGAATGCCGTAACGCGAACGGATGTCGGCGCCGGTGCCGCGATCGACGACATCGCGCATCACGTCCACTAGCGTCTGCGCGGCGGGCTCGGGCAACGCACGTTCGGGCGGCGCGCTGCCGAAGACGGCGAGCACCTTGCCGTCGCGGTCCTCGATGCGCGTGATCGTCTGCGGTGCGACGTATACGCCGCGGTTCGCGATCGTGCCGTACGCGGACACCATCTCCTTCAGCGTGACGGGGCTCGTGCCGAGCGCGAGCGACGGCACCGCGTCGAGCGGGCTTTCGCGCACGCCCATCGCGCGGGCGAGCTGTGCGACCTTCGCGGCGCCTTCGTGCTGCATCACCTGCGCGGTGATGCGGTTGCGTGACAGCGCGAGCGCATCGCGCAGCGTCATCGGCTCATCGGTCGGCGGCTCGGCATCGGTCGGGCGCCAGACCGCGCGCCCGTCGATCGGGATCGCCACGGGGCGGTCCATGAACGTATCGCCCGGCCGCATGCCGTCCGCGAACGCGGCGCCATAGACGAACGGCTTGAACGTCGAGCCGGGCTGGCGCCGCGCCTGCGACACGTGATCGAACGGTTCGCTGCCGAAATCGGGGCTGCCGACCCACGCACGGATCGCGCCGTTGCGCGGATCGATCGCGACGAAGCCGGCCTGCACCTGCGTCTTGCGCTCGCACAGCGCGCGCATGAAATCGCGATTGGCGCCGAGCCGCTTCAGCGCCACGACATCGGTCAGCCCCGCGTCGCGCGCTTGCCGATAGTCGGGCGTCTGGCGGATGAAGCCGCGGAACAGGTCGTTGCGCAGCCCGCAGCCGGACGGGCCGCGCCACGCGCTGTCGGCGATCGCCTGCAGCCGTTCGGTCTGCCGCGTCAGCGCCTGCGTCGCCATGTCCTGCAGTCGCGCGTCGAGCGTCGTGCGCACGACGAGTCCATCGGCGTACAGATCGTAGTTGTTGCGATCGGCCCACGCGATCAGCCATTTGCGCAACTGCACCGCGAAGTGCGGGGCGAGGCCGGGCTGCCCGGATTGCGGCTCGAAGTCGACGCGCAGCGGCTGGCGCTGCAGTTTCGCGAGCTGCTGCGGCGTCAGCATGTGCATCTGCGCCATCCGGTCGAGCACGATGTTGCGTCGCTGTACCGCGCGCTCCGGGTTCAGCACCGGGTTGTAGTAGCTGTTGCCCTTCAGCATCCCGACGAGCGTCGCGCTTTCGACGATGTCGAGCTGGTCGGCCGACTTGCCGAAGTAGGTGCGCGCGGCCATTTCGACGCCGTACGCGTTGTACAGGAACGGCACGGTGTTCAGGTAGGTCTCGAGAATCTCGTCCTTGCTGTACACCGACTCGATCTTGAACGCGGTGATCAGCTCCTTCACCTTGCGCGTGAGCGTCGGCGCGCGGCCGACTTCATCCGGATACAGGTTGCGTGCAAGCTGCTGCGTGATCGTCGAGCCGCCCTGGCGGTCGCCCGAGAACGTGTGCAGCCCGGCCGCGAGCGTGCGGCGCACGTCGATGCCGTGATGCGCGTAGAAACGGTGGTCCTCGGTCGCGATCAGCGCGTCGACCATGTGCGGCGAGATCTGCTTGAGCGGCACCCATTCGCGGTTGACGGGCCGGAACTCGGCGATCAGCTGGCCGTCGGCGGACAGCACGCGCGCGGGACGATCGATGCGCGCCTTGCGGATGTCGCCGATGCTCGGCGTGAACGGGACGAACGCGAGCAGCACCAGCAGGCCCAGCACCGGGATCGCGGCGAGCGTCAGCGCGACGCCGCGTCGCGTCGGATGACGCAGGCGATGCAGCACGCCGGCGCCCAGCGCGCGGAGGCGCACGCCGCAGGCGGCGGCGAACGGTACGACGCGGGCGCGGCAACGGAGCCACGCGTGTCGGAGAAGCGGCACGAAGCGATTCAAGGCGACAGGAGCGCGGATGGAAGAGGCGCGATCCTAGCAAACGGCACACGGGCGACGCCCGCCAAAACAGCCGTTTGCTTGCAGGATTTACAGACGATTACGTTTGTTGCCCGCCGACAACCTTTTACGGGGCGGCGTGGCGCGATTCTCCCGACGAATCGCGCCACGCCGCCGGCGCTCGAAGCTGTCCGGTCAGCGCGGCACGGCGCCGTCGGCGGCCATTGCGACCACCTCCGCGAGCCGCTGCGCGGCCGCTTCCATCTGCGCGCGGCCGAACCCGCCGAAGCCGAGCACGAGCCCCGGGCGGGCGGTGCCGGGCGCGAACATCGGCGACACCGCGCGCACCGCGACGCCGGCTTGCGCGGCGCGCTCGACCACGTCGAGATCGTCGATCCCTTCCGCGAGCCACAGCACGACGTGCATCCCCTGATCGCCCGGCTGCACCCACGCGCGTTCGCGCGGCAGCCGCGCACCGAGCGTGTCGATCAGCAGCGTGCGCTGTTCCGCATACACGCCGCGCACGCGGCGGATGTGGCGGTCGAGGTGGCCTTCCGCGATGAACGCGGCCAGCACGTGCTGGTCGGCGGTCGGCACATGGCGATCCATCAGCACGCGGGCGCCGCAGAACGCGGGCACGAGATCGTCGGGCGCGATCACGTAGCCGAGCCGCAGCGACGGAAACAGGATCTTGCTGAACGTTCCGAGGTAGATCACGCGGTCGGGGTCGAGCCCTTGCAGCGACGGGAACGGATGGCCTTCGTAGCGCAGCTCGCTGTCGTAATCGTCCTCGACCACCCACGCGCGTTGCCCACGCGCCCAGGCGAGCAGCGCATTGCGCCGCGCCATGCTGAGCGGCATGCCGAGCGGATATTGATGCGACGGCGTGACGAACGCGACCCGCGCATGCGGCGCGAGACGGATGCCGGCATCGACGTCGATGCCGTCGGCGTCGACCGGCACCCGCACCATCGCGTCGCGCCGCCCGGTGCTGTCGAGCAGCGCGGTGATGCCGCGATAGGCCGGATTCTCGACCCACGCCTGATCGCCCGCGCCGAGCAGCACCTGGCTCGCGAGATGCAGCCCCTGCTGCGTGCCGCTGGTGATCACGACCTGGTCGGCATGGCAGCGCACCGAGCGCGAGCGGCGCACGTAGTCGGCGATCGCCTCGCGCAGCGGCAGCGCGCCTTGCGGATCGGCATAGCCGGACGGCGCGCCGGCGCCGCGCGCGCGCAGGCGGTTGCCGAGCCGGCGCCAGATGTCGTCGGGCGCGGTGAGGCCGATCGGCACCGAAATCGCGAACGGCATGGCCGGCAGCGGGCGGAATTCGCCGGCGATCCGCGCGAAGGTGGCGGCCGGCTCGGGGAGGCCGGCGCGCGCGGGAGGGCGGTGTCGGGCAGGCGGTTCGGGGGCGTTGACGGGAGGCGGCCCGGCGAGCGCGAGCGCGCTCGCGACCCGCGTGCCCGCGCCGCCGCGCGATTCGAGAAAGCCTTCGGCGATGAGCTGCGCATACGCATCGACGACGGTGCCGCGCGCCACTTGCAGCGACGCGGCGAGCAGCCGTGTGGACGGCAGCGCGTCGCCCGGGTGGACGTCGCCGCGCCGCACGGCGTCGCGCAGCGCCTGCGCGAGCTGGCGGCTCAGGTCGCCGGCTGCACGATCGAGCGCGCCGAGCGACGGGATGTCGACGTTCCGGGCCGTTCTTGCCATGATTCTGGTCTGCTGAAATTGTTTCAAACTGGCTCTACAGCATAAACCAGTTTGGCGCCACAATCGGCGCATGACGGGCCCGCGCCCGTTCCATTCCCACCCCCGCATGACCGTGGAGCCGCCATGTACGTCCCCGCCGATTTCAACGAACCCAACCCCGACGCGCTGCGCGAGCTGATCGTGCAGCATCCGTTCGGCAGCCTGATCACGCACGGCAAGAGCGGGCTCGATGCGAATCACATCCCGTTCGAGCTGCTGCCCGGCGACGGTGGGCTCGGCGAACTGCATGCGCACGTCTCGCGCGCGAATCCGGTCTGGCAGGACGTCGCGAACGGCGACGAGGTGCTCGTGATCTTCCGCGCGGGCGACGCGTATATCTCGCCGACCTGGTATCCGAGCAAGCATGTCGCACACCGGCAGGTGCCGACGTGGAACTACGTGGTCGTGCATGCGCACGGCCGCATCACGGTGCGCGACGACGCGAAGTTCGTGCGCGGCGTGGTCGCGCGGCTGACGCGCACGCATGAGGCGTCGCAGCCGGTGCCGTGGAAGATGGGCGACGCGCCGGCGGATTATCTCGACGCGATGCTGCAGGCGATCGTCGGGCTGCAGATTGAGATCACGCGGCTCGTCGGCAAGCGCAAGCTCGGGCAGAACAAGGACGAGGCCGATATCCGCGGCGCCGGCGACGCGCTGGTCGCGAACGGCAGCCTCGCGATCGGGGAAGCGATGATCGCGGCGGCCGACGCGAAGCACGGGTGAGCGCCCGCGACGGGCAGGCATGCGCGGGCAAGCGCCACGCCCGCACGCCGGCCCGTCACTGCGTGCGCGTCGCGCCCTTCGCGCCTTCACCGGCCTGCGCGAGCGCGCCGCGGATCGCGGCCTCGGTCTTGTCGTACCCGCCTTCGCCATAGCGCGTATAGACGACTTTCCCGTTCGCGTCGATCAGGTACAGCGCGGGCCAGTACTGGTTGCCGTACGCGCGCCACGTGTCGTAGCGGTTGTCCTGCGCGACCGGATACCGGATGCCGAAGCGCTTGATCGCATCGGCGACGTTGCCCGCGTCGCGCTCGAACGGATACTCGGGCGTATGCACGCCGACCACGACGAGCCCCTGGTCGCGATACTTCCGGTCCCACTCCTTCACGTACGGAATCGTATGAATGCAATTGATGCACGAGTACGTCCAGAAGTCGACGAGCACGACCTTGCCGTGCAACTGGCCGAGCGTCAGCGGCGCGCTGTTGTGCCAGCGGTCGATGCCGGTGAAATCGGGTGCGGCCATGCCGGCCTGCGAAGTCGGCATGCCCGCGTCGTCGCGGGTGCCCGCGAAGGCGGCGAGCCCGGCCGTGGCGGCAAGGGCGAAGACGAGGGCGGCGATCTTGAGGCGGGGCAGCATGGCGTTCTCCTGAGCGGGAGGCCGCCGCGCGGTGGCGGCGGCCGGACGGGTTTCGACAGGCCCCATTAAGCGGCGCCGACGTATCTGCGATGTGTCCGGCGCGCCACGCGTGTGCAATGTTGTGTGTCGTCACGGCGGCGCGATACATTGGGATACAAACGCATGCCCGCCGTGCGGTATAAAAGCGGACATCACCTGCCCGAATACCTCGACACCGACCACGACTCATGGACAAGATCGACCACGTGCTGATCGTCGACGACGACCGCGCGATCCGCGAACTGATCGCGGATTACCTGGAGAAGAACGGCATGCGCGTGTCGCTGGCCGCGAACGGCCGCGAGATGCGCAACGTGCTGGACGACGGCGCGCCCGACCTGATCGTGCTCGACCTGATGATGCCGGGCGAGGACGGCCTCACGCTGTGCCGCGACCTGCGCGCCGGCAAGTTCCGTACGGTGCCCGTGCTGATGCTGACCGCCCGCGGCGAGGAAACCGACCGCATCATCGGCCTCGAGATGGGCGCCGACGATTACCTGGCCAAGCCGTTCGCGGTGCGCGAGCTGCTCGCGCGGATCCGCTCGGTGCTGCGGCGCGCGCGCATGCTGCCGCCCGGCATGCAGGTGACGGAAACCGCGGAGATGCTCGCGTTCGGCGAATGGCGGCTCGACACGACCGGGCGCCACCTGCTCGATGCGGAAGGCACGCTGGTCGCGCTGAGCGGCGCCGAATACCGGCTGCTGCGCGTATTCCTCGACAACCCGCAACGCGTGCTGACGCGCGACCAGTTGCTCAATCTCACGCAGGGTCGGCAGTCCGATCCGTTCGACCGTTCGATCGACCTGCTCGTGAGCCGGCTGCGCCAGCGCCTGCGCGACGGCGCGCGCGAACCGCGCTACATCAAGACGCTGCGCAACGAGGGCTATGTGTTCTCGTCGGCCGTGACCGCCGTCGACGGTGCGCCATGAGCGCGCGCATGCCGTGGCACTGGCCGCGCTCGCTGTTCGCGCGGCTCGCGCTGATCCTGTGCGTGGGCCTCGCGCTCGCGCAGACGCTGTCGTTCTGGCTCACCGTGACCGAGCGCGACCAGGCAACCACCAACCTGATGATGGGCTACATCGAGCGCGAGGTCGCGAGCTCGGTCGCGCTGCTCGACCACCTGCCGCCGGCCGAGCGGGCCGCGTGGGTGCCGCGCCTCGCGCGGCGCAGCTACGCGTTCATCCTCGGGCCCGGCGAGACCGGCACGCCGCCGGAAGCGCGGCTGTCGGCGCGCGTCGAGCGCTCGATTTCCGACGGCATCGGCGGCGACTACCCGCTGACCGCGAACGCGATTCCCGGCGACCGCGAACATCTGCAGGTGCATCTGCGGCTGACCGACGGATCGCCGCTGACGATCGACATCCATCCGATGTCGACGGTGCCGCTGTCGGGCTGGCTGCCGGTCGTGCTCGTGCTGCAGCTCGCGGTGCTGGCCGCGTGCTGCTGGCTCGCGGTGCGGCTCGCGACGCGGCCGCTCAAGCAGCTCGCGCAGGCCGCCGATGCGCTCGGCCCCGACCTGAAGGGCGAGCGGCTGAACGAGGGCGGGCCGTCGGAAGTCGCGCGCGCCGCCCGCGCGTTCAACGCGATGCAGGATCGCATCGCGCAGTACATGGCCGAGCGTATGCAGATCCTCGCGTCGATCTCGCACGACCTGCAGACGCCGATCACGCGGATGCGCTTGCGCGCCGACATGATGGAGGACGACGCGCAGGGCGCGAAGCTGCGCCAGGACCTGCTCGAGATGGAGCATCTGGTGAAGGAGGGCGTCGCGTATGCGCGGACGCTGCACGGCAACGAGGAAGCCGCGCGCCGCATCGATCTCGATGCGCTGCTCGACAGCATCGTGTGCGACTACACGGATGCGGGGCAGGACGTGGCGCTGCACAGCCGCGCGCCGCTCGCGCTCGTCACGCGGCCGAAGGCGCTGCGCCGCATCGTCGGCAACCTCGTCGACAACGCGCTGAAGTTCGCGGGCGCGGCCGAGATCGACGTGCACGCCGCGCCGGACGGCGGCGCGGTGATCGCGGTGCTCGACCGCGGGCCCGGCATTCCGGACGATCAGCTCGACGCGGTGTTCGAGCCGTTCCGGCGTGTGGAGACGTCGCGCAACCGCGAGACGGGCGGCACGGGGCTCGGCCTCGCGATCGCGCGGCAGCTCGCGCTGGCGATGGGCGGCACGCTCACGCTGACCAACCGGGCGGACGGCGGCGGGCTCGAGGCGCGGCTCACGTTGAGGAATGCGGGGTGACCGCGCGCGGCGTGTGAGCACTTCGGCTTCAGGTTCGTGCTGAAGCCGAAGCGCGCGACGTCACCCGCGCCGCAGATGCGCATCGACGAGCGGCGCGAGCGTCGTCGCATGCACGGCCGCGAGATCGTGCCGGCCGCCCGGCACGACATGCAATTGCGCATCGGGCAGCCGTTCGAGCAGGCGCCGGCCGGCCGCGACGGGGCTGATCGGGTCGTCGTCGCCCCACAGCAGCAGCGTCGGCTGCGCGATGCGGCCGATATCCCGCGACAGGTCGGCACGGAACGTCAGGAACCAGTCGGGAAGCTGCGGGTTCGCTTCCGCGAAGCCGGTGCGCCAGTCCTGCGCGCCGAGCCCGGCCATGTCGAGGCCGCCGGACGTGACCGTCAGCACGAGGTGCGTGATCAGTGCAGGCTTGTCGAGCGCCGCGCGCATCGCGATCACGCCGCCCATCGATTGCGCGATCACGGCGGTCGGCCGGTCGATCGTTTCCAGCACATGACGCACGAGGCTGTCGAAATCGTCGACGGCCGGATCGTGCGGCGTGTCGCCGAAGCCCGGGTAGCCGACGATCCGGCGCTCGGCCGGATGCGTGAGAAGGCCGGCGAGCGGTTGCCAGAAAGCGGTGCTGCCCGATGCGCCGGGCAGGAAGAGCAGTTGCGACGGAACGGGCATGGCGGTGCGGTTTCCCGGTGAATGAAGTGAAGCGGAAGGGCGCGCGATGCGAGCCGGGCGGATCAGCACCGGCCGGTGCGCAGCGCGACGGTCCAGTCGTCGCGCCCGCGCGAGGCCGCGGTGGCGGCCGCCGTGTGCCAGTCGTATTCGACCGCATGGAATTCGACGTTCCAGCCGGCGGCCGTGCGCGTCACCATCGCGTAGCGCGCGTGCGGCGAGCCTGTCTCGATGCGGTGCGGATGCGGCAGGTCGTCCGTGTAGGCCTGCAGCCCGACGCTGCCCGGGTTGACGATCAGCCGGCCGTCGTCGAGCCTGGCCGTGCGCGGGAGGTGCGTGTGGCCGCACAGGATCAGCGATGCCGGTTCGTCACCCGCGCGCTGCGCGATTTCATCGGGCGTGGCCGCGCGGCAGCCGTCGGGCGTGACCGTTTCGAGGAAATAGACGAGGTCGCTGTCGGGCGTGCCGTGCACCATCAGCACGTCGTCGTCGAGCGTCATGCGTTCGGGCAGCGCGGCGATCCATTCCAGATGATCGGCGCGCAGCGTGTCGTGCGCCCAGCGATCCGACAGCCGCATCGACTCGCGGTCGCCGGTGAGCAGTTGCCGCTCGTGATTGCCCTTGATGGTCGGCAGGTCGAGCGCGATCAGGCGGTCGGCTGTCTCGGGCGGATGGAGCGCGCCGGACAGGATGTCGCCGAGATTGACGATCACGTCGGCGCCGCGGCGGCGGACGTCGTCGAGCACCGCGTCGAGTGCGGAGAGATTGCCGTGGATGTCGGACAGCGCGGCGATTTTCATGGTGGATCGGGAGGAGGGGAACGGCGATTGTCGCCAATTCGGCGCAGGTCGTCCAATGGCGTGCGCATGCGAAGCGGTGAGCGGTTTGACGTGACGCCGCGATGGGTGTGTCAGTCGGTCGCGAGGCGCGCGTACATCGCGAAATCGCCCGGCGTGCCGCGCACCATCTTGTACGCGCGCAACAGCCCTTCGTAGCGGTAGCCGCATTTCTGCAGCACGCGCGCGGAGCCTGCGTTGCTGGTCAGCACGACGGCCTGCATGCGCATGAAGCCCGCGGCGAATGCCCACTCGGTGACGGACGTACACAGCGCGCTCGCGATCCCGCGCCCCCAGCGCGACGGCGCGAGATCGTAAGCGATTTCCGCCGAGCGGTTCACGGTCGAGACGGTATGCAGGCCGATCGTCCCGGCGAGCGCGCCCGATGCGTCGTCGATCACGGCGAGACGCCGGATCGAGTCGGGATCCGTCGATTCGATGGCGTCGAACAGCGGCAGCAGATCGTCGGGCGAGCGCAGGTTCCAGCTCGTGTGGCAGTAGACGTCGGGGTTCGTCAGGTACGCGTACCACGCGTCGAGGTCGGCGCGTTCGATCTGGCGGAGCGACAGGCCGGGAAAGCCGGAGCGGGGCGGCGCAGCGATTTTCAACGGCATCCGCTCCTATGCCGCATGACGCCGATACAGCGCCAGCGACCCGGCGAGCGCGAGCAGCATCGCGCCGCACGTACGTTCGAGCCACAGCGCCCCCGCGCGCTTCAGCAGCCGCACCGCGCGTGCGCCGAGCAGCGCGTAGCCGAACATCACGACCCCGTCGAGCAGCGCGAACGTGACCGCGAGCGCGACGTATTGCGGCGCGAGCGGCGCGGACGGATCGAGGAACTGCGGCAGGAAGGCGGAGAAGAACAGATAGCCCTTCGGGTTCGTTACCGCCGTGAGGAAACTCTTCGCGAAGATCGACGCGTTGCGCCCGGATGTGTCGCCACCGTGCGCGGCGGCGACGTCGAGCGAGCCCTTCGACATCAGCAGCCGGATGCCGACGTACGCGAGATACGCGGCGCCGAGCCACTTCACCACCGAGAACCAGAACGCCGACGCCATCAGCAGTGCGCCGAGGCCGAGCGCGACCGCGACGATCAGCACGAAGTCGGACAGCATCGCGCCCGCGAAGCCGTAGGCCGCGCGGCGCACACCATAGCGCGAGCCGTTGGTCAGCGCGAGCAGCACGGTCGGGCCGGGGGTCGCGATACCGACGAACGCGACGGCGGCGAAGATCAGCAGGGTCGTTTCATGCATGAAGGCACTCCCGATGGATGGCGGCGCGTTCGATTATCGGTTGCGCCCGCCCGGGCTGTACAGGTGCGGCGTGCTGCGCACAAGGCCGCCCGCCCGACTATCTCGATTTTGGCAAGAAACTGTTTTCATTATTGTGCTTTCGACGGGAACCGGTTCCAACTACCATGGCGGCCGCAGTGGGCATGCCCGCCGCGTCGTCGCGCGCGGACGCGGCCGGCCTCGCACCGCCGGCATATATCGCCGCCCGCGCGCTGCTCGCAACTGACAGCCAGAACAACGGGTTCAACGCCCGGAGACACGACAATCATGAACAAGCAACTGATCGCAGCCCCGCTGCTGCTCTCGCTCGCGGGCATCGCCGCCGCGCAAAGCTCCGTCACGCTGTACGGCATCGTCGATGCGGGCGTCACCTATCGCAGCAACGAGCGGGTCGGCTCCGCGGGCGCGTACACCGGGCATTCGAGCGTCGGGCTCACGACCGGCAACCTGTCCGGCAGCCGCTGGGGGATCAAGGGTTCCGAGGATCTCGGCGGCGGGATGCGCGCGCTGTTCGTCCTCGAGAACGGCTTCGACATCACGAACGGCACGTCGGGGCAGGGTGGCCGCCAGTTCGGCCGCCAGGCATTCGTCGGCCTCGGCAGCGACCGCTACGGCACGGTCACGCTCGGCCGCCAGTACACGTCGCTCGACGACTTCGTGAGCCCGGTCGGCCCGTCGTCGTACATCGGCGGCTTCGGCGCGCACCCGGGCGACATCGACGACCTCGACCAGACCGCGCGGGTCGACAGCTCGATCAAGTACACGAGCGCCAACTACTCGGGCTTCACGTTCGGCGCGCTGTACGGCTTCGGCAGCCAGCCGGGCAGCATGAAGCAGCGCAACACGTGGAGTGTCGGCGCGGCGTACGCGGCGGGCCCGCTGCGCGTCGGCGTCGGTTACGAACGGTCGGACAACAGCAAGACGGGGGCGACCGACCCGACGGCCGGCAAGTGGCAGAGCACCGACGACGGGCTGTTCAACTCGTCGATCAACGAAGGCTATGCGAGCGCGCAGTCGCAGCAGATCATCGCGACCGGCGCGACCTACGACTTCGGGCCGGCCGTCGTCGGCGTGAACTACAGCAACGTGCAGTACCGCAGCGGCGGCCAGTCGCTGTTCACGGGCCACGCGACGTTCAACGTCGCAGGCGTGTTCACGCGCTGGAACGTGCGCCCGCAGACGCAACTGTTCGCGGGCTACAGCTACACGCGCGGCAGCGATGTCGACGGCGTGGACGACCGCGCGCAATATCACAACGTCACGCTCGGCGCCGTCTACGACCTGTCGAAGCGCACCAGCGTGTACCTGCTCGGCGCGTACCAGCATGCATCGGGCATGACGCTCGACGCGCTCGGCCACCCGGTGGCCGCGACGGCCTCGGTGTCGGACAAGGCGAACGGCCACTCGTCCGATTCCCGCTCGCAGGCCATCGTCAGCCTCGGCCTGCGCCAGAAGTTCTGACGCGCAGCGATCGTTGCAGCCGCAACGTTGCCCGCCGCCGATGCCGGCAACGTTGCATGCAGGCTTCCGTACTGTCGCCGCCTTTCC
Source organism: Burkholderia sp. AU45274 (assembly GCF_030482505.1). Taxonomy (NCBI): domain Bacteria; kingdom Pseudomonadati; phylum Pseudomonadota; class Betaproteobacteria; order Burkholderiales; family Burkholderiaceae; genus Burkholderia; species Burkholderia sp. AU45274. Next base: position 370,579 of record NZ_JAUJQE010000006.1, on the reverse strand, counting down.
TGGACTACCGGTACCGCGTGATCGACGTCGTCGACGCGCGGCCGAAATTCCTCGACGGCCGGGCTGGCCCGACGCTCGACGACGCGAACTGAACGATCGCGGCCGCGTGCCGGCATGGCCGGCGCGCGGGTTGTGGGTTTGCTCCACCGTATCCCGCTTTCCTCTCCCTTCCTCCCGCCGCATGCCGCCGTGCCGAATCGCGATGACGTGATTGCGCCGGATATTATTTTTTCTCTTTCATTTCAATTTCGATTTGTAATCATTTGGCCCATTTCCGGGCAATGAAAAAGACAATGCGGGCATTTCAGAAAAAATGACGCATTCGCATTGAGTGAGCCGGAAGAAAATGCCGGGGAAAAAGCGCCGAAACCGTGCGCCCGGCCAGCTGCTGCGGCGCGGTGAGCGGGTTTGACCATCGTTGACGGAAAAGCGCCGGACGGCAAAAGGAACGGAGTGAATAATTCGGGAGGGCGGCGAATGCGCTTTAGCCGGAATCACCAATATTTCACGCGCCGCGATTTACAGTGTCGACCATTGAACGTTCGGGAGCATTATTCATGTCAATGAAACAAATTCGGGCGGCGTTGCTGGGAATGTGCATGGCAATGCTGGCGCCGGCGAGTCACGCGCAGGTGCAATACTCGACCGACTGGCTCGCGAACACGTACGGCACGCTGGCCCAGCACGTCGGCAATGCCGCGCGCTCGATGTGGGTCGCGCCCGAGGGCGTGATCTATACGTCGTCGCGCTGGGACGAGAACGCGGGCGGCGTCGCGCTCTACCAGAACGGCCAGACGTTGGGCACGATCGGTATTCACGACGAATTCCAGGGCGGGGCGATTACCGGCAACGCGACGTCGATCTTCGTCGCGCTCGGCTACAACCGCACTTTCGGCAGCGGCTCGGTCGGCCGCTACGATCGCAGTACGAACAAACGCGACCTGCGTATCCCGGTCAGCACGTGGACGGGCCTCCCGAACCCGGACGTGATCACCGGCCTCGCGACGGCCGGCAACCTGCTGTACGCGAGCGATTTCTACGGCAACCGCGTGCGCGTCTATACGACCGACGGCGTCTGGCAGCGCGACATCGGCGTGACCGGGCCCGGCGCGCTGGCGCTCGATGCGGCGGGCAACCTGTGGGTCGCGCGCATGAGCGCGGGCGTGGTCGCGCAGTACAGCGCGACCGGCACGCTGCTGAACACGATCCAGATGGCAACCGGCGCGCGGCCGTCGGCGCTGTATTTCGATGCGTCGACGGGGCAGTTGCTGGTGGGCGACCAGGGCCCGGACATGAACATCAAGCTCTACAGCCTCGCCGGCCTGCCGCAGCAGATTGGCACGTTCGGCGTGCAGGGCGGCTATCTCGACACGACCTCGGGCATCAAGGGGCAGGTCGGCGACAAGCGCTTCACGCGCGTGGTCGGCATCGGCAAGGATTCGGGCGGCAACCTGTACGTGCTCAACAACGCGTGGGGCGGCGGCTGGGATCTCGGGCGCAACGGCAGCACCGATCTTCATTCGTACAGCCCGACCGGCGCGCTGCAATGGAAGCTGCAGGCGCTGAACTTCGAGGCGATCGCCGCGCCCGACCCGGCGACCGACGGCGCGTTCTTCTACAGCGGCAACAACGTGTATACGGGCTCGGCGGGCGGCACGTTCGTCGCGAACACGGTCGACCCGTTCACCTATCCGAAGGACCCGCGCCTCGACATGAACGACTACCAGCGCGGCCAGCATTTCGGCCAGCTCGTGATGGTGGGCGGCAACCGGATTCTCGTCGCATCGGGCCAGAACCCCGGCAACTTCAATTTCTATTACTTCACGCCGGCGACCGGCTACATCGCGAATCCGGCCGGCTCGCTGCCGGGCAAGCCGTTCAACACGACGTTGCAGGTCACGACCGGTTTCGACATCGACGGCAACGGCGACGTGTGGGCCGGGCTGAACGGCACCAACGCGATTACCCGCTACCCGATGACGGGCTTCGATGCGACCGGCAAGCCGTCGTGGGGCAAGCCGGTGACGACGCCCGTGCCGAGCACCGTGGCGCCGACGACGCGCATCGTCTACCAGGCGGACAGCGACACGATGATCCTCGCGCAGGGCCTCGCGAACAACTGGGACTGGACCGCGATGAACGGGCACATCGAGGTCTATCACGGCTGGAAGAACGGCAACACGACCGCGCCGAACCCGGTGATCAACCTGACCAGCGCGAACCCGAAATCGATCGCGGCGGCCGGCCACTACCTGTTCGTCGGCTACGTGCACACCGTGCCGAACGTCGACGTGTTCGATCTCAACACCGGCGCGCTCGTGACGACGCTGACCAACTCGAACACGTCGGCGATGGACGTCGGCAACGACGTCGACTCGATGTACGGGATCCGTGCGTACCTGCGCTCGACCGGCGAATACGTGATCACGAAGGACAACTACAACGGCACCAGCATGATCGTGTATCGCTGGCATCCGTGAACGCGCAGGCCGTGCGGGCCGGGTGGCCGGCACGGCGTTTGCATCACGGTGCGCCGAGCACGCGCCCGTTCACGCTGAGCCCGTACATCGAATCGGGCGAGTCGTGGAACTTCGCGCGCGTGTCCTGCACCGAGCCTGTGAAGCGCGGGTCCTGCGGACGTTCGTGGCTGTCCATGAAGGTCGCGACGTCCCACGCCTCCTGATCGGTCAGCGTGCCGCCGAGCCCGAGCGGCATGTTGGCCTTGATGAAGCCGGCCGCATTGCGGATGTCGCCCATCCCGGCGCCCCAGTTGAACGAACGCGCGCCCCACAGTGCCGGGAAGACCGCCTTGCCGCCGCTCGACTGCCCCTGGCCGTCCGCCCCGTGGCACAGCGCGCAGTGCTGCGTGTAGACGGCGCCGCCGCGTGCATAGTCGGCCTTCTGCGCGGGCGGCGGCAGTTTCAGGAACCCCTGCCCCGGCAGCTTCGTGCCGACCGGCGCGCCCTTCGCGAGCCAGTACGAATAGGTCTCGAGCGCGACGAGGATCGGGTCGCCGGCCGGCGGTGCCTTGCCGTTCATGCTGTATCGAAAGCATCCCTGCAGGCGCTCGGCGAACGTGTTCACGTGGCCGTTCTTGCTGCGGTATGCCGGATACAGCAGGTAGGCGGCCCACATCGGGCTCGAATCGGGCCGGCGGCCCGCGTCGAGGTGGCAGCTCGCGCAGGTCAGCTTGTTGCCGACGTACTTGCCCGCGAACTCGGGCGTGTGCAGGAAGATCTGCTCGCCGAGCTTCACGGTCTTGCCGAATTCGTCGGCGGGTATCGCGGATTCGGCGGGCGGCGCGAAGGGTTTGGCGGCCGTTGCCATCGTGGCCGGCGCGGGTGCGGAAGCCGCGGCCGGTGCATCCTGCGGGGTAGCCGCGAACGCCAGCACGGGCATCCAGGCCGCGCCGAGCAGGGCCGCGCGGGTGCGGCGGATCAGCGTCGTGCGGTCGATCATCGCTTGTCTCCTTGTGCCGCGCCGCCGCGCGCGTAGTAGGCGGCCACCGCGTCGATGTCGGCGTCGGACAGCTTGCCGGCGATCGCCGGCATCAGCGCCATTGGCCCGGGCGGGCGCGTGCCGTGTTTCCAGCCGTTCAGCTGGCCGGCGATATAGGCGGCCGGCTGGCCCACGAGCGGCGGAAACGCGGTGCCCACCCCGAGGCCGCCGGGGCCGTGGCATTGCGCGCACGCGGGCAGGCCCTGCGACCAGCGTCCGCGCGTCGCGAGCCACGCGCCGGTGTTAGCCGGGTCGATCGACGTGTCGTTGGAGGCCACGATGCCGGCCGGCGCGGGCAGGCTCGCGAAGTACGCGGAGACCGCGTCGCGCTCGTGCGGCGTCATCAGTTTCGAGAGCGGCTGCATGACCGGGTTCTGGCGGCTGCCGTCCGCGAACGCGGCAAGCTGCGCGGACAGATAGGCGGCAGGGGTGCCCGCGAGGCGCGGGAAGCCGGCCGCCGCGTTGCCTTCGCCCTGGCTGCCGTGGCAGCCGATGCACGCGACGACGCCCGTCGTCGTGCCCTGTGTGGCGATCGTCTTGCCGAGCGCCGCGTCGTCCGCGCGCGCCTGGCCGGCCAGCAACGCCGCCGCTGCGAGCAGCAGCGGTGCGAACCGGCGTCGCGGTGTGTCCACCGTATCGTTCACGTATCCCCTCCTTGTTGTAGGTCCCTCGCGCCGCCGAACTGCCGGCGCGGCCGCGCGGTCAGCCCGCGTCGGATTGCTGCTGCTCCGGCGCGAGGTGCTGCGTCGGTGTCGCCGCATCGTATCGGCCGAAGCCGTAGCGCTGGAAAATCCGGAACGCCTCCGGCGACCGGATGAACGCGAGCCACGTGCGCGCGGCCTCCGGATGCGGCGCGTCCTTCACCATCGCCCCCGCATAGATGGCCGTCGTATTCTGCTCGGCCGGAATGTCGATGTGCATCAGCGGATGCCCGACCTGTTCCTGGAACGCCGCTTCGGATTGCCACAGCACGCCCGCGTCCGCGCGACCCTGCATCAGGAACAGCGCGGTTTCCCGATGATGGATGTGCGTGAGCTCGGCCGTGCCGGTGCGCACCTTGTCGTCGTAGACGGTACGCGCGAGCGCGTCGCCGCCGGCTTTCACGAGCGACGCGCGGATCTGCCGCGCGACGCCTTCGAATGTCGGATTGGGCATCGCAAGCTGCACGTCGGGCCGCGCGAGGTCGTTCAGCGATGCGATACGCTTCGGATTGCCGGCGCGCACCATGATCGTCAGCTGGTTCGTCACGTACGGCACGGCCGGGCCGATGAGCGTGCCGTCCGCGATCAGCCCGTTGATCTTGCCGAGCCCCGCGAAATACGCATCGGGCTTGACCGTCCACGTCATGTTGCCGACGGTGATCGTGCCGCCCGCCTGGATCTGCTTCACGAGCAGGCCGGGTGGGATCGTCTCCCAGTAGATGCGGCCACGGTACTCGGGGTGATCTTCCTCGAACTTCGCGACGAGCGGCGCCATCGCGAAGAAATAGTTGCCGCCGACGAACAGCACGAGCTTCGGCGCGGTGAGGTCGCCGTGGAAATCGGCGAGCACGTCGACCTGCGGCACCGTGAATTCGAGGCCACGGTGCGTCGCGTCGTTGTTGCGGCCGTTTTGCCAGGGCGGAAAGACGGTTGCGGCGGTATCGGCGGGCGCGGCGAGCGACAGGGCCGACGCGCAGCAGAGCCACGCGGCCAGCACGGCGCGCAGCGTGCGCCGACGGCGGCGCGACGGCGATGGCGGTTCCAGTTGCAGCGGGATCGATGTCATCGCGAGGCTCATTTTGCGTACGTGAAGCCGGCCTGCTGCAGTTCGGGCAGCGTGCCGACCGCGCCTGGCGTGACGATCGCCGACGGGATCACGTGGTTGGTCAGGTCCGCCGCAAGCGCATCGAGCGGCAGCTTGTCGGGATTCGCGTTCGCGCCGTCGAGCCGTTCCGCGAGTTCCCAGATCGCGTTGTGGCACGACAGGAACACGACGCCACGCTGCTGCAGCGCGGCGATGCTGTTGTCGTGCGACGAGAACGCGCCGTCGGGTAACTCGTGGTCTTGCGCGCTTTTCGATTGCGCGGGCTTTGCATCGAGCAGCGTGTTGGACGGAAACGCGGCACCGGCGAATTTCGCGAGGCCGTATTTGTCCCACGCGGCCTGGTCGAACAGCGCGAGATGCGCGCTGCCGTGCGTGGCCGAAACGACGAGGAAATCCGGGTGACGGTACGACCAGATCTGCGCATTCAGCGAATTGCGCATCAGGTTCAGCCATGGGCCGCCGAGCTCGGTGTTGTCCCATACCTGCTTCGGGCCGCCGCGGTAGCCGGTTACTTCGGCGAGCGCCGCGTGATCCCACTGGTCGGGGCGTTCGAGGATCATCGGCACCGTCTTGAAGTCGCGCCGCCTCGGCGCGGCCGCGAGGCGGCGCGTGAGGTCGGCGAGGTGCGTGGCGCCGCCCGGCAGCAGCGCGCCGGTGTCGGGCGTGGCGGCGTGAGCGGGGCGCGCGGCGGCGAGCAGCGCGGTGCCGGCCGCGAGGCCGAGTGTCTTGAGCGCGCCTCGGCGTGCATGCCGGTCGGACATGGCATATCTCCCGGAATCGTTTTTGTGGGGGGGGGCGTGTCGCGTTGCCGTGCGGCGATTCGGCGTCGCGAATGCGTAGCCAGTCTAGCGGCGCATGCTCGATACGGAAAATCGCGATATCGGATGGGAGGTATTCGAGGGTCTGATGATTGGACGGGCGGGCGGGGGCGGTGCGAACGGTGCGGCGACCGTCGGGGCGAGCGTTGCATCCGACCTTCTTCGCAGCGCCGGGTCGTCGGAAGCATCCAGCGGACGGGTCCGGTTGCGGTCGACGAATTGACCTGATTATTGATATTGATAACTGATTATAAGGCGAGGGGAGCAAATGGTCGGCTTGTATAATCGCCCCCCACGAGTGTGATGCGGGTTTGCGGGTGGGCCGCCGCTTGCCGGCCAGCCCACGCCCGCATCAGCGCATCAGACCATCAGAACGACACCGTCGTTGTCAGCGTGACGAGCCGCGGCTCGCCGACCGCGATGATCAGGTTGTTGTTGCTCGACGGGTAGTAGGTCTTGTCGAGCAGGTTCTTCACGTTGAGCTGGAAGCGCGTCGGGAACTTGCCGATCGTCGTTTCGTAGGCGGCGAATGCGTCGACGGTCACGTAGCCGGGCAGCGTGAAGCTGTTCGCGGTGTCACCCGAACGTGAGCCGACAAGTCGTGCGCCGCCACCGAAGCGCCAGCGGCCGGGCAGGTTCGCGATCGCCGTGTCGTATACCGCGAAGAGGCTGCCCGTATGGCGCGCAACGTTGGTTAGCGGCGTATTGCTGTCGCGATCGGTCGCATTCGTGTACGCATAGCTGCCGATCACGCTCAGGTGGCGCGTGATCTGCCCCGCGACGTCGAGCTCGATCCCGCGCGAGCGCGCGGTGCCGATCGTCGACGTCAGATCGCCCACCGTGACCGCGACGTTGCGCTTGTCGATCTGGTAGACCGCGAGCGTGCCAGTGATCGCCGGCTTCAGGCTGAACTTCAGCCCGGCCTCGAGCACGCGGCCGTATTCCGGTGCGAGCGGCGCCGCGACGTTCGTGGCGACGTTCGGCTTGAATGAGCGGCTGACGTTCGCGTAGGCGGTCAGCGCCGGCGTGAGCGCATAGGCGAGCCCGAACTGCGGCAGCCACACGCTGCCGCGCGAGCGGTCGGCGAACACGAACGGCCGCCCCATCCCCGATTCCTGCTGCCAGTTTTCCCAACGCAGCCCGCCTACCGCGGTAAGGCGATCAGTGAGCTTCACCGAGTCCTGCACGACCATCGAATATGCATGCACCACCGAGCGCGAATCGCTCTGCTTCGGGTTGGGCGTGCCGCCCGGCGCGAGCAGGTCGTACACGGGATCGTAGAGATTGAAGCCCTTCGTCGCCTTGCCGCGGATCGTGTCGCCGCGGAAGCTGCGCTGCCGCTCGTATTCGCCGCCGATGTAGATCGCGTGATTCATGCCGGCGAGCGTCACGTTACCGAGCAGGCCGAGCGTCGCGATCTGGTCGGAATCGTTGCGCCCGAGATTCGCATCGGACGAGCGCGTCAGTGCGCCGGTGGTGCTGTTGAACGCGGTTGCGCGGGTAATGTATTGATCGTAGCGATCGCGGCCCCAGCCGTAGGTTGCACGCACGCGCCACGCATCGGAGAAGCGGTGCTCGACGCGCGCACGCAGCGTTTCCTGGATGCCGGTGCTCTGCGACCACGCTTCCTCGTAGCGGCGATAGCGCAGCGCATCGTCGAGCTGGCCGTTCACGAGCACGGTCCCGCGATCGAACGGTGTCGTGTAGTCGACGTACTGGTAGCTGACGTCGATCGACGTGCTCGCGTCGTGCCACGACAGCGCGGGTGCGATCAGCGCGTCGCGCTGGCGGCCGAAGCTGCGCCAGTAGCGGCTCGTGTCGTACTGGCCGGTCAGCCGGAACGCGAGCGTGCCGCCCGCGACCTGGCCCGGCTTGCCGAGCAGGCCCGTAAGATCGAACGTCGCGCTGCTGCCGCCGTGGCTCGTGCGCGAGGCCGAGATCGAGCCGCCGAACGTGTCTTCCGGCTTGCGCGTGACGAGGTTGATCACGCCGCCCGGATCCTGCATCCCATAGAGCAGCGACGCCGGGCCCTTCAGCACTTCGACGCGGTCGATCGTCGCCAGATAGCTGTGCAGCACCGGCGTGCGCACGCCGTCGACGAGCACGGAGCCGTCGTTGTTCGACCCGAAGCCGCGTTTGATGAACGCGTCGCGCGTGCCGCCTAGGGTGTTCGTTTGCGTGACGCCGCTGATGTTGCCGAGCACGTCGTCGAGCGTGCGCGCCTGCTGGTCCTGCATCACGCTGCTGCTGACCACCGCGACCGATTGCGGAATCTCCTTGATCGAACGGTTGTCGCCGCCCGCGATGCTCGTGGTGCGCGGCTGATAGCCGACCGTCGGATCGGCGGTTGCCGATGCGCTGACGCTGATCGCCGGGAGTTCGCGCGCGGCCGGCGGCGCGGGTGTGGAAGCGGAAGCAGGGGCGGCGGATTCGGCGTCGGCGCGTTCTGCGGCGGACGCATGCGTGCCGCTCGCGACGCACAGGGTGATCAGGGCAGGCAGGCTCGTGCGCCACGGACGCAGGGTCCGGGCACGGCGGGGTGTTCGGCGGGGTGGCATGAATCGATGCAGGACGGAGTGCTAAGGATCGGGGCGCGGGCCGCGGCGTTTCGCCACGACCAGGACGCGAATAATATATGTAATGAGAATCATTTGCAATTGTAATGAAATGATTCGCGCCACGGGGACCTTGGTTGCCGGGCCGTCGGCCGTCTGCTACCGTAGCGACCAAAATCAGACGCAGTGAAATTCAATGAGAGAGCCGGGGGCCGCACCATGTCACCTTCCTGTCACGTCGCGTTCAGCGCGACGCTGCGCACCGCGCACGACCATGCGGGTGGAGAAGTGATCGCAGCCGTGTTCCGCCATTCGAACGATTAAAGCAACGGAAGCGAATTCGTCAGGCGCAAGCGCCGGGCTTCAATTACTTCAACCACCACGCTAGACGGGAGACCACCCATGAAGAAGATTTCCGCGCCGTTCGCGGCGGCCGCGCTTGCAGCATGCACGATGCTGGCGGGCGTTCATCAGACCGCCTGCGCCGCGTCGGACACCGAGCCCGCGATCGACGCGCATTACGGCGCCGTGATCGAGGCGTACACGCAGGACATGGCCGCCGCGAAGACGAAGTACGACGGCAAGCGCCTCGTGTTCGTCGGCGCCGTGATCCGGATGGGCAGCGATCCGGGCGGCACCTATTTCGGCGCGCTGACGAAGGACGGCGAGCAGTTCGACACGCATTTCGACGTGGCCGACCAGGATGCGCTGAAGCCGAAATTCCCCGGCGGCGAGATCAAGCCGTTCGTCACGTCGGCGGCGTTCCGCTTCAGCTGCGTGAACGAAGGCTATATCGATGCGCCGGTGCTGCCGGGGTTGAAGCTCTCGCACTGCAAGCTCGCCAACTGACCTGCGCCGGCGCGGTGGCCGGCGTTCAGAACTTCTGCTGGATGCCGGCCATCACGCCGAGCTGGTTCATCCCGGTCCTGACCGTCCCGCCGGCGGCGACCGCGTTCGCAGCCAACTTGCTATTGAACATGTAGCCCACCGACGTATAGACGGTCGTCCGCTTCGACAGGAAATAGTTCGCGCGGCCGACGAGCAGCGTGGCATTCGTGCCTTCGCTGTTTTCGCGGCGCTGCAGGTAGCGTACGCCCTGCAGGTCGAGCGCGAGGTAGGGCGTCGCGTAGTACGTGCCGCCGGCGAACACGATATCGGCCTGCAGGTGGTCGGCCGCCGCGAGGTTGCGGCGGATCCATCCGGCGCCGAGTTTCGCCGGGCCGATCTTCACGTAGCCGGCGACGATGTCGCGCGTGTCGGTGTATGCGGGATTGTTCAGCGGGGCGAGCGCGCCGCCGCCGCCGCGCATCACGTCGTGCGACGCGGCGATCCCGAAGTTGCTCGCGTCATACGCGAGCATCGCCGTGTACTGGCGGCAGGCGACGATGTCGCCGGGCACCTGCCCGGCACAGCCCGTCGCCGACGGCCCTGCCGGCCCGGCCGCGTCGCGGCCGAAGCTGTAGGTGGCGCCGAGCGTCACGCCGTGGAACGTGCCCTTGTAGCCGATCGCATTGTCGCTGCGCGCGTTCGGCAGATAGGAATCGAAATCCGCCATCGAGTGAATCGACGGGCCGATCACGTCCGCATTGGTCAGCACGATCATCGACATGTTCATCTGGCGGCCGAGGGTCAGCGCGCCGAACGGACCGTTCACGCCGACGTTCGCCTGTCGCCCGAACAGGCGCCCGCCGTAGTTCAGTGCGCCGGTGCCGGGCTGGAAACCGTTTTCGAGCACGAAGAAGGCCTGATAGCCGCCGCCGAGATCCTCCGTGCCTCGCAGCCCCCACCGTGACGGCACCTCGCCGGTCAGCGTCGGCATGCCCGTGAACGATCCGCCGTGCGCGGCGTTGTTGTAGTAGGACACGCCGGTATCGATGATCCCGTACAGCGTGACGCTGCTTTGCGCGCAGGCCGGTCCGGCTAGTGCCATCGCCGTCGCGAGCGCGACGCCCAGTTTCTTTTTCATGATTGTCTCCAAACGGTATGTAGCTATGCTTATCGATTTTTATAATGACCCGGACGAATCCGGGGTGCCGACAGGCAGCGGCAAGACGGCTGGCGTCGCGTGTTACGACATCGCCGGGTCGCGTTGCGGGCGCGGTGCCGCGGCACGCGCGCCCACTACGGCGACGGCGATTGCCGCGCCGGCCATCGGCATGAGGAACGCGAGATAGAGATGGGACACGGACCAGCCGTCGTCCAGCAGCGCACCGACCGTCATCGGCGACAGGATCGCGCCGAGGCGGCCGATGCCGACGGCGAGGCCGATGCCGGTCGTTCGAATTTCGGCGGGGTACGGCGTCGGCGACAGCGCATACATGCCGGCCACGCACGCATTGATCACCGCGCCGAGGAGCACCGCGACGGTCATCCCGATACCGAGCGAGCCCGTGTTCGCGCCGAACACGACCATCAGCGCGCCGCCGAGCAGCAGGGTCGCGCCCAGCAGGTTGCGCAGGCCGACGCGCGTCGACAGCAGGCTGAAGAGCGAGGCGCCCGCAATGCCGCCGAGGTTGAGCAGGACGCCGCCGGTGACGCCCTGCGATGCCGACAGCCCGGCCTGGACCAGCAGCTTCGGCGTCCAGCTCACGACGAAATAGAAGCTGCCCATCACGAGGAAGAACGCGATCCACAACGCGATCGTGCGGCGCGCGAGCGGTGCGCGGAGCATGGCCGTCCAGCTCGACGCGGGGCTTGCCGTGCCGGTGGACGAGGCCACGGGCGGCAGCGCGTCTATCGGTGCGCGCTTCATTCTCGCGAGGATGCGGTTGATTTTCTGCAGCGCGTGGTCCGGACGCCTCGCCAGCAGGAAATCGAGCGATTCCGGCAGCAGCGCGAGCACCATCGGGATCGCCAGCAAGGTCAGGATGCCGCCGAACGCGAACACGCTGCGCCATCCCCACGTCGACAGCAGGTAACCGGCGATGACGCCGCCGGCGGTGGCGCCGATCGCGTAGCCGGTCGACTGCATGCCGATCGCGGCGCTGCGCCATTTGTTCGATGCGTACTCGCCGCTGATCACGGTCAGGCTCGCCAGCATGCCGCCGATGCCGAGCCCCGTGTACGCACGCGCGACGGCGAGTTGCAGCGTGCTGTGCGTGGCCGCGCAGGCGAGCATCCCGGTCGAGATCACGGCGAGGCAGAGCAGGATGATGCGGCGGCGGCCGACGCGGTCGGCCAGCGGCGCGATCAGCACCGAGCCGATGCCCATGCCGGCCAGCCCGGCACTCAGCAGCAGGCCGATTTCCTTGCCGCTCAGTTTCCATTCGGCCGCCAGGTGCGGCGCGGCAAACGCGACGGCCAGCACATCGAAGCCATCGAGCATGTTCAGCACGACGCAGGCCGTGACCGCCATCGTCTGGAACGCGCTCATCGGGGATTCGTCGATCGTATTGCGGATATTTGCGCTCACGTCAAAGACCCTTCATAAAATAGTATGACTAATCAAATGGAATGGCATTGAAGCCGGGGTAGCGAATGGGACGAAAGCGAATGCGTGGGTTGACGGGCATCCCCGGGGAACACCCGCTGCGATCGGCAGGCGCCGCAAGTGCGCCGACAAGATGCTTACGCGGGTTCGGGTTGCAGCAGCAGCAGCCGCTCGATCACGCGCCGCGCACGATTGGGGCCCGCGTCGACGTGAATGTCGAGCTGGCGACCGTCCGGAAAGCGCAGCTGATTCCGGTATTGCGCTTCGATCACGGCCTTGTCCTCGTCGAACGTCGCCGCGGATTGCTCGATGACCGTTTGCGCGATGCGCTCGACGTCGTGCTGCGGATTGGTCGCGACGGTCCAGAAGTAGTGCGTCGTCGTTTCCGTCTCGGGCGTGATGCCGTGGAAGCCGCGCATGTGAAGGCCGCCGCGTGCCGGATCGTGCAGGTCGCCGGTGCCGGCGTCGATCGCGCCGGTCCAGATCCGGATGTGCGACACGTGGAACTCGATTTCCTGCCAGCGATCGACGCGGGCCGCGAACGGCCATGCGGCGGTGTAGGTCGGCGGCGGGACGGAATCCGGCATCCGGCGAACCAGCGTCACCGTGTCGCCGTCGCTGCTGACGCGGGTTTCCGCGCCCATGTGCAGCGGCGCGTTGCCGCCGATCGTTTTCAGATGGACATAGCCGAGGTGGCTCAGGTCCATCAGATTGTCATGAATCAGTTGATACGGCGCGTCGTAATGGTACTGGCCGCCGCCGAACCGGTATTGCGGATCCGTATGGAACGCGTAGCGCGGCGGCGCGCAGGTCGGTCGAGCGTGCGCGTCGGCGCCGATCCAGATCCACACGATCGCGTCCTGCTCCTTCACCGGATACGACGACACGCACGCCTTGGCCGGAATCCGGTCTTGCCCGGGAATTTCCACGCATGCACCGCCGCGGTCGAACAGCAGACCGTGATAGCCGCAGCGCAGGCCGCGTGCTTCGAGCGAGCCGCACGACAGCGGCAGCGACTTGTGGCAGCAGCGATCCTCCAGCGCACCGACTTCCCCGGACGGCAGCCGGAACAGGACGACCGGATGGCCGAGCAGCGTGCGGGCGATGGGCTTGTCCGTCAGTTCGGATGACAGTGCGGCGACCCACCATCGGTCGACCGGGAATTTAGCAGTATTGATTGATGGACGGGCAGGTTGCGCCATTGATCGTCTCCATTGTGGTGGTGGGTCGCCTCGGGTCGGGCGTGTCCGTCTACAGGTCGAGTACCAGCAGGTCGGTTCGCGCTCGCGAGCAGCAGGGCATGAACTGGTCGCCGGCGGCTTTTTCCTCGTCGGTCAGATACGCATCGCGGTGATCGGGCTCGCCTTGCAGCACGCGTGTCAGGCAGGTTCCGCATACACCTTGCTCGCACGACGTCAGCACGTCGACGCCGTTGGCCGCCAGTGCGGCGATGACGGTGCATTCGGCCGGCACGTCGATCACCTGGCCGCTGCTCGCGATCCGGACCTGGAACGCGCGATCCGCGCCGGACACCGCCACCGCGCCGCCGAAGAACTCGTAGTGCAGTCGCGCTTCCGCCCAGCCGCGCTCGCGTGCGGCGTTCAACACCGCATCCATGAAGCCGCGCGGCCCGCATACGTACAGGTGCGTACCTTCGGGCGCCGCGGCGAGCACGGCTGCCACGTCGAAGCGTTGCTCGGGCGCGCCGTCGTCGACGTGGAAGCGGGCACGATCACGGAACCCGGCCGCGTTGATCCGTTCGACGAAGGCCATGCGGTCGGCCGAGCGCGCGCAGTAATGCATGTCGAACGCGACACCGGACGAGAACAACCGTTCCGCCATGCAGAGGATCGGCGTGACGCCGATCCCGCCTGCGAGCAGCAGGTGGTGCGGCGCGTCGGGGGCGAGCGGAAACTGATTGCGCGGCACGCCGATCCGCACGGTATCGCCTTGCCGGACTGCATCATGAATGGTGCGCGACCCGCCGCGACCGTCGGCATCGCGCAGCACGGCGATCTGATAGCGATCGCCGTGCTCCGGGTGGTTGCACAGCGAATACTGGCGCACGAGGCCGCCCGGCAGATGCACGTCGATATGGGCGCCGGCGTCGAAGCGCGGCAGCGGCGAGCCGTCATCGCTGACGAATTCGAAGCCGCAGATGTCGCGTGCTTCCTGCCACTTGCGGGCCACGCGGACCGTCAGCGTCGCGGCGCTCATGACGCCTCCCTGACCTGCGCGACCGGAATCACGGGCCGCGACGGGCTCGACGCATGCTCGTCGGCGAGCAGCCGCTCGATCACCTTGCGCGACAGCACGCCGCCGGCGTCGATGTTGAGCTTGAGCAGCTTGCGATCGGGCCACTTCTCCAGGTTGAGCTGCTGGCGCTCGAGCATCTCGAGATCCTCGGCGAAGATCTTGCCCTGGCCTGCGCGGATCTCGGCGGTCAGTGCGTGGTCGTCGGGCCGGAAGTTGCGCGCCATTCCCCAGAAGTACCAGATCGAGGTGTCCGACTCGGGCGTGATGAAATCGACGACGATCGACGACGCCTTCAGGTCGGCCGGCGCGTCGTAGCCGCCGTGGCCCGCATGCGCGACACCGACTTCGATCATCACGTGGCTCGGCGGCGTGAAGCGGCAGATCTGCCAGCGATCCACCGGCACGTCGTCGGCCAGCCCGTTGCCGCGCAGCGCCATCTGCCAGAACGGCGGCGGCATCACGTTCTCCATGAAGCGGCTCGTGACGACTTCGTCGCCGTGGCTGGTGGTCTTCGGCGGCGCTTCGTCGATTTCCTTCTGGCCGATGCTCGACGCATGCACGTAGGTTTCGTGCGTGAGATCCATCAGGTTGTCGATCATCAGCCGGTAGTCGCAGCGGATGTGGTACAGGCCGCCGCCGTGGGCCCAGGCCGGATCCTCGGCCCACGCCAGCGCGGGCAGTTTCGCGGGATCGGCTGCCGACGCATCGCCCGGCCAGACCCAGATGAATCCATATCGCTCGATCACCGGGAAGCTGCGAATCGGCGGGAAGCCGCCGACACGCTGGCCCGGCATGCCGGCCGCCTTGCCGTTGCAGCCCATTTCCAGCCCGTGATAGCCGCACACGAGCACGCCGTCGCGCACGAATCCCAGCGACAGCGGTGCGCCACGATGCGGGCAGAAGTCCTCCAGCGCGGCGACCTGGCCGTCCGCCGCGCGATAAAACACCATCGACTCGTTGCAGATCTGGCGGCCCAGCGGCTTACCGTCGATTTCGTCGGGCGTGCACGCCACGTACCAAGCATTCTTGAGAAACACGTTCGTCGTCTCCTTCAGGTCGATGCCGCCGGTACGCGGCATCTTTTCATTCCGTGTACTGAATGAGATTCAGTGTACTCATTGAGATTGGCTGGAGCAAGGCGGGCGGTATACTGGTTTTCCCGGGAAATGGCGCGAGGCAGCGCCATGCCGTCGGCGCGTGCAACCGGCATGCGCCGTTTATGTCATCGACTCATTCATGGAAAAAACGAATCCCGCCGACCTGCCGGTTTTCCCGCTCGATCTGTACGACGAACCCGGGCACCTGATCCGGCGCGCACACCAGATCGCGGTTGCGATGTTCTACGAGAAGCTGGGCCGGGACGTGACGCCCGTGCAGTACGCGGTCCTGCGGATGCTGTACGAGTGCCCGGGGCTCGATCAGGTGACGCTCGCGCAGCGGGTCGCGCTCGACACGTCGACGACCGCGGATCTCGCGGTCCGGCTCGAAGCGAAAGGATTGATCGTGCGCGAAGTGCTGCCGCGGCGTCAGCGCCGCTTGCTGCTGACACCGGCGGGCGTCGAACTGCTGACGCACCTGATTCCGTCGGTGAAGGAGTTGCGCGCCGGCCTGTTCGACGGGATGGGAGAGGACGATTCGCAGGAACTGGTGCGCCTGTTGCGCAAGTTCGTCCATTTGAACAACGAGCAGAGCCGCGCGCCGCTGCGCGTCGGCGACGAGTCGTAACGCCCTCGACCCCCAGCAGCGGCGGGGAAGCGGCGGGCGCGCTGCCCGCCGTGCGTCACCCGCGCGTGCTGTCGCCTTCCAGCCGTCGCACGGCTTCCGCCACTTCGTTCCTGAAGCGCACGAGCGCCGCCTGTTCCGGCGCCGGCGGCTGCACGGCCGCCCACAGCATGTCGACGAGCTGCGTGGCCGTCGTTTCCGTATCGAGCTTGCGGTGCCCGAGGATCGCATCCCACAGCACGTGCTCGATCGGCCCGAACACCATCGAGCGCAGCAGGCTCAGCGGCAGGTCGGTGCGCACCTGCCCGGCCGCCTGGCCGCGCGCGAGCACGTCCATCAGCGGCGCGGTGTAGCGGCGCTGCAGCGCGGTGAGCTCGTCGCTCAGCGCATGCTGCTTCGCGCGGCCTTCCGACAGCACCAGCGCGCACAGGCCGGTGCCGTTCACCAGCATCAGCCGCAGGTGGGTGCGCACGATGAACGCGAACTGCTGCTGCACCGATGCGTCCTGCGGCATCCCTGCCTCGAATGCGGCGATGTTTTCGTCGTACCAATCCGCGATGACACGCGCGCACAGCTCGCGCTTGCCGCGGAAATAGCTGAACACCGTCGCCTCCGACACGCCCACGCGCTGCGCGATCTCGGCGGCCGTCGCATGCTCGTAACCTTTTTCGGCGAACACTTCCCGGCCGGCGCGCAGAATGTCCTGCACGCGTTGCTGGGATTTGCGCCCGGCGGGCGCGCGCGAGGTATCGGCGCGGTCGGCTTTGACGGTGGCGGTCATGGTGTCGGCGGTAGCGGCTGTCATCTCGGCATGATATCTGAGTGTCACTCAAAAAACTATTGACGCCGAACCCGGCGAGGCGCGAAACTGTGCAAAATTTACGCTGTATTGGTCAATGAATCTAGGTATTCATTCGATTTGAGCAAAACTCAGAAATCGGTGGGTGCCACACACTTTCTGGAGACGGAGGAGACATGATCAACCTGCCCGGTGTGCAATTCATGCTCGGTGAAGACATCGAGATGCTGCGCGACGCCGTCGCGACGTTCGCGGCGAAGGAAATCACGCCGCGCGCGGCGGAGGTCGACCGCACCGACCAGTTTCCGATGGATCTGTGGAAGAAGTTCGGCGATCTCGGCGTGCTCGGCATGACGGTGGCCGAGGAATACGGCGGCGCGAACATGGGCTACACCGCGCACATGGTCGCGATGGAAGAGATCTCGCGCGCATCGGCATCGATCGGCCTGTCGTACGGCGCGCACTCGAACCTGTGCGTGAACCAGATCCACCGCAACGGCACGGAAGCGCAAAAGCAGAAATACCTGCCGAAGCTCGTGTCGGGCGAACACATCGGCGCGCTCGCGATGAGCGAGCCGAACGCGGGCTCCGACGTCGTCAGCATGAAGCTGCGCGCCGACAAGCGCGGCGATCGCTACGTGCTGAACGGCACGAAGATGTGGATCACGAACGGCCCCGATTGCGACACGCTCGTCGTCTACGCGAAGACGGACGTCGAAGCCAACTCGCGCGGCATCACCGCGTTCATCGTCGAGAAGGGCATGAAGGGCTTCTCGGTCGCGCAGAAGCTCGACAAGCTCGGCATGCGCGGCTCGCACACGGGCGAGCTGGTGTTCCAGGACGTCGAAGTGCCGGAGGAGAACATCCTCGGCCAGCTCAACGGCGGCGTGAAGGTGCTGATGAGCGGGCTCGACTACGAGCGCGCGGTGCTGTCGGGCGGCCCCACGGGCATCATGGCCGCGTGCCTCGACGCGGTGGTGCCGTATATCCACGACCGCAAGCAGTTCGGCCAGGCGATCGGCGAATTCCAGCTGATCCAGGGCAAGGTCGCCGACATGTACACCACGTTCCAGGCCTGCCGCGCGTACCTGTACGCGGTCGGCCGCCACCTCGACTCGGCCGGCAGCGACCACATCCGCCAGGTGCGCAAGGACTGCGCGGGCGTGATCCTCTACACGGCCGAGAAGGCGACGTGGATGGCCGGTGAGGCGATCCAGATCCTCGGCGGCAACGGCTACATCAACGAATACCCGGTCGGGCGCCTGTGGCGCGATGCGAAGCTGTACGAGATCGGCGCCGGCACGAGCGAGATCCGCCGGATGCTGATCGGCCGCGAGCTGTTCGCGGAAACGATGTAACGCCCCACGTCACGCGAACGGAGCCCTGTCGATGCCGATCATCGAATCGAAACTGAATCCGCGCTCGGAAGACTTCCGCGCGAATGCCGCCGCGCTCGAGGCGGTCGTCGCCGACCTGCGCGCGAAGATCGAACAGCTCGCGCAGGGCGGCGGCCAGGCCGCGCGCGACAAGCACCTGTCGCGCGGCAAGCTGCTGCCGCGCGACCGCATCGCGCAACTGCTCGATCCGGGCGCGCCGTTCCTCGAGTTCTCGCAGCTCGCGGCGAACGGCATGTACAACGACGACGCGCCGGGCGCGGGCGTCATCACCGGGATCGGCCGCATCGCCGGCCGCGAATGCGTGATCGTGTGCAACGACGCGACGGTCAAGGGCGGCACGTATTACCCGGTCACCGTGAAGAAGCATGTGCGCGCGCAGGAAATCGCCGCGGAAAACCGGCTGCCGTGCGTGTATCTCGTCGATTCGGGCGGCGCGAACCTGCCGAACCAGGACGACGTGTTTCCCGATCGCGACCACTTCGGCCGCATCTTCTTCAACCAGGCGACGATGTCGGCGGCGGGAATTGCGCAGATCGCCGTCGTGATGGGTTCGTGCACGGCGGGCGGCGCATACGTGCCGGCGATGAGCGACGAGTCGATCATCGTGAAGGAGCAGGGCACGATTTTCCTCGGCGGGCCGCCGCTCGTGAAGGCCGCGACCGGCGAGGAAGTGAGCGCCGAGGATCTCGGCGGCGGCGACGTGCATACGCGCCTGTCGGGCGTGGCCGACCATCTCGCGCAGAACGACGCGCATGCGCTGTCGATCGCGCGCAACATCGTCGGTCACCTCGCGCCGAAGATTGCGTCACCGGTCGCGCTGCGCGAGCCGAAGCCGCCGCGCTACGACGCGAAGAGCCTGTACGGCGTGATTCCGGTCGATACGCGCAAGCCGTTCGACGTGCGCGAGGTGATCGCGCGCATCGTCGACGATTCCGAGTTCGACGAATTCAAGGCGCGCTACGGCACGACGCTCGTCACGGGCTTCGCGCACATCTGGGGCCACCCGGTCGGGATCGTCGCGAACAACGGCATCCTGTTCTCCGAATCGGCGGTGAAGGGCGCGCATTTCATCGAGCTGTGCTGCCAGCGCAAGATTCCGCTGGTGTTCCTGCAGAACATCACGGGCTTCATGGTCGGGCGCAAGTACGAGAACGAAGGCATTGCGCGACACGGCGCGAAGATGGTGACGGCCGTGTCGAACGCGAAGGTGCCGAAGTTCACGGTGATCATCGGCGGCTCGTTCGGCGCCGGCAACTACGGGATGTGCGGTCGCGCATTCGGCCCGCGTTTCCTGTGGATGTGGCCGAACGCGCGCATCTCGGTGATGGGCGGCGAGCAGGCCGCGTCGGTGCTCGCGACGGTGCGCCGCGACGGCATCGAGGCGAAGGGCGGTTCGTGGTCGGCCGAGGAAGAGGATGCGTTCAAGCAGCCGATCCGCGACCAGTACGAGCGCCAGGGGCATCCGTATTACGCGAGCGCGCGGCTGTGGGACGACGGCGTGATCGACCCCGCGCAGACGCGTGACGTGCTGGGGCTCGGCCTCGCCGCGTCGATGAACGCGCCGATCGAGGACACACGCTTCGGCGTGTTCCGCATGTAACGGCCGGGAGGGCTGAACGATGCGATACGAAACGATCAAGGTAAGCGAAGCCGGCCGCGTGGCGACCGTCACGCTCGCGCGTCCCGACGTGCGCAACGCGTTCAACGAGACGACGATCGCCGAGCTGACCACCGCGTTCGAATGGCTCGACGCGCATGAAGGCGTGCGCGCGATCGTGCTCGCCGCGGAAGGCGCGGCGTTCTGCGCGGGCGCCGACCTGAATTGGATGAAGAAGATGGCCGGCTACTCGGACGACGAGAACCGTGCCGATGCGCGCAAGCTCGCGCGGATGCTCGAGGCGATCCATCGCTGCGGCAAGCCGGTGATCGCACGCGTGCATGGCGACGCGTATGCGGGCGGCGTGGGCCTGGTGGCGGCGGCCGACATCGCGATCGCCGCCGACGGCGTGAAGTTCTGCCTGTCGGAAGCGCGGCTCGGGCTGATCCCCGCGACGATCGCGCCGTACGTGGTGCGCGCGATGGGCGAGCGCGCGGCGCGCCGCTACTTCACGACGGCCGAGGTGTTCGACAGCACGCGCGCGGCGTCGCTCGGCTTCATTCACGACGCGGTGCCGGCCGACGCGCTCGACGAAACCGTCGCGAAGCTGGCCGCGACGCTGGTCGCGAACGGCCCCGACGCGGTGAAGGCGTGCAAGCGGCTCGTCGCCGATGTGGCCGGCCGGCCGCTCGACGCGACGCTGATCGAGCAGACCGCCGACTGGATCGCGCGCACCCGCGCCGGCGCGGAAGCGCGCGAAGGGATTGCATCCTTCCTCGAAAAGCGTACGCCGTCGTGGCGTGAATGATCGCGCAGCGCGCGTGACCCCCTCTTTCCGGACGAGACCGAAGCCATGTTCGACAAGATTCTGATCGCCAACCGCGGCGAAATCGCGTGCCGCGTCGCCGCGACGTGCAAACGTCTCGGGATCGCGAGCGTCGCCGTCTATTCCGACGCGGACGCGAACGCGAAACACGTGGCCGCATGCGACGAGGCCGTGCACATCGGCGGCTCGGCCGCCGCGGACAGCTACCTGCGCATCGAGCGCATCATCGAAGCCGCGCGCGCCACCGGCGCGCAGGCGATCCACCCCGGCTACGGCTTTCTGTCGGAGAACGAAGATTTCGCACATGCGTGCGAAGCGGCCGGCATCGTCTTCATCGGGCCGCCGGTCGACGCGATCGCGGCGATGGGGTCGAAGGCGGCCGCGAAGGCGCTGATGCACGCGGCGGCCGTGCCGCTCGTGCCCGGCTATCACGGCGACGACCAGGACGCGTCCAACCTGCATCGCGAAGCCGACGCGATCGGCTATCCGGTGCTGCTGAAGGCCAGCGCGGGCGGCGGCGGCAAGGGGATGCGCGTGGTCGAGCGCTCCGACGATTTCCCGGCGGCGCTCGCGTCGTGCCAGCGTGAAGCCGCGAGCAGCTTCGGCAACGATCGCGTGCTGATCGAGAAGTACCTGACGCGCCCGCGCCACGTCGAGGTGCAGGTATTCGGCGACACGCACGGCAACACCGTGTACCTGTTCGACCGCGACTGCTCGGTGCAGCGGCGTCACCAGAAGGTGCTCGAGGAAGCGCCGGCGCCGGGTTTGCACGACGACGTGCGCCAGGCGATGGGTGAGGCGGCCGTCGCGGCCGCGCGTGCGGTGAATTACGTCGGCGCGGGCACCGTCGAATTCATCATGACGGGTGAAGCGTTCTACTTCATGGAAATGAACACGCGCCTGCAGGTCGAGCATCCGGTCACCGAGATGGTCACGGGGCTCGATCTCGTCGAGTGGCAATTGCGCGTCGCCTCCGGCGAGCCGCTGCCGCTGAAGCAGGACGAACTGCGCGTGCAGGGCCACGCGTTCGAGGCGCGTCTCTATGCGGAGAACCCGGCGCGCGGCTTCCTGCCGTCGACGGGCACGCTGAAGCACCTGCGGCTGCCGGCCGGCGTCGAGTTCGCGATCGGTGCGTCGGTGCGCGTCGACAGCGGCGTGCGCGAAGGCGATGCGATCACGCCGTTCTACGATCCGATGATCGCGAAGCTGATCGTTCATGGCGCGAACCGTGCGGAAGCGCTGAGCCTGATGCTGCGCGCACTGCGTGCCTGTGAAGTGGTCGGCCTGCACACGAACGCCGCGTTCCTGCAGCGAATCGTTGCGTGCGCACCGTTCGCGACCGCCGATCTCGACACGGGCCTGATCGAGCGCAACCACGACGCGCTGTTCGCGCCGCAGGCGCCGCCGCGCGCGATGCTGGCGCTCGCGTGCGCGGCGCTGCTCGCACGCGAACGCGGCGCGACTGCGCAGGGTTCGTCGCCGTGGGGCGCGCTGCCGGACTGGCGGCTGAACGGCGGCTATCGCCGCACGCTCGAATGGCTCGCGGCCGAGCGCGAAGCGGACGTGACGGTCACGTACGAGGACGACGGCGCGGGTACGCGCCTCGCGATCGGCGACGCCGCCGCGCAGCCGTTCGCGTGGACGCGTGGCGCCACGCCGCTCGATTTCGACGTGACGCTCGGCGGCGTGCGCAGCAGCGGCCGCGTGTATGCGGACGGCGACCACTTCCACGTGTTCACGCAAGGCGCGGCGGAGACGTTCGAATGGCGCAACCTGCTCGCGCATGCGGGTGACGCGGAGCAGGGCGGTGGCCGCCTGACCGCGCCGATGCCGGGCAAGGTGATCGCGGTGCTGGTCGAGCCCGGCCAGAAGGTCGAAGCCGGCACGCCGCTGATCGTGATGGAGGCGATGAAGATGGAGCACACGATCGGCGCGCCGAGCGCGGGCGTGGTCGCGGAAGTGCTGTACGGCGTCGGCGATCAGGTGTCGGATGGCGCGCAGTTGCTGATGATGGCGGAAGGCTGAGCAGCGCTTTCGTCGTACACGGGCTGGCGGCTGCCGGCCCGCGCAAAGCGCGTCGCGATTCACCGCGCGCCGGTGGTTGCGACAGCGCCGCTTCGATCGCGTCGACAAGCGGCAGCAGTACGAAGCTTTCGATTGGATTACGCATTCGCCGGCGCTGATGCCATGCAGCGCCGCACATTCCGCACCACGGGTGTTTTCACCCGCCGCACACCGATCCTCCCGCCGCACGACACCATCGTGTAACACGTCGAAATTAGCATCTCGCCGTCGATATGACCGGAGCGCATCCGCGCCTGGGTCACGTCGTCACATCCACGGAGAGACGTTATGCGAAACTCGGCCCTACGGCCCTTCGCGGTCGCTGGCCTGATCGCGCTGACCGCACTCCTCGGCGCCTGCAACGACGACGTGACCGCACCCGCCGCACCCGTCGCGCAGCAGAAGGCCGCCTGCGGCGGCGTCGTGGTCGCCACCGCGCAGATGCACTGCCCGCCCGGTTTCACCGCGCCTGCCTCCTCGCCCGCTTCCTGATCCCGGCCGTTTCCACCAGAAATCCAATCAAGAGCAACCAGCATGGCCACCCATTCGCGACGCGACTTTCTGAAGTTCTCCGCCGGCCTCGCCGGTGCGACCGCCGCCACCGCACTGCTGCCCGAATCGATCCGCAAGGCGCTGGCGATCGAGCCGAACACCGTGACGGGCACGATCCAGGATGTCCAGCACATCGTCGTGTTCATGCAGGAGAACCGTTCGTTCGATCACTACCTCGGTCACCTGAGCGGCGTGCGCGGCTACAACGACCGCTTCCCGGTCACGCTGCCGAACGGCAAGCCGGTGTGGTTCCAGCCGCGTCAGGAAGACACGTCGAGCGTGATCGCGCCGTTCCGCTACGACACGACCAACCCGGGCGTCAACGCGCAGTGCATCGGCGGCCTGCCGCATACGTGGGCGACGACGCACGGCGCGATCGACAACGGTCGCGCGGACCAGTGGGCGGTGCAGAAGTCGAACATGACGATGGGCTATCACGTCCGCGACGACATCCCGTTCCATTACGCGCTCGCGGATGCGTTCACCGTGTGCGACAACTACTTCTGCTCGATCCCCGGCAACACGCACCCGAACCGCATGTACCTGATGACGGGCATGGTCGACCCGCTCGGCACGGGCGGCGGCCCGCTGCTCGACAACACCGATTACATCGACAACCAGTTCGACAAGATCAAGCTGCCGCCTTTCAACTGGACGACCTACCCGGAACGGCTCGAAAAGGCCGGCATCTCGTGGCAGATCTATCAGCAGGGCACCGGGTTCGACAACTTCACCGGCAACTACGGCACGAACATGCTCGCGTGCTTCAACAACTTCGTGAATGCGCCGGCCGGCTCGTCGCTGCAGACGCGCGGGATGAGCACGCGTCCGATCACGCAACTGAAGGCCGACGTGCAGGCGAACGCGCTGCCGCAGGTGTCGTGGCTGCTGCCGCCCGCCGCGTATTCGGAACATCCGAAGTTCACGCCGCTCTACGGCGCGTACTACCTGTCGACGATTCTCGATGCGCTGACGTCGAATCCGGAGGTCTGGAGCAAGACCGTCCTGCTCATCATGTACGACGAGAACGACGGCTTCTTCGATCACGTCGTGCCGCCGTCGGCGCCGACGCTGCCGGGCTCCGGGATGAGCACCGTGGACGTGTCGCTCGAGCGGCACAACGTCGTGACCTCGACCCAGACCGGCACGTACACGGCCGACAACCTGCCGTATGGCCTCGGGCCTCGCGTGCCGATGTTCGTGGTCTCGCCGTGGTCGAAGGGCGGCTTCGTCTGCTCGCAGGTCTTCGATCACACGTCGGTGCTGCAATTCATCGAGAAGCGCTTCGGCGTGATGGAAACGAACATCTCGCCGTGGCGCCGCGCGATCTGCGGCGACCTGACGTCGGCGCTCGACTTCTCGAAATCGGATGCCACGCTGCCGACGCTGCCGAGCACGCAGGCGTATGTCGCGCAGGCGGACCTGCAGTGCTCGCGCGCGTCGTCGCAGACCGCGCCGGCCAGCACCGCGCAACAGGTCGTGACCGCGCAGGAACCCGGCACGCGGCCGGCGCGCGCGCTGCCGTACGAACTGCATGTGACCGGCCAGCTCCAGGCGCAGGGCTACGCGCTGACGTTCGCGAATACCGGCACGCAAGGCGCGCACTTCTGGGTCTATACGGGTGACGCGACCGCGATGCCGCGCCGCTATACGGTCGAAGCGGGCAAGCAGCTGACCGATACGTGGGCGCTCGACGCGAACGGCAACTACCTGGTGAGCGTGTGGGGGCCGAACGGCTATTTCCGGCGCTTCGCGGGTTCGGCCGCGGCGGATGCCGGCGCGAAGCCTGAAATCACGCCGTGCTACGACACGGCCAACGGCGACGTGTACGTGACGATCGCCAACGCGGGCACCGGCGCGCTCACGGTCACGGTGACCGATGTCGCGTACGGTAGCGCCGCGCGCACGCTGACGGTGCCGGCGGGGCAGCGCATCGAGGCGCGCTGGGATCTGTCGTGCAGCAGCCACTGGTACGACCTGCAGTTCGCGGTGGCGGGGAATGCCGGCTGGACGCGACGCATTGCGGGGCACGTCGAAACCGGCAAGCCCAGCCTTACCGATCCGGCCGCCGTCGCGCCGACGGTGACGGCGATCTGACCGCGGCCCGTGCGTGCCGGCGGCTCGCCGGCACGCGATGAGCGCCGTCGCTCGGGGGATGGATTGTAGTCATCCAGCGGCTTTTGCCGCTTCGAACATCGGTATCAGCCCAGCACCCCGTCGTCGTGCGCCATCATCAGCGCACGCATCGCGGACCACATTCCGTAGTAGTGGACGATGTAGCTGTCCGCGCGCCGAAACAGCCAGGGCGTGTTGAAGCTGACGAGATCGGCCACGCCTTCGCCGTCCAACTGCCCGTCGCGCTCCATCGCGCGAATGAAATGCAGCTGGTCGCCGTCGCTCGCGTAGACGCTCGACCGGTCGTGCAGCGCGGCGATCGTCGTCATCATGTCGCGCAGCATTGCGTCGTTGCGCTCGGTGTGCCGGAACGCCATCACGCCCGAGTTGAACGCCCACTGGCCGAGATCGTGCGCGAGCAGCCAGTCGCGCCCTTCGAGCAGCGGCGCCAGCGCTTTCTGCTGGTCCGCGATCAGCACGTCGGCATCGAGCCACACGACCCATTCGTGATGCTGCAGGTACGCATGCAGCAGCCACGGCTTGAACCAGTTGCCGGTCGCGTTCAGGCCGATCTCGGCCGGAATGTCGCGATGCACGTAGAGCGTGTAGCCGTGCGTGTCGCAGTACCGCCGGAAATTCCGTTCGGCGACGCGCGCATAGCTGCCGATGTTCGGCGTGTAGAGCGTCATCAACGCAATCGGGCGGCCCGGGTTGTAGGTGCTGCGCTCGGCGGCTTCGTCCGGCGTGTTGGCGGCGTCGTGATCGAACGAGAACATCGGCCGGCCGGCGGCACGGCATCGATTGACGTACGCGACGAGCGTGTCGCGGAAACGGGGTGTCGTGCCTTTCCGTTCGGGATCGTCCGGCGTGTCGTCGATGCTGATCGCGAACGTCGGTTCGCGGCTCCACATCGGATCGAGGTCGGGGCTGCTCGGCATGACCGGATACAGCCCGTCGATCGGGGTCATGTAGTGATGCGTGTCGAGCGCCGCGAACAGCGCGGCCTCCGAGGTCAGCCGCGGTTCGCTGCCGAGCTTGCAGCGTTGCACCAGCTGCATCGCGATCGCCCGCACGGCCGCCGTATTGCGCCAGATCTGCACGTCGACCTGCGGCAACGGGGGCGCGAACGCGTCGACGAACAGCATGTCGCGGCCGCGCATCAGGCGATCGAGCGCGACGGGCTCGATGATCGCCGCATCTTCGCTGAGCAGCAGCACGAGCTCGTCGGGCTGCGCGCCGCGCAGCACATGGAGCAGTGATTCGTAGCGATGGAGCGGCCGCAACGGCAGCGCCTGCGGCATCGCGGAGGCGTCGACGATTGCGTGGCGATAGCCGTGCGCCTGCGCGTACTGCCGGTGATTCTCGAGGCTGGCGGGCGCGTCGTGACTGAAATGGCTGAGGACGATCATCGCGCGCTCCGGAGGCCGCGAAGCGGATCGCGGCGGGCGCCGGGTGCGGGGCGTGTCGGCACGGCATCGCGGCCGGGCACGCGTTCCGGCGCATGCCGCCCCTGTTCATGATGGATTGCCCGGAAGACTTGCGCGGCGTCGCGTTCCATTCTGTCAGCCATTTTTTCCGCAGCGTGGCTGCGAGGTCGTTGTCTGCCCGCGCCGGATGCCGATACCGTCCGGTCATCCCCCGGCATCCCGGTAGCGCGGCGGGTCGCCGGAGTATCGCACAACCGTCTCGCCGATTGGCATGCGCCGGCCGTGCGCTGACCATCCCTGACAGTATGCGGCCGGCGCTCCGCTAGAATGCCCGCTGGCCGCCGGCGAGCGCCGCTTGACGCGGGCGGCGCATCGCGCGCTACACTGCGTCCATTCCATCCCCATCCAACCTTCCATCCTGCCGACGATGACGTCCCCTGTCCTGAACGGCCTGCGCATCGGTATCACGATCGGACTGCGTGCCCCCGACGAAAGCCTGTGGATCAACGGCATCAAGCAGAACGCGCTGTTTCTCGCGAAGCTGCTGATGGCGTCGCCGCACGGCTACCGCGTGACGCTGGTCAACACCACCGATGTGCCGCTCACCGATGCGCTGCCGTGGGATCGCCACGTATTCGACACGCGCACGTTCGACGACATGAAGGATTCACTCGACGTGATGATCGAGCTCGGCGGCCAGGTCAACGGGGAGCAGACGGCCTACCTGAAGGCGCGCGGCGCGAAGCTCGTCAGCTACTGCTGCGGCGTCGAGTACATCAACGTGATGGAGTCGATGCTGTTCGGCCGCCGGCTGTGGGATTCGCTGTTCATCAACCGCGGCTACGACGAGGTGTGGGCGATTCCGCAGATCGCGCCCTCGTCGCTGCCGTTCCTGCAGTCGCTGCGCCGCTGCCCCGGGCGCGTCGTGCCGTTCGTGTGGGATCCGATGTTCCTGAGTGCGCGCGCCGCGCCGCTGCCCGAGCACGGTGAATACCGGCCGCGCAGCGAGCCCGGCAAGCGGCTGACGGTGATGGAGCCGAACCACGACGTGGTGAAGTTCTGCGTGTATCCGATGCTGATCATCGACGAAGCGTATCGGCGCGACCCCGATGCGATCTGCTTCACGCACGTGACGAATGCCCTCCATCTCGCACACGACAGCCCCGAGTTCGTGATGCTGATGAACTACCTCGACATCGTGCGCGCGGGCAAGGCGAGCTTCGTCGGGCGCTTCGATACGCCGCTGTTCCTGGCCGACCTGACCGATATCGTCGTGTCGCACCAATGGTCGAACCCGCTCAACTATTTCTATTTCGATGTGTGCTGGCAGGGCTATCCGCTCGTGCACAACGCGAGCCTCGCGCCCGATCTCGGCTACTACTATCCGGACAACGACGTGCAGCAGGGCGCCGATGCGCTGCTGCGCGCGCTGCATACGCACGATGACGACTGGGAAGCGTACACGCGGCGCCAGCGCGAGATCCTCGGCCGCTATACGTCGGCCAATCCGGCACTCGTCGCCGAATACGACGCGCTGCTCGCGAACCTGGTCGGCGCCTCGGCCGCATAAGGCCCGATGTTTCGCGCGACGCACACCGTCGCGCCCAATCCCGCCATCGGGATTGTCCCGCCCTAATGTCTGACGAAATAGTGCCGTTAAAAAAGAAACCGCCGAACCCGATCGGTTCGACGGTTTTGAAGGCACGAATTTGACGGCTCCGAGGGAAGTCCGTCGGAAATCATTTTAGAGGTTAACAAGTATTTAAGATTGTTAAAAATGGTTCAATCTATAATCATCATATGAATTAAATTGATATTATCGATTAAATGCTGTTTGATTCATGTTTGAAAATTCAATAATTCGTTTGAAACAATAAAATTGAATGCTGCGACGATCGAATGACGTGCGGCAGCCGATTTTCGACGTAGGTGCCGGCCTCCGCGATAGGCTCGACAGCGGGCGATGACACGATACTTCATGGGGCGGTATTTATCTGATCAATTCAGGATTTCCTGATTTAGAGATCCGTAAATTCCTGGTGAATTGATTTGGATCGGGTTGTTTAGTCGAAAGAAATAAACAGCATTCGAATCGGGGTTCCGTAATTTGCGTTAGTGTGACCTGTCGCACATTCGGTATCGTGCGCGCATGGTGTATTTCCAGTAACTGAATATCGTTGAAAAATATCGAATTTGACGGCGCGCCGAAGCGAACAGTACGCCCCCGGAAAAGATCGACATAACAGGATGGGCCGGGTAGGCGGCGGAGCGCGTCATGGGTCGGCTTGCTCCGCATGTTTGTTGAGGTCGAGCCGCGATCGGCGGCTCGCCATTTGCCGGAGCGCCGGATGAATGCGGTCGAAGCTCGCCTGGAGGCGAATCGGGAAGCGAATCGTGACGAAATCGATCTCGTGTTCGGCGCCCCCGACGATCATCCCGACCTTGCGTCGGTACGCAGTTTCGTGGAAAGCCGGCTCGGGTTCGCGCAAGAGCCCGTGTGCCGGGCCGACCTCTCGGGTGGTGTGCTGTACCAGGAATGCCTGGCGCGATTGCGGTGGGGTGAGCGCGATACGCTGCCGCCGGTCGCGTTCCTGCCGCGCCTCGAGGCGCTCGGGCTGATGCGGTGGTTCGACCGGCTCGTGGTCGGCCGGACGATCGATGCGCTGCGTGCCGATCCGGCTGCCGTTTACGGCTGCAACGTGGCGGCGGCGAGCGCGGTGGTCGACGACGCGTGGCTGGCCATCTTCAGGCGGCTCGAGCGCGAGCCGTCGGTCGCGGCGCGGCTGGTGGTCGAGATCACGGAGACGGGGCCGCTGAACCCCGTCGCGGGGCGATCGTTCGTGAACCGCTTCCGGCAGGCCGGGTGCCGCATCGCGATCGACGATTTCGGGGTCGGCTTCAGCGCATTGAACAACCTGGTGGTCGGCAATCCCGACATCGTGAAGCTCGACCGGTCGATCCTGTCGATGATCAAGCGCAACGCGATCGGGCGTTACCAGCTCCGCCGGCTGATCGCGTTCGCGCATGAAGGGGCGCGACACGTCGTCGTCGAAGGCGTGGAGAGCGAGGTCGACCGGCAGATCATCCTGGATGCCGGCGTCGCGTGGGCACAGGGCATCCGTTTTTCGTGGCGGTCGCCGGCCGCCGCGTGACGGCGCGGGAACAGGCGAGGTGGCGTGCAGGATGCACGCCGATGTCGGGCGTGATCGGCGCGTGGCCGGGACGAATCGCAAAGGGGCTGAGCATGGCAGGGACGAAGGCCGGAGGCGGAACGGGCACGCAGGCGGCCGGTGCGCGCGACCTCGTCGCGATCACCGAGCTGGCCGACATGCTGTGGCAACTGGGCGCCGAATCGACCGAGGTGCCGATCGACGTCGCACCGTATCTCGACGGCCTGAAAGCCATTGCACGCCGCATTCAGCGGATGACGCCGCTCGACGCCGGCGGCCGCGAGCTGGCGGCGCGGCACTATTACGCGGCCGTCATCGCGGGCGCGTGCGGCGACGATTCGGCCATCGCGCGCGGCGTGTCCGACAGCCTCGTCAAGCCATCCGGCGGCGCCAGCCGGCCGGTGGCGCATTGCTTCGCGGTGCTCGCGCGGATGGGGCGGCGGCATGGCCGTACGTTCGCCGCGCAGAGCGGCGATCGGGTGCTGGTCTAGCGCCTGTTCACGCCAGTCACGGGTGCCGGCGCGGTGCGAGGCGCACGGCCCGCGTCGACATCATCCGCGCGCCGCGGCCCCGATCCGCATCCTGTCGATCAATCCTTCCCGAATCCGCCGAGCACGAACGCCATCGCGCGGTCGACCGCGTCGTCCCATTGCCCGACGCGCGCGGCGCGCACGATCCGGATGCCCGGATAGAGGGCGGTGCGCGAGCCGGTTTCCCAGCGCGCGTCGGCTTTCGGGCTGAGCAGCAGCACGGCCGGCACGCCGAGCGCGCCGGCGAGGTGGATGTGCGCGGTGCAGGTGGTCACCACGGCATCCAGCGCCAGCATCAGCCCCGCCAGGTCGCTGAAGTCGCCGATCGCGTGATGCGGGAACGTCACCGGCAGGTCCGATTGCTCGGACTGCGCGGACAGGTCGCGGTTGATGCAGTACGCGGCGTGGCCGTGCATTCGCGTCAGCGGCGCGAAGTCGCGCAGGCTGGCCGCGCGATGGAAGCGCGCGTCGCTTTCGTCGCGCCCGCGCCAGTTGAGCCCGATGCGGCGCGTGCCGGCGGGATGGCCGTCGCGCGACACGCGCTCGCGCCACGCGGCCGCGCGCTCGGGCGGGCACGACAGGTAGGCGGCCGCCGAGCCTGCGGGCGCCGGCGCATAGCCGAACTGCGCGGCGAGCATCAGGCACGAACACCAGTAGTCGTGCGCGAGCGGCGACGTGTCGACCCATGCGCCCTGTGTGCCGATGAATTCGATGTGCGGGAACGTGTGACGCAGCAGGCCCGTCAGCGCGTCCGGCACGACGACGGTCACGCTCGTGCAGCCGAGTGCGCCGAGCGCAGGCAGGTAGCGCGCGTACTGGAGCTGGTCGCCGACGCCGCCGTAGCTGAGCACGAGCAGCCGTTTGCCTTGCAGCGGCTGGCCCTGGTAGAGCCGCTCCGTCGCCAGCCCGAACTGGGCGGCCGTCAGCACGTTTTCGCTGGCGATGGTGGCGAGGGCGGCCTCGTCGCGCCGGCCGGCGCGCAGCAGCAGCGCCGAACGCGCGAGTTCGATGCGCCCACGCGTCGCGTCGGGCAGGGCGGCAGGATCGCCGAAGCGTTCGAGCGCCGCGAGCCCGGCTTCGGGCGCGCCGGCGAAGCCGTAGCACGACGCGAGCTGCAGCGCGATCGCATCGTCGTCGAGCCCGCGGCCGCGCGCACGGTGCCAGCGGTCGATGGCATGGCCCCATTCGCCGCGCGACTCGTGGTCGAGTGCGAGATTCCAGTTCGTTTCGGGCGCCTCGGCGTCGGCGGCTGTCGCTGCCGGGGGCGCCGTATCGCTTTCCGCCTTCGACGTGACGGCGAGCGGTTCGCCCGAGATGATCAGCTTCTGTCGGTCCCAGCGCGGGTTCGGCACACACAGCATGTTCAGGCCGTCGATCCGGTAGAACGTGTAGTCGAGGCCGGCGAACGTGGCGATGATCGGCGCCTCGCCGACTTTCCAGTATTCGATCCAGCACCACGGCAGATGCGTCTCGATCAGCCGGCGCGCGCCGCGCAGCGCGTCGATCTCCATCCCTTCGATGTCGAGCTTCAGGAAATCCAGCCGAGGCAGCCCGAGCGAGTCGAGCCGCACGACCGGGGTCGGCGTGCCGCCGTCAGCCTGCCCGCCGACGAGCGAGACCTGGCCGAAGTCGGCCTCCTGTCCGTAGTCGACGTCGGGCACCTTCATCGTCCCGTTGGCGCTGGCGAGCCCCATGTTCAGCAGATGGACGTTGTCGAGCTGGTTGAGCGCGACCGTGCCGCCGAGCGCATGGAACAGCGTGCGCTGCGGCTCGAACGCATACACGCGGCCGCCGCGCGCACGCAGCCGGTGCGCGATCGGCACGCACACGAGCCCCGCATTTGCGCCGCCGTCCACCGCGATCGCATCGTCCGGCAACTGGTCGATCACGTGCAGGATCGTGTCGAGCTCGCCCTGGATATGCGGCCGGCCGGTCTTGATCAGCGCTTCGGCCTGAAGCGCGCAGTGCCGGTTGATGACGAACGGGCCGTGGATCGAATCGATCACGACGAAATTGCGGACGGTCTGATTCATGGGCGGGGCGTGTGCGAAGGAGGTCAGCCGAGTGCGCGGCCGTCGAACAGCTGCCGGATCTGCGCGGAATACGCGTGGACGTTGTGCTCGGCGAGCGTGTCGACCTGGTGCAGGCAGCGGCGGGCCGCGGCCGCGTAGTCGTCGAGCCGCGTATCGTGCGTCTGCGCGGCGGTCGCGATCGCACGCGCCGCATCGAAGATCTCGAAGTCGGGGTAGTAGTAGCCGACGTCGCGCAGGAACGGCGAGTTGTGCACGAGCGGGTAGTTGCCGTACAGCGCGTCGTACAGCAGGTAGTTGAGGCCGTTTTCCCAGTGATGGGACACGACGATGTCGGTGTGATGCGCGGCCCAGGCGACGAACGGCGCGCGCACGTCGGCGGTCGCCTTGCCGTCGCGCACCATCTCGAGCCCGAGCGCGAGATGCTTGAAGGCGACGTTTTCCTTCTTGTCGAACGTGTTGGTCATGAACACGTGCTCGACGAGCGCCGGATGCTCGACGTAGCACGCGTTCGCGGCGAGCATCGGCACGATCGCGCTCTTCACGACGTTCAGGTTCGGTTCGAAGAACGCGATGCGCTTCGCGGTGCCGTGGTTGCGATAGCCGAAGCGCGCCTTCAGTTCAGGGTCGGCGTCGAGGCTGCGCTCGATGAAATACGGCGACCAGATGTGCGGCAGCTCGATCACCGGCGCGCGATAGACGGCCCGGAAATACGCCGCGCACGTGTGCATGTGCTGCGGGTTGGTCCAGATCTCGTCGAACTGTACGCGGTTCGGGTTCGGCCGCCACTGATTCTTCTCGAAGTTGATCGTCTCGACCGCGATCACGTAGTCGTTGCCGAAGCGGTACGACACGCACTTGCCGCCGCGCCGGCGTACCGCATCCGTGTGGGTCTGGTCGATGAACGCATTCATCTCGATCAGCAGGTCGGTCTGGTGGACGACGGCCGACAGCGGCCGCAGCGCGTCGCCGAACGCGTCCATCATCAGCGCTTGCGGATAGTCGGTGATGCCGTCGTCGTGCGCGAGCCAGACCTCGCCGATCAGCGGCGACTGCTTCAGCAGCATGTACAGGAACACGCAGTGCTGGTTCGCGCCGTTGTACCAGATCGACTGCGTCGCGTCGCGCTGCACGTTCATCGTTATCGCGACATTGAGTTTCATCGGAGGCTCCGTGGTGCGGGCGATGCGCGGATTACGGCGTGCCGCTCGGCGACTTGTATGGCACGTAGCCGGTCAGGTGCCACTGGCCGTCGTCGAGACGAAAGCTCAGTTTCTCGAACATGGTTTCGCCATTCGTCAGCGTCGTGGTGTAAGCGACGTTCGCGTAGAAGCCGTCGGGCGTCGTCGCGGCATTCACGGAGTGGATACGCGTGATCTGCATCCAGTCGCGGTGGCTGACCGAGCCGACGCTCTGGCGCGCACGCTGCGTGTCGGCCACGAACTGGTCCTGCTTGATGCGCGCCTTCACGAACGGGGCGGCGTCGGTCCACACCGCGCCGAACTGGCCGGCGTCGAGCTGCTTGAGCACCGCAGCCGAGTCGCTCAGCAGCGTGTCGGCCGACGGGCCGGTCGATTGCGCGTGTGCGCCGATCGCGATCGAAGCGACGGCGCAGCCGATCAGCCATTTTGCGCGGGTGAGGAGCGGGCGTGCG
Source organism: Burkholderia sp. AU45274 (assembly GCF_030482505.1). Classification (NCBI taxonomy): domain Bacteria; kingdom Pseudomonadati; phylum Pseudomonadota; class Betaproteobacteria; order Burkholderiales; family Burkholderiaceae; genus Burkholderia; species Burkholderia sp. AU45274. Next base: position 336,333 of record NZ_JAUJQE010000006.1, on the reverse strand, counting down.
TTCATGTCGGAGTCCGGAAGGGGCGGCGCGTCACGCGTCGCGATAGAGGGTGGCGATCGCGTCCGTATAGGCGGCGACGTTCTCGGGGTTGTAGATGCTGACGGAACTGAGCACGTGCCGCGACTGCTCGCGGTACGCCTCGAGGTTCGCGTCGTGCTCGGTGAACGCCTTCAGCAGCGCGCGGCCGCCGGCCTGGCAGTCGAAGTCCGGATAGAAATACCCGGCCTTGCCGAGGAACGGCGAGTTGTGGATCAGCGGGTAGTCGCCGTACAGCAGCTCGTAGTACAGGTAGTTCTGCGCGTTTTCCCACGTGTGCGACACCACCGCATCGCCGTACGCGGCCATGAACTCGTACACCGCGTAGCGGCTTTCGAACGTCGTGATCCCGTGATTCACGATGTCGAGGCTCTTCGCGAAGTGGACGAACGTCGCGTGTTCCTTCAGGTGCAGCGTGTTGCACACGCGCACGAACTCGAGGAAATCAGGCTTGGCCCGATACGCTTCCTCGGCCACCAGCATCGGAATGACGCTCGTCTTCACCATGCAGATGTTCGGCTCGAACATCGTCACGCGCCAGCGCGGCTTGCCGGGCGCATAGCCGAACGACAGCCCGGCGCCGAGCGTCGCGCGCGCCTTGTCGAACAGCATCGGGTGCCAGATATGCGGGACGATCGTGACGGGCGCGCGCAGGCCCGTCTGGTAATAGTGCAGGCACGAGCGCTCGAATTCGGGGATCGTCCACACGGCGTCGTACGGCGCGCCCGAGAACAGGAAGCCCGACGGCTTGTTGAACATCGCGCGTTCGATGTCGATCACGTAGTCGTTGCCGACCCGCATCGTGACGACCTTGCCGCCGCGCTCGCGGAACGCGCGCAGATAGTCCGCGCCGAACTGCGCGCTCATTTCGATCAGGACGTCACAGCGCTGCAGCGCTTCGTCCATCGACAGCAGCGGCACGTCCCATTCGCCGAGCATCATCTGCGGATCGGCGACCTGTTCGCCGCCGTTCACCATCACGGCTTCCGCGACGAGCGGCGACTGGCGCAGCAGCAGGATCAGCAGCAGGCAGTTCTGGAAGATGCCGTTTTCCCACAGCGACTGGCCGGCGCCGCGCACGAACAGCGACACGCCGACGACGAGACGCTTGCCCTCGCCGGGCGCTTGACGGGCATTGGAGTCCGACATGCGTATGCTCCGGTTCAGGCGACCAGACGCGAGACGAACGCGTCCAGGTTCGCGGGGTTGTCGATCGAGACCGACTGCAGCAGCCGGCCGGCCTTCGCGCGGTAGTCGTCGAGGCGTTCGTCGTGATGCAGCCACGCCTCGAGCAGCGCTCGGCCGCCCGCGGCGGAATCGAAGTCCGGGTAGTAGTAGCCGGCATCGCCGATCAGCGTCGAGTTGTGGATCAGCGGATAGCCGCCGTACAGCACGTCGTAATACAGGTAGTTCTGCCCGTTTTCCCAGTGGTGCGACACGACCGCGTCCGCATGGCGCGCCATGAAGCCCGGCAGGTCGAGGCGCGGCTCGAAGGTCGCCTTGTGCTGGCGCACGAGCTCGAGGCTGTTCGCGAAGTGCACGAAGGTCGGATGCTCCTTCATGTGCAACGAATTCACGACGAACATGTGCTGGACCGCGTCCGGGCGCGCGCGGTAGAACTCGTCGCACGCGAGCATCGGGTAGTGGCAGGACTTCGCGACCGAGATGTTCGGTTCGAGCATCGCCAGGTGCCACGGGCGGCGGCCCGGCCGATAGCCGAACGTCGCGCCTTCCGCGGCGAGCGCGGCGACGCGGCGATCGAGGAAGTACGGCGACCAGATGTGCGGCATCAGGTGGACCGGCGCGCGCAGGATGGTCTGCAGCATTGGCGCGGCGGTCTTGTCGTATTGCGGCAGCAGCCACACTTCGTCGAACGGCGCGCCGTTGAAGATGTGTCCCGACGGTTTGCCGAAGATCGGGGTTTCGCACAGGCCGGCATACACGTGCCCGCAGAAGAACGCGGCGATTTTCTTGCCGAGCGCCTTCATGTGCCTGAGCCATTCCACCGGCAGCTGCGCGCCCATTTCGATCACGACGTCGAGTTCGTGCGTGACGTCGGCGGGCTTCACGAGCGGGATGTCGAGGCCGTCGAGTTCGAGGCCGGCCGGCAGCGCGTTGGCGTCGCCGCCGTTCAGAAAGTAGACGGGGCCGACACGATCCGAGCGCTTGAGCATCATCGCGAGGAACGCGATGTTCTGGTGTATGCCGTTTTCCCAGATCGCCTGGCCGTCGCGCGCAAACAGCGAGATGCCGACCGCCGGCCGTTGCTTGCGGGTGCCGCCCGAGGCGGCTTCATTGATGTCCGTCACCGGTTGGTTTCCTCTGCGGCGTCGTGCGTCCGGGCATCGCGTCGAGCGTCTGGCCTGGAAGCGGCGCGCCGTGGATCGTCATGGTTGCATGTGCGCCGGTGCGCCGCGGCGGGCGAATCGGGCGACCGGGTTCGCGAGGGCGGCAGCCGGTTTCCGGCGTGTCGTCGGGTACGCCTGGCACGGCGTGCGAGTCGGGCAGGCTGCCCCGGCGACTGTCTGCGGCGATTGTGGCACGGAAACCACCGGTTTTGGCGGGACGTGACGAACTTTGACATAGCCGACGGCCAACGGAAACGGGCGCCGGCGAAGCGGCGCCCGGGCGGTCCGGCGGCGGTCGGGTGCGAGCCCGGCGCGGCGCTGGCGGCCGGCCGGATCGGGGCGCCGCGCGCGGCGGCGCCCCGATCAGTGCTGCAGGCGGATTTCCACGCGGCGGTTGCTGGCGCGGCCTTCCGGCGTCGTGTTGGACGCGACCGGATCGGCCTTGCCGCGACCCGTGACCGTCAGCGAGTCGGTCTTCAGGCCGTGCGCCTTCAGGTACGCCGCGACGGATTCGGCGCGACGCTTCGACAGCGCGAGGTTGTAGTCGTCGCTGCCCACCGAATCCGTAAAGCCGGTGACGCTCACCTGCGAGTACGTGTGGTCGGCGCGCTCGCTCAGCAACCGGTCGAGCGATTCGCGCGCGGTCGGGGCGAGCGTCGCGTGGTCGGTCGCGAACAGCGCGTCGCCCGACAGGTTCACCTGTTCGACGACGGCAGCCGCCGGCGCGGCGGCCGACGCTGCTTCGGCCGGCGCCGCGCCGCACTGGAACACGAGCGTCGCGGGATCGGATTTGTCGCGCAGCGCGCGGGCCGAGTCGACGGCGCGCACCGGCTCTTCGCCGCAAATCTTGCGGGCGGCCTTCATGCAGGTCTGCGGGCCCGACAGCAGGCCGTGGCAGTCCACCTGGAAGGTCCGCACGCCGTCGCGCGGCTGCAGTTCGGAAGCGCTGAAGGTCGGGCCGGATGCGGTCGAGCACGCGGCGAGGGCCGTTGCGGAAAGTGCGAGCGCAAGAGCGAGTTTGTTCACGGTTACATCCTCAATGCTTGGGTTGACTGAAGCCCGCCACGGGTGGCGCGGCGGGCTCGTCCGGCCGTCGGGGCCGCCGCGGGCCGTCCGGCTGGCGAGCCGGGCGGCCTGGCGGCGCGACGCGTTACTTCCACTGGTACAGCATGCCGGCGCCGATCACCTTCTGACCGCCGCTGAAGCCGCCGTTGATCGACGCCTTCAGGTTCTCCGTGATGCGAGCCTGCATGTTGACCGCCATCGCCTTCTGGCCGAGGAAGGTCGACGTACCCACGCCCATCCCGAAGTTGGCATCGCGATCGAGCTGCGGGATCGATGCCATCGCGCCGACGGCCGCGATACCCTGCTTCGCCATCTGGTCGGTCTGCTGCAGTTGCGAACCCAGCGAGTTGATCTGCGCCTGCTGGCCCGACAGTGCCGTCGACAGCGTCGTCTGCACTTGCGTCAGCTGGTTCACGTTCACCGCGTCGGTGCCTTGCGTGCCCGGCGCGACGTTCGTGATCTGGCGCTGCTGCTGGTCGCTGCCGACCGACACCACGTTCGAGCGGCCGCCGTCGTTGGAGCCCGCACCGATCGCCACCGAGTTAGAACCCGCGGTGACGACCGGAAGGTCGTTGCCCTTGCCGTTCAGGTCGGCGGCGACGCCGTTGTTGTTGTTGGAACGAATCGTGTTGTTGTTGATCGTCGTCGACAGCGAGTTCAACGTGTTGTTGATGTTGGTCACGCCGGTCGACAGCGAGGCCACGTTGCTGTTCGTCGTGCTCAGGCCGGTGGACAGCGAGCCGATGCCGGTCGAGGTCGACGTCGACAGCGAGTTGACGTTGCTGTTGGTCGTGCTCAGGCCCGTCGACAGCGAGTTGATCGCGGTCGAGGTCGACGTGGACAGCGAGGCCACGTTGCTGTTCGTCGCGCTCAGGCCGGTGGACAACGAGTTGATGCCCGTCGACAGCGACGCGACGTTCGACGCGGTCGACGTCGACAGCGTGTTGATCGCGTTGTTCGTCGCGTTGAGCTGGCTGCCGTTGATCGCGTCCGTGCTGCTGGCCGAGATCCGGCCCGCGGCGACGTTCGTGATCTGGCGTTCCTGGCCCGGTGCGCCGACGCTCACCACGCCGACCGGCGAGCCGCCTGCGAAGGGGTACGTGACGCCGCCGATCGTGGCGCTCGACGTCGGGTTCGCGGCGCTCGTGACCGAGTTCGCACCGAGTGCGATCGAGTTGGCGACGTTGGCCTGTGCGTTCGTGCCGAAGGCGAGTGCGTCGGCGGCGGTTGCCTTCGCAGCCGAGCCGTATGCTTGCGCGCCGGTGGCGCTTGCCGTGGCCTGGTTGCCGAGCGCGATCGTGTTGTCCGCGGTGGCCTGGTTCGAGCTGCCGAGGGCGAGCGCGCTCGCGCCGTTGGCCGTGTTCGCGTTGCCGAGCGCCACTGCGCCGTTGCCGGTCGCCGTGTCGTTCGCGCCCATCGCCACCGCGCCGGTACCCGTTGCGATGCTCGGGTCGCCGATCGCGACCGCGCCGTCGCCGGTTGCCGTGTTGCCGGAGCCGATCGACACGGCCTTGCCGCCCGTTGCCGAGGCGTTCTGGCCGATGGCGACCGCGCCTGCCGACTGTGCGTTCGAGCCGTCGCCGACCGCGACGCTGCTGGCGCCTGCCGCGCTGGCGTTCACGCCGGCTGCGAGGGCGTTGGTGCCCGTTGCGCCCGTGTTGTCGTAGTTGGCTTGCTGCACGCCGTTGTCGTTGACGCTGTAGTAGTGCGTCTTCGCGGCATTGATCGCGGTCGAGGTCGAGGTCGACAGCGAGGTGATGGAGCTGTTCGCCGAGGACAAGCCGGTCGAGGTCGACGTGGACAGCGAGGTGACTGAACTATTCGTCGAGCTGAGGCCCGTGGACAGCGAACCGATCGAGCTGTTGGCCGACGAGAGGCCCGTTGACGTCGAGGTCGACAACGACGTGATCGAGCTGTTGGCCGAGGACAGACCCGTCGAGGTCGAAGTCGACAGCGAGGTCACCGAACTATTGGTCGAGCTGAGACCCGTGGACAGCGAACCGATCGAGCTGTTAGCCGAGGACAGGCCGGTCGACGTGGAGGTGGACAGCGACGTGATCGAGCTGTTAGCCGAGGACAGACCGGTCGAGGTCGAGGTCGACAGCGAGGTGATCGAGCTGTTAGCAGACGACAAGCCGGTCGACGTGGAAGTCGACAACGACGTGATCGAGCTATTTGCCGAAGACAGGCCCGTCGAGGTCGAGGTCGACAGCGAGGTGATCGAGCTGTTGGCCGAGGACAGACCGGTCGACGTGGAAGTCGACAGCGACGTAATCGAGCTATTCGCCGACGACAGACCGGTCGACGTGGAGGTGGACAGCGACGTGATCGAACTGTTGGCCGAGGACAGACCGGTCGAGGTCGAGGTCGACAACGAGGTGATCGAGCTGTTCGCAGACGACAAGCCGGTCGAGGTCGAAGTCGACAGCGACGTCACCGAGCTATTCGTCGAGCTGAGGCCCGTGGACAGCGAACCGATCGAGCTGTTGGCCGACGACAGGCCGGTCGACGTGGAAGTCGACAGCGACGTCACCGAGCTATTCGTCGAGCTGAGGCCCGTGGACAGCGAACCGATCGAGCTGTTTGCCGACGACAGGCCGGTCGAAGTCGAGGTCGACAGCGATGTCACCGAGCTATTCGTCGAGCTGAGGCCCGTGGACAGCGAACCGATCGAGCTGTTTGCCGACGACAGGCCGGTCGAAGTCGAGGTCGACAGCGATGTCACCGAACTATCCGTCGAGCTGAGGCCCGTGGACAGCGAACCGATCGAGCTGTTGGCCGACGACAGGCCGGTCGAGGTCGAAGTCGACAGCGAGGTCACCGAACTATCCGTCGAGCTGAGGCCCGTGGACAGCGAACCGATCGAGCTGTTAGCCGACGACAGGCCGGTCGACGTCGAAGTCGAAAGCGACGTGATCGAACTATTAGCCGACGAGAGGCCGGTCGAGGTCGAGGTCGACAGCGAGGTCACCGAACTATCCGTCGAGCTGAGGCCCGTGGACAGCGAACCGATCGAGCTGTTAGCCGACGAGAGACCCGTCGACGTCGAGGTCGACAACGACGTGATCGAGCTGTTAGCCGACGACAGGCCGGTCGATGTCGAAGTCGACAGCGAGGTGACCGAGCTATTGGTCGACGAGAGGCCGGTCGAGAGCGAACCGATCGAGCTGTTGGCCGACGACAGGCCCGTCGAGGTCGACGTCGAGAGCGAACCGATCGAGCTGTTAGCCGAGGACAGACCGGTCGACGTGGAAGTCGACAGCGAGGTGACCGAGCTATTGGTCGACGAGAGGCCGGTCGACGTGGAAGTCGACAGCGAGGTGATCGAGCTGTTGGCAGACGAGAGCCCCGTCGACGTCGACGTGGACAGCGAAGTGATCGAGCTGTTAGCCGAGGACAAGCCGGTTGAGGTCGAGGTCGACAGCGAGGTGATCGAGCTGTTGGCCGACGACAAGCCGGTCGACGTCGACGTGGACAGCGAAGTGATCGAACTGTTAGCCGAGGACAGGCCGGTCGACGTCGAGGTCGACAGCGAGGTGACCGAGCTATTGGTCGACGAGAGGCCGGTCGACAGCGACGTGATCGAGCTGTTGGCCGACGAGAGGCCGGTCGAGGTCGAAGTCGACAGCGACGTGATCGAGCTGTTTGCCGACGACAGGCCGGTCGACGTTGAAGTCGACAGCGACGTGATCGAGCTGTTGGCCGACGAGAGGCCGGTCGACGTGGAAGTCGACAGCGATGTGATCGAGCTGTTTGCCGACGACAGGCCGGTCGAGGTCGAAGTCGACAGCGAAGTGATCGAACTGTTAGCCGACGAGAGGCCGGTCGACGTTGAAGTCGACAGCGACGTGATCGAGCTGTTAGCCGAGGACAGACCGGTCGAGGTCGAAGTCGACAGCGACGTGATCGAACTGTTAGCCGACGAGAGGCCCGTCGACGTCGAGGTCGACAGCGAGGTGACCGAGCTATTGGTCGATGAGAGGCCGGTCGAGAGCGAACCGATCGAGCTGTTGGCCGATGACAGGCCCGTCGACGTCGACGTGGACAGCGACGTGATCGAGCTGTTAGCCGAGGACAAGCCGGTCGAGGTCGAGGTCGACAGCGAGGTGATCGAGCTGTTGGCCGACGACAAGCCGGTCGACGTCGACGTGGACAGCGACGTGATCGAGCTGTTAGCCGAGGACAAGCCGGTCGAGGTCGAAGTGGACAGCGACGTGATCGAGCTATTGGCCGACGACAGACCGGTCGAAGTCGAGGTCGACAGCGAAGTTACCGAACTATTCGTCGAGCTGAGGCCGGTGGACAGTGAACCGATCGAGCTGTTGGCCGACGACAGACCCGTCGACGTCGACGTCGACAGCGACGTGATCGAGCTGTTAGCCGACGACAGGCCGGTCGAGGTCGAGGTGGACAGCGACGTGATCGAGCTGTTGGCCGACGACAGACCCGTCGACGTCGACGTCGACAGCGACGTGATCGAGCTGTTAGCCGACGACAAGCCGGTCGAAGTCGAGGTCGACAACGAAGTCACCGAGCTATTCGTCGAGCTGAGGCCGGTGGACAGCGAACCGATCGAGCTGTTAGCCGACGACAGGCCGGTCGAGGTCGAGGTGGACAGCGACGTAATCGAGCTGTTGGCTGACGACAGCCCCGTCGACGTGGAAGTCGACAGCGACGAGACCGAACTGTTGGTCGAACTCAGGCCGGTCGACAGCGACGAGATTGCGCTGCTGGACGACGACACAGTTGTCGACAGCGAATCCACGGCCACATTGGTTGCAAAGAGCTGCGAGCCGTTGATTGCGTCGGTACTGGCCGCGGAGATCGCGCCGGCCGCAACGTTCGTGACCTGGCGCTGGTTGGTCGAGCTTCCAACACTGACCACGCTCGTCGGATTACCGCCCGCGAACGTGCTGGTTACGCCGCCGACGGTACCGGTAGGCGTCGGGTTGGCTGGGGCCGTAGTGGAGCCGCTGCCCAGCGCGACGCTGCCGACGTTGCTCGCGACGGCATTCGGGCCGATCGCGACCGCGTTGCTTGCGCTCGCGCTCGCAGCATTGCCGACGGCGACGCCGCTTGCGCCGGCTGCGTTGGCAGCATTGCCGACGGCGACACTGCTGGCGCCCGCGGCCGTGGCGGCTACACCGGCGGCGAGCGAGTTGATGCCCGTTGCGCCGTTGTTGTTGTAGTTGGCTTGCTGCACACCACCGTCGTTGACGCTGTAGTAGTGCGTCTTCGCGGCTTCGATCGCAGTCGAGGTCGAGGTGGACAGCGAGGTAATCGAGCTGGTGGCCGACGAGAGACCGGTCGACGTGGACGTGGACAGCGAGTTGATGCCCGTCGACGTGGACGTGGACAGCGAGGTAATCGAGCTATTGGCCGACGACAGACCCGTCGACGTGGAAGTCGACAGCGAAGTGACCGAGCTATTGGTCGACGAGAGACCGGTCGACAACGAGCCGATCGAGCTGGTAGCCGACGACAGGCCGGTCGAGGTCGAAGACGACAGCGAAGTGACCGAGCTATTGGTCGACGAGAGACCGGTCGAGAGCGAGCCGATCGAGCTGGTGGCCGACGACAGGCCGGTCGAGGTCGAAGTCGACAGCGAAGTGACCGAGCTATTGGTCGACGAGAGACCGGTCGACAACGAGCCGATCGAGCTGGTAGCCGACGACAGGCCGGTCGAGGTCGAAGTCGACAGCGAAGTGACCGAGCTATTGGTCGACGAGAGACCGGTCGAGAGCGAGCCGATCGAGCTGGTGGCCGACGACAGACCGGTCGAGGTCGAAGACGACAGCGAAGTGACCGAGCTGTTGGTCGACGAGAGACCGGTGGACAACGAGCCGATCGAGCTGGTAGCCGACGACAGGCCGGTCGAGGTCGATGTCGACAGCGAAGTGACCGAGCTATTGGTCGACGAGAGACCGGTCGAGAGCGAGCCGATCGAGCTGGTAGCCGACGACAGACCCGTCGAGGTCGACGTGGACAGCGACTTGATCGAGCTGTTAGCCGACGAGAGGCCGGTCGACGTGGAAGTCGACAGCGAAGTGACTGAGCTATTGGTCGACGAGAGGCCGGTGGACAGCGAGCCGATCGAGCTGTTAGCCGACGAGAGGCCGGTCGACAGCGAACCGATCGAGCTGGTAGCCGACGACAGACCCGTCGACGTCGAAGTCGACAACGAAGTGACCGAGCTATTGGTCGACGACAGGCCGGTCGACAACGAGCCGATCGAGCTGGTGGCCGACGACAGACCCGTCGATGTCGAAGTCGACAGCGAAGTGATCGAGCTATTCGCCGACGACAAACCGGTCGAAGCCGACGTCGACAGGCTCGTGATGCTCGACGTCGTCGTGCTTGCTACCGAATAGAGCTGGCTGCCGTTGATCGCATCGGTGCTGGTCGACGTGACGAGGCCCGCTGCAACGTTCTGGATGCGACGCTCGTTGCCCGCCGTACCGACGCTGACGACGCCGTTGGCAGCGCTTGCGCCGGCAAAGTTGCCGAACGTCTGGCTACCGATCGTGGCGGAGCTGATCGAACCTGTGCCGCCGGTCGCCGAGTTCGCTGCACCAATCGTCGCCGAGTTGTTGCCAAGAGCAACGGAATTTGCCACGTTGGCTGTCGACAGGTAACCGAGCGCCATCGCGTTGCCGGCCGAAGCGGTCGACTGGTATCCCATCGCGACCGCATTGCCGTTGCCGCTGGCCGTCGCAAACGAACCGATCGAAATGTTTCCTGCCTGGGAAGCCGTGGATTGCTGGCCGATTGCCACGCTCTGGAGCGCACTTGCGGTGGCCACGCCAAGCGCCACGCTGCCCCCGCCAGCCGCGCTGGCATTGACGCCGATCGCGGTCGCATAGTTCGCCGTCGCGGAGCTGCCGTTGCCGTAAGCGGAAGCCGGTGCCGAAGAGCCGCCCGCATACGACGAAGCGCCGATTGCGGTCGAACCTGCGTAAGCCGCCGTGGCGCTGCTGCCGATACCGACCGAACCCGCACCCGTCACGCTGTTGGCACTGCCGAGCGCAACCGCGCCGGTGCCATTCGCCGAGTTGCCGTTGCCGAGCGTGACCGCGCCCGTGCCGCTTGCCGAATTGCTGGTGCCGAGCGCAACCGCGCCGTCGCCGCTGGCCGTCTGCGAACGACCGATCGCCACCGCGCCGCCAGTTGCGGAACCGCTGTTGGCCGTCGTGCCCGACGAGCCGATTGCGACGTTCTGGCCGGTTGCACCGGAAACGACGCCATCGCCCTGTGCGATGCCGTAGGCGCCGTTCGTCGTCGCACCACGGCCGATCGCGATGCCGGACGTTGCGCTCGAGGTGACCGACGATTGGCCGCCGATCGAGATCGAATCCTGCGCGGTCGCCTGTGCGCCCGCGGTGGAGTTGCTGCCGATCGCGGTCGAGCCGGCGCCGGACGCCAGTGTCTGAATGCCGTTGACCGCGCTGGTGCTACCCATGGCGGTTGCATAGTTGCCGGTTGCCTTCGTGCCGCTGCCAACGGCGGTGGCGAACTGGCCGGTTGCCGACGTGCCCTGGCCGAATGCGGAAGAGGCAGTGTTGGTGGCCGATGAGCCCGTACCGAAAGCCGTCGAGTTCGATCCGCTGGCGACCGTGTTGCTCGGCGAGTTGGCGCCGATAGCAATCGCGCCGGCATTGGAGGCGGTCGGGCTTTGGCCCGCCACGCACGAGCCGAAAGAGCCGGAGCCGATGGCGATCGAGGTTGAGCTGGTCGAATTGCCGCCCCCGGCGCTATACCCGGATGTCGAGCACTGCGCATAGGCGACGTTGCCGCCGGCCGCCCCGGCGACCATGATGGCGGCCGCGACGGCCTTGACGACGGCCGACTTGTTCGGCTTGCCCCGTGCCGAATCGATTTCCGATGCGGCGACCCACGCGCCGAGGGATTCGTTCCAGATCGAGCGGTATGTGCGGTTCATGTCCTGCTACCTCCAAATATGCACGCCACACACCGGTCTCTTTTGTTAGAGGAATACTCCGTGCGCTCGCGCGAATCTCAAAATTGATGGGCGGAGTTTATTGGAGGGGGATTTTTCAGATTGATAAAAAGTGATAAATAGCGGGTTTTTAAAGTTAAAGGATGGTTAATAAGTCGCGTTTTGATGCATCTGTGCGGAATGTATTTGAAAGTTGTAAGAATGTTTAGTGCAGGGTTTGAAACTTCCGGGGGCGCCTTGGTTTTTCGTATAAAAATCATGGGTTTACGGTAGTTTTGTGCGTTGGATTACACAACGGAGACGCTCAATTGTAAGATGGATGAAATAGCAAACGTTTGCGGAGCGGAGGATTCTTTCGGCTATGTAATGTATGTGGATGTGCCATGGGATAATGTGATTCCCATCTTGTTAATGTGTTAATTCAAGATTTGTGTTTCGTTTTTATATTGATTTTATCGATTATCTTTAAATTAAATTAATTTGAAATATCGAACATCTGGCTGTGCTGATTTACGCATCGGGTCCACTGCGATGGCCCGCGAGACGGGCGTTTCGGGCCGGTTGACCCGTCCAATTTGTAAAAAAGTGCTACAGGGTGGTGGGCCGAACCATCACCATTCATCTTTCGAATTTGTCCTATTGACTATTTCGATGATGGTGACAATCGGATGGGATTCGGCGACGGGGCGAATCCGTCTGACAGGCGTGACGGACTTCGATGGTGCGCCTGGCGGCGACAGGTTGTTAAAAGGGGCTGTCCGGCAGCGGTGGCGACGTCCCCGAAACGTCAAATCCCGGGTGTGACAATTTGTCCGCGCGTGCCGAAGCGCCGAAGAAAAAAGGGCGCGAGTGAGTGTGTCAGCCGCGCCACATCAGCAGGTCGATGAAGGTCAGCGAGGTTCCGCACCGCGTGCGATGGGGCGGCCTCGAGTTGCCCGGTTGCCCGACCGGACAACCGGGGCAACCGGGCTGCTGCCCGGCGCGGCGCCCTTACTTCTTGAGAAACCGCAGCGCGAATCGCGCCATGCGCGGCACGAACAGCGGGCGCAGCAGGCGCTTGTCGTAGCCGGCCATCCGCCGGTCGTTCTCGGCGAGACACAGTTCGATCAGCTCGCGCGGATTGAGCGCGTCGCCGATATCGGCGGTGCCGGTTGCCGGGAAGTTCGCGTCACGTGCCACGCCGTCGGAATCGATGCCGCGCGCGATGCCGATGCGCTCCCGGATCAAATGCACCCACACGGCCGCGACCCGCGCGAAGAACCACGGCCGGCGCCACCACGGGAGCGAGCGCCAGTACCACGCGTACCAGTTCACGAAGAACAGGATGTGGCGGCCTTCTTCCTGGATCACCGGCTCGAAGGTTTCAACGAGTTCGGGCGGGAAATAGCCGGAGCGCTGCGCGGAACGGAACAGGCCGAACGCGAAGAAGCTGTCGATGCATTCGCTGAAGCCCGTGACGATCCACCACCACTCGGGATCTTTCGGTGCAGGGTAGGCCGGCTCGGGGGCGAGCCGGATGCCGTATGCCTCGACGAGCTTCGACAGCACGACCTTGTGCCGCGCTTCCTCGCCGCCGTCCATCTCGAGCGCGCGGCGCAATAGCGGATTGCCGATCGTCGCCGCATAGGTGGCCACGCGAATCGATGCGCGGCCTTCGGTCTGCACCGCGATGTCCCAGATCGGCAGCGACGTGAGCCGTTTGAGCTCGGCGGGCGTGAGCGCCGGCCAGTCGATCACGGCCGGCTTGTACGGATTGTGTGTGTCGAGCAGCATGCGGCAGAACATCTGCATGTGCGCATCGGAACCGATCCGGACCGGACCTTGCCTCTCGAAGGTCCAGTTGCGCATTGCGTGATCTGCTGCTGCATGCTGTTCCTGCAGCGTGTCACTCATGGCTGTTGTTATGCGATTACGGGTCGAAAGATTCTTGCATAGCTTCCGTAAACGCGTATTTTCGAGCGGCCATGCGCACGCCGGCCAGGCGTGCGTCACGCGTTCGTGTCGACCCAGAGGCGGCCCCAGCGGGACGCGTAGGCCAGAGCGTGCTCTTCCTCGAAGAAGAAATCGATCGCGTCGAACGAAACGGCGCGCGGCGACGGGCCGCCGCTCGCCTTCTCGATCGTCAGGTTGGCGGCGAACAGCCCGTTCGGCAACCGGGCGGCAGCGGGGGCGACTTCGTAGCCCTTGTAGCGGATCGTACGGTTCATGGCGTGCGCGGAGAAAGTTCGGAGGTTCAGCGTACGAAAACCCGCCCGCGGCGTGAACCAATCTTTCGGCCAATGCAAATCACGCGGCGGGCCGAATTCTTATCGGCGCGGGGAAAGGGCAGCAGGGAGAGGCGTCGACGTACACGGCGCGTGGCCGCTCGTCCGAATGTGCACCGCCCGCGCCGGCGAATGGAATCGTCCGGGCGCGGGCGGTGGAAGGCGGGGAAATTACTGGTTGGCGATCTTCAACACGGGTGCGAGCGCATCGACCGATGCCGCATGCGAGGCCGCGCGATGCGATGCGAACGCGAGCGCGAACTCGGCCGCCTGCGTGCCGACCGTCTCGAGCTGCGCGACGACCTTCGGATCCGAGCAGCTCTCGGCGCTGTCGAAGCGCGTTTCGAGCGTGTTCACGGTCGCGCCGAACGGCGTCGGCCAGCCGCGCAGCGCGTGCACGATCGAACGCAGCGACGTCAGCACGGTGCCGGCCGCCTGCCAGCCGTAGGCCGTGACGATCAGGCCGACCGCACGGCCGTCGAGATACGGGCGATCGTCCGCGCGCAGTTCCTCGAGCGTGTCGAGTGCGTTCTTCACGAGGCCGGAGACGCCGCCGTGATAGCCGGGCGTCGCGATGATGATCGCGTCGGCCTGGCGCACGGCGTCGATCAGTTCGCGCTGCGCGTCGGTCAGCGTTTTGTGCTCGGGCGCGTAGTGCGGCAGCGTATGCAGGAACGGGCCGTCGAACAGCCGCGTGCGTGCGCCGGCCGCTTGCGCGCCGCGCAATGCGAACGACAGCGCGCGTTCGGTCGACGACGCTGCCCGGGTGGTACCGCCAATGCCGACGACGAACGGGCGGCGGTGTTGATCGAATGCAGTCAAGGGGCGCTCCTGGGGGATGGCTTGCCCGGCTAAGCACAGGCTTAAAACCAGATGGTAACGACCCCGCCGCCACTCTGAAAACGACTTTTCGTTCTATCGATATGCCGCGCGGCAGGGGCAATCGTGTGCGCCGCCGCCCAGATCGATAGCAGAAATGCTTGGTTGGGACGGCGGGCCGCGGTCGATAAGATGGGCCCGTCTCCTCCATGATGTCTCTACTGACATGGGTTGGCCCCGCCGCGCGGATGCAGGCGGGGCTTTTTTTCGTCCCGGTCTGGAAAAAGGGGCGCGATGTGCGGGGCCGTTGCCCGTTACTCGAACACCGGCCGGAAGAAGCTGCGCTCGTAGCTGACGATGCAGCGTGTTTCCTCCGCGTAGCGGAACGCGGCCTGGCAGGCCGGATCGTCCATCGAGCGTTCGCGGTAGCGCTCGTATTCGGCGAGGCTCGGGAACGAGAACATCGCGAGCGCGATGTTGTTCGCCCCTTCGGACGGCAGGAAGTAGCCGTGATGCGTGCCGCCGAACTTTTCGACGAGCGGAATCCACATCCTGCCGTAGGTTTCGAACTGGTCGAGCTTGTACGGATCGATGACGTAGCGAAGGTAGCAGGTGATCATGAGCGCGCTCGGTGAGGGAAGGAACCCGCGAGTCTGGAAGGCGTCGCCGCATGTGTCAACGGCGTTCGCCGGCGAGTGATTCGGCCGCGGGATGCGTTGCTTGCGCAAACAACGATCGGTGCGCTTTCATGCGTTCGCAACGACCCGCGCAGCGCCGCGGCGCGCACCTTTTCAACCATCTCTCCCGCACGCATTTCCCCAAACTTTTACGACATTTTTTCTTGCGAGGGCGGCTGGCGCGCTCATAGACTTCGGGCATCCCAACCACGGAGCAAGGCAATGTCGATACCCTGGAACGCGATCGCCGAACACATACCCGCCGCGCCGCCTTCCGTGCGCGCCGATCGGGTGATCGTGCGGCGTTTCGATCCGGCCTTCGACAGTTATGCACAACTCACGCCGATGCTGCATCGCGCGTTCGCGCGGCTCGGCGCGATGGGACTCAACTGCACGTGCGTCGACCAGAGCGAGGACGTCACGCGCCGCCGCGCGGAAGCGGGCGAGTGCTACGTCGCCGTGTGCGGCGGGCGCGTGATCGGCACGGCCACGCTGTATGCGACCGATCCGTCGTCGGCGTGCTCGCTGTACCGGCGCGAAGGCGTCGCGAGCGTGCGGCAGGTGGCGGTGGACCCCGATTGCCAGAGCCGCGGGATCGGCGCGTTGCTGCTGTCGTTCGCCGAACAGTGGGCCGCGCTGCGCGGCTATACGCTGCTCGCACTCGATACGCCGCATCCCGCTTCGCACCTGCTCGCGTTCTACGGCGCGCAGGGTTTCGACGTCGTCGACGTGATGCGCTTCGACGGCAAGCGCTACGACAGCGCGATCCTCTGCAAGCGGCCCGTCGCGCAGGTGGCGCGCCGGGTGGCGCCGGCGTCGCGCATGGCCGCGCGCGTGGCGGCCGTGCGGCGTCTTGCGTATGCGTTGCCGTCGCGCGTGGTCGCCGTGGCCCGGCGCGGCCAGCACGTGCGCCGCGGCGCCGGCTGGGCGGCACGACGCGCGGCCGGTGCCGCGAGTTGCCGCTCGTCGCCGTGGCGTCCGCGTCAGCACGGGCGCTACACGTTCGGCTGAACGCCGCGCACCGGTTCGTTTTCCTGCTTTGCCGCGTAAGCGTCGGATGAGCGGAGTGTGGCGCTCCCGCTCGTGTACGGCCCTTGAGACACCCCCGCCGCGCCGCGGCGAAACGGACGTTTACGCGCTTTTTACACCCCGACGCGATCCTTTGCCGCGATCTTCACGCGAACCTTCATAAGATGGTTGCGTGGAAACGAAAGCCGCACGCGAGCATGCGCGAAGGCCGCCGGCTCGCCTGACCGATGCCGGATGTCGATGCGCGGGCGTGCCGGCAAAAGGAAACCGCCATGTCTCTCTCGCCCGTGACAGGTCCGCGCCCTGCGCAGCCCGGCCATCCGCGCACGGCCGTGCGCTCGATGTTCGATCCCGCGCTCGTGCGCCCGGCGATCGCCGATTCGTTCCGGAAACTCACGCCGCGCACGCAGTTCCGCAACCCGGTGATGTTCTGCGTGTACGTCGGCAGCATCCTGACCACGATCCTGTGGATCGCCGCCTTGTTCGGCCAGGCCGAAGCGCCCGCCGGCTTCATCGTCGCGATCGCGCTGTGGCTGTGGTTCACCGTGCTGTTCGCGAACTTCGCCGAAGCGCTCGCCGAAGGGCGTTCGAAGGCGCAGGCCGCATCGCTGCGCAGTGCGAAACACAACGTGGTCGCGAAAAAGCTCTCGGCGCCGCGTGCGAAGGCGGTCGTCGAAGTGATGGCATCGACCGACCTGCGCAAAGGCGACGTCGTGCTCGTCGAAAACGGCGACACGATTCCGGCCGACGGCGACGTGATCGAAGGCGTCGCGTCGGTCGACGAATCGGCGATCACCGGCGAATCCGCGCCGGTGATCCGCGAGGCGGGCGGCGATTTCTCGTCGGTGACGGGCGGCACGCGCGTGCTGTCCGACTGGATCGTCGTGCGTGTCGCCGTCAATCCGGGCGAGGCGTTCCTCGACCGGATGATCGCGATGGTCGAGGGTGCGAAGCGCAAGAAGACGCCGAACGAGATCGCGCTGACGATCCTGCTCGTTGCCTTGACGATCGTGATGCTGCTCGCCACCGCCACGTTGCTGCCGTTCTCGACGTTCGCGGTCGAGGCGATGAAGGCCGGCCATGTCGTGACGATCACCGCACTGGTTGCGCTGCTCGTGTGCCTGATCCCGACGACGATCGGTGGCCTCTTGTCCGCGATCGGCGTGGCCGGGATGAGCCGGATGATGCAGGCGAACGTGATCGCGACGTCGGGCCGCGCGGTGGAAGCCGCCGGCGACGTCGACGTGCTGCTGCTCGACAAGACCGGCACGATCACGCTCGGCAACCGCCAGGCGTCGGCGTTCGTGCCCGCGCCGTTCGTGACCGAGGAAGCGCTGGCCGATGCCGCGCAGCTGTCGTCGCTTGCCGACGAAACGCCGGAAGGCCGCAGCATCGTCGTGCTCGCGAAGCAGCGTTTCAACCTGCGCGAGCGCGACATGCAGGCACTGCACCCGGTGTTCCTGTCGTTCAGCGCGCAGACGCGGATGAGCGGCGTCGACCTCCCGGGCCGCGAGATCCGCAAAGGCGCCGCGGATGCGATCAAGCACTACGTCGAGTCCTACGGCGGCCGCGTCACCCGCGAAGTCGAGGCCGTCGTGACCGACATCGCGCGTCGCGGCAGCACGCCGCTCGCGGTGGCGGAGCGCGTCGACGGCGTTGCCCGCGTGCTCGGCGTGATCGAGCTGAAGGACATCGTGAAGGGCGGCATCAAGGAGCGCTTCGCGGAACTGCGCAAGATGGGCATCAAGACCGTGATGGTGACGGGCGACAACCGGCTGACGGCCGCGGCGATCGCGGCGGAAGCGGGCGTCGACGATTTCCTCGCGGAAGCGACGCCGGAAACCAAGCTCGCGACGATCCGCGAGCATCAGGCGGCGGGCCGTCTGGTTGCGATGACGGGCGACGGCACCAACGATGCACCGGCGCTCGCGCAGGCCGACGTCGCCGTGGCGATGAATACCGGCACGCAGGCGGCGAAGGAAGCCGGCAACATGGTTGACCTCGACTCGAACCCGACGAAGCTGATCGAGATCGTCGAGATCGGCAAGCAGATGCTGATGACGCGCGGGTCGCTGACGACGTTCTCGATCGCGAACGACGTCGCGAAGTATTTCGCGATCATCCCGGCCGCGTTCGCGACGACGTATCCGCAACTGCGCGTCCTCGATGTGATGCACCTCGCGTCGCCGGCGTCGGCGATCCTGTCGGCGGTGATCTTCAACGCACTGATCATCGTCGCGCTGATCCCGCTCGCGCTGAAGGGCGTGCGCTATCGCCCGCTCGGCGCCGCGCCGCTGCTGCGCAGGAACCTGTTGCTGTATGGACTCGGTGGCGTGCTGTTGCCGTTCCCGTTCATCAAGCTGATCGACGTGGTGCTGGTGGCATGCGGATGGGCCTGAGCATGGGCGCGCACAATGCACCGGACGAAGGTGCTGCCGCATGAGCGAACCGAGCGTCGTCATCGTGATCGTCGACGAAGACAGGTTCATCCGGCATTTCGTCCGTGTCGCGCTGAAGGCCGAGCACATGCACGTCTTCGAGGCCGCGACCGGAGCGGCGGGCGTGGCGGCCGTCGGCGCGCGACGTCCCGACCTGATCGTCGCGGACACGAACCTGCGCGACATCGGCGGCACCGACCTGATCCATGTGCTGCGTGCGTACTCGGCCGCGCCGCTGATCGTGCTGTCGGCACTGAGCGCGGAACGCGACAAGGTGGCGGCGCTCGACGCGGGCGCGGACGACTACCTGACCAAGCCGTTCGGCGCCGCCGAGTTGATCGCGCGGATTCGTGCGCACCTGCGGCGGCAAGCCGGCGGCGGGCGCATCGATGCGGCGTGCGTCCGCTTCGGCGACGTGACCGTCGATCTCGGCGGTCGCCAGGTGTTGCGCGGCGGGGCGCGCGTGCATCTGAGCCCGATCGAATTCCGGCTGCTGGCCGCGCTCGCGCATCACGCGGGCCGGCTACTGACGCACGACCGCCTGCTGAGTGAAGTATGGGGCGCGGCGCACGGCAAGGATGCGCACTACCTGCGCGTGTATGTCGGCCACCTGCGGCGCAAGCTGGAATGCGATCCGCGGCGGCCCGCGTACATCGTCACGGAGACGGGCGTCGGCTACCGGCTCGACGGTGCGCGGTAGCGACGCGCTCAGGGATTCGCGGCCGTCCGCAGCGCGTCGCTCGCCGCGCCGTTCGAACGGCGCAGCTGCGCATCGAATTGCTGCACGCGCAGCGCGACCCGCTGCGCATAGCGCTTCGTGCCGCCGTTGTAGCGCACGAGCGCGGTTTCGACGTCGCCATCCGCATCGTCGAGATAGCCGCGGAAGATCGCCGCGCCGATCCGCACGTTGGTAGCCGGATCGGAGAGATCCTTCACATGCGCGACGAGATCGCGATGGGCGGTGGGCATCACCTGCATCAACCCGCGCGCGCCGGCGACACTGACCGCGTGGCGATCGAAGCCCGACTCGACCGCGATGATCGCGAGCAGCAGTGCCGGAGCAAGCCCATAGCGATCCGATTCGGTCTGCACCGCGCGCGCGATCGTGCGCGCGTCGGCGTACGCGAGGTGAAAGCGGTTGCGCAGCGCGGTGACGATCGTGTCGAGGGTCGGGGGAAGCGAGGGTTCGGTCGTGCTGGCTGCGCTGGCCGGCGCCGCTGGCGTGTCGTCGGCATGCGCGGGCAATGCGATCGACAGCGGCAGCACGATCGGGAAGAGCAGCAGAAGCCGCTTCAGCCGCAGGGCCGGGCGCACGCGCGTGCGGGGCAGCGGCCGGTCATACGATGGATAGGTTTCCTGCATGTCGTCGCATCGTGGTTCCGATGCGACGACTGTACGCAGTTATGCATTGCGACCGTCGAAAGAAACCGGCACGCGAGATAAACGGCGCGTAAAGACGGGTGGTGCGCATGACTGCGCGGCGTCACCCGTCGCGGCCGTGCGTATCGCCGCCACTTTTCGCGAGGCGCCACGCAATCGTGCCGAGCACGCCGACCGCGACGACCAGCGCGCCCCACAGCACATAGCGGCGCGGTGCATCCGGATCGGCGGCTGACGCCGGCGCGACTGCCGACACCGGCAGCACCGCGCCGACCCGCGCGGGCCGCACTTCGGGCGCCATGCCCACCAGCAATGCGTCGCGGCTCACGGCCGACGACACGAGCGACGCGTCGCCGACGCCGAGCGTAAACGGCGGCGTGCCGCGCGCGACGAACGTCAGCGCGGCCGGATGCCAGCCGATCGCGACGGCCGGCTGGCCGCCGCCGAATCCGCCATTGCGCATGTCGACGACGATCCGCCACGCGCGATCCGTATTCGCCGCGAATTCGAGCGGCGGATTGCGCTGTTCGCCGGCCTTGCCCTGCAGCCGGAACAGCACGGCGCCCGCGACGTCGCGCCACGGCGCCTGCGGGTCGGCGCGGCTCTGCAGCGTCGCGCGTGCGACGGTGTTCGGCTGCGGCAGGTCGATGCGCACGCGGTCGACCGGATACGCGCCGTCGGTGTCGAACAGATACTCGCCTGGCGTGGCGCCGGCCCGCATGCGCACGGCGTCGCGCCATTGGCGCGGCACGGAGGCGGTGTCGGTCCCGCGTGCATCGCGTGGGTGCGTCTCGACGTCGATCGACGCGATCGCGGGTGCGCCGTCGAGCCAGTCGAGCCGCAGGTAGCGCGGCGCCGCGCCTTCGAGCGCGATGCGTTCCTGCACCAGCATCGCGTCGCCGTGGCCCACCTTCAGCAGTTGCGTGCTGCCGAGCGGCCGCCAACTGCGCAGGTCGTCGCTGGCTTCGACGGCGACACGCCCCTGGTAGCTGTCGTCGCTCACGTGCACGAGCAGCGCGTCGATCTCGCCGTCCGCATGCGACAGGTCGACGAGATCCGCGCCGTGCTTCGCGCGCACCGGTGCGGCGACGCCCGCGCGCAGCGCGCCGTCGGGGCCGACCGTCACGCCGAGCGGCGCATTGCCGTTGTCGGCGTGGGCGGGCGGCAGCGCAAACCAGTGCACCGGCGTGCGCTTCGGCGGGACGGCGGGCGCGGCCGCCGCGGGCGCGTCGAGCGAATACGGCACGGGCTCGCCCGCGCCGTTGAAGATGCGCACGTCACCGAGGTCGTCGCGCCGGCTCGCCGCGTAGACAGGCTGCGGCACGGTGAGCTGGTAATACGCGGCGGTGCCGTCGAGGTCGAGCGAGAAGCGCTGCGCGACGCGCCCGTCGGCCGCCGCGAACGACGCGAGCAGGCTCAGTCCGAGCAGGGCGGCGAGTCGTTTCATGGCGTGTCGTCCTGCTGCGCGGCGGCCTTCGGCGGCAGCGGCGAGAAATACCCGATCAACAGCAGCAGCACGCCGATGCCGATGAACGACACGATGCGCTCGATGCCGGTCACGTGCGACAGGTCGAACAGGAACAGCTTGACGACCGTGAGCGCGAGCAGCGCGGCGCCGACGAACCACAGCGGACGCAGCCCGCGGCGCGTGGCCCAGATCGTGATCGCGAGCGCGCAGAGCGTCCAGTACACGGATACCGATGCCTGCACGAGCGTCGATTCCGCCATCGCGCCGAGTTCGTACGGCACGCCGGCCCAGTGATGCAGCGTGCGCAACAGGATCGCGTTCAGCCACAGGAACGCGGTCGCGCCGGCCGCGCTCAGCAGCTCGACGCGATACTTGCCGAACGACCAGCCGAGCTTGCGTGCGCGCACGAACCACGACGCAGCGAGTGCGTAGACCACCGCGAGCACGAGGTCGAGCGGGTTGAAGAGCGGCACGCGCGCCCAGCTTCCGCCGTCCTGCGTGAAGTTTGCGTAGAAGGTCCACCCCCACATCACGACGATCAGCGGCAGCGACGCGAGCGCGCACACGCGGGCGATGCCGTCGCGACGCGTCAGCCACATCCCGGCGAACGCAAACAGGCTCCAGCCGACCATGAACACCTGCTGGATGCCGAACGACGACAGCACGGTGTCGATGTCGTAGGCCAGGTGGAAGCGCTGATGCAGCGTGCGCAGCATCAGTGCGTTGAACCACAGGAACACGGTGGCGATGGCCACGTAGTCGACGACGCGCGGATGCCACGCGATGCCGAGCGTCTTCAGCCGGCGCAGCCACACGGCGAATGCAATGAACACCAGGCACTGCGCGATGTCGAGCGGGTTGAGCAGCGGCAGCCAGAAGAGCGGCGCCGCGTTGCCGTCGCTGATCACGCTGGCAATGCTCCACAGCCACAGCAAGGCCGCGAGCGGCGCCGCACCCCACACCTGGTACGCGCGCGGAAACGCCGCGACGGGCCAGCGCAGCCGCGAGCCGGGGCCCGACACGAGCAGGAGCAGCGCGCCGAAACCGTAGGCCCACGCGCTCCAGCTCCACGCGCCTTCGGGCACGTACGCACGCAGGCGCCAGAAGCCTTCGAGCGACAGCAGCCCGCACACGGTCCAGAACATCAGCGTATGCAGCGGCGCGATGATGGCTGCGGAGAGAGATGGCGCGACGGCGCGCGCCGAGCCTGGCGCGGAATCGGCGCCTGCCGTGCCGCGCGACTGGCGCCACAGCAGCGCAAGGCCTGCGCCGACGGCGACGGGCCACGCGAACGCGCCCATCCCCGACAGCGGCGCTTCGTGCGCATCGAACACGCGCAGCGCGAGCAGCGCCAGCACCGGCGTCAGCGCGAGCGCGGGCCATTCGGCGAGCGGCCACGCCAGCCGGCGGCGGGCGACGTGGGCGAGCCACGCGGTGCCGGCCGCGAACAGCGCGGTCGAATCGACGACGAAGCGGTCGGCATGCAGGTCGACGTGACGGCTCGCGTAGACGAGGATCTCGTGCAGGCCGCCGCTCACCCACCACAGCAGCCCCCATGCGGCGGCCGCGGCGCCGATCTCGGGCATCCACGCATGCCACGCGCGGGCTTCGCCGCGCCCGTGCAGCCACCAGCCGGTGAACAGGCCGGCGAGCGCGATCAGCAGCATCGCGATATACGGGCTGTTGAGCACCGGCAACGCGGTGGCGTCGGCCGGCCCGAGCAGGCTCGTGAAGAACGCGCCGGCCGCGGCAACCTGCATCAGCAGCCCGAAGCCGAACCGCAGCATGCGCTTCTCGCGCACGCCGAGCCAGACGACGGCCGCGCCTTCGATCGCCCACGCGGCGCTGGTCGTCGGACCGGAGAACGCGAGCGGCACGGCCAGCGTCGCGAAGATCACCGCGAGCGCGAGCGTGGATTCGAACAGCAGCGCGAGGCGGTCGCGGCGCCGCGCGAGCCACGCGGTGACCACGACGTAGAACGCCGACAGCGCGACGGCGCTCCACGCGAGCCCGAACGGCATGTCCTTCACGAGCGACGCCTGCAGCGCGGTCGCGACGATCGGCGTGCCGAACACGAGCGTGCCGTCCACGTAGTGCCGCAGCGCGAGTTCGCGCTTCACCGCATACAGCAGCGCGATGCCGACGTACATCAGGAAGAACAGGATGAGGAACGGCTCGGTGCTCGCGAACAGCGCGGGGCGGTAGGCCGTCACGCCCCACGCGGAGCCGATCGTGAACGTGAAGACGAAGCCGAGCAGGTTCAGCGGACGCCAGGCCTTGAACCACGCGATCGCGAAGATGCCCGCGTTCAGCAGCGCGTAGTAGCTGAACAGCGCGACATGGTTGCCCTGGCCGGTCGACAGCAGCACCGGCGCGAGAAAGCCGCCCGCGGTGCCCATGAATGCGAGCGGCAGCGCGTTCTGCCGCACCGCGAGGAACGCGCTCAGCGCGCACACGGCCACCATCAGCGGGAACGCTGCGCCGACGGGCAGCAGCGCGTAAAGCTTGGTCGCGGCGAAGATCGTCAGGTACAGGATGCCGACGCCGCCGCCCTGCAGCACGAGCCCGTACGCCGAACGGCGCGCGCGCACGCGCCAGCCGATCGCGAGCAGCGCGGCCGCGGCGAGCGCGGTGCCGGCGAGGCGGAATTCGATCGGCAGCATGTGGTTGTCGGCCGCGTACTTGAGCAGGAACGCGACGCCGAAGAACAGCACGATGATCCCGACGCGCACGACCGTGTTGCCGCCGAGCAGCCAGTCGCGTGCGGCGCGGAATGCGCGCTCGACGAGGTCGGGCTCGCGCGGTTTGGGCGGCGCGGGAGGCGCCGACGGTGCGGGCGCCGGGGCGGCACGCGTTTCGCTCGCGCGGATCGCGGCGGCCGGTGTCGGTGCCGGCGTGGCGGCGCGAACGAGGGTGGGAGCGGGGGCCGATGCGGACGCCGGTGCGTCCGCGCGTGCGGCGGCCGGCTGGGCAGGCGGGCGCGGCGGCAGGGCGGCCGAAGGCGGGACGGGTGCGGATGGGGTGGCGGAGGCGGTGCCGGAGGGCGTGTGCACCGTCGCGCCGCTCGCGGCCGAGCCGGCTTTCGCACCGGCCAGCTGGCCGCGCAGCGATGCGACTTCGCGCGTCAGCGTCTCGACGGTTGCTTCGAGGCGCGCGACGCGCTCGGCCAGGGGAACCAGCGGCTGGGCGGGCGGTGCCTGCATCGCGAACGCATCGGGGGCCGTGCCTTTGTTCTTGCGCTTGCGCTGTTGCAGCGTGTTGTCGAGGCAGAACCCGATCGCGGCGCCGAGCACTGCGCCGGTAATGGCGGAGACATCCCCGATCAATGCGGCAATCCCGCCCACGATGAAGCCGATTGCGGTAAAAGCCCAGTTCATCTCGCCTTGCTCCCTCTCTCGTATCGTTATCGGCCTGCGATCGGATGTTTGCCGGTCGAGGCGGTATCGGCATGGCCGGCAGGCGAACCGGCATGCGCTGCTGACCACGGCGGCCGCGTGATGGCCTGTGTCGCGGTCAGCCTGTTGGCGGGGAATGTATCACAGCGGCTGTCGGGGATTTTCCGGGTTGGCGCGGTATCGCGGCGTGCACCGTCCGGTGTCGCCACGCGGCTTTTTGCACGGTCATGCTTTTTATCGGTGGAGACGATGCGCTTTCGTCTGAGCAGATCGACGCGTGATCGGACGTGAAATTGTCGTAAAGCGACGCGTGCCCGATGCGAATTGGCGCAACGCGCGACGCGATCCGCGCCGCGTTGCTGCGCACAAGTCCGACGCGCGACGCCCGCCGTTGCTGGCCGTGCGCGTATTGCGCCGCCGCAATCGGGGGCCGCCGCGTGCCGCGGCCCGCCCGGCGGGGCTGGCAGCCGTGTCGTATTTGCGCAAGCGTTTGTCGTAATTCGTCGGCAGGTCGGGGTTTTTTCTGGCAACTATGTAGGCACGCTAAGACAAGCGCGAGTCCCCGCTACACGAGGAGAAGGTTTCGATGGATGCCCCCAAGGTCGTGGTCGAAGGTCTGTGCAAGGTGTTTGGAAGCAACCCGCAGCAGGCGCTCGACATGCTCGCCGCCGGCGCGACGAAGGACGATGTGC
This sequence comes from Burkholderia sp. AU45274, assembly GCF_030482505.1. Lineage (NCBI taxonomy): Bacteria > Pseudomonadati > Pseudomonadota > Betaproteobacteria > Burkholderiales > Burkholderiaceae > Burkholderia > Burkholderia sp. AU45274. The sequence goes on along the minus strand of NZ_JAUJQE010000006.1, from coordinate 310,765 downwards.
TCAAGCGCACCGGCCAGGTCGTCGGCGTGCACAACGTCTCCTTCGATGTGCAGGAAGGCGAAATTTTCGTGCTGATGGGCCTGTCCGGCTCCGGCAAGTCCACGCTGATCCGCCTCGTGAACCGGCTGGTCGATCCCAGCGCCGGCAAGGTGATGATCGACGGGCTCGACGTCGCGTCGGCGCGTCGCTCGGCGCTGACCGCGCTGCGCCGCAAGGACATGAGCATGGTGTTCCAGTCGTTCGCGCTGATGCCGCACCGCACCGTGGTGTCGAATGCCGCGTTCGGACTCGAAGTCGGGGGCATGGGCAAGAAGGAGCGCGAGCGCCGCGCGATGGAAGTGCTCGAGCAGGTCGGCCTCGCCCCGTTCTCGCACAAGCTGCCGTCCGAGTTGTCGGGCGGGATGCAGCAGCGCGTCGGCCTCGCCCGCGCACTGGCCGTGAACCCGTCGCTGATGATCATGGACGAGGCGTTCTCCGCGCTCGATCCGCTCAAGCGCCGGGAAATGCAGGATGTGCTGCTGCAGCTGCAGAAGGAACAACGCCGCACGATCATGTTCGTGTCGCACGATCTGGAAGAAGCGCTGCGCATCGGCAACCGCATCGCGATCATGGAAGGTGGCCGGCTCGTTCAGGTCGGCACGCCGCAGGACATCATCGCGAACCCGGCCGACGATTACGTGCGCGCGTTCTTCGACGGCATCGACACCAGCCGCTACCTGACGGCCGGCGACCTGATGCAGACGGGCGCCGTGCCGATCGTGTCGAAGTGCGATGCCGCGAACGTCGCGGCGACGCTGAACGGCAGTGCCGACTATGCGTTCGTGCTCGATGCGCAACGCAAGATCCGCGGCTTCGTCACGCGCGACGCGATCGGCCAGGCGACGCCGTCCGTGAGCCCGATCGAATCCATCCGGCGCGACGCGTCGCTCGAACATGTCGTCGCGCGTGTGGTCGCGAGCCCGAATGCACTGCCGGTCGTCGACGACGACGGCTGCTACTGCGGCTCGGTCGATCGTGCGCTCATCCTGAAGGCCATCACGCGTTCGCGAGGTTCCCATGTCTGAAATGATTCCGCTCGGTACCTGGGTCGACCAGTCCGTTCACTACCTGCTCGACCACGACGCCAAGACGTTCGACACGATCGGCCAGGCGATCGAGGGGCTCGCGGCATTCGTCGAGCACGGCCTGCAGGCGATCCCGATGTGGCTGATGATGGCGATCTTCATCGGCGTCGGGCTGTGGCGGGTGGGCTGGCGCTTCGCGCTGTTCACGACGCTGTCGCTGTTGCTGATCTTCGCGACGGGCTTCTGGGACCAGACGGTCATCACGCTCGGCCTCACGCTGTCGTCGACGATCATCAGCCTCGTGCTCGGCATCCCGCTCGGCATCTGGGCCGCGAAGAGCAAGTGGGTCGCCGCGATCGTGCGCCCGATCCTCGACCTGATGCAGACGATGCCCGCGTTCGTCTACCTGATTCCGGCCGCGATGCTGTTCGGTCTCGGCCGCGTGCCGGGGATCCTGTCGACGGTGATCTTCGCGATGCCGCCGGCGGTGCGCCTGACGAGCCTCGGGATCCGCCACGTGAACCGCGAGATCGTCGAAGCCGGCCAGGCCTTCGGCTGCACGCCGTGGCAACTGCTGTACAAGGTGCAGTTCCCGAATGCGCTGCCGTCGATCATGCAGGGCGTGAACCAGACGATCATGATGGCGCTGTCGATGGTGATCATCGCGTCGATGGTGGGTGCGGGCGGCCTGGGCAACGACGTGCTCGCCAGTATCCAGCGCCTCGACATCGGCCTCGGTTTCGAAAGCGGTCTGTCGGTCGTGCTGCTCGCGATCATTCTCGACCGCATCACCGAAAGCTTCGGCCGTGCGCCGGGCACCGTGAAGGCGCCGCTGTTCTCGGGCCTCAAGCAGCTGTTTCGCGTGAAGGCCGCGCCCGCGCAGGCCTGACCTCCGGCGGCCGGCATCCCCGGCCGCTCACCCTGAATGAATAACGGCTTCCGCGGTTTCCGCCGCGGGGCTGGCCCCCTGCAACCTCCTCGCCAGGAGACCGATGTGACGTCCGCCGTCGCTGTCGCGCCCGCAGCCTGCGTTTCACCGGTTTCATCGCTCGCCCATTTCGGCTTCCTGACGCTGCCGAACTTTTCGATGATCGCGTTCTCGAGCGCCGTCGAAGTGCTTCGGATGGCGAACTACGTCGGGCGCGCCGATCACTACCAGTGGTCGATCTATTCGCTCGACGGCAGTCCGGTTCACGCCAGCAACGGCATCGCGGTACGGCCCACGCAGGCGCTCGACTACACGAACCTGCCCGACGTGATGATCGTGTGCGGCGGCATCCGCATCCGCGACGTGGTCGACGAAGGCGCGCGCGATACGCTCGCGGCGCTCGCCGAACGCGGTCTGCCGCTCGGCGGCATCTGCACGGGCGCGTATGCGCTGATGTCGAGCGGGCTGCTCGACGGCTATCGCTGCACGGTGCACTGGGAGAACCTGTCCTCGCTGCATGCCGAGTTTCCGCAAGTGGGTTTTGCGGACGAACTGTTCGTCGTCGACCGCGACCGGCTGACCTGCACCGGCGGCACCGCGCCGCTCGACCTGATGCTGAACCTCGTCGGGATGCGCTTCGGCCAGCAGCTGGCCGCGCAGGTGTCCGAGCAGTTCATCCTGGAGCGCATCCGCAGCTCGACGGACACGCAGCCGATTCCGGTCGATGCGCGCGTCGGCTTCTCGCGCGCGGAGCTGATCGAGGTCGTGCGGCTGATGGAGGCGAACATCGAGGAGCCGCTGTCGCTCGAGGAGCTCGCACGGCTCGTGCGGCTGTCGCAGCGACACCTGCAGCGCATGTTCAAGGTGTACCTGAACGTGTCGCCGACCCACTATTACCTGACGCTGCGCCTGAAGCGCGCACGCGACCTGCTGCGCACGACCGACGCGTCGATCGCACGCGTGACGACGGTCTGCGGCTTTCATTCACCCTGCCATTTCAGCAAGGCCTACCGTGCGCAGTTCGGCCACGCGCCGAGCTACGAGCGCCGGTTGCCGGGGCGCTGACTAATCCAATGGTCCGCGACGCCGCCGGGATCGCGGCGCGCGGCTTCAATAAACGATCCCGCATTCAAGCAAACGACATCACTTTGAGGAGAAGCAAGATGAAGCGCCTATTGATCGCAGCGGTGTGCGGGATCGGGATAACCGCGCCGATGTCGGCCGTGTATGCGGCCGATCCGCCCGTGTGCAAGAACGTGCGCTTCGCGGACGTCGGCTGGTCCGACATCGCGGCGACCACGGGCCTCGCATCGACGATGCTGCAAGGGCTCGGCTACAGCCCGACGAAGACGATCGCGTCGGTGCCGATCACGTTCGCCGGCATCAAGAGCAAGCAGATCGACGTGTTCCTCGGCTACTGGTCGCCGACGATGGACCCGATCATCCAGCCGTTCACGAAGGCCGGCCAGATCAAGGTGCTGTCGACGCCGAACCTGACCGGCGCGAAATACACGCTCGCGGTGCCCGACTACGTGTACCAGGGCGGCCTGAAGTCGTTCGCGGATATTCAGAAGTACGCGGACAAGCTGAACGGCAAGATCTACGGGATCGAACCGGGCAACGACGGCAACCTGCTGATCAAGAAGATGATCGACGGCAACAAGTTCGGCCTCGGCAAGTTCAAGATGGTCGAGTCGAGCGAGGCCGGGATGCTGGTCGAGGTGAATCGCGCGATCCGCGACAAGCAGTGGATCGTGTTCCTCGGCTGGGAACCGCATCCGATGAACGTGCAGATGAAGATCGACTACCTGAGCGGCGGCGACGACGTGTTCGGCCCGAACTACGGCGAAGCGAAGGTGCTGACGGCGACGCCGCCCGACTACTCGCAGCGCTGCCCGAACGTCGCGAAGTTCGTGTCGAACCTGCAGTTCACGACGTCGATCGAGAACCACGTGATGATGCCGATCATGAACAAGGAAGACCCGAACAAGGCGGCGGCCGAGTGGCTGAAGGCGAACCCGCAGGCGCTCGACAAGTGGCTCGCCGGCGTGACGACGCTCGACGGCAAGCCGGGCCTGCCGGCGGTGAAGGCCTATCTCGGCGTGCATTGAGCGTGACGCGTCGGGCTTCGCGGCTTCGGCTGGAAGCCTGACATGTTTCCGAGCCGGTGGAAGCAGGGTGCGCATCCTGCTTCCGCCGGCTTTTTGCTTCCGGCTTCAGGTTCGGCCCGTCAGTGGACGGGCGATGCGCTAGACTGCCCGATCCCGATCGAGGAGACGGCAATGATACGCAGTGCGCTTGAGGTGCCCGGATGGCGGCAGGTAGCCGGCACGCGGTCGAGGCCGAACGGCGCGTCGGCTTGTCGCGACGCAGGCTGCAGCCGGACGATGCCGCACTGCGGCCATTCACGCGCATGAAGCGCATCGAGCAAGTGGTGCTGGCTGCCGATCTCGCGGGCACGGCGGTGTTCGCGGTCGAGGGTGCCAATGCGGCGATCGGCGCCGGGCTCGACCTGTTCGGTGTGATGGTGCTGTCGCTCGTCGTCGCGCTCGGCGGCGGCGTGATCCGCGATCTGCTGATCGGCGCACGGCCGCCCAGCGCCGTGAGCGACTGGCGCTATCCGGCGCTTGCGTTCGCGTCAGGCCTGTTCGCGTTCGTGTTTCATGAGCGGGTCGCCGCGTTTTCTCCGTCGCTGCTCACGACGCTCGATGCGGCCGGCCTTGCGTTGTTCGCGGTCGCTGGCGCGGTGAAGGCGCTCGAATTCCGGGTTCACCCGTTCATTGCGACGCTGATGGGCGCCGTGACCGGTTGCGGCGGCGGTGTCGTGCGCGATGTGCTGCTTGCACGGATCCCGGTCGTCCTGGTCACGGACATTTATGCGAGCGCGGCGCTGCTCGGCGCGGTGGTCGTCGTGTCGTGCCGGCGGCTCGGCTGTTCGCCGATCGTCGCGGCCGTGCTGGGCGGCGCCGCATGCTTTGCGCTGCGGATGGCGGCGGTGCGCTTCGGCTGGCAATTGCCGAAAATTGCCGCCGGGACGTGAGCGATCGGCTCATTGCCCCTTCGTCGTCGCCGGCACGTCGAACACCCGATCGAACGCCCACTGGAACACGAACGCGTAGCAGAAGAAGAACGCGAACAGCCCGATGTCGACGACGAACGCGTCGAGCCACGAGATGTCGAGCCACCCCGCCACGACCGGCACCAGGATGAAGATCAGCCCGCCTTCGAATCCGGTGGCATGCAGGATCCGCCGCCCGAGCGTGCGTGTCGGCTGGCGACGCGACGCTTCCCAGCGCTCGAACAGCGCGTTGAAGATCATGTTCCACAGCATCGCGATCGCCGACATCGTTGCCGACAGCGCGCCCGAATAGACGAGGTCCTGCTTGAAGATCGCCGCGATCACGGGCGAGATGCAGGAAATCGCGATTGCTTCGTAGAGCACCGCCTGCGTGATCCTGCGCGGTAGGCCTTGCACGTTGTTGCTCCGGTGGGACGTCACTCGCCGCGGCACCGTACCGCGACGTCCCGCAAGGCTATCCGCGTTGCACGCCCGCTTCAATTCACCTAATCTCACCCGGATTCAATTGAATTCAACCCGGCCCGATCCGGCCCGCGAGGCCCCGTGTTCTCGAAAATCCCCCTGACTGCATTGCGTGTATTCGAGTCGTCGGCACGGCTCGGCGCATTCAAGGCCGCCGCGGACGAACTGTCCGTGACGCCGGCCGCCGTGTCGCACCAGATCAAGTCGCTCGAAAGCCGGCTCGGCGTGCTGCTGTTCGAACGCGGTGCGAGCGGCGTGCGGCTCACGGACGAAGGCGAACGCCTGTTTCACGCGAGTCACGATGCACTGCTTGCGTTGAGCCGCGGGCTCGACGCAGTGCGGCCCGAGGCGGCCGGCGAGCGCACGCTCGTGCTGACCACCACGCCCGCGTTTGCCGCGATGTGGCTGATTCCGCGCCTCGGCCGGTTTCGTCAGGTCGATCCGCAACTGCACATCAAGGTTGAAACCGGCAACACGCTTGCGGATCTCGAACGCGATGCGCGGATCGATCTCGCGATTCGCGCGACGTCGCGCACGTTTCCGGCGCTGCACGAGATTGCGCTGATCGACGAGTATTTTGGCGCGTATGCGGCCGCCGGGTTCGACGCGCATCGCACGGACGAGCCGCTCGACCTGATCGAGACCGTGTGGGATACGCCGCTGCCGGTGTCGGTCGACTGGGCGTCGTGGTGTCGCGCGGCCGGCCGCGACGCGTGGCTCGAGCGCGCGGTGTTTCGCCACTACGACGACGAGCATTACGCGTTGCAGGCGGTGCTGCACGGGCAGGGCATCGCGTTGCTCAGTTCAGTTCTGGCTGCCGAGCATGTCGCGCATGGGGCGCTGACGCCGATCGAGCCGGCGGTGCGGATCGAGGGCGCGCGTTTTGTCGCGCTGTGCCGGCCCGGGCGGGAGCGCGAGCCGCAGGTCAGGTCGTTTCTCGACTGGCTCGAGGCGGAGATTGCGCAGACGCGGGAGGCGGTGGGGCGGATGGGGGCGGGCGTTGAGCGGTAAAGCGGGCCGTGCAGGCCCGATGCGAACCGACCCGCTCGCACACCCACCATCACCCGAACCTGACGCAATAAACCGGTGGCAAATGCGCAGACACCAGTTGCCAGTTTTCGCCGCCGTCGCCGGACGTCCATAACCCGCCGGTGGTCGATCCCATTGCGAGGTGCGTGCCCGTGTCATCGATCGCGAGCCCGTGCCGATACACGAGGTCGTACGCCGGCGCACTCGGCAGCCCGTTCGAGAATTGCTCGAAACTGCGCCCGCCGTCGCGCGTGCGCGTGACGACGAACCGGCCGTTCACCGGAATCCGGCACGCGTCCTTCACGGCCGGCACGAACCACGCGGTGTCCGGCTCATGCGGGTGCACGGCTACCGCGAAGCCGAAGCTCGAAGGCTGCGCCTCGATGCGCCGCCAGTGCTCGGCGCCGTCGGTCGAGCGGAAGATCGCGCAGTGATGCTGCGTCCACAGCACGTCCGGGTTGGCCGCGCACTGCACGACGCGGTGCGGGTCCTGCGCGTTGGGCTCGCCGCGCCGCTCGGGCGGCATGTAGTCGGCTTCCATGCCGTCCGCGGTCACGCGCCACGTCGCGCCGCCGTCGACTGTCTGCCAGACGCCGCCGCACGAGATGCCGACCATCACGTGCCGGCTGTCGCGCGGATCGACCATCACCGAATGGATGCCCGGCGCATCGTATCCGCCGCCGCCCCATTCGGCGCGCTCCGGGCGATCCCACAGTGCCCGGTTGAGCACCCAGGAACTGCCGCCGTCGTCGGAGCGGAACAGGCCACCGGGAATCGTGCCGGCCCACAGGACGCCCGGCTCGTCGGCGCCGCCGGCTTCGAGCGACCAGATCTGCTGGAGCGTCCATGGCGGTTGCGGCGGGCCGGGTGGCGCGTCGTCGTCGCCGGTGCCGGCATTCACGCTGGCGCTGGCGGGTGGGGCGTCGGCGGGCTGTGGCGGATAGACGGGAACCGCGCATTCCTCCCAGTCGGCGGCGCCTGCGCGCTGGCGGTGCAGCTTGACGCCGAAATGGCCGAGGTTCAGCGCGGCGTACAGCGTGCCGTCGCGCGGGTCGGCGAGCGCCATGCTGACCGGCTCGCCGGCGAAGTGCGGCTCACCGAGCGTCCAGCCGCCGTGGCCGTCGGCCTGCAGGACGAACAGGCCCTTGCGGGTGGCGACGAGCAGTCGATCGTTCATTTGCGATGCCTCCGGATGCCCGGCTTGACGTTGGGGTGCGCGGCCGGCGCTTGTGCATATGTCCCCTTATCCGCCCGTCAACGCCTGCACGACATAGACCCGGCTGGCGTCGCCGAGCACATCGGACAGGTGTTGCCGGTCGCGGATCGGCTGGCCGTCGATGAATACCGACAGGTGTTTGCGCAGCGCACCCTGGTCGTCGAGGATGTAGCCGCGCAGCCGCGGCTGCTCGCCGAAAACGGTGTCGAATGCTTCGCCGACCGAGTGGGCGTCGATTTCGCGCTCGGGCGTTTCGATATGCCGCTGGATCGAGGCGGCGAAGAAGAGGTGCGCCATGGCGGTGGCTGGCAGGAGCCTCGCGGAGGGGACGGTCTGTAGTTTAGGCGATCCAGCGGGCACGACGGGGCTGGATCCCGCATCGGTTGGGTCTTGCGGGGTCGCCCCGTCGGGCGCTTCGGTCACGCGTACTTGTCACCCACCGCCGCCCTGACCGGATGCGTGTCATAGACGATGACCATGCGCTCGACGCGTCCGCTTTCGTCGAATTCGAACACATCGACACATTCGAACTGCACCGCCGAGCCGTCCTTCAGCCCCCAGTCATACACGAAGTAACCGGTTGCTCGTCGTGCGCCGGTCGCGCTGACACAGATGTCGATCGCCGTGATGCGGCTTTGTCCGGATGCCGAAACGACCTTGTCGAAGAACGGTGTCGGCTGCATCCAGCCGAGAAACGGCGAAAAAATCCGCGCATCCGGCGTGAACAATGCGCAGATCGCGGCGACGTCGCCGCGCTCGAGCGCCTTCAGGTAGGTGTCGACCTGCCGCGTGTATAGTGCCTTCGACGATGGGTCCATTCTCTTTCTCCGCTGGTTGTTGACGAGCCGGGCCGCGACAGGTGAGGCGGACCCGGCGCAACCACGATAGCGATGCACAGATGTCCGAACAATCGAAAAATCCGCAACCCGGGCATGCGGCCCGTGCATACCCGCTGGCCGAACTCACGCGAACCCTGCCGCCATTGACGGCGTTCCAGGCCTTCGTTGCCGCGGCCGAACTCGGCAGCTTCAGCCGGGCCGCCGATCATCTGTGCCGGACCCAGGGTGCGGTGAGCCGTCAGGTGCAGCAACTGGAAGTGCATTACGGGTGTGCGCTGTTCGTGCGTCATGCGTCGGGGCTGACACTGACTGCGGAAGGCGGCGCGTTGCTGACGGTGGCCGTCGACGTCCTGACGCAACTGGCACGCCACGCGGAGGCGCATGGCGACGTCGCGCCGGTTCTCACGCTGCGGTTGCCGTCGACCTTCGCGATCCGCTGGCTGCTGCCGCGTCTCCCGGCGATCAATCGCGCACTCCCGCAGACCGAGCTGCGGATCCAGACGTCGGCGGACGACACGCCGGATTTCGCCGGAACCGACGTCGACGCGATCGTCGTACGAGGCGCCGGGCACTGGGCCGGCATGGTGTCGGTTCCGCTCTTTGCAGAGCGGCTGACACCGATGTGTACCGGCACGCTGGCCGCTTCATTGAGATCGATCGCCGATCTTGCGCAGGCCACGTTGCTTCATCCCGCCCCCGGGCACGACGAGTGGCGCTGCTGGCTCGCGGCCGTCGGCGCGACGCAGGTCGACCCGGAAGCCGGGCTCGTACTGGACACGCTCGAGCTGACGCTCACCGCCGCCGAGCAGGGGCACGGCGTGGCGATCGGTGACCCGCGCATGGCCCGGGACCGGCTTGCCGCCGGGTCGCTGGTTGCCCCGTTTGGCGACGTCGCGGACAACGGTCTCGGCTATTTCCTCGTGTACCCGTCGCCGCGTGCGATGCAGCCCAAGATTCGCGCGCTGACGTCGATCCTGACGGAACTGGCACAGGACGATTCGCCGCGCATGGCGTGACGGGAAGCCACGCCGCTCACACGCGCTAAACCGGAATCGACCGCCCGCGCATCCTGATCCCGATTCGCACGACACCGATCACCGCATTCGACAGCCACGTGAGCAGGCGCGGCATCCCGCGCCGGCGGATATCGAGCAGCAGCACGATCCGCACCGCGTCGCTGTCGTTCCACACCTCGTGCATGAACGTGTCGTCCCACAGCAGGAAACGCCCTTCCTCGAGCCGGTATTCGTGGCCGTCGACTTTCAGCACGGCGGCCGGCGTGCCGTCCGCGCGCTTCGGCATCGACAGCACCAGATAGCCGCGCAGGATGCCGCGAAACGGCCCGCGATGCGGGGGAATGTGCTTGCCGGGTGCGAGGAACGACAGCGATGCGGACAGCACGTCCGGCGATGCCGCGACGATCGACGCGACGGTCGGGCAGCGCGACAGGTTGCGCGGGAACGGCTGGCCGTATGCCTGCATGATGAACATCCGCCAGTCGCGTGCATCGTTGGCCGAGATGTCGTACTGCTCGCGCATGATCTCGTGAAAGCGCGGGATGCGCGGCATGTCGTGCGCCACGGCGAATGCCTCTGCCTGGATGTCGGTCCAGGCACGGACGAAACGCTCGGTGTCGGGAAACACGGCCGTGTCGAGCACCGCGCCGCCGTCGATATGGCGGTCGAACAGCGTGCGCAGCAGGCCGGCTGCATAGTCGTAGGCGACGGACATGATCGATCGAAGGGCGATCCGTAAGGGGTGACGTCAGTCTGCCCGAAGCGCGGCGGGCGCTGCGTTACGTCAGGTTACGCCGGCTGACGAAAGAATGACAGTTGCATGAACGTCCGCGCCGGGCGCGCCCGGCGCTCGAGAAGCCGCGTGATCCGGGTTGCGCGACGCGCGGGAATAAACGCACGCGCTCCGTCGTCATACGGGTGTAGCACGTCGTCTCGTTGACTTCTCAAGGAGTGGAACATGAACACGCATTGGCTGGTGGCCGCCGCGGTGGCGGCGATTTCTCTCGCGGGTATCGCGACGCAAGCGTCGGCACAGGCACTGACGCGCGCGCAGGTCAGGCAGGAACTGATCGACGCCGAAAACAACGGGCTGCGCTTCGTGACCGATACGTCGTATCCGGACGTGAGCCCGCTGTTCCAGCGGCAGGTCGAACAGATGCCGGCGCATCAGGCCAGCACGGCGGTCGGCAGCGATCCGGCCGCGTCATCCGAAGCGGGCAGGCCGGCGACGATGTCGCCGCGCCAGGGTTCCACCGCATGCGTCGGCCCCGCGAGCTTCTGCGCGATCTATTTCGGAAGCTGACGCAGCCGCCTGCGTTCGCAGGTCAGGCATTCGAGGCATTCAACACGGTTGATCGATACGGAACATTGAAGGAGTTCATGATGAAAACATATATCGCAGTACTGATGATGATCGGCGCGATCGTCGGTCAGTCGGCCTTCGCGCAATCGGCCGCGCCGCTCACGCGTGCCCAGGTTCGCGACGAATTGATCCGCCTGGAAGCGGCCGGGTACGACCCGGCAAAGGGGGACGACGGCGAGTATCCGGCGGACATCCAGGCGGCGGAAGCGAAGCTTGCCGAGCAGGACCGGGCCCGGATGGCGGCCGCCGCCGCGCACGCGCCGGCCGCCGGTATGCCGGCGCAGACCAGCAACTAGGTGTCGACATGGTCTTGTGCGACTTCAGGCCGTCGTGTTCGCGACACGGCCGTACGGCAGCCCTTCGTGCCGCTCGACGCGGCAGAAGGGCGCCGGCCGCGCCGCCGGTCATCGCGCGCCGCTTCGCGCGGCGGCGCGATCATCTCATCGGCCGCGTGCGATGAGCGGCCGGTCGGTCGTGCGATGAACCGGAACAAAGACGGTCGCGGTATCGGCTGCAATCCGGCTCACGCGCGCGATGGCATGCGGTGCCGCCGGCATGACGATCACCAGGGCATCATTCGCTGCATGACCTGATCGCGCAGCACGAAGCGGTGCGCGAGCGCGGCCGCCACGTGCAGGCAAATGCCGACGAACAGTGCCCACGCGAGGATGCCGTGCACGTCGCCCATCGCGTGGCCGAACGCGGAGCCGGCCGCCGACAGCGCGGGCAACGGCACGATCCCGAGCAACGTCACGCTCCATGCGCGCGACGACGCGTTGATCCAGCCGAGCAGCGGCACCGCGATCAGCAGCGCGTAGAGCGCGAAATGCGTCGCGCCCGACAGTGCGCGCATCGCGGGCGGCAGGTCACTCGCGGGCGGGCGATGCGTCACGCGCCATAGCACGCGGCAAGCCATCGCCGCGAGCAGCGCGGTGCCCACGAGGAGGTGCGCGGCGATCAGGCCGATGGGCTGCGTGTCGCGATGCACGTCGGGCATCGTCCAGCCGATCGCATATTGCGCGATGACCAGCGCGACGATCACGTCGGGCATCGTCCAGCCGATCGCATATTGCGCGATGACCAGCGCGACGATCAGCCAGTGAAGCAAGCGCGCGACGGTGTCATATCGGGCGGGCGTGGACATGGAGACTCCTGCGGACGACGGGGACGATATCGGTCGAGCGGATTCTACGTTCGCTTTCTTAACGAAACGTTAAGCAGGCGTCGCCACAATCGTTCTCAGCTGGACTTTCGCCTTTCTTCATCCTGACCTACGCGACCTTTCGAATCTTTCAGATCGATAGTGGTCGTCCGCACAGGGAGACTCTTTCACCATGGCACCTTCGACGATCGAGCGATGGCGTGCCCACCTGCTGATCGCCGCGCTGGCCGGCATGTTCATCCAGTGTTTCATGCTGGTGTCGTTGCTTGCATGGCACGTACCCGAAGCATTTTTCACCACGATGACGTTTCGTATCTGGGTCGCCATCGCGTTAGCCACCGCGATCCTTTCGGCCCGCAAGCTTGCCGACGTCGCGTTCCGCGCCGCGCTCGCCTGCGGCTACGTGCGCGTGACAGGAATCGATCGTCGCACGGTAGTTGTGTCATCTGATTGCGCGTATCGTCGCTTGGTCGTCCTTCATATCCGGCTCCACGGGAATCGATACGGCGGCGTGCACGGGTGACCCTGCGTGCGCGCGGCGGCTCCCGGGTGTCGTGGTCGCACGGGTCACCACTGGGGAGAAGCATGGTTTTGCTGCATGTGCTGCGCGCGCTGGCCGGGGCAATGTCGATCGTCTGCGGGCTGGGCGTGTTACTGGGCATTGCCTACACGATCACGGCCAGCGTGCTGGTCGGCCGGTTCTTTTCCCGGGCGGCGGCCGAGCCGCGCGACTATCCGGGCGTCACCGTCGCGAAGCCGCTGCACGGCGACGAGTGGCAACTCGTACAGCATCTCGAAAGCTTCTTCGTGCAGAATTATCCGGGGCCGGTCCAGCACCTGTTCGGCGTGCACGATGCGAACGACAAGGCGCTCGTGGCCGTCGAGGCGCTGCGGGCGCGCTACCCCGACGCGAACATCAAGGTCGTCGCCGATGCGCGGCTCTATGGGCCGAACCGCAAGATCGCCAATCTCGTGAACATGCTCGAACACGCGGAGTATTCGGTGCTCTGTCTCGCCGACAGCGACGTGCGGGTCGAGCGCGATTATCTGCGCGCCGTCGTCGGCGCGCTGCAGCAGCCGGAGGTCGGCATCGTGACGAGCGTGTATCGCGGCATCGCATCGCCGGGCTTCTGGCCCGGTGTCGCCGTCGCGATGACGAACTACCATTTCCTGCCGGGCGTGATCACCGGGCTCTTCCTCGGGCGCGCACGGCCATGCTTTGGCCAGACGATTGCGATCACGCGCGCGACGCTCGAACGCATCGGCGGCCTCACGCGTTTCGCGCATCACCTGGCCGAGGATCATGCGCTGGGCGAGGCGGTGCGGCAGGTGGGCGCGCAGGTCGTCATTCCGCCGTTCGTCGTCGGGCATGCGTGCGTCGAGGAGACCTTCGCGAAGCTGTACGCACACGAATTGCGCTGGAGCTGCACGATCCGCGCGGCGGACCGGCTCGGTCACGCCGGCTCGGTGCTGATGCACCCGGTGCCGCTCGCGCTGCTGGCGCTGCTGTTCTCCGGCGGTACGGCCGTCGCATGCGGGCTGGCGGTCGCGGCGCTTGCCGCGCGGGCGCTGCTGATGCTGAACACGAGCCGGGCGACCGGCGCCGGCCTGCGCGGCGCGCTGTGGCTGCCGTTCGTCGATCTCCTGCAGTTCGTCGTGTTCGTGTCGAGCTTCTTCTCGTCGCATGTCGTGTGGCGCGGCACGCGTTTTCGCGTCGACCGGGAAGGCCTGCTGTCGCCCGCGAGCGAATCATGACGACCCCAACGAACCCCGCTGCCGATGCCACGGAGCGCAACGCCGCGCGGGGCGACGCACGGCTGCGCCACGTGGGGCGGGTGGCGGCGCTGGGCGGGCTGGCGCTCGCCGTGTGGCTGATCTGGCGCGAGCATCCGCTGGACATCCTGCATCGCCTGCAGATCGCCGGGGCCGGGCTGTTGCTCGCGGCGCTGGCGCACATCCTGCCGATGCTCGCGAATGCGTGGGACTGGCGGATGCTGATCCGCGGCCCGCGCCGGCCGTCGTTCGCGACGATGCTGAAACTCGTGTGGATCCGCGAATCGATCAACGGGTTGTTGCCGGTCGCGCGGATCGGCGGCGAGATCGTGTCGTTCGGCCTGCTGCGGCAGGCGGGCGTGCGGCCGGCCACCGCCGTCGCCAGCCTCGTCGCCGACATGCAGCTGACGCTGATCAGCCAGCTCGTGTTCGCGCTGGTCGCGATCGGCTACGTGCTCGAGCACGTGTCGTCCGACGCCGCGCGGGTGGCCGGCAACCTCGCGATCGGCATGGCCGCGCTGGTGCCGGTGCTGCTGCTGTTCGCGCTGGTGCAGCATGCGCGGCCGTTCGAGCGCGCGATGCGCGTGCTCAACCGCGTCACGAGCGGCAAGGTGGTGGCGCTGGTCGGCGAATCGGCGCGCACCGATCAGTCGATCCGGATGATCTGGAGAAAGACCGGCATCGTCGTGCGTTATCTCGTGATCTGGCAGACGCTGCAGTTCGTCGGCTATGCGCTGGAAATCTGGCTCGCGCTGTATTTTCTCGGCGCGGAGCCGACGTTCGCGCAGGCGCTCGCGATCGAGGCGCTGATCCAGCTCGTGAGCAGCATCGCGTTCCTGATGCCGGGCGGGCTCGGCGTGCAGGAGGGCGGGTTCGTGCTGATCGGCGGGCTGCTCGGGTTCGACCCGCCGACCTGTCTCGCGCTGGCCGGCGCCCGCCGCGTGCGCGACCTGCTGTTCTATCTGCCGGGCCTGCTGGCATGGCAGTGGGCGGCCGGTTCGGCGAAGCGGCCAGGCGCGACGCAAAACCCGTCGTTGCCCATCGGGGAATCGGCCCGGCCGCGTTGATGCGACCGGGGAGCCCACGCCCGCGCGGCGGGCCGCGCGGGACTCAGCGCCGTTCGTCGGCGAGATGGCTGCGGATCACGTCCGCGAACGACGTATCGCCCTTCAAGCCGAGGGCTTCCGCGCGCGACGTATCCCAACGGCCCGGCCAGCTGCCGACGATCTTCTCGACGCGCTCGTCCGGCACATGGCGGATCAGCTTCACGACGTCGTCGCCCGCGACTTCGCGCAGCGCCGCGATCATTTCGTCGACCGACACCGACAGGCCGGGCAGATTGATCACCCGTTTGTTGCCGAGCTTCGCGCTGTCGATCTCGCAGCCCGCGACGAGCGCTTCGATCGCGCCGCGCGGCGACAGCAGCCACAGCCGCGTCGAACCCGGCACCGGGCACACGCTTTCCTCGCCGTTCAGCGGCTCGCGGATGATGCCGCTCGCGAACGACGACGCAGCCGCGTTCGGGCGGCCCGGCCGCACGCTGATCGTCGGCAGCCGCAGCACGCGGCCGTCGACGAAGCCGCGCCGCGCGTAGTCGCACAGCAGCAGCTCGGCGATCGCCTTCTCGGCGCCGTACGACGATTGCGGGTTCAGCGCGGTGTCGTCCTGCACGACGTCGGGCAGCGTGCCGCCATAGACCGCGACGGAGCTCGTGAACACGACGCGCGGCCGATGGCCACGCGCGCGGCACACTTCGAGCAGCGTGCGCGACGCGTCGAGGTTGATCCGCATGCCGAGATCGAAATCGGCTTCGGCCTGCCCGCTGACGATTGCCGCGAGGTGGAAGATCGCGCCGGTTTGCGTGTCGATCGCGCGGTCGAGCACCGCGCGATCGGCGATGTCGCCGACGATCGACGTCACGCGTGCGTCGCCGAAATCGCTGCCTGCGACGACGTCGAGCAGCACCAGCTCGTCGATCTTCTCGCTGCGGCCATCGGGGCCGGTGAGTTCGCCGCGCTCGAGCAGCTTGCGTGCGAGACGCTGGCCGAGAAAGCCGGCGCCGCCGGTGATCAGTACTTTCATGTTGTTTACCCTCAGAGGAATGCTCGAATTACAGGTACGGCCTGAGCCAGCCGAGGCCTTCGGACGTGCCGGCCTTCGGGCGGTACTCGCAGCCGATCCAGCCGTCGTAGCCGAGCGCGTCGATCAGCGCGAACAGATACGGGTAGTTGAGTTCGCCGATATCCGGCTCGTGGCGTTCGGGCACGCCCGCGATCTGGATATGGCCGATGCCCGCGAAATCGCGCTTGAGCTTCATCGCGAGATCGCCTTCGACGATCTGGCAGTGGTAGCAGTCGAACTGCACCTTCAGGTTCGGCGCGCCGACTTCCGCGCAGATCGCCTGCGCGTCGTCCTGGCGGCTCAGGAAATAGCCGGGCATGTCGCGTTGGTTGATCGGCTCGATCAGGATCGTGATGCCGTGCGCGGCGGCGGCCTGCGTTGCATGCCGCAGGTTCGCGAGGTAGGTGTCGCGATGGCGGGCACGATCGGCGCCCGGCGGCACCATGCCGGCCATCACGTGCAGCTTCTTGTTGCCGAGCACGCGCGCATAGTCGAGCGCCTGGTCGATGCCGCGCCGGAACTCGTCCTCGCGGCCCGGCAGCGACGCGGTGCCGCGTTCGCCCGCGGCCCAGTCGCCGGGCGGCGCGTTGAACAGCGCCTGCTCGAGGTGGTGCGCGTCGAGGCGCGCGCGGATGTCCTCGGCGGCGAAGTCGTACGGGAACAGGTACTCGACGGCCTTGAAGCCGTCGTAGGCGGCAGCGGCGAAGCGTTCGAGGAACGCGTGCTCGGTGTACATCATCGAGAGGTTGGCGGCGAAGCGTGGCATGGCAGCGGGTCCTGTGAATGAATGGGGCGGGGCGCACGGCGCCCCGCGTCGAATGGCGGCCGGATCGTTCGTGGGGCGAATCAGCGGTTCACGAGTTTCGCGGGCGTGAGCCACACCGCGATCGCGCCGATCACGAGCATCGCGGCGAGCACGTACATGCCGGACGCGGTGCTGTGCGTGACATCCTTCAGGTAGCCGATCACGTACGGGCTCGCGAACCCGGCGAGGTTGCCGACCGAGTTGATGATCGCGATCCCGGCCGCGGCCGCGGAGCCTGCGAGGAACGCGGTCGGCAGCGACCAGAACAGCGGGGCGCAGGTCAGCACGCCGCCGGCCGCGAGCGACAGGAACACGATCGACACCGCCGTATTGTGCGAGTACGACGCGGCGACCGCAAACCCGATTGCGCCCATCAGCGCCGGCACGATCAGGTGCCAGCGGCGTTCGCGGCGCTTGTCCGCGCTGTGGCCGAACAGGTTCATCACGACGATCGCGACGAGGAACGGAATGGCCGACAGCAGGCCGATCTGCAGCGTATCGGTGATGCCGGTCGACTTGACGAGCGTCGGCATCCAGAACGTGAGCCCGTACTGGCCGGTGACGAACGCGAAGTAGATCAGCGACATCCACCACATGCGCGGGTCCGCGAACACGGCCTTCAGCGAATGGCCGTGCTTCTGCTGTTCCTGCGGCTGCGCGGCGATCTCGTCCTCCAGCAGTTGCTTCTCGCGCTCGTCGAGCCACTTCGCGCTGCGGATGCTGTTGTCGAGATACAGGATAGTCGCGATGCCGACCAGCACGGCCGGCACGGCTTCGATCATGAACATCCATTGCCAGCCGTGGAAGCCCGAGCCGCCGTGGAAGCGTTCCATGATCCAGCCCGACAGTGGGTTGCCGAAGATGCCCGACACGGGAATCGCGGACATGAACACCGCGATGATCTTCGCGCGGCGGTGCGACGGGAACCAGTACGTGAGATACAGGATCACGCCCGGATAGAAGCCGGCTTCCGCGAGGCCGAGCAGGAAGCGCAGCACGTAGAACTGCGTCGGCGTCTTCACGAACGCGAACAGCGCGGAAAGCAGGCCCCATGTGATCATGATCCGTGCGATCCAGATGCGTGCACCGATGCGATGCATCAGCAGGTTGCTTGGCAGTTCGAACAGAAAATAGCCCAGAAAGAAAATGCCGGCGCCGAGCCCGAACACCGTTTCGCTGAACGCGAGATCCTGCGACATCTGCAGCTTCGCGAAGCCGACGTTCACGCGGTCGAGATACGCGACCACGTAGCAGAGCATCAGGAACGGCACGATGCGCCAGAACACTTTCTTGTAGGTGCGGTCGAGTTCCGCGGCATGGGCGGGCGCGGCGGGCGAGCGGCCTGCGGCCGCGTCGAGAGCAGTCATCGTCGTCTCCAATGATGTCGTGTGCCGGCGGCGCGTACGTCGCCGGTCGTGTGTGTGCTGACGGAAGGGCCCGCGCACACGGCGGGCATGGGAATCGTTGGGTGGCGCGTTGTTACCAGCGCGCGCCGAAGCTGATGCGCAATTCGTCGAGCGCGGCGTCGTCGAGCGGCTCGGGTTTCGGGTGCGTCATCAGCCACAGCCGCGCCGTTTCCTCGAGTTCCTCGAGCGCATACGACGCGTGCGACACCGACGGCCCCCACATCACGGGGCCGAGGCGATCGAGCAGCACGCCGCGCACCTGGTCGGCGAGCGCCGCGACTTCGGCCGCGACGGCCGGGTCGCCAGGGCGGCGGTAACGGATCAGCGGGATGTGGCCGACCTTCATCACGTAGTACGGCGTGATCGGCGGCAGCACGTCGGTGTCGCGCCACACGCCCGCGAGCGTCAGCGCGACGAGGTGTGTCGAATGCGTGTGGACGATGCCATTCGCTTCGACGTTGCGCGCGTAGATGCCGCGATGCAGCGCGAGCGTCTTCGACGGCTTGCCGCCCGATACGGGCTGGCCGTCGAGGCCGACCTTCGCGATGTCGTTCGGGTCGAGCCGGCCGAGGCATGCGTCGGTCGGCGTGATCAGCCAGCCGTCGGCGAGGCGCGCGCTGATGTTGCCCGCGCTGCCGACCGCGTGGCCGCGCGCATACAGGCTCGCGCCGACCACGCAGATCTCTTCGCGCAGTTTCGCTTCGTCGCTCATCGTGCGGCTCCGTCCAGCGCGCGCAGCGCCTTGTCGAAAAAGTCCGTGGCGCCGAAGTTGCCGGACTTCAGCGCGAGGCCGAGCGGCTGCGCGTCGATGGTGGCCGTCGCCGGCACGCCCGGATCGATCTGCGCGCCGATCTGCAGCGACTTCACGTCGAGCGCCTGCACGACCGCGCCGGACGTTTCGCCGCCGGCGACCACGAACTTGCGCACGCCGAGATCACGCAGACCGCGCGCGATCGCCGCGAGCGTGGCTTCGACGAGATGGCCGGCCGCGTCGACGCCGAGCGCCTGCTGCACGGCCTTCACTTCGTCGGGCGTCGCGGTTGCATAGATCAGCACGGGCTGCGGCAGGTGCGAGCGCGCAAAGGTGAGTGCTTGCTCGACGACGGGTTCGCCGCGCGATGCCGCGAGCGGATCGATGCGGAAGCTCGGCCGCGTGGCGCGCCATGCGGCGACCTGCGCGTTGGTGGCCTTCGACGCGCTGCCGGCGAGCACCGTCGAGAGCCCTTCGATGCGCGGCAGCGACGCCGCGTTGTCGCGTTCGGGCAGTTGCTCCGCGCGACGGAAATTCGCGGGCAGGCCGAGCGCGATGCCCGAGCCGCCGGTGACGAGCGGCAGGCCCGCGCACGCTTCGCCGAGCACGTAGAGGTCGCGGTCCGACAGCGCGTCGGCGATCGCTAAGCGCACGCCTTCCGCGCGCAGTTGCTCGATCCGCGTGCGCACGGCGGCCGCGCCGAGCGCGATCGTGTCGTAGCGGATCAGGCCGACCGGCGACTTCGTCTGCCGCTGCAGCACGCGTACGAGGTTCGCATCCTTCATCGGCGTGAGCGGGTGATTCTCCATCCCCGATTCGTTCAGCAGCACGTCGCCGACGAACAGGTGGCCGCGATAGATCGTGCGGCCGTTCTCGGGGAACGCCGGGCAGGCGATCGTGAAGCTGCCGCCGGCCGCATCGAGCAGCGCATCGGCGACGGGGCCGATGTTGCCCGCGTCGGTCGAATCGAATGTCGAGCAGTACTTGAAGAAGAACTGCCGGCAGCCTTGCGCGCGCAGCCATTCGTACGCGGCGAGCGATTGCGCGACGGCGTCGGCGGCGGGGATCGTGCGTGACTTCAGCGCGACGACGATCGCGTCGGCGTCGAGCGGGGTGTCTGCGGCGCCGTCGGCGGGCACGCCGATCGTCTGCACGGTGCGCATGCCGCTCTTCACGAGCATGTTCGCGAGATCGGTCGCGCCGGTGAAATCGTCGGCGATGCAGCCGAGCAGGGGACGGGAAGCGGAAGCGGTCATGGCAAGTACGTCGGTCGAATCAGCGTGCGGGCGGCAGCGTGATGCCGGGGAAAGTCTTGATCACGGCGGAATCGTCCTCGCCGCCGTGGCCGGCGCTCGACGCGCTCATGAACATCTGGTGCGCGGTGGCCGACAGCGGCAGCGGGAACTTGCTGCGGCGGGCCGTATCGAGCACGAGGCCGAGATCCTTCACGAAGATGTCGACGGCCGACAGCGGCGTGTAGTCGCCGTTCAGGATGTGCGGCACGCGGTTCTCGAACATCCACGAGTTGCCGGCGCTGTGCGTGATCACGTCGTACAGCGCGTCGGCATCGACGCCTTCGCGCAGGCCGAGCGCCATCGCCTCGGCCGCTGCCGCGATGTGCACGCCGGCCAGCAACTGGTTGATGATCTTCACTTTCGAGCCGATGCCGTGCGCGTCGCCGAGGCGATAGACCTTGCCGGCGATCGCCGCGAGCACGTCCTCGCAGCCCGCATAGGCGGCGGCCGGGCCCGACGTCATCATCGTCATCTCGCCGGAGGCCGCGCGCGCGGCGCCGCCGGATACCGGCGCATCGAGCATCTGCAGGCCGGCCGCCTCGATCCGCGCGCCGAGCGTAACCGCGAATTCGGGCGCGACGGTCGCGCTGGCGATCACGACGCCGCCCGGCTTCATCGCCGCGACCGCGCCGTGTTCGCCGAACAGCACCGTTTCGGTCTGCGCGGCATTGACGACGAGCGTGACGACGACGTCGCACTGCGCGCCGAGTTCGGCCGGCGTCGCGCAGGCGATGCCGCCTTCGGCGGCGAACGCCTGCAGCACCGTGTCGCGCACGTCGCATGCGTGCACGCGCAGGCCGGCGCGCAGCAGCGAGCGGGCGACGCCGAGGCCCATCGCGCCCAGGCCGATGACTCCAACATTTCGTGACATGGTCAACCTTGATCGATTCGGGAGAGGGGCGGCGCGGCGGCCGCCGGGTTCAGCAGATACCGGCTTCCGCGAGGCGGCGGGCGGCGTTGTACATGTGCGTGCGTGCCGCGTTGCGGGCGGCCATCGGGTCGCGCGCGCGGATCGCGTCGGCGATCGCCGCGTGTTCCTCGCGCACCTGGCGCGAGAAGTCCTCGCGCGTCGCTTCGTTGCGCCGCGTGACCTTCACGCCGGCTTCGAGGTACTGGTTCAGGAACTGCAGCGTCTTCAGGAAATACGGGTTGCCGGTGACGGCCGCGATCGTGCGGTGGAACGCGACGTCTTCCGCGACGCCGTCGCGCCCTTCGGCGACCGCATCGTCGATCTTGCGCAGCGCATCGTCGATGTCGGCCATGTCTTCATCGGTGTGGTTCAGCGCGGCTTCGGCGGCGACCTCGGCCTCGATCGCGCGGCGCACCGCGAGCAGGTGCGGCAGCGACGTGGCTTCGACGGCCTCCGCGTAGTCGATCCGCAGCGGCCGGATCGCGCCGTGCTGGTTCACGTACACGCCGCTGCCCTGGCGCGGCTCGACCACGCCTTCGTTCTTCAGCCGCGAGATCGCCTCGCGAATCACCGTGCGGCTCACGCCGAATTCCTGCGCGAGCACGGCCTCCGTGGGCAGCTTGCCGGTGGCGGAGAAACTGCCGACTTCGATCTGCTTGAGCAGTTGCTGCGCGACATGGTCGCTCATCGCACGGGCGGGAATTTTCTCGAACATGGTGCTCTGGCTTGTAAGGTTATGTGGTCATCATACAAATTTGAATGAATGGCAGCATCCGGGATAACCCTCGGTTAACGGAGCGCAACGTCGGTTAAATTGACTGGAACCGGTTCCAATTGAGTCGAAACCGCTGCGTTCGAGTGTCGTGTCGCAATCGGTTGGTAAAGGAGCGGGGGCCCGTCGCCGTCAGTCGGCGATGTCCTCGATGGGATCCGCCGCGATTACCGCGCCGGCTTCCGCCACTTCCCCGCCCCGTTCCCGATACGTCGCCGGCGGCACGCCGAACTGCTTGCGAAATTCGCGCCCGAGGTGCGATGCATCCGCGAATCCGCAGCTCGACGCGATATCGGCCACCGTGCGGTCCGAGCTCGTCAGCAGCCACGCGGCCGTGCGCAGCCGCACCTGCTTCGCGAACGCCTGCGGGCTCTTGCCCGTCTCCGCCTTGAACAGCCGCTCGAGCTGCCGCGTCGACAAATCGAGCTTGCTCGCGAGTTCGTCGAGCGACAGCGCCCGCCCGACATGCTGTTCCATCAGGAGAATCGCGCGCTTGACCTTCGGGTGCGTCGCCGGCTCGAGGCCCGGCGGATGCGGCTGCGGCGCGTTGCCTTTCTGCATCTCGCCGACCAGCAGGATGCGCAGCGCCTTCTGCACGGTCGCGTGATCGAAGTGGCGCAGCAGGATCGCGGCGGCGACGTCGATCGACGCGCGGCCGCCCGAGCAGGTGATGCGGCGCCGGTCGATCACGAACAGCCGGTCGGCGATCAGCAGGTCGGGATCGGCAGCCGGAAAGCGCTCGATGAAATCCCAATAGTGGAACCAGCTCACGCAGGTGCGGTAGCCGTCGAGCACGCCTGCGCGCATCAGCGTGAACACGCCGGTGCAGATGCCGACGACCGTCGCGCCGCCCGCCGCCGCGCGGCGGATGAAGTCGAGTGTCTCGGGGCCCGCCTGCGGCCCCGAATGCAGCAGCCCGCCGACCACCACCACATAGTCGAACGGCTCGGCCGCGTCGAACGTTTCCCACGGCGTGATCTGGATCCCGCAGCTCGCGCGCACCGGCGCGAGGGTCTCGCCGATCACGCTCCACGCGCAGCGCACGGGCTTGCTGTAGTCGCCGTCGTCCGCCGACAGCCGCAGCATGTCGACGAAGCCGGAGAAGGCCGTCAGCGTGAAGTTCGGCAGCAGCACGATGCCGAAGCGGATACGCCGCGGCGTGGGTTCTGCGAGGGGGGAAGCGGGTACGTCGGTTGTCATCGCGGCCAGTCTCTTCACGCCGGGCGGGCGGTCTCACTCAGTCTGTTGATACGGGTCATGCGGGTACGGCGGCCGGGCGGGGCGGATGTAGCCAGCGTCGCTGATCGGTTCCGGCACGACTTGTGGTTTTCCGTCGCGAACCATCGCCAAAACGCACTTTCGGGCCTGCCGGCAGGGCGCTTGGCGGCGGTATCCCACGCCGATGCCGTTTTTGTTCTATCGGCCGATTTTACGCTTTGATGTACTGGCGCCAACGTCATTTCACGTGTGTGCCACCCAGAGGAAGCCAATGAACGTCAGCGTCTTCGACCTGTTCAAGATCGGCATCGGCCCGTCCAGTTCGCATACGGTCGGCCCGATGATCGCCGCGTGCCGCTTCGCGTCGCACGTGGAGGACGCGAACCTGCTCGGTTTCGTGCGCCGCGTGCGGGTCGAACTATACGGCTCGCTCGGCGCGACCGGCAAGGGCCACGGCACCGACAAGGCCGTGCTGCTCGGTCTCGAGGGCCACCTGCCCGACACGATCGATCCGGACCTGATCGAGCCGCGGCTCGCCGCGATCCGCGCGGAGAAATCGCTGTCGCTGCTCGGCAAGCAGACCGTCCGTTTCGAGGAGAAGGAGCACATCGGCTTCTATCGCAAGCTGATGAGCGGCACGAGCATCGTGCACCCGAACGGGATGCGCTTCCAGGCCTTCGACGAGCACGGCCAGCTGCTCGTCGAGAAAGAGTATTACTCGGTCGGCGGCGGCTTCGTCGTGAACCGCGACGGCGATCGCGTGAACGGCGTGCGTGCGGCGGTCGAGGTGCCGTATCCGTTCCGCACCGGCGACGACCTGATGCGCCAGTGCCGCGAGCACGGGCTGTCGATCGCCGAGCTGATGATGCGCAACGAATGTGCGCTGCGTCCCGCCGACGAAGTGCGCGCCGGGCTGCTCGCGATCTGGCGCACGATGGCCGCCTGCGTCGAGCGCGGCTGCAAGGTCGAGGGCGACCTGCCCGGCCCGATGCGCGTGAAGCGCCGCGCGGCCGAGCTGAACAATCGCCTGCGCGCGCGTTCGGAAGAGTCGCTGCGCGACCCGCTGTCGATGCTCGACTGGGTCAACCTGTATGCGATGGCCGTCAACGAGGAGAACGCGGCGGGCGGCCGGGTCGTCACCGCGCCGACCAACGGCGCGGCCGGCGTGATTCCCGCGGTGCTGCACTACTACGTGAAGTTCGTGCCGGGCTCGAACGAAGCCGGCATCGTCGAATTCCTGATGACGGCCGCGGCGATCGGGATCATCTACAAGGAAACCGCGTCGATCTCCGGCGCGGAAGTCGGTTGCCAGGGCGAAGTGGGCGTCGCGTGCTCGATGGCCGCGGCCGCGCTCGCCGCGGTGATGGGCGGCACGCCCGACCAGGTCGAGAACGCGGCCGAGATCGGCATGGAGCACAACCTCGGGATGACCTGCGACCCGGTCGGCGGGCTCGTGCAGATCCCGTGCATCGAGCGCAACGCGATGGGCGCGATCAAGGCGCTGAACGCGTCGCGCATGGCGCTCAAGGGTAACGGCCAGCACTACGTGTCGCTCGATTCGGTCATCAAGACGATGCGCGAGACGGGCGCCGACATGAAGACGAAATACAAGGAAACGTCGCGCGGCGGTCTGGCCGTGAACGTCATCGAATGCTAAACGAAGGATCACTCACATGAGCCGCTACTCGATATTCAGCCTGTTCCGCAACGGCCTCTCGTATCACGAGAACTGGGAAAAGCAGTGGAAGAGCCCGGAACCGAAGAAGGAATACGACGTCGTGATCGTCGGCGGCGGCGGCCACGGCCTCGCGACCGCGTATTACCTCGCGAAGGAGCACGGGATCACGAACGTCGCGATCCTCGAGAAGGGCTGGATCGGCGGCGGCAACACCGCGCGCAACACGACGATCGTCCGCTCGAATTATCTGTGGGACGAATCGGCCGCGCTGTACGAGAAGGCGATGAAGCTGTGGGAAGGGCTGTCGCAGGACCTGAACTACAACGTGATGTTCAGCCAGCGCGGCGTGATGAATCTGGCCCACACGCTGCAGGACGTGCGTGACACCGAGCGCCGCGTGAACGCGAACCGGCTGAACGGCGTCGACGCCGAATTCCTGACGCCCGCGCAGATCAAGGAAATCGAGCCGACCATCAACCTGAACAGCCGCTACCCGGTGCTCGGCGCGTCGATCCAGCGCCGCGCGGGCGTGGCGCGCCACGACGCGGTGGCCTGGGGCTTCGCGCGCGGCGCGGATCGCGCGGGTGTCGACATCATCCAGAACTGCCAGGTGACGGGCATTCGCCGCGAAGGCGGCGCGGTGGTCGGCGTCGACACGGTGAAGGGCTTCATCAAGGCGAAGAAGGTTGCGGTGGTCGCGGCCGGCAACACGACGACGCTCGCCGACATGGCCGGCGTGCGCCTGCCGATCGAGAGCCACCCGCTGCAGGCGCTGGTGTCCGAGCCGATCAAGCCGGTCGTCAACTCGGTGATCATGTCGAACGCGGTGCACGCGTACATCAGCCAGTCCGACAAGGGCGACCTCGTGATCGGCGCCGGCATCGACCAGTACACGGGCTTCGGCCAGCGCGGCAGCTTCCACATCATCGAAAGCACGCTGCAGGCGATCGTCGAGATGTTCCCGGTGTTCTCGCGCGTGCGGATGAACCGCCAGTGGGGCGGCATCGTCGACGTGTCGCCGGACGCGTGCCCGATCATCACCAAGACCGACGTGAAGGGCCTCTATTTCAACTGCGGCTGGGGTACCGGCGGCTTCAAGGCGACGCCCGGCTCGGGCTGGGTGTTCGCGCACACGATCGCCTGCGACGAACCGCACCCGCTGAACGCGCCGTTCGCGCTCGACCGTTTCTACACGGGCCACCTGATCGACGAGCACGGCGCTGCCGCCGTCGCGCACTGACCGCTACCGCACAGACACAGGAGAAAGAAACATGTTGCTGATCGAATGTCCGTGGTGCGGGCCGCGCGCCGAATCCGAGTTCTCGTGCGGCGGTGAAGCCGACATCGTGCGCCCCGTGAACAACGAGAACATGACCGACCGCGAATGGGGCGAGTACGTGTTCATGCGCGAGAACAAGCGCGGGTTGCACAAGGAGCAATGGCTGCACGCACAGGGCTGCCGCCGCTGGTTCAAGGCCACGCGCGACACGGTGACCTACGATATCAAGGGCTACGAAAAGTTCGGTGGCGAAGCTGCCGGAAACGCACACGAAGAGGGCACCAGCAAATGAGCCAGAAAGACCGCCTCGGCACCGGTGGCCGCATCAATCGCGCGATTCCGTTGACCTTCACGTTCAACGGCCGCACGTATCAGGGCTTCCAGGGCGACACGCTCGCGTCCGCGCTGCTCGCGAACGGCGTGCACTTCGTCGCGCGCAGCTTCAAGTACCACCGCCCGCGCGGGATCGTGACGGCCGACGTCGCGGAACCGAACGCCGTCGTGCAGCTCGAATCGGGCCCGTACACGGTGCCGAACGCACGCGCGACCGAGATCGAGCTGTACCAGGGGCTCGTCGCAACGAGCGTGAACGCGGAGCCGTCGCTCGAGAACGACAAGTACGCGATCAACCAGAAGCTGTCGCGCTTCCTGCCGGCCGGCTTCTATTACAAGACCTTCATGTGGCCGCGCAACATGTGGCCGAAGTACGAAGAGAAGATCCGTGAAGCCGCCGGCCTCGGCAAGGCGCCGGAAGCGCTCGACGCCGATCGCTACGACAAGTGCTACGCGCACTGCGACGTGCTCGTGGTCGGCGGTGGCCCGTCGGGTCTCGCGGCCGCGCATGCGGCGGCCACGGCCGGCGCGCGCGTGATCCTCGTCGACGACCAGCGCGAGCTCGGCGGCAGCCTGCTGTCGTGTCGCGCCGAGATCGACGCGAAGCCCGCGCTGCAGTGGGTCGAGAAGATCGAGGCCGAGCTGCGCAAGCTGCCCGACGTGACGATCCTGTCGCGCAGCACCGCGTTCGGCTACCAGGACCACAACCTCGTGACGGTCACGCAGCGTTTGACCGATCACCTGCCGGTGTCGATGCGCAAGGGCACGCGTGAGCTGCTGTGGAAGGTCCGCGCGAAGCGCGTGATCCTCGCGACCGGCGCGCACGAGCGTCCGATCGTGTTCGGCAACAACGACCTGCCGGGCGTGATGCTCGCAGGCGCCGTGTCCACCTACGTGCACCGCTTCGGCGTGCTGCCGGGCCGCAACGCGGTCGTGTTCACGAACAACGATCGCGCGTACCAGACCGCGCTCGACCTGAAGGCGTGCGGCGCGAAGGTGACGGTCGTCGATTCGCGCGCGTCGTCGAACGGTGCGCTGCCGGCCGCCGCGAAGCGGCAGGGCGTGACGGTGATGAGCGGCGCGGTCGTGACGGGTGCATCGGGCAAGTGGCGTGTATCGTCGGTCGACGTCGCGTCCTACTCGAACGGCCAGACCGGCGGCAAGCTGCAGACGCTGCCGTGTGACCTCGTCGCGATGTCGGGTGGCTTCAGCCCGGTGCTGCACCTGTTCGCGCAGTCGGGCGGCAAGGCCTGCTGGAACGACGAGAAGGCCTGCTTCCTGCCGGGCAAGCCCGTGCAGGCGGAAGCGAGCATCGGCGCAGCAGCCGGCGAATTCGGCCTGGCGCGCGCGCTGCGGCTCGCGGTCGATGCAGGCGTGGAAGCCGCGAAGGCAGCGGGTTTCACCGCTGCGCAGCGCGCGGTCGCGCCGCAGGTCGCGGAAACCGTCGAAGGCGCACTGCAGCCGCTGTGGCTGGTCGGCAGCCGCGAAGCCGCGGCACGCGGGCCGAAGCAGTTCGTCGACTTCCAGAACGACGTGTCGGCCGCGGACATCCTGCTGGCCGCCCGCGAAGGCTTCGAGTCGGTCGAGCACGTGAAGCGCTACACGGCGATGGGCTTCGGCACCGATCAGGGCAAGCTCGGCAACATCAACGGGATGGCGATCCTCGCGGGGGCGCTCGGCAAGACGATTCCGGAAACGGGCACGACGACGTTCCGCCCGAACTACACGCCGGTGTCGTTCGGCACGTTCGCGGGCCGCGAGCTCGGCGATTTCCTCGACCCGATCCGCAAGACCTGCGTGCACGAATGGCACGTCGAGCACGGTGCGCTGTTCGAGGACGTCGGCAACTGGAAGCGGCCGTGGTATTTCCCGAAGAACGGCGAGGATCTCCATGCGGCCGTGAAGCGCGAATGCCTCGCGGTGCGCAACAGCGTCGGCATCCTCGACGCGTCGACGCTCGGCAAGATCGACATCCAGGGTCCGGACGCGGTGAAGCTGCTGAACTGGATGTACACGAACCCGTGGAACAAGCTCGAAGTGGGCAAGTGCCGCTACGGGCTGATGCTCGACGAGAACGGGATGGTGTTCGACGACGGCGTGACGGTGCGCCTCGCCGACCAGCATTTCATGATGACGACCACGACGGGCGGCGCGGCGCGCGTGCTCACGTGGCTCGAGCGCTGGCTGCAGACCGAATGGCCCGACATGAAGGTGCGGCTGTCGTCGGTCACCGATCACTGGGCGACGTTCGCGGTGGTCGGCCCGAAGAGCCGCAAGGTCGTGCAGAAGGTGTGCCAGGACATCGACTTCGGCAACGAGGCGTTCCCGTTCATGAGCTACCGGAACGGCACCGTCGCGGGCGCGAAGGCGCGCGTGATGCGGATCAGCTTCTCGGGCGAGCTCGCCTATGAAGTGAACGTGCCGGCGAATGCGGGCCGCGCGGTGTGGGAAGCGCTGATGGCGGCCGGTGCCGAGTTCGACATCACGCCGTACGGCACCGAGACGATGCACGTGCTGCGCGCGGAGAAGGGCTACATCATCGTCGGCCAGGATACCGACGGCTCGATCACGCCGTACGACCTCGGGATGGGCGGCGTCGTCGCGAAGTCGAAGGACTTCCTCGGCAAGCGCTCGCTGTCGCGTTCGGATACCGCGAAGGAAGGCCGCAAGCAGTTCGTCGGCCTGCTGACCGAGGACGAGCAGTTCGTGCTGCCGGAAGGCGCGCAGATCATCGCGAAGGACACGCAGGTGTCGGCGGTCGATCCGACGCCGATGCTCGGCCACGTGACGTCGAGCTACTACAGCCCGATCCTGAAGCGCTCGATCGCGCTCGCGGTGGTGAAGGGCGGCCTGAACAAGATGGGCGAGAGCGTCGTGATTCCGCTGGCCAACGGCCGCCGCATCACCGCGACGATCTCGAGCCCGGTTTTCTACGATACCGAAGGGGTGCGCCAGCATGTGGAATGAAACCAGAAACCAGACGCAGGTGGCGGGCGCGGGCGGCGTGACGCTTGAATCGCCGTTCGTCGGCGCGGCCGACGTGCTGAAGCCGCACCAGGCGCGCGCCTCGAAGAAGTTCACGCTGCGCGAGCGGCCGTTCCTCGATCTCGTCAACGTGCGCGGCGAGTTGAGCGATCCGGCGTTCGTGAGCGCGTTCGAGCGCGTGGTCGGCTGCCGGCCGCCCGCGGCGCCGAACACGGTCGCGCGCGGCGCCGAGTACGACGTGCTGTGGCTCGGCCCCGACGAGTGGCTCGTGCGCTCGAACGGACCCGTGCCGGCCGGCGTGCTCGAAGCGAAGCTCGCGGAAGCCGTGCAGGGCACGTATTCGGCGGCCGTCGACGTCGGCAGCGGCTATACGGTCGTCGAGATCAGCGGCGAACGCGTGCGCGACGTGCTCGCGCGCGGCTGTCCGCTCGATCTCCATCCGCGTGCGTTCAAGCCGGGCCAGTGCGCGCAGTCGCATTACTTCAAGTCGTCGATCGTGCTGATCCCGACCGGTGACGATGCGTTCGAGATCGTCGTGCGCCGCAGCTTCGCCGACTACTTCGTGCGCATCATGCTCGACGCGGCCGCGCCGCTCGCATCATGAAGCCGTTCGACGAACCGTTCGTGGCGATCGACGCGCCGCGCCTGCGCGGGCGCGGCTGGAGCGTGTTCGTCGACGAACTGAAGGTGCCCGCGCGGATCGGCATTCATGCACACGAGCATGAAGCGCCGCAGCCGATCGTGATCGATGCACGGCTCGGCTATCGGTGCGAGCCGAGCGAGCAGGGCGAGTGGATCGATTACGACGGCTATTGCGCGCGCCTTGCCGCGTTCCTGTCGCACAAGCCGCATACGCGGTTGCTCGAGACGCTCGTCGCCGATATCGCGGTGCTGTCGTTCCGCGAATGGCCGGCGCTGGAG
Organism: Burkholderia sp. AU45274; assembly: GCF_030482505.1. Taxonomy (NCBI): domain Bacteria; kingdom Pseudomonadati; phylum Pseudomonadota; class Betaproteobacteria; order Burkholderiales; family Burkholderiaceae; genus Burkholderia; species Burkholderia sp. AU45274. The sequence continues at coordinate 280,360 of NZ_JAUJQE010000006.1, read as the reverse complement.
TCGCTGACGCTGTCGGTGTACAAGCCGAAGATCCGGCCCGGCACGAAGCGGGTCGGCGTGTCGCTCGACTGGACGCGCGGGGATTATTTGCGGTGGACGGGGGCGGCGGGGCAGTTTTGAGGCGTGATGACACGGCAAGCCGGTGCATCTGGCTTGCCGTGCGTTTCTCTTTGTTCGTGAAATATGAGAACAATGGGTGTGCGGTGAATGTAGTCGGCATTGTTCCTGAAATATCGGAACAATGAGACGTTCACTCGCCGTCACGTATAACGCGAGCGCTCTTGGGCGACCCGCTTCGGCCCCGCTCCAGCAGCTTGCGCTGGCCTTGCAGGCCAGTGTTCGCGGTGCCGTCCTCTACGAGCCATGCCAGCGGCAATGCCATCGCGGGTTCGGCCGTGCTTTGCGTGCGCGCGTCGATCGTCGCGGCAACCGTCAACGGCGATCTTTTCAAGATTGTGTTGTGCCGCCCCGGCACGACCTGTTCCAATCACCGTCAAACTTCCTCTGACCGCAGTGCGATGTTTCCCACGTACTATTCGCTATTGGGAAATATTCATGAAGTCCATCGGGATGGCGATAATGAAACGCGCTGTGATTTTCGTTGTTGCCGCTTTGGCGCCGCTCATCGCACATGCCGGGTGCAGTGATAACCTTCAGAACTGGTCGGCGCGACTCCATCCCGACCATACACTGGATGCTACGCACGCGGTTTGCAAGGTCTGGCCTGCGAACGCGGCGCTGACGATCGGGGCGTTACCGCTGATGCAGAAAGGCAGCGTCGACGGGCCGAACGTCGTCGACATCGAAGTAGTGGTTGCCGATACGGCCACGGGTGCGATTATCGCGCATCGGTTTCAGCGATCGGCGATTCGCTATGCCGAGGATCACTATTTTGAGGGCATCGACCTCGACACGGCGCGCTATCAGCTGACCTCCACTCAACGTGCCTTCGGCGTGCGCCTGAAGTCGTCTGGCGGCCCGCCCGCGGATATGTCGGGCATCGCTACGCTGAGTCTCTATTTGATCGATGGGCAGCATTTGCGCACGGTGTTGGACCGCCTGATCGTGAGCGATTGGACGGGCGACCGCGATGGTCCTTGTACCAGCATTTCAGAAACGTCACGCACACTCGCACTCGGCCCGCCAGACACGCAAGGCTATGCCGTTTTGCGGGTCAGCGAAAAGTACGTCGAGCGCGTGAACCGGCTCGAGGTCGATAAATGCTCGGGTCACACGTCACCCGCTCAACGCCGCAACATTACACTCGACTATCGCGATGGTACATACGGGATACCGGATGCCATGCGAAATGCCGATTGATCAGTTGCCTCCGCTTCACCATTCTCCTGCCCCGTTCAAAGTGATAGGTGGGGAGCAATGAAACGTTTGGTTTTTGACGGATATCGAGCGGACCACCTGCGATAGCTGCGAGACGTTTCAGGCGTATCGCAGCTATCGCTCCGTGCGACAGCATCAAGCCGCAGCCGCCCCATCCAGCGCCGGATAGTCGACATACCCGCGCGCATCGCCGCCGAAGAACGTCTCGCGCTGCGCGTCGTTCATCGGCGCGCCGGTCTTCACCCGCGTCACGAAATCCGGATTCGCCAGCACCATCTGCCCGTACGCTTCGAGATCGGCCAGCCCCGACGTCACGTCGGTGCCGATCGCGTCGCGCGTGCGGCCCGGACGGTTCAGGATCAGCGTGCCGCTCCAGCGCGCGCGCAGGTCGGCCAGCAGCGCTTCGTTGCCCTGATGCATCACGTGCAGGTAGGCGAGGCCGAGCCGGTCGAGTTCCGTCGCGAGGTGGCGATACAGGTCCGGCCCTTCCGCCCCTTCGTCGAGGCCGCCCAGCGTATTGCCGGGCGATACGCGGATGGCCGTGCGATCCGCGCCGATCTCGTCGGCGATCGCCGTGGCGACCTCGATCGCGAAGCGCGCGCGGTTCTCGATCGAGCCGCCGTACGCGTCGGAGCGCGTGTTGGCATTCGGCGCGAAGAACTGCTGGATCAGGTAGCCGTTCGCACCGTGAATCTCGACACCGTCCGCGCCCGCCTCGATCGCGCGGCGCGCGGCGATGCGGAAGTCGTTCACGGTCTCGCGCACTTCGTCGAGCGTCAGCGCGCGCGGTGCGGGGATGTCCAGCATCCCCTTCATCGTGAACATCTGCGCATTCGGCGCGATCGCCGACGGCGCGACGGCCTGCCGGTGATGCGGCGTATTGTCGGGATGCGACATGCGCCCGACGTGCATCAACTGGATGAACAACCGGCCTCCATGTGCATGCACGCGGTCGCTGATCGCCTTCCAGCCGGCGACGTGCGCGTCGGTATAGATGCCGGGCGTCGTCAGGTAGCCTTGCCCGTCGTCCGACGGCTGCGTGCCTTCGCTGACGATCAGACCGAGGCTCGATCGCTGCGCGTAATACTCGGCGGCCCATTCGCCGGGCGTGCCGTCGAAGGCGGCGCGGCTGCGGGTCATCGGCGCCATGACCAGGCGGTTTTCCAGCGTATATCGGCCCACGCGGACCGGGGTGAACAGTTGGCTCATGATGCGTCAGCTCCTCGAGATTCGGGATAGCGGCGCCGGGTCGGTGCCGCCTCGGGCGCCGGCCGCGCACGGATGTGCCGACCTCGCCTCCACACACCCATCATCCATTGCTTCCTTTTCGGGATAAACCGGGTAATCTGGATAACATTGATCCATTGATGGAGCAGTGGGCATGGAACTGCTGAACGACATGGCGCTGTTCGTCGAAGTCGTGAAGGCGAAGGGTTTTCGCAGTGCGGCCGAGACGCTGGGGATGCCGAACTCGACGCTGTCGCGGCGCATCAGCGCGCTGGAGAAGGCGATCGGGCTGCGGCTGCTGCATCGCACGACGCGCCGGATCGAGCTGACCGAGGCCGGCCAGCTCTACTTCGAGCGCTGCAAGCGCATCGTCGACGAGGCGCGGCTCGCGCACGAGCAGCTCGGCGGGTTGCTGGCGGAGCCGACCGGCGTATTGCGCGCGTCGTTTCCGGTCGATTTCGCGGTGACCTACCTGGCGCCGCTGATCGTCGAGTTCTCGACGCGTTACCCGAAGCTGACATTCGATTTCGAGCTGACGTCGCGGCGGGTCGATCTGGTGAGCGAACCGTTCGACGTGGCGATCCGCTTGGGCGAATCCGACGATTCTCAACTGATCGCGCGGCGGCTGGCCACGCTCGGGAACTACCTTTATGCGTCGCCCGGCTATCTCGCGCGCGAGGGCGAGCCGCGCACGCCGGACGACCTGGCACGGCACGCGTGCCTCAGCCTGGCGAGGGCCGGCACGTGGACGCTGCATGACGGCACGCACTCCGTCGCGGTGCCAGTGAGCAGTCGTTTCGCGGGAAACAGCGTCGGCATGCTGCGGCGGCTGGCCACGCTCGATGCGGGCATCATCGTGCTGTCCGAGGCGATCGTCGCGGACGACCTGGCCGCCGGCCGGCTGCGCCGCGTGATGCCCGCATGGGAGGGCGAGCCGATTGCGGTCTACGCGATGACGGAAACGCGGCTGCTGCCCGCGAAGACGCAGCATTTCATCGAGTTCTTGCGGGAGCGCTTCGCGCAGGCGTGACGGGCGGGTAGCCGTTCGTCGTTCAGTTCTGCGCCGGTGGCGGTGCATCCAGCTGCGCTTCCCATTTCTTCAGGATGCGCACGCGTGTCTGGCTGAAATCGACCCAGCAGTTCATCCGCGCGTCTTCCGGGATCATCTGCTGCGGATTGGCGGCTTTCACGTAGTCGCAGGTGTCGTCGGCGAAGCGGGTCCAGCTTGCCTGCGACTTCGCGAGCGCGCTGGCGGCATCGGGGTTGCGCTGCTTGAGCTTGTGCTCGAGCGACCGGTACGCGCGCTCGACGGCCTGATCGTTCTGACCGAGTACGCAGGTCCGCACGTCGTTCATCGTCAGCGCGTGTTTCTCGCAATCGACGGCGGCAAACGCGGTGGTGTGGCCGATCGCCAGCGCGGCGACGGCAAGGAAGCGGGTGGCGTGGCGCATGCGCGTCGATCGAAGGGGGAGACTAGTTGGCGCGGGCCGACGTCGGGCTCGTCCTTTCGCTGACCGGCACCATGCGGGCCTTCGCATCGTTTGCGGGATTCACGGGATTCGAGGCTTTCACGTCGTCGTCAGGTTCAAGCACGAAGCGGAACGAATCGACGCGCTGCATCACCTTCGCCGCATACGCGTTCGAACCGCCGCTGTAGCTCCTCAGTCCGGCCCGCACGTCGCCACCGGCCGCCCTCACGTAGCCCGACAGGATCGCGGAGCCGACTTCGACGTTCGCGTTCGGGTCGGTCAGGTCCTTCACGTTGCGCACCAGGCCGCGGTGCGCGGTCGGCACGACCTGCATCAGCCCGGTCGCGCCATGCTGGCCGCGCGCCTTTTCCTGGAAGCGCGATTCGATCGAAATAATGGCGTAAACGAGTGCGGGAGGCAGCGAATATTTCGTCGCAGTGACGCTCACGATATCGGCGAGCTTCGCGGCCCGTTCCTTCGCGACGCCGAACTTCTTCGTCAGGTAGGACGTGATGCGGCGGTTTGCTTCGTTCGGCTGATCGTTGGCGTCGGCGAGCGGCGCGGAGGCGACGGACGGCGCCGATGCGGCTGCTTCGGGCGCGGACGCAGGCAGTGCGGGCGCTTGCTGCGCCGACGCCTGTTGCGCGATGCCGAGCGAAAGCACGATCAGCCAGAGAAACCGTCGCATGGTGGAGTGCGGGGAATGGGAAGGCGCCTAGTATATCGGCCAATTGCCGCCGGTGGTCGAGTGCCGGTTCGAATGAAAGCGGCATGTAGGCTTGTGTCGCGGCGAGCCGATCGAGGAACCGATCGTTGCGCGGACACGCATCGGAGTCCGGACGAACGCTAGTTGATGATCTCGCCGATGCCGGTTTCGATGCGGATTCTGAGCTGCTGGATGAACGCCGGATCGTAGGGTTCCCAGCTTTCGAGTTCGCCGACGATCTTCAAAGGCGATGTGCTCCGGTACGATCGCGTCGGATTGCCCGGGAATTTCTTGTCCGTGACGTTCGGGTCGTTTTCGAATTCGCCGGTGGGTTCGACGATGTAGACCCGCGGTCGGCCGTCGCCTTTGGCCATTTCCGCAGCCAGGCCGGCGCCTTTGGGCAGGGCCGTGAAGTAGATGTGATTCATCACGACGTCGTCGCGATAATTCGATCGGAAGCCTGCCGTCAGCAAATCGCCGATCCGCAAATCCGCTTTCGTGCCATGAAAAAACGGGCCGGTGTCCGAAACGGTCATGGTTTCTCCTTCCAAAAGTCGCGCAACGGCTTCTACGCGCGCCGTGCGGCCGCCACCCGTGCAATCGCGCCGATCGCATCGCTGACGAGCACCGCGAGCAGCCCGACGATCACGCCGCCCTGCAGCACGAACGCGGTGTTCGACGTCTGCAGCCCCGCGATGATCACGTCGCCGAGCCCGCGCGCGGCGACCGTCGAGCCGATTGTCGCGGTGCCGAGATTGATCACGACCGCGAGCCGCACCCCATTGACGATCACCGGAAACGCGAGCGGCAGCTCGACCGACACGAGTTGCTGCCGGCCGCTCATCCCCATCCCGCGCGCGGCGTCGACGACGTCGCGCGGCACGTCCTCGAGCCCCGCGATCGTGCTTTCGAACACGGGCAGCAGCCCATACAGCACGAGCGCGATCAGCACGGGCTTCAGGCCGAAGCCGACGGCCGGCACCGCGAGCGCGAGCACCGCGACGGGCGGGAAGGTCTGGCCGATGTCGACGACGCTGCGCGCGACCGGCAGGAAATCCGCGCCCCACGGCCGAGTGACCGCGATGCCGGCCGCGACCGCGACGATCGTGCCGATCACGCTCGACAACGCGACCGTGCCGAGATGCGCCAGCGTGAGGTCGAGCAGGCTCGCGCGATCGTAGATGACCGGCGCGCCGTTGTCGGCGAACGGCGCGAACAAGCCTTGCAGCCAGGCGGGTCGCAACAGCAGCACGAGCAGCAGCGCGAGCGCGGCCGCGCGTGCGAGGTAGGCGGGAAGTGCCGACCGCCCGGGCCGCGTGCTGCCGTGCGTCGTCATGCGGGCTTCCTTGCGTGCGCACGGATCGCATCGAGCGTGATGCGGCGCGTGTTGCGGCCGTCGCCATCTTCCACCGGAAGCACATCGACACCGCGCCACAGCAGCTCCGACACCGCATCGCGCAGCGTGCGCGTCGCGGCGATCGGTTCGCCGTCGGCATGACCGGGTTCGGCCACCGCGTCGATCGGCGTCAGCGCGAGCAGGCGCAGCGGCCGGTCGACGCCGGCGACCAGCTGTTCGACGACGCCGGCTGCCGGCTTGCCGAGAATCTCGGCCGGCGCAGCGACCTGCAGCAGCCGGCCGCCGTCCATCACCGCGATCGTGTCGCCGAGCTTCAGCGCTTCCTCGATATCGTGCGTGACGATCACGACCGTGATGCCGAGACGGCGCTGCAAGGCAAACAGGTCGTCCTGCGCCTTGTTGCGGATGATCGGATCGAGCGCGCCGAACGGCTCGTCCATCAGCAGCATCGCGGGCTCCGCCGCGAGCGCGCGCGCCACGCCGACGCGCTGTTGCTGCCCGCCCGACAGTTCGTGCGGCAGCTTGTCCGCGAACTCGGCCGGCGCGAGATGAAACAGATCGAGCAATTCGTTCACGCGCGCGTCGATGCGATCGGCCGTCCAGCCGAGCAGGCGCGGCACGGTCGCGATGTTGCGCGCGACGCTCCAGTGCGGAAACAGCCCGTGCCCCTGGATCGCATAGCCGATGCCGCGACGAAGCTGCTCGGGCGCAACGGTGGCCGTATCGACACCGTCGATGCGGATCGTGCCGCTGGTGGGCGCGATCAGCCGGTTGATCATGCGCAGCAGCGTCGACTTGCCGCTGCCCGATGCGCCGACGAGCGCGGTGATCGTGCCGCGCTCGATCGTCAGCGAGACGTCGTCGACGGCGACGATATCGCCGAAGCGTTTGCCCGCACGTTCGATCTCGATCATCCTGCACGCCCCTTCGCGAGCGTGGTCGCGGCTTCGAATATGACGGCCGCCACCAGCGCGAGCGCGATCGTCGGGATCGCGCCGAGCAGCACGAGATCGGCGGCCGATTGCCCGATCCCCTGGAAGATGAAGGTGCCGAAGCCGCCGCCGCCGATCAGCGCGGCGACCGCGGTCAGCCCGATGTTCTGCACGAGCACGATGCGCACGCCGCTCAGGATCACCGGCAGCGCAAGCACGAGATCGACGCGCAGCAGCCGCTGCGCGCGCGTCATCCCCATCGCGCGCGCCGCTTCGGTCACGTGCGGCGGCACCTGGCCGAGCCCGACCACGACGCTCGACGCGATCGGCAGCAGCGAATACAGGAACAGCGCAAGCACGGCAGGAGCGACGCCGATGCCGCGGATGCCGAGCGCGGCCGCGAGCGGCACGTGCGCGGCGAGCAAGCCGAGCGGCGCCATCATCAGTCCGTACATCGCGATGCTGGGGATCGTCTGCACGATATTGAGCACGGGCATCGCGACGGTACGCACCGCCGCGATGCGCGCGCAGGCGATGCCGAGCGGCACGCCCGCGACGAGCGCGGCCGCCACCGAGCCGCCGGTGAGCGACACGTGCCGGATCGCCTCGATCCAGAAGTCGTCGCTGCGCACCGCGTATTCGCGCATCACGGAAAGGCCGTCCCACCAGCCGCTCGCGAGCGGCACCGAAATCGCTGCTATCGCGACGACGAGCGCGGCGAGGCGCCGCCACGGGCCGAATGCGAGCCGTGCGAGCGCATCCGCGACGAGCACGGCCCACGCGAACAGCAGCAGCCAGACGCCGGAGGAGGGCGATACGCGGGCGAGCGTGTCGTCAGGCGCGACGAGGTGCGTCGCGGCCGCGCCGACCGCGTACGCGAGCGTGGCGAGCCACGCGCAGCCGGCCGCGAGGCGCCACGCGGGGCGGCTGGCCGTCATCGCCCACAGCGCGCCGACGATCCACAGCGCGGCGAACCCGGCGCCCTGCAGGGCCGGCAGCGCGGCGAACACCGACAGGTCGGTGCCGGCCGCGATGCGGTTCGGCCGCAGCACCGCGAACGGCAGGCCGAGCACGGCGACGATCGTCAGGACCCCGATCAGGATGCCGACCTTGTCCGCCGTGATGCGCCGCGCGGACGCTGCCGCGCGATCGGTCATTTAACGAAGCCCTTCGCTTTCAGGTAGCTTTTCGCGACGCCGGCGGCCGGTTCGCCGTTGATCTGGATGCGCGCGTTCAGCGTCTGCAGCGTCTTCAGGTCGAGGCTCGCGAACACGGGCTTCAGGTAGTCGGCGATCTGCGGGTGCGCTTTCAGCACGGCTTCGCGGATCACCGGCGCAGGCGCGTAGACGGGCTGCACGTGCTTGTCGTCGTCGAGCACCGCGAGGCCGCTCGACGAGATGCCGCCGTCGGTGCCGTAGACCATCGCGGCATTCACGCCGTCGGTCTGGTTCGCTGCGGCCTTGATGGTCGCGGCCGTGTCGCCGCCGGAAAGCACGACGAGCTGGTCGGGCTTCAGCTTGAAGCCGTACGCCTTCTCGAACGACGGCAGCGCCGACGCGCTGTTCACGAATTCGGCCGACGCCGCGAGCTTCACCTTGCCGCCGCCGGCCACCCACTTGCCGAAATCGGAGAAGGTCTTCAGGTGCTGCGACTGCGCCACCGGTGCGAGCAGGGCGACGCCCCACGTGTTGTTCGCGGGCGCCGGGGTGAGCCAGACGAGATGGTTCGCCGCGTAGTCGAGTTGCTTCGCGGTGTCGTAGCCCTGGCTCGCGTTCTTCCACAGCGGATCGTCCGCCTTGTTGAAGAAGAACGCGGCGTTGCCGGTGTATTCGGGGTAGACGTCGATCTCGCCGCTCGTGAGCGCCTTGCGCACGATCGGCGTGGTGCCGAGCGCGATCTTTTCGGTGACGGGGATGCCGTGGGCCTTCAGCACCTGCGCGATGAGGTTGCCGAGCAGGTTGCCTTCGGTGTCGATCTTCGACGACACCACGACGGGCGTGTCGGCATGCGCGCCGGGCGCGACGATCGCGGCGGCGAGCGCGAGGCCCAGGATCCGGGCGGGCAGGGCGAGCTTCATACGGGCCAATCTCCAGGACGAGGGCGTACGCCGAAAGTTACTTGACTGAGCCGGCTTTGGCAAACCACGTGCGGCGGCGTGCCCACAGCCCGTGTGGGGATTACCCGCATCCGTGTGGCAGGCTTGTTACACTGAATCCGTTCCCGCCTTGCCGACACTTCCTGACATGAAGCCCGAGTTGCTGGTTCTCATCGCATTGCGCGGCGACGCGCATCGCGAGATCGCCGCGTCGTTCGACGTGCGCTACGCCCCGACATCCGACGAACGCGAACGTGCGATCGCCGAACACGGCGGCACGATACGCGCGGTGCTGACCAACGGCAGCACGGGGCTCACCGCCGCCGAAATCGATCGTCTTCCGCAACTCACGTTCGTCAGCGCGCTCGGCGCCGGCTACGAGCACATCGATGTCGCCCATGCGAAGACGCGCGGCGTGACCGTGGTCACGGGCGCCGGCACCAACGACGATTGCGTGGCCGATCATGCGTTCGCGCTGCTGCTCGCGGCCGTGCGCAACGTCGTGCAGCTCGATGCGAAAACCCGCGCGGGCGTGTGGCGCGACGGCCTGGCGATGCCGCCGAACGTGTCGGGCAAGAAGCTCGGCATCGTCGGGCTCGGCAAGATCGGCGAGAAGTGCGCGCGCCGCGCGGCCGGCTTCGACATCGAGATCGGTTATCACAACCGGTCGGAGAAGAACGTCCCTTACCGCTATTTCGATCGCGTCGACACGCTCGCGCAGTGGGCCGATTTCCTGATCGTCGCGACGCCGGGCGGCGCGGGCACGCGGCACCTGATCGATCGCGCGGTGCTCGACGCGCTCGGCCCCGGCGGATTCGTCGTCAACGTGTCACGCGGCAGTGTTGTCGATACCGCTGCTTTGGCGGACGCGTTGCGTGAAGGACGCATCGCGGGCGCGGGGCTCGACGTGTACGAAGGCGAACCCGAGCCGCCGCGCGCGCTGACGGATCTCGACAGCGTCGTGCTGACGCCGCACATGGGCGGCTGGTCGCCCGAGGCGCTCGATCGGTCGGTGCGGCAGTTCATCGACAATGCCGAGCGGCACTTTTCAGGGCGGCCGGTGTTGACGCCGGTGTGAGCGGCGCCGGGACGATGATTCGCCGCCCACCGTTTCGTCCGGGATCGATGTCGGCGTGAGAGGCGTCCCGCGACGGTCGAGGGCGGGTGCGCAGCGCTATCGATCGATACGCAGCACGAGCTTGCCGGTCGTGCCGCCCGACTCGAGCGCCACATGCGCGTCGACGATCGCGTCGAGCGCATAGCTGCCCCCGATCAGCGGCTTCAGTGCACCGGTGGCCAGCAAGCCGAACAGCTCGCCGAGCGTTTGCTGCACGACGTGATCGGCGAGGAACGCATGCAACGCGAAACCCGACAGCGAGCGGCAGCCGAAGATGAGCGCGTTCATCAGGCTGTCATCGACCGCGAGCAACTGGCCGCTTGCCGCGCCATAGGCGACGAAGCGACCGTGCGGCGCAAGGCTGGACGCCAGCGTGCGGGCCACGGCGCCACCGATCGAATCGAACACGACGTCGGGGCCCGTGCCGCCGGTTGCGGCGCCGAGTCGATCGACCCACGCGTCGTCGCGATAGCTCACGGCCTGATCGGCACCGAGCGCCCGCACCGTCGATAGCTTCTCCGTGGAACCGGCCAGGCCGACGATCGTCCTGGCGCCGTCGAGTCTCGCCAGCTGGATGAGCATCGAACCGACGCCGCCGGCTGCGGCGGTGATGGCGACGGATCGTGCGGCCACCGGCGTCTCGCGCAGCAGCATGCGGGCGACCAGCCCCTGCAGCATGACCGCGACGGCGTCGTCGTCCGAAACGGCGTCGGGAATCGCGACGATCAGCGGAGCGCGTACCGTCACATATTCGGCATAGCCGCCGGTTCCGCTCGTTGCGCCGAACAGCGCCGCGGCCACGCGATCGCCGACCTGGAAGTCCCGCACGTTCGCGCCGAGGGCTTCGACGGTGCCGACCGTTTCCGATCCCAATATCGCCGGCAACGTCGGCGCCGGCCCCGGATAGGTACCGGCGCGTTGCAGCGTTTCCGCGAAATTCAGTCCGATGCGCGTCACGCGCACGAGGACTTCGTCGGGAGCCGGTGTCGGGCGCTCGATCACGACCGGACGGAGTACGGACGGAGCGCCGAAATGATCGATCTGAATGGCATTCATGGTGTTCACGGGGAAATCTCGCTGGATGCGGGGGCGTTGCCCCCGGGATGTGTGAGGTGTCGGGCAGGACGCGGCGTCGGCCGGATCACTCCGGCAGGGATGCCCGATCGCCGCGATCGAACGAGGCGCGGCCCGCGCCGTTCAGCACGAGCGCGAGCAGGCCGCCCGTCATCGACAGGTTCATCATGAAGAAGGTCTGCTGCGTCTGGTCGCCGCCGCTATGGAAGATCACCGCGGCGATGACCGAAAAGATCGCGAGCCCGAGCGCGGCGAGTCGCGTCATGAAGCCGGCGATCAACGCGAGGCCGCCGGCGACCTCGACGAAGATCACGAGCGGCAGCAGCGCCCCCGGTACACCCATGTGCGCCATGTATTGCTCGGTGCCTGCGTAGTTGAAGATCTTGCTGATGCCCGCGCCGACGTAGACGCCGGCGATGAGGGTGCGCACCAGGACGGACAGGATGGCGTTGACGGTGGGCGTCTGCGCAGCGGTTCGGTACAGGGCGCGGTTGATCGATCGAATCATGGTGAGTCCTTGTTCGAGGGGCGGCGGATCGGCGATCCGCCGTCGTGTTCAGCGGTTGGGGTTCGGGGCCGCGCTCATGCGCGAAACGGCGGGTAGTCGGTATAGCCGGCTTCGCCGCCGCCATAGGCCATGGACATGTCTGCATGCGCGAGCGGCCGGTCGTGCCGGAGGCGTTCGGCAAGATCCGGGTTCGCGATGAACGGGTAGCCGAACGACACGAGATCGGCGTGGCCGTCGGAAAGCGCCGTTTCCGCGCGTGCTTTCGTGTAGCCGTTGTTCGCGATGTAATGCCCGCCGAACGCGTGCCTGAGCGCGCCGTAGTCGAATGCGGGCACCGCGTCCGGTGCGGCCTGAGGGACGCCTTCGACGACATGGAGATAGACCGCGAGGCCGCTCAGCCGGTTGGCGAATCGCTCGAACAGCGTTTGCGGATCGCTATCCGCGATTCCACCGAAATGCGGCGTGACCGGAGAGATACGGATACCTAATCGATCGGGGCCTGAAACGAGGCCGACTGCGCGCACGACCTCGAGTGGCAGCCGAAGCCGGTTGTCGATCGTGCCGCCGTAGTCGTCGGTCCGGCGGTTCGTGCCGTCACGCAGGAACTGGTCAAGCAGATAGCCGTTGCCGGCGTGAATCTCCACGCCGTCGAACCCGGCCTGCAATGCGGCGCGAGCGGCCAGCACGTATTGGTCGACGACGGCGGGCAATTCGGCGGTTTCGAGCGCGCGCGGCACCGGGTACGGCTGCGGGCCGGTCGGCGTATAGGCGTCGCCGTCGGGCCGGATCGGCGACGGCGCGACCGGTCGTGCGCCGTCCGGCTGCAGGTCCGGGTGACCGATGCGGCCGACATGGGCCAGTTGCACGAAAATGCGGCCGCCTTCACGGTGCACCGCATCGGTCACCTGTTTCCAGCCCGCGATCTGCGCGTCGCTGTAGATGCCCGGCGTGAACGGATAGCCCTTGCCCTGTGGCGAGATCTGCGCGCCCTCGGTGACGATCAGGCCGGCCGAGGCCCGTTGTGCGTAGTAGGTCGCGTTCATCGGGCCGGGCGCGTCGCCGGCACCGGCACGGCTGCGCGTCATCGGCGCCATTACGATGCGATTCCTGAGCGTGATGCGCCCGAGTTCGATCGGGTCGAACAGCGTCGGACGCGCAGGTGCCCGGGGCGGTGAAAGCAAGCGGTCGGTCGTCATGGTTCCATGTTCCTGTGACATTGACGGGGGACTGTCGACGCGGGGGAAGCCGCGATCGACATGGCGTGACAGGAATGTAGGGGATCGTTTCGATCCAAACAATTGGCTAGAATGGATCGTTAAAATCAATTTTCTGGATAGATCGTGGATCGCAGCCCCAATCTGGATCAGCTTCGTGCGTTCGTCGCCGTCGTCGAGGCAGGCAGCTTTTCAGGGGCGGCGCGTCGGCTCGGCAGGGCGCAATCGGTGGTGAGTTATGCGGTCGCCAGCCTTGAGGCACAGCTGGGCATGCCGTTGTTCGAGCGCGGCAGACGCCGTCCGCAACTGACGGCCGCCGGCGAGGTCGTGCTCGCCGATGCGCGTCGGCTCGACATGCTGATGGGGCAGTTGCAGGCGAAGACGGCCGGTTTGCGGGGCGGCGTGGAAGCCGAGCTGTCGCTGGCCGTCGACGTGATGTTTCCGTTGCCGAAGCTGGTCGAAGGCATGCAGGCGTTTGCGGAGGCGTTCCCGACCGTCGCACTCAACCTGGCGATCGAAGCGCTCGGCGGCGTCATGAAGCTGGTGCTCGACGGCGGCTGTGCGCTCGGCATCAGTGGCCCGATTCCGAACTGGCCGGATGCGATCGACGCGACCTCGATGGGGGCGATCGAGTTGCTGACCGTTGCGGCGCCCATGCATCCGCTCGCGTTGCGTGACGCGCCGATTCCGCTCTCGGAGGCGCGCGAGCATACGCAGATCGTGCTCACCGACCGCAGCAAGGTCACCGACGGGCAATCGTTCGGAATCCATGCGACCCGCACCTGGAAGGTGGCCGACCTCGGCGCGAAACATCGGTTGCTGCTCGCCGGGCTGGGCTGGGGATCGATGCCGATGCATCTGATCGAGGACGATCTGCAGTCGGGCCGTCTCGTGCCGGTGCAACTGGCCGACCGGCGCACGTTCCGCTACGGACTATCGCTGATCCGGCGTGCCGATCGCGCGAGCGGTCCGGCCGCGCAGTGGCTGATCGATTATTTGAGTCGCCAGGGCGATCCGAACGGCCGGCGGCCCTGACCCATGCCCGGCGGCGACCGGCCGGGCAGGCCGCCCGGCCAGCCTTGCAATCCGCGACGATCGAAGGCTGGCCGGACGTTCGGCCGTGTCAGCGACGCGCGCGGGCGGAAGTGCGTTCCGCCCGGCGCACGCCCGCTCAGGACGAAGCCAGCGGCACCGTCACCGACGTACCGGCCGGGTCCAGCGTCAGCCCGGTGCCCGGCGTCGGCCGCAGCGTCGCCTCGTTGTCGCTCGACAGCACGACGAGCCCCAGCCGGTGGCCGGCTTCCAGCTTGTAGTCACGCGGCATGAACGTCAGCTTCAGGTCGTACGGCATGCCGGGCAGAACCGGCTGCGAGACCCACTCCGACACGCGGTTGCGCGGGTCGGTCCACGCCCGCGTGACGATCGTCGCCGTGCCGTCCGGCGCGCGATCGACCAGCAGGGCCGTCACGTTGGCCACGGCCGTGAAGGTCAGCCTGACGCGCGCGGTCGCCGAACCGGACAGGCGTGTCGCGGCCGTGAGCGGCGCGGTTTCGAAGCGGCTGCGGTTCTCGCCCGTCGGCGCGTTCGCCAGCGTGAGCGCGGTAATGCGCGCATCGTCGGTGAAACGCGCGAGCGGGCCGCCGGTCGGCAGCCGCAGCAGCGTGCCGGTACCCGCGCCGTCGCCGCCCGCGAAGTACGTGACCGGCGTGGCGTGGCGCGCGGCCCAGTCCGCTTCCTTCAGCAGCGTGCCGTCCGCCTGCTCGATCACCGCGCGCGGATCACGTTCGACGCCATTGTCGAAACCGATCAGGTAGCGCGTAAACCAGCGGTTCACTTCCGCGGTCCACGCGTCGGCCATCGCCGGCACGCGGGTCGGGTCGGTGTGCTTCAGGCGATGCAGCCACAGCTGCGTCGGCACGCCCTGGCGCCGCATCGCGAGATGCCACAGCGTCGACTGGTCGACCCGCACGTTGTCGTCGGTGAGCCCCTGCGCGACGAGCGCCGGCGCGACCGCGTACGCGGTGGGAATATCGCGCGCGGCCCAGAACGGCGAATAGTCGCCGGTCTTGCGGTCTTCCTGCTGCAGCGCTTCGTCGATCAGGTGCGTGCAGCGCTCCGGATGCGCGTTCGTCAGCAGCGCCTTGATGTACACGTCGACGTCCTCGCCCTGATAGCCTTCCGGCGCACGCACGAGCCCGCCCGAGCGGTAGTAGCCGTACATGTTCGTCAGCCCGGCGACCGGCACGATCGCGTCGAGCCCGCGCGTGCGCAGGCTCGCGACCATCTTCGGCAGCGTGCCGTCGTACGACACGCCGTACATGCCGACGTGGCCTGTCGACCAGTTCGCGACGACCGTCTTGCCGTTCGCGTCCTTCGCGGTCGCGTCGCGGCCGAGCCAGCGGATCACCGAGGCCATCGCGACCGATTCGTCGCGAGTGAGGATCGTCGGGCAGCCGTCCGAGCCGGCGGTGCCGAGCGAATCCGCGTAGACGATCGTGAAGCCGCGCGGGATGAAGTAGCCCTCGATCCACGAGCGCCCGGCGGCGGCCGCCTCGACCTGCTGCAGCATCCGCACCTGCGGCGCGGCGGCCATGATGCGTGCGGAGGCGCCGGTCGCTGCCGCGGCCGCCGTGGCGGCCGGATGCGGCGTGCCGTCGAGTTCGACGTCGACGTTGTGGTCGGGGCTGTCGGCGAGGCCCGCGTAGTACGGGCTCGCGAGCACGATGACGGGCGTGCGCGCGCCGTTCGCGGTTTCGGTCGGGCGCACGATGCGCACGTGGATCCGGTCGCGCGTGCCGTCGCCGTCGGAGTCGACCGGCGTGTCGACCCACGCGTTCTCCTCGATCGTGCCGCCCGACAGCGACGGCTGCACCTGGCCGTTCGCGATCACGGGCCGGTAGTGGCCGCCGCTGGCCGGGTTGGCGTACGGCACGCCCGACGGCGAAATGCGTGACGCGAGCGACTGCTTGTCGGCCGCCGAGGCGGCGGCCCCCTCCTGTTGGCCCTGCGCGAGCGCGGAGGCGCCCGCCACGCTGCCGCCGTCGTCGCCGCCGCACGCGGCGAGCGTTGCGGCCGCAACGAGCGCGGGAAGCCACGCGCGACGTAATCCGGTTCGATGAATGTCCATTGTCGACCTCTTGTTGTGATTGTCTGGAACCGGACGGCCCGCGATATGCCCCCTGCGGCCCGGCCGGGTGCTGCATCGGATGAAACGGAACTGCACCTTCGAAAGCGCCGGGCGCGATGCCCGGGTGTCACGGCCGGTGTCGACGCGCGTCACGCATCGCGCGACCCGGTGAGCGTCGGGGCGATTGCATCGCCTCGACCGCAAAGCGTCAGCGCGGCGGCTGATTCGGGTCGCCCGGTCGAAGCGAGGCCGGCGGCACGAATTGAATACAGGAGTGCGAATCAAATGCGGGCATGCCCGATCTTCCTTCAGGTTTCAGATGAAACGGAACGGCACGATGCGATGAGGCGGGGATGGTGCGAACGGCGGTGCTGCAACGGCAGGAAAGCGCGACGCGAGTCGGCAGGGCTGGCCGGAATGCTTTCCGGAAGCTTGCGCAAAACTTATCTCAGTGAAATCTCGGTGTCAAACTTTTTTAGTTCGAGTCAAACAAAGTTTTAAGTGTGCGGGGCGATGGGCCTGCGATCGGTCTAAATTTCCGGGAAATCTGTCCGTAAACGGTAAAAAACAGATTGAAAGGAGAGAGAGGGCATGACGACTTCAGTCACGGCAGCGAGCGGCCTTTCGCTCGTGCAGATGGCGCAGCAGGCTGCGCTCGACGGGCGCCAGCAGACGGACGCGGCGACCGGGCAGCCGCAGGACACGCCGATTACCATCCGGGCGCTGGACCAGGACGCGATGCACGCGGCGCGCATGAAGCAGATGTCGATCCTGGGCAACCTGTCGACGAAGCTGCGCGACGTCACCAGCCAGCTCGCGACGAGCCTGCACGAGATCATCGCGAAGCGTCCGGGCCTGGCCGACGCGCAGTTCGACTTCATGACCGACAACGGGCAGATCAAGGTCGTATCGAAGACGATGACGGAAAGCGATCGCGCGTGGGTGGAGTCGACGCTGAACGCGAACGCGGGCCTCGTGCTCGCGACGCGCGCGTTTCACCAGCAGGCCGTCGATTTCGCGGAGCAGGGCGCGGCCGCCGTAGGCGAGACGTTCACGGACGACGATCGCAAGGTGGCCAGCCAGCGCGCCGACGCGGACTTCCTCTTCATGAAGGAGATCAACGCGTCCGTCGCGCGCAACCAGAGGTTCGAGGAAGTCGGCGGGCATTTCACTACGCTGGACGGCACGCGGCTGACGTTCGATCAGTCGGCCGGCACCGCGCGCGGCACGCTGGCGCTGCTGGATACCGACCGCCAGTTGTCGTCGGGTGCGGCGATCTTCGTCGACGATTCCGGGCAGAAGACCTACGGCCGGCGCGCCGGCCTGATCGACGTCGGCTTCGGCGCCGCGTTCGAGGACATCCTGAACGGCCGCAACAGCATCGGCTTTCACGAGATCGCGTAGCCACGCGCGCCTCAGGGAGCCGCACGCCGCACGCCTATTCGTCGCGCAGCGCTTCCGCCGGCCGCACCCGCGCGGCGCGCCAGCTCGGGTAGAGCGTCGCGACGCACGACATCAGGAACGCGGCCGCGGCGATCTCGATCACGTCGGTCGCCGCGAGCTTCGACGGCAGCGAGCTGAGGAAGTACACGGACGGCGTCAGGAAGCGGATGCCGAGCAACTGCTCGATGGCGGGCAGCACCCACGGGATGCTCACCGCGATCGCGCAGCCGAGCGCGACGCCCGCGAGCGTGCCGGCGAGGCCGATCGTCATCCCCTGGATCGCGAAGATCTTCATGATCGACCCGGGCGGCGCGCCGAGCGTGCGCAGGATCGCGATGTCGCCCTGCTTCTGGGTGACGGTCATCACGAGCGACGACACGAGGTTGAACGCGGCGACCGCGACGATCAGCATCAGGATCAGCGACAGCATGCGCTTTTGCAGCCGCTCGGCCTCGAACCACGTGCGGTTCTGCCGTGTCCAGTCGCGGATATAGAGGTCGCCCGACAGCGTGCGCGACAGTTCCAGTGCGACGTCCGGCGCGCGCTGCAGATCGTCGAGGCGCAGCCGGATGCCGGTCGGCGCATGCACGTTGAACAGCGTCTGTGCGTCGCGGAGGTGGATGTAGGCGAGCGCGCTGTCGTACTGGTAGTGGCCCGACTCGAACGTGCCGACCACGTTGAACTGCCGGAACCGCGGCAGCGCGTCGCCGATGCGCGCGGTGTTGCCGGGCGCGAAGAACGTGACGCGGTCGCCGATCTTCACGTGCAGCGCGTCGGCCAGCGCCGAGCCGAGCACGATGCCCATCTCGCCCGGCACGAGCGCGTCGAGCCGCCCGGTCTTCAGCTTGCGCGCGATCTCGGACACCCGCGGCTCCAGCACGGGATCGATGCCGCGCAGCGCGACGCCCGTCACGCTGCCCGCGTTCGTCAGCAGCGCCTGCGCGTCGACATAGGGTGCGACGGCGCGCACCGCCGGATTCTGCAGCGATTCGTGCGCGGTGAGCCGCCAGTCGGGCATCGCGCCCGTCGGCGAGAAGATTTCCACGTGGGCGAGCACCGACAGCATCCGGTCGCGCACTTCGGTCCGGAAACCGTTCATCACCGACAGCACGACGATCAGCGCGGCGACGCCGAGCGCGATGCCGGCCATCGCGGCGCCGGCAATGAACGACACGAAGCCGTCGCCGGCCGAGCGCCGGCCGCCGCGCGCATAGCGCAGCCCGATCTGCCATTCGAACGGGAGTTTCAAGCGGTTTCCTTTCATTTCGATTCGAGCCTGCCGAGCCGCGCATTCTAGCGAACGCGGCGCCGCCGTGTGCAGAGGTTGCGCCCTGGACGACCGAGATCCGCCCGACCGGCCGGTCATCCGGCGGCGTTGCGCGCCGGCACACCGATATTTCCATCGTTTCGGGTCTGATCGATAATGGCGCCCAGCATCCGGTCGAACATACCAAGCAATTACGGCGCAACCGGGCCGCGCCGTCACAGACCCATAACAATTCGGGGAAGGTTGCCGCACCCGGCAGCATGTCCTTGACAAGGAAATAACAATGGATTTGCTGCGCTTCCTGCTGCTCCTGCCGATTCGTGTGGCGGGCTTCGTGTGGTGGCTGCTCGGCTGCGCGCTGCGGCCGCTGGTGGGCGACGTGTCGTGGACGGCGCCCGCGTGGATGGGCGTGACCGCCGCGGCCGTGCGCCGCCGCCCGTGGCATGCCGGCGGCCTCGTGCTGCTCGCGGCCGCGCTCGGCTACGGCGGCTACTGGTTCAAGCATCGCCCGAAGCCGCCCGAGCCCGCGACCGTCAGCTTCACCGTGAAGGCGCCGGCGATCACCACCTACGAGGTGGACGACACCGACAAGCCGAAGATCAGCGTGCATCCGCTCGAAATCGTGTTCGCGCAATCGGCGGCGCCGATCGAACAGGTCGGCAAGCCGGCCGGCGACGGCATCGAGATGACGCCCGCGCTGAAGGGTGCCTGGGAGTGGGCCGACGACAAGACGCTGCGCTTCACGCCGGCGGCCGACTGGCCGGTCGGCGCGCACGTCGAGGTGCGCTTCGCGGTGCACCGCGTGTTCGCGCCGCAGGTGCTGATGCACGACAACCGTTTCGCTTTCGACCTGCCGGCGTTCGCCGCGACAGTCGGCAGCAACGAGTTCTACCAGAACCCCGACAATCCGGCGGAAAAGCAGGCGCTGCTGCAGTTGCGCTTCAACTACCCGGTCGATCCGGCCGAGTTCGAGAAACGCGTCGGCCTCGTGCTGGTCGGTCGCGACGGCAAGAATACGACGCCGCTGCGCTACACCGTCAGTTACGACAAGATGAAGACGAGCGCATGGGTCCGCTCGCAGTCGCTCGAGATCCCGCGCGATCCGCTGGTGGCACGGCTCGACGTCGACAAGGGCGTGAAGAGTGCGCGCGGCGGCAACGGCACGCCGGACGTGCTGCATGCGTCGGTCGCCGTGCCGGGGCTCTACAGCCTGTCGATCGCCAACATCGCGCCGACGCTCGTCGACAACGAGCGCTTCGAGCCCGAGCAGGTGCTCGTCGCGGAAGCGTCGGACGGCGTGCGCAGCGCCGACCTGGCCGCGCGCGCCAAGGCGTGGGTGCTGCCGAAGCGCAAACCCGGCGTCGATCAGTCGGACGACGATCCGCCGTACGAATGGAACGTGGCCGACATCAGCGACGCGGTGCTGAAGCAGTCGAAGCCGCTGCCGCTCGACGCGGTGCCGACCGAGAACGACTACGCGACGCTGCAAAGCTTCAAGTACCACGCGACGCCGGGCGATCGCATCGTCGTGCGTTTCGCGGGCGACCTGAAATCGGCGGGCGGCTACCTGCTCGCCGAGCCGGTGACGACCGCGTTCACGGTGCCCGACTATCCGAAGCTGCTGCGCTTCATGGCTGACGGCTCGCTGCTCTCGATGAGCGGCAGCAAGCGGCTGTCGGTCGTGTCGCGCAACCTGCCGGGGATGAAGGTCGAGATCGGCCGTGTGCTGCCCGACCAGCTCCAGCATCTCGTGAGCTTCAACAACGGCACGTACGCACGGCCCGAGCTGTCGTATTCGTTCAGCGAGGATCACATCGTCGAGCGCTTCGTGCAGAAGCGTGCGTTCCCGGCCGGCGACCCCGGCAAGGCGCATTACGAAGGCATCGATCTCGGCCAGTACCTGAAGGGCGGCAAGCGCGGCTTGTTCCTGCTGCACCTGACGAAGTACGACCCGGCGGCCGAGAAGAAGAAAGCCGACGATGCGAAGGACAGCGATGCATCGTCCGGCGACGGCAGCCAGGATCAGTCGGACAACGCCGATTCGGGCGACAGCAGCAGCAACGGCGACGACAGCGACAACGCGCTCGGCGACACCCGCCTGATCGTCGTGACCGATCTCGGGATGCTGGTCAAGAAGGCGCTGGACGGCAGCCAGGACGTATTCATCCAGTCGATCCGCACGGGCAAGCCGGTTGCGGGCGCAACGGTATCGGTGCTCGCCGTGAACGGCCAGGCGCTGTTCACGCAGACCACGAGCGCCGACGGCATCGTGCATTTCCCCGCGTTCAAGGGGCTCGACCGTGAGAAACGGCCGCAGCTGTACGTCGTGAAGAAGGACACCGACCTGTCGTTCCTGCCGGTGGCCGGCCGCGATCGCCAGCTCGACTTCTCGCGATTCGACGTCGACGGCGAGCGCAATGCGACGGGGCAGGGGCAACTGTCCGCGTACCTGTTCTCGGATCGCGGGTTGTATCGCCCTGGCGATCCGTTCCACATCGGCCTGATCGTGCGCGCGGCGAGCTGGGCGCGCAGCCCGGCCGGCGTGCCGCTGCAGGCGGAGATCGTCGACCCGCGCGGGATCACCGTCGAGCGCAAGCCGGTGACGGTCGATGCGACCGGCTTCACCGAGCTCGGCTATACGACGGCCGAAACGGCGCCGACCGGTACGTGGACGGTCAACCTGTACATCGTCAAGGACGGCCAGCCCGGCGCGGAGCCGATCGGCAGCACGACTGTGCAGGTGAAGGAGTTCCTGCCCGACCGGATGAAGGTCGACGCGAAGCTGTCGCAGCAGGTCGTCGAAGGGTGGGTGAAGCCGAAGGGGCTGAAGGGCGTGGTCGATGCGCAGAACCTGTTCGGCACGCCGGCGGAGAAGCGCCGCGTCGCGGCGACGCTGACGCTGCGCCCGGTGTGGCCGTCGTTCCGCAGCTGGCAGGGCTATCACTTCTTCGACGCCCGCCGCGCGAAGGAGGGCTATACGACGACGCTGCAGGACGGCACGACCGACGACAAGGGCCATGCGGAGTTCGACCTCGATCTCGACAAGTACGCGGACGCGACCTACCAGCTCTACTTCCAGGCGAAGGCCTATGAAGCGGAAGGCGGGCGCAACGTCGCCGCGAACGCGCAGACGCTCGTGTCGAACAACGACTGGCTCGTCGGCTACAAGTCGGTCGACGATCTCGGCTACGTGAAGCGCGGCAGCCCGCGCACGGTGCGGCTCGTCGCGATCGATCCGACCGCGAAGGCGATCGACGTGAAGGACCTGCGTGCGCAGCTCGTCGAGGAGCGCTACGTGTCGGTGCTGACCAAGCAGGATTCCGGCGCATATAAATACGACTCGCGGCTGAAGGAAGTGCCGGTCGACGACAAGCCGCTGGCGATTCCGGCGGCCGGGCTCGACTTCACGCTGCGCACCGACAAGCCGGGCAGCTATGCGCTCGTGATCCGCAACGCGGCCGGCGCGGCGGTGAACCGGATCGAGTATTCGGTCACGGGCGACGCGAACGTCACGCGTTCGCTCGACCGCAACGCGGAGCTGCAGGTGACGCTCGCGAAGCACGACTACAAGCCGGGCGAGCAGGTCGAGATCGCGATCCGCGCGCCTTACGCGGGCAGCGGCCTGATCACGATCGAGCGCGACAAGGTGTATGCGCATGCGTGGTTCCATGCGGACACGACGAGCTCGATCCAGCACATCACGGTGCCGGCCGGCTTCGAGGGCAACGGCTACATCAACGTGCAGTACATTCGCGATCCGTCGTCGGACGAGATCTTCATGAGCCCGCTGAGCTACGGCGTCGTGCCGTTCTCGGTGAACCTCGACGCGCGCCGCAACGCGGTGTCGGTCGATGCGCCGGCGCTCGTGAAGCCCGGCGACACGGTGAACTTCACCGTGCATTCGGCGAAGCCGGCGAAGGTCGTGGTGTTCGCAGTCGACGAGGGCATCCTGCAGGTCGCGCGCTACAAGCTCGGCGATCCGCTGAAGTTCTTCTTCCGCAAGCGGATGCTCGAAGTCGGCACGTCGCAGATCCTCGACCTGATCCTGCCGGACTTCGAGAAGCTGATGGCGATGGCCGCGCCGGGCGGCGACGCCGACGATGCAATCGGCCGCCAGTTGAACCCGTTCAAGCGCAAGCGCGACAAGCCGGTCGTCTACTGGTCGGGGATCGTCGACGTGAACGGCGACACGCGCCTGAGCTACACCGTGCCCGACTACTTCAACGGCAAGCTGCGCGTGATGGCCGTGTCGGTGTCGCCGGACCTGGTCGGCACGTTCGAAGGCGCGACGACGGTGCGCGGCGATTTCGTGCTGTCGCCGAACGTGCCGACGACACTCGCGCCGGGTGACGAGGCCGACGTCAGCGTCGGTGTCGCGAACAACCTGACGGGTGTCGGCAACCAGCCGGTGCCGGTCGCAGTCACGCTGAAGACGGGGCCGCAGTTGCAGGTGATCGGGCCGGCCACGCAGAACGTCGCGCTCGCGCCGCAGCACGAGGGTGTCGCGATGTTCCGCGTGAAGGCGACCGACACGCTCGGCTCGGGCTCGCTGTCGTTCGGCGCGCGTTATGGCGCGAAGGGCGCGCAGCAGCGCGTCGACGTGTCGGTGCGGCCGGCCGCCGCATTCCGCACGCAGCTCGACATCGCACGCCTCGATCCGGGCAAGAAGGCGAGCGTGCCGAACCTGCGGTCGATGTACGACGCGTATGCATCGCGCGACGCGAGCATCTCGACCGCGCCGCTCGTGCTGTCCGAAGGGTTGTCGTCGTATCTCGTCAACTTCGAGCACACCTGCAGCGAGCAGCTGGTGAGTGCGGCCGTGCCGCGCGTGTTCGCGGCGAAGTGGCTGTCGGTGCGGGCGCTGACGAGCGCGATGCACGCAACCGACGCCGGTGCCGACGCGACGAACGCGGCGGCGATCACGCAGTTCCTCGGGGTGCTGCGCAGCCGGCAGAACGCACAGGGCGGGTTCGGGCTGTGGAGCGCGACACCCGACGCCGATCCGTTCGTGTCCGCGTACGCGATGCACGTGCTGCTCGACGCGCGCGAGCGCGGCATCGCGGTGCCGAAGGACATGCTCGACGCGGGCAATCAGTATCTGCAGAAGCTCGCGGCGAACGATTCGCTCGGCTCGCTCGACCTGCTGCGGCAGCGCGCGTACGCGGTGTATCTGCTGACGCGCCAGGGCAACGTGACGACCAACAGCCTCGCGGCCGTGCAGAAGCGGCTGCAGGATGCGTATCCGAACGACTGGAAGAACGATCTCGCAGCCGCATGGCTTGCCGCGTCGTACCAGCTGCTGAAGCAGGACAAGGAGGCCGCGGCGCTGATCGCGGGCCCGCAGGCGCTGCTCGAGCGCAAGCGCGCATCCGACGGCGGCTACGTGACGGGCTACTACCTCGATCCGCTGACGCGCGACGCGAGCGTGCTGTACCTGATCGCGAAGCACTTCCCGGACCGCGTGCGCAAGCTGTCGCCGCGCGCGATGGACAACCTCGCCGCGCCGCTCGTCGACAACCGCTACAACACGCTGTCGTCGGCGATGACGATCCTCGCGCTCGATGCGTATGCGGCGTCGAGTGCAGGCCAGCTCGACCAGCTCGCGATTGACGAGGTGCGCGCGGGCGCCGCGCCGAAGGACGTGTCGTCGATCCAGGCGAACCTCGTGCGCTCGGGCACGTGGTCGGCCGGTGCGTCGCGCGTCGACTTCGTGAACGGCAGCTCGCTGCCCGCGTGGTGGATCACGAGCCAGTCGGGCTACGACCGCGGCACGTCGACGAAGGCGATCAAGAACGGGCTGGAGATCGTGCGCGACTACACCGACACGGACGGCAAGCCGCTCGACAAGATCACGGTCGGCCAGGAGATCGACGTGCACCTGAAGATCCGTGCGACGGGTTCGGCGAGCGTCGGCAACATTGCAATCGTCGACCTGTTGCCGGGCGGCTTCGATCCGGTCATCGCGCCGCCGCCCGTCACCGACACGCAGGAGGGCGACAGCAACGGCGACGGCGGCGCGTCGGCGCCGGTGGCCGATGCACCATGGCGGTCGCCGATCGGCGTGAAGGGTTCCACGTGGCAGCCGCAGTTTGCGGACGTGCGCGAGGATCGTGTGGTGATCTACGGCACCGCGACGACCGACGTGCGCGAGTTCGTCTACCGGATCAAGGCGAGCAACGCGGGTCGCTTCATCGCGCCGCCGGCCTACGGCGAGTCGATGTACGACCGCCGCTTGCAGGCCCAGGCGCCCGGCGGGTCGACACTGACGGTGGAGCGCGTGCGATGACGATGAAGCTGCAACGTCGTTGCCGGCCGCGCCGGGTGCGAGGAGCGCCCGCGCGTGGCTGACGACGTTTCGGTGCGCCGGCGCGTGCTGCACGGCGCCGGCCGCTGGCTGCATCGCTGGCAGAACTGGATCGCCGGCGTGCTGCTCGTGTTCGGCGCGCTGGCCGCGTGCCGGCTGTGGCCGCATCCGCCGCTGCGCGACTGGAAGCCGTCGTCGGTCGCGGTAACCGACGCACAGGGCCACTTGCTGCGGCTCACGCTCGCGAAGGACGATCGCTACCGGCTGTGGGTGCCGCTCGACCGGATGTCGCCGCAGCTCGTCGAAGCCGTGATGCTGCACGAGGACCGCTGGTTCTGGTGGCATCCCGGCTTCAACCCGTACGGGCTCGCACGCGGCGCGTGGATCACGTATGTGCGCGGCGGCAATCCGCAGGGCGGCTCGACGCTGACGATGCAGCTCGCGCGCTCGCTGTGGCGGCTGAACACGCGCACACCGACCGGCAAGCTCGAGCAGGTGGCGCGCGCGGTGCAGCTCGAACTGTTCTATTCGAAACGGCAGATCCTCGAAGCGTATCTGAACGATGCGCCGTACGGCCGCAACGTCGAAGGCGCGGGCACCGCGAGCGTCGTCTATTTCGACCGGATGCCCGACGCGCTGACGCTGCCCGAGGCGCTCGCGCTCGCGGTGATTCCACAGGACCCGGCGCGACGGGTGCGCGGCGGGCAGGATGAAATCAACCGCGCGCTGGCCGTGTCGCGCAACCGGCTGTATGCGCGCTGGCTGACGAAGCATCCGGGCGATGCGTCGTTCAAGCCGCTGTTCGCGTTGCCGCTTGCGATGCGGCCGCTGTCCGCGCTGCCGTTCGATGCGCCGCATGCGGTCGACCAGGCACTCGCCGCCCGCAGCGCGTGGCGAACGTCCTCGAGTGCGACGGCGAACGACAGCGACGCCGACGCGCGGCTCGTGACGACGCTCGATCTCGACCTTCAACGCACACTCGAACGGCAGATCGCACGCTATGTCGCGCGCAACGATACGCGCGGCGTGCGCAACGCGGCGGCGATCCTCGTCGACACGCGCGACATGGGCGTGAAGGCGCTCGTCGGTTCCGCGAACTTCTTCGACCGCACGATCGACGGGCAGGTGAACGGCACGCTTGCGCGGCGCTCGCCGGGATCGACGCTCAAGCCGTTCATCTATGCGCTCGGTTTCGACCAGGGCGTGCTGCATCCGCAGACCGTGCTGCGCGACGTGCCGACCGCATTCGGCCCGTATGCGCCGGAGAATTTCGACGGTCATTTCCTCGGGCCGATCACCGCGACCGATGCACTGAACCGCAGCCGCAACGTGCCGGCCGTGTGGGTCGCGTCGCAGCTCAAGTCGCCCGATCTGTACCGGTTCCTGCAGGAAGCCGGCGTGCGCCGGCTCGCGAGCGCGCAGCACTACGGGCTCGCGCTGGTGCTCGGCGGCGGCGAAGTGACGATGCAGGATCTCGCGGCGCTCTACGCGATGCTCGCGAATCGCGGCGAGTTCCGGCCGCTGCGGCTGCGCGCGGACGAGCCGGCGCTGCCTGGCAAGCGCCTGCTGAGCGCCGAGGCGAGCTACATGACGATGGACATGCTGCGCCAGCATCTGCGCCCTGACGAGACGAGCGGCGCGCAGCCGTCGAGCGTGCCGGTCTACTGGAAGACCGGCACGTCATGGTCGTTCCGCGATGCGTGGACGGCCGGCGTGTTCGGCCCGTACGTGCTGGTCGTGTGGGTCGGCAACTTCGACAACTCGACCAATACGGCGTTCGTCGGCGTCGACGCGGCCGCGCCGCTGTTCTTTCAGGTTGTCGATGCGCTGAATGCCGAGCGCACGCTCGTCGAGCCGCCGCGTGCGATGCCGCCGAAGCTGAAGCGCGTGCGGATCTGCCTCGCGAGCGGCGACTTGCCGAACGAGTGGTGCCCGCAGCAGGGCTGGACGTGGTTCATTCCGGGCACGTCGCCGATTCGCGTGAGCACCGTGCATCGGCCGGTCGTGATCGACGAGGCGACGGGGAAGGCCGCGTGCCCGCCGTACGACGGCAAGCGCATGCATACGGAGATCTTCGAGTTCTGGCCGTCGGATCTGCAGCAGGTGTTCGTGCAGGCAGGCATTCCGCGCCGACGGCCGCCCCAGAATGCGGACTGTCGCGACGCGGGGCAGGTCGAGGGTGATCCGCCGCGCATCACGTCGCCGCTGCGCGGGAGTACGTATGCGATGCGTGTGAAGAGTACGGAGGAGACGCGCATCGCATTCAACGCGACCGCCGATGCGAGTGCGCACGCGCTGTACTGGTTCGTCAACGATGTGTTCGTCGGGCGCGGTGTGCCGGGCGATGCGCTGTTCTGGCAGCCGCGGACGGCCGGCAGTTATACGGTGCGGGTGGTTGACGATCACGGGCGCAGCGATCAGCGGCCGCTGGCGGTGGGGTTGGAGCAGTAGGAAGTGTGCTTGTGGGGGTAGGGTGCTGCCGCGCGACGGTAATCGCTTGTTTCGGCGTTTGGCGAATTTGCGGGTACACGAAGCAGGCTGTCTGCGATCGGCTACGAGTGATCGATCAGTCAGTGGGCTACGTAGGTCGGTGTACTTTAAAGGCGATGGATTCAAGCATCCACTGGTCAATGTCCCATTGCATCTGGGCCTCTACTACTCCACCCGAAGCGCTCGGCGCTGCACCGTTTCGATCGAGCTTAATTCGAGAGACGATCACAAGACCCGTTGCGCCTTTTTCCTGTCTATGAAGCTCGATTTCGTTTCGGGTCATTAGAATCGAGTCGCAAAGTTCGCTAGTTGTTCCCTTCACCTCAATCTTCAATGCTTGGCCGTCTCGCCGAGCCAGGATGTCAAATGGTTCAACCGCCGATTTGTCGTCGCACGTGAAGCCCTCGGATTGGAGAAATTGGATTGCCAAGAGCATTGCACGTAGTTCGACAGCCTTTCGCTCGGATGCAGTGAGTCCAATACCTTGTGCCCGTGTTCGTCGGTGTAGCGGCCTTACGATTGCTTCGAGATCGCGAGCATCTTGATCGGCCGGAGCTACATCTCGTTGATCAAGCTGCGCAAGATATATCGCGGAAAGTCTTTCTGCTGCAGCAAAGAGTAGCCCATCCAAATCGGAGGCATCGACGCTTTCGACGGGTACCCGTCGCGCCAATACCGTCGCCTTTTCAAATGTCCTCGGAAGTGACGCGCGTGCGCCAAGGGAGATGGTGTCGGTAAACGGCGCCAGCGTTTGCCAACGACGTTCAACCACGGAGCGCGCCCACGACGTTTTTGCAGTTAGCTGCGCATCAGATACGGGACGGAGATCACCGCCGCTCCAAACCGTACTGCCGCAACCTATGGTGAAAAAGCAGGCCGAACCATCTGCAGCAAAGTGAATGACGACATAGAATCCCTCACGTGGGGTCGGAGACATTGCCTTCGAGTAGAGCCGAACCCATGGCGCTTCGGTCTTCCTGCCGATGCCATCTGAACCCTCCACGGCTAAATCATCGAAAAGCGGATCGAATGCTCGACTCAGCTCGGGGAGCCGATGACGTAGCTCTTGCGCTAGATCGGAGCGAATGAGATTGCCGCGCTCCTGCATTTCGGGCGTATTCGATGAAGAATACTTTGGCTGAAGTTCGCAAATCCGCTTGATGGCCGATTTCAATTCGAGTCTCTTGGCTCGTTATGGGTAGTGTCCGTTCCGTGGCGATAAGCGATTTCCACCGAAGTCCCCTCTTATTCGTGCATCCGTATCCAGTTCCAGCAGCCCGCCCACCCCATCACCCATCATCCGCCTTCGCCTGCAGCCCCTTCAACCCCTGAATCACGACCAGCAGCGCGCGCCCGTGCTCATCCGACCCGTCCCACGCGTCGACGATCGCGTCGCGCAGCAGGTCGTTGTACTGGCGGCGCGACGGCCCGGTGTCGACACCATAGAAATTGCATAGCTTATTGAATGGCGCGCTGCGGCGCAGCCGGTGCCCGTTCGACAGCCTCAGGCGCGATACGGTTGGCTGGCTGACCCCGGAGAGTCGCGCGATTTCGCTGGACGAGCGTGTGTCTGCCATCAGACGGCGCAACAGGTCTTGAACGGGAAAATCTTGGTCCGGGGCTTCCATGCGATGCATTATACATATACAGTTACGGCTGTTGAATGGGCTTGCTGTCACCAGCGAGGCTGTATCCCCGAGAAAGTTGATGACACTGAAACACCTCCCACCCACGTTCTGCTGGACCAAGATCGGTACCGAGTCCGGCGAGGATTTGCCGACCGTCGTGCTCCGCAAGGAATGGGAGCGCCGGCTCGGGGGCGGGCGTTTTCTGTGGGGCATCAACCAGCCGCTCGGCAGCAGCGCGCAAGTCGCCGCGCATCGCACGGGCTCGCTGCTCGCGCTGTTTTCGCCGGTCGCATCGCGCCCGCGCGCGGGCGAGCGGAAAGACATGCTGCTGTGGAACGCATGGGTCGACGCAAGCGGGCAGGTGCGCCCGTTGCCGCCGCACACGTTCATCGCCAGTCGCTCGACCCTGCCGTCGGGCCGGCGCCGCGAACAGCACTACGCGCTCGTGTGCGCGTCGTCCACCGCGCTGACGGTCGGCACGCAATTGCGCGTGTTTCCCGATCACCTGCGCAGCGTGAGCACCGGCCAGCCGCTCGGCGCCGCACAGGGCGCGGCCGTGGTCGATTGCGTCGGGCGGGCGAAGGAGCAGACGGGCAAGAGCTATCCGCTCGCGCTGTCGGTCGAGCTCGAAGCACCGTATTTCGTGCGGCTCGCGCAGCCTTGCGTGCTGAAGGCGCGCGATCTCGCGGAAGTGAACAAGGCCACGCGCGCGGGCGATTTCGATCGCTTCGTCGAGCTCGTCGCGCGTTTGCGCGGCCGCTCGCCGACGGACGCCGTGCGCGGCGTCACGCGTGATCTGTTCGATGTGCCGCCGATCGAAACGGCCGCCGCGTATGTTGCGCCCACGCACGCGGCGCGATTGCGCAACCGGCCGGCGGCCGAGCATCCGCGTGATCTCACCGGCGACCTGTTCGACCTGTCGCCGGGTGAAGCGGCCGCGTTCGCGGGCCTTGCGCATCCCCGTATCGGGCGCGCGTGACGAAACGCACGCAGCGGATCGCGCAAGATTTTGTTGCAATCTCGCCATAGCGGAGCGGCGAGCGCAGAGAGACAATCGGCACGAAGCGCGCTGCGCGGCGGCCGATGCGTCGAACCTCGATGGGTCGTGGTTCACGCCGCCGACATGCGCACCACGCACACTGAGCGTCGGCGTGCTTCACACTGCAACCCTGAGGGAGAAGTGTCGATGTCGACCCACATCTGTTCGCGGGAAGCCCGGGCCGCGCAGCGCTTCGTCGAAGCCACGCGCAACGTCGATCAGGCGTTTCGCGCCGTGCGCGGCGAAAGCGACGACGACGTTTCGTCGGCGGAATACGCACTTGCGATGTCGCGCCTCGATCGTGCGCTCGACGAGCTGGCGCGTGCGCAGGAATTTTTCGATCGCGTCGTCAGCGCCGACACAGCGCACGACAACTGATCGAGCCGCATCAACGTTAAAGCGCGTCGGGCGACGCGCTTTCATCATCTTGCCGGGCATCGCGCCCGGCATGTCATTCAGTCATCCCGTTCCGACTT
Source organism: Burkholderia sp. AU45274 (assembly GCF_030482505.1). Taxonomy (NCBI): domain Bacteria; kingdom Pseudomonadati; phylum Pseudomonadota; class Betaproteobacteria; order Burkholderiales; family Burkholderiaceae; genus Burkholderia; species Burkholderia sp. AU45274. The sequence continues at coordinate 249,549 of NZ_JAUJQE010000006.1, read as the reverse complement.
CAAACCTTGCGGCCTTCTACCGGATAGCCGGGATCGGTATAGCCGTGCGTCGAGGCATGCCCGGGCGGCACGAGCGAATCGACGAACCGTTCGTCGTCCGGGCCGAGTGCGAGCTTCAGCGCATCGATATAGCTGTCCCAGTGTGCTTCGGTGCGCGGCCCCGCGATCGTCGAGCTGACGATGCGGTTCTTCATGACCCACGCGAGCGCGAACGCAACCGACGTCGTGCCGCGCGCGGCGGCATGCGCGGCCACCTGCTGCGCGATGTGCAACGATTCGGGGCGCCATTCCGTTTGCTGGATGCGACGGTCGCCGCGGCCCGCGCGCGAATCGGCGGGCGGCTGCGCATCGACTGCATATTTGCCGGTCAATACACCGCGCGCGAGCGGGCTGTACGGCACGACGCCGATCCCGTAATGCGCGGCGGCCGGAAGCTGTTCGACCTCGGCCGTGCGATCGACGAGGTTGTACAGCGGTTCGCTCGCGACCGGGCGATCGATGCCGAGCTGGTCCGCGAGCCGCACGATCTCGGCGATGCGCCAGCCCTTGAAGTTCGACAGCCCGAAGTAGCGCACCTTGCCTTGCCGGATCAGGTCGGCGATCGCGCGCATGCCTTCGTCGAGCGGCGCATCGGTCAGCGCGCGATGGAAATAGAGGATGTCGATGTAGTCGGTGCCGAGCCGCTTCAGGCTCGCGTCGACCGATTCGACGATCCATTTGCGCGACTGGCCCTGCCGGTTCGGCCCTGCGTCCGGCCCGGCCGGATAGCCGAACTTCGTCGCGACGACCCAGCTGTCGCGACGCGACGCAATCGCGCGGCCGACCACTTCTTCCGAGCGGCCGGCGTGATAGACGTCGGCCGTGTCGATGAAGTTGATGCCCTGGTCGAACGCCTTGTCGATGATGCGCGCCGATGTCGCTTCGTCGGTTTCGCCGCCGAACATCATTGCACCGAGACACAGCGGCGACACCTTGAGCGCGCTGCGCCCGAGATAGCGGTAATCCATGAAGGCTCCATGCGGGCGCGTGCCCGCCGGTTGAATGTAGGGATGCTGCGCTTACACGCCGGCTTCGTCGAACACGCGCTGCGCGATCGTCAGCGCCGAGCTTGCGGTCGGCCAGCCCGAGTAGAACGCGAGGTGCGTGATCGCTTCGACCAGCTCGTCGCGCGTGAGGCCGTTGTCGAGCGCTTTCTTCAGGTGGAATGGAAGTTCGTTGACGCGATACAGCGACACGAGGCTCGCGACCGTGACGAGGCTGCGATCGCGCGGCGACAGGCCGGGGCGCTGCCAGACGTCGCCGAACAGCACGTTGTCGGTGTAGTCGGCGAGGGCGGGGGCGATGGCGCCGAACGCTTTGCGTGCGGCGGAAGTCGGTTCGGACATCGAGGGCTCCGGGGAAGGTGGGGAACACCGTCGATGGTAGCCACCGATGCGTCTATCGATAATCCCCGTCAATCCGCATGCACTTATCGACCCGATTCATGAATCGCGGCGCAGGTGTGGCGCAAAGCGGGCTCATGCGCGATAGCGCAGCGCCTCGACGATCACCGCGAGCGCGCGCGACGACTGCCGCCGGCTCGCGTAGTACAGGTGATGACCGGGGAACGTCGGGCACCAGTCGGCGAGTACGCTGTCGAGGCGGCCGGCGTCGACATGCGGCGCCGCGAGTTCGGCGGGCACGTAGGCGAGCCCGTAGCCCGCGAGCGCCGCGTCGAGCGTTTCGTAGGTGCCGTTGAACGTGACCTGCCCGTCGACGCGCACCTGCAGCATCGCGTCCCCGCGCGCGAGCTCCCACGCGTACAGCGCGCCGTGCGTCGGCAGGCGCAGGTTGATGCAGTCGTGCGCGACCAGATCCTGCGGCGACACGGGGCGCGCGCGTTCCGCGAAATACGCGGGCGCGCCGACGATCGCCATCTTCATGTCGGCCGAGATGCGCACGGCGATCATGTCCTTCGCCACCTGGTCGCCGAGCCGCACGCCGACGTCGAAGCGCTCCGCGACGATGTCGGACAGCCCGTAGTCGTTCACGAACTCGACCTTCAGGTCGCGATAGTCGCGCAGGACCGGCGCGAGCTTCGGCCACAGCAGCGTGCGGATCACGAAGTCGGTCGCGTTGATGCGCACGGTGCCCGTGGGCTGGTCGCGCAGTTCCGCGAGCGCAGCCAGTTCGGCCTCGATTTCGTCGAAGCGCGGCGCGAGATTGAGCAGCAGGCGCTCGCCGGCTTCGGTCGGCGCGACGCTGCGTGTCGTGCGCGTGAGCAGCCGCACGCCGAGGCGGGTTTCGAGCGAGCGGATCGTATGGCTGAGCGCGGATTGCGAGACGCCGAGCTGCGCGGCCGCCCGCGTGAAGCTGCGCTCGCGCGCGACGGCGATGAAGGCGAGGAGATCCGCAAAGTTGTCGCGCGGCATGGAAGGTGTCGAGTGGTCGAGGCCCGCGCATCGTACCACCGGGTTCGACGGGCCGCGTCGTGTCGCTGCGTCGTGTCGCGGCGATGCGGCGCGCGTCAGCCCGCGCGGGTCATGCCCGGCGCATGGGGCGCGGGACGGTACGCATAGCCGCGCTGCTGGAACGACGTCGCGAAGAACCGCATCTGGTAGCGGATCGCATTCGCCCAGTAATCCCACGTGTGGCCGCCCGGCCGCTCCGCATAGTCGTGCGGCACGCCGAGCGCGACGAGCCGTTCGTGCAGCGTACGGTTCGAGCCGACGAACGCGTCGTCGCGGCCGCAATCGATCGTCAGGTCGAGATGCGCCCGCACGAACGCGCTGGCGCTGGCGACGATCACGTTGCGGTCCCAGAACGACGGATGGCGGCCGGGGTCGCCGAATACGTGGTCGATGCCCGGCTCGTCCGCGCAGCAGCGCGGATCGACCGCGCCGCTGATGCTGCCGACCGCGCCGAACGTGTCGGGCCGGTCGAGCGCGATGCGCAGCGCGCCGAAGCCGCCCATGCTGAGCCCGGTGATCGCGCGGGCGCGTTGCGTGGCGATCGTGCGGAAGTGCAAGTCGATGTACGACACGACTTCGTCGCCGATGAAGGTTTCGTAGCGGCTGCCCGAATCGAACGGGCTGTCGATGTACCAGCTCTCGTGCCCGCCGTCGGGCATCACGAGGATCACGTGGTAGCGGTCGGCCAGCGCGGCGATGCGCGTGTTCGACGTCCAGTCGGTGTGATCGCCGCCCGAGCCGTGCAACAGATAGACGACCGGATAGCGGTCGACGTCGCGGGTGCCGCGCGCATAGGCGTCGGGCAGCACGACGGTGGCCTTGAGCGTCTCCTTCATCGCGGCGCTGGGAATCACGACGACCCGCGCGTGAAAGGCGAGAGCAGGGCCTGAAATGGCGACCAGCAGAAGCAGCCAGAAGGCGCGTGCCAGGTACATCGATCCTCGCATGTGTCGACCCCATCCGGCGACGGGCGCCGGGAAAACCCTGTTCGGACGACTCTAGCAACCGCGCCTTTCAACCATATTTCGGCGAATCCTACGGGTTGTCAGGCGGGCGGCGTGGACACGATGCGCCCGAGCGCCGCGCGAAACGCATCGGGTTGCTCGGCCGCGATCAGGTGCCCGCAGCGCTCGATCGTGTCGAAGCCGGCGCAGCGCGCGAGCGCCCGGTCGGGCACGTGCCAGCCTGCGCGCGAGCGTTCGCCGGCCATCAGCCAGACCGGATGACGCTCGAACACTTGCGCGAGTGTCTGCAGATAGCCCGGTTCGCCGGTCGTCGCGACTACCGAGCGGCCCATCGCGCGCAGCGTCGATGCGGGCTGATGCGCGAGCCAGCGGCGGGCGTCGTCGACGAGGCCCGGCGACGGCGCGTCGATCGCGCCGCGCAGCCAGCCGTGCGGATCGGCACGCAGGCCGTCCAGCATTGCATCGGCTTCGGCAGGCGTCATGCGGCCGACCGACGCCGACCAGAACGCATCGTCGAGCGTGAAGTTGCCCTCGACGTTGACGATCCGCCGCACGCGTTCCGGGTGCGCATGCGCGAACAGCATCACGATCGCGCCGCCGACCGAGTGGCCGACGACATCGACCGGCTGCGCGCCGAAGTGCGTATCGACGGTATGGCGAAGGTGCTCGACCTGCGCGGCGAGTGTGATCAAGTCGAACGGTACTGCGCGATGCGCGCCGTAGCCGAGCAGGTCGGGCGCGAGATGCGGGCCGTTCCACCCGCGCACGTCGAGCGTGCCGATGAAACCGTGGATGAAGACGACGGGCGTGGACTGGGTCATGGGGCGGGCGCGGCAGGAAGGGGCGGCAACGCGAGTTCGGCGAGCAGTTCGTCGAGTTCGAGCACGTGCGTGCGGTCGTGGTCGAGCAATTCGCGCACGAGTTCGTCGAGCGACATGCGGCGGAAGCCGTCGCGCAGCCCGCAGCGTGCGAGTTGCGCGGAATCGAGCGCGGCCGCGGTTGCACACAGCGCGGCGCGGCCCGTGCGGAATGCCGTGACGGCAGCGTCGAGCGGTTGCGCGAGATAGTCGCGTTGCGCGGCGAGCGCGGTGCCGTCGACGGATGCCATCACGGGCAGGTCGAGCGTGCGTACGGCGTCGATGCGCTCGGCGAACACCGCGTCGAGATCGCGCAGGTGGCACGCATGCTCGACGAGCGAGAAGCCCGTGGCGTCGGGGCGGCGTGTCCACAGGGCGGCCGGCACGTGCGCCGCATACGCGGCGAGCCGATCGGGCAGGCGCGCCAGCGCGGCGACGACGTCGGTGAACGGCAGCACCTGCGGATACGCGCTGAACACCGCGCCATAGCTGAACAGCGTGCCGCCGAGCCGCCCGCGCGCCTGCACGACGTCGTGGCCGTGACGGCGCATGACTTCCGCGACCATCGCGCCGCAGAACTGGCGGGCGGTGGTGTCGGTTTCGATTTCGGGGAATTTCAGTGCGATCTCGTGCTGGATCGCACCGATCGCGGCGACGCCCACGCGCGACAGCGCCGCGAATTCGACGTAGCGCTCGGGTTGCGCGATCAGCGCTTCGAGCTGGACGCCGAGCGCGGTGAGGCGGAAACGGTCGAAGCGGGAATGCATGACGGGAGGGTTTCGGCGAGTAACGTATCAAAACGATACGTTACTCGCCGAGGGGACGTCAACAGGCGGAATCGTGCACGACGTTGGGTCACTCCTTGCCTGCGCCCTTGGCTGCCTGTTCGATCAGCTTCGCAACTTCGGCCGGGTGCGAGATGTACGCGACGTGGCTCGACTTGAGTTCGATCGTCTTGCTGCCGGCGCGTTGCGTCATGAAGCGTTCGAGCTCGGGGTTGATCGCGCGGTCTGCCGTGGCGACCACCGCCCAGCTCGGCTTGGTCCGCCATGCGGCATGCGTGATCGGCACGCCGAACGACTGCGCGGCCGGCGTCACCTGCGAGATCGCCATGAATTTCGCTTCGGCGGCCGGTACGTCGGCCGCGAAGTCGGCGTGGAACGACGCTTCGTCGAAATACAGATGGCCGTCTTCGGTGGCCTTGATCGCCTTCGTCGCGGGCGGCGTCTTCCTGGTCAGGTCGAGCGGGCTTTCGCCGGTGTCGGGCTGGAACGCGGCCACGTAGACGAGGCCCGCGACCTTGTCGTCGTTGCCGGCTTCGGTGATCACCGCGCCGCCGTAGCTGTGGCCGACGAGGATGCTCGGGCCGTCCTGCGCGTCGACGACACGCCGGGTTGCCTTCACGTCGTCGTCGAATGACGTTTCGGGCTGCTGAACGACGGAAACCTTGTAGCCGTCGCGCGTCAGGATGTTCGAGACGGCTTGCCAGCCCGAGCCGTCGGCGAAGTAGCCGTGAACCAGCACGACGTTCTTGACGGGGGCGGCGACGGCCGCGTGCGAACCGAATGCGGCGGCGGAAACGGCGAGTGCCGCGGCGATGTGGCGAAGTTGGGAAAAGCGCTTCATTTTCATTCTCCAGAAGGAAGACAGGGTGGGAAACCGTCGGATATCGACAGGCGTCTTGTTCTGTCGATAAAGTCATCCTACTAGTAGGTAGGGTGATCGACAAGGAGAATTTGCGGCTGGAAAAGACTATCTCAGGGCAGTAAACTATCGCTGTTTTTCATCCGACTAGATGGTAGGCAAATATGACGGTATCGGGGGACAGTACGGCGGGCCGCATTCTCGAGGCCGGGCGCCAACTGATCATGCGGCGCGGCTACAGCGGGTTCAGCTATGCCGACATCGCCGACGCGATCGACATCCGGAAGGCGAGCATCCACCACCATTTCCCGACGAAGGCGGATCTGGCGGTCGCGGTGCTGCAGCAGTCGCAGGCGAATTTCGATGCCGACATGTCGCTGCTCGACGCGAGCGGCGCCGACGCGCTGGTGCAGATGCGCGCGTATGTCGGCTACTGGGAACGCTGCATCGCGGACGACAGCGCGCCGTTCTGCGTCGCCGGCATGCTCGGCGCGGAGCTGCCCGCGCTGCCCGACGACGTCGCGCGGGCGGTGAGGGCGCATTTCGACGATCTCGCCGCATGGCTGGTGCGCGTGCTCGAGGCGGGGGTGAAAGACGGCGTCGTGCAGCCGGACATATCGGTGCAGACCGAGGCCGCGACGTTCGTGTCGCTGGTCTACGGCGCGATGCTCGCCGCGCGGGCGTACGGCAATGCCGGGATGTTCCGGGACGTGACCGGCGGCGCGGTCGAGCGGCTCGCGGTGCCGCGCACACGCGGGTGAGCCGCGCACGCATCAGCGGGTCGGAGCGGCGTCCGGCGGTGAGGCGAAACCGTCCGGCGCCGCCGCGATTTACGCGTGTTTTCCGGCGTCGGCCTGCGCGCTCGACCTCGCTTTCTGCGCTTGCAATGCTTCCGTGAACGCCGGGCTGAAGTCTTCCGCCTCGAACAGCGGGCGGATCTCGATGTCGGAGTCGCCGGGCATCGGGTTCGGGCAGCGCTTCACCCATTCGACTGCCTCTTCCATCGATTTCACCTGCCACAGCCAGAAGCCGGCGACGAGTTCCTTCGTTTCGGCGAACGGGCCGTCGCTGACGGTGCGGTTCTTGCCGGCAAAGTGCACACGCTTGCCGCGCATGCTCGGGTGCAGCCCGTCGGCGGCGAGCAGGATGCCGGCTTGCGCCAGTTCTTCGTTGAACCGGCCCATCGCGGCGATCATTTCCGGGTCGGGCATCCGGCCGGATTCGGAATCGGTGGTGGCCTTGACGATGACGAGGACGCGCATGGTGGACTCTCCTTGAACAAGAATGAGGGGGCGCCGCCGGTCGTGCCGACGGCAAAACGAGCGGTTACGACAACACGACGCGCGACGGCGGCGCGAATCGACATCGCAGGGAAAAAATCTCAGGGGTGAACGGCGTGTGCGGCGTTGCGCCGGCAATCCGTCATGTCGTGCCGGCGCCCGCATCGAGCGCGCTGCGGATCCGGGCGGCGAGTTCGTCGCGCCGGTATGGCTTGCCGAGCAGCATCACGCCGGGGTCCAGCCGTCCCGCATGGAAGATCTCGTCTCGCGTGTAGCCGGACGTGAACAGCACGGGCAACGGCGGCTTGCGCAGCGCGGCACGGCGTCCGAGTTCGCCGCCCTTCACGCGGCCGGGCATGATCACGTCGGTAAACAGCAGGTCGATTGGCGTCTCGCTGTCGAGCACGCGCAATGCGGCTTCGCCGCTGGACGCCGTGATGACCTTGTAGCCGAGCTGCGCGAGCATGTCGACCACGGTCAGGCGGACGTCCGCATCGTCCTCGACGACGAGGATGGTCTCGTGGCCGCGCACCGCGTCGTGCTGCGGCATGCGGGCCTGCTCCTCGGCCGCGCCGTGGCAGCGCGGAAACGTGAGGCGCACGGTGGTGCCCTGGCCCGGCGTGCTGTCGATCGACACATGGCCGCCGCTCTGCTTGACGAAGCCGAACACCATGCTGAGCCCGAGCCCCGTGCCTTCGCCATCCGGCTTGGTCGTGAAGAACGGTTCGAACGCGCGCTCGAGCACGTCGGCCGTCATGCCGGTGCCCGTGTCGGCGAGCTCGAGCGTCACGTATTCGCCGGGTGGCGTCGGCGCGCGGCCGGCGTTCGACGCATCGCCTGACTGCACGTTGTAGGCGGCGATCGTCAGCGTGCCGTCGCCGCGCATCGCGTCACGCGCATTGAGCGCAAGGTTCAGGAGTGCGTTTTCGAGCTGGTGCCGGTCGGCGAGCACGTTGCCGACATCGGACGACAGTGCGGGGACGATCCGGACCGTTTCGCCGAGCGCGCGGCGCAGCATCTCGCTCATGTCCACGATCAGTTGCCGCGGATTCAGCGTCGTCGGCGCGAGCGGCTGGCGGCGCGCGAAGGCGAGCAGGTGCGACGCCAGTTTCGCACCGCGCCGCACGGCGTTGTTCGCGTTCTCGATCCGGGGTTGCGCGCCCGCATGGGTGCCGAGCTCGACGGAGAGGATCTGCAGGTTGCCGCTGATCACCTGCAGCACGTTGTTGAAGTCGTGCGCGATGCCGCCGGTCAGGTTGCCGATCGCTTCCATCTTCTGTGCATGACGCAACTGTTCCTCGATCGCCGCACGCTCCGCGATCGCGTCGGTCACGCGCTGCTCGAGCGTCTCGGTCAGGTCGCGCAGCCGGGCATTGGACGCCTGCAGCGCCGCTTCCGCGCGATTGCGGTGGCGCGTGGCGAGCACGCGTTCAGTGGTCTCGACGACGACGGCGAGCACGCCGCCCGGTGCACCGTCGTCGTCGGGGATCGGGCTGTAGTGCAGATCCATCCAGACGTCTTCGGGGCGGCCGCTGCGCAGCAGCACGAGGGCTTTGTCGCGATAGGACAGCGTGCCGCCGGCGAGGCAGGTGTCCATCACGTTGCGGTTGAAATCGGCGACTTCGGGCCAGCCGAGTTCGACCGGCTTGCCGAGCAGATACGGATGGCGCCCGCCGGCGAACCCGGCATACGCGTCGTTGTAGATCATGTAGCCGGGGCGGCCCCACAGCATCACCAGCGGCAGCGGCGACGCGAGCACCGTGCGCACGGCCGTGACGAGGCTGGCCGGCCACCCGTCGAGCGGGCCCAGCCCGGTGGCGGCCCAGTCGAATGCGGCGATGCGCCGGGCCATGTCGCCCTGCCAGCCGGTACAAGCGTGATGCTGCGCGAACAACTCGACATGCATGGGAGCGCTCCGATGAGGACATGCGGTCTCGGGCGGGGGACAAGTCGCGAAAGCGTGCTCCATTCTAGGGCAGATCGATTCGTGCGGCGACGCTGCGCCGTTCCGGAGCCCGTCGTCAAAACTGGTATGCTGATCCTCACCACGTTCACGCGGAGGGCGCCATGGCTGCTAAGGAAGTCTCGAAGAAGAAGTACCTGAAAATCCTGAACAAACGCCTGCGCGCCGAGCCGGCGGCTCCGGCCGGCGCGTCGTTTGTCTTTTTCCCGCTGGGTGCGAAGGCGAAGCACGCGACGGGTGTCGTGTCCGGCGACACGCGCAGCAAGCGCGAACTGGCGGTGATGGCCGCGGTGCAGCGCAAGGCGGCCGAAGAGTTCGTCGTCGCCGGCGCCTGACCGGACCCTGCTGCACCCTCGCTGGATTGCCGCCTCCGCCCCTTACGCGGCGGCGGCCTCGCAATGCGCGATCGCGCCGGCGAGCACGCGCGGGATGTCGTGCGTGAGGGCCGGGCCGTGCCTCGGCAGGATGAGGTCGAGATCGAGCGGCTGGATCGGGCACAGCGCACTGGCCAGGCAGGCGAGCGAGGGCAGGTAGTCCGGGCGCCGGCTCGAATCGACGGTCGCCGGCAGCGGGCCGTCCGTCGCTTCACGGCCGAAGCGCATCAGGATGCCCGACGACAGCAGCGCCTTGTACGCCGGCAGGTACCCGACTGACCCATTCCACTGATGTACGTGTTTCGTGAAGATCGGCACGAGTTCGACGCCGGAGCGGGGCGTCGACACCGTGCCGGGCAGGCGCGCGACACGGTGCCTCGGCTCGGTCCGGCAGCGTCGGTCCGGCCGCGAATCCGGCCGCTTCGCGCAGCAGTCGGGCACGGCGCTGCGCACCGTCCCGGCTATCGTGAACATCCGGTTCGATCGGGCGCTCAGGACACCTAGTCCGCCGCCGCCGCATAGCGGCCACCGCCATCCGCTTCGTCGCCCGCCGCGAGCTGTTCCAGCGCGAGGCCCTTCGTCTCGATCCCGAGCGTCCACACGGCCAGCGCGGCCGCGATGAACGACAGCGCGCCGAGCGTGAACACGCCGCCCTGGCCGAACACCGGCAGCACGACGCCGACCACGTAAGGCCCGATCAACGAACCGACGCGCCCGATCGCCGACGCGAAGCCCGAGCCCGTCGCGCGTGCGCCGGTGCCGTACAGCTCCGGCGTATAGGTGTACAGCGCGGCCCACATCCCGAACAGGAAGAACTGCATCGCGAGGCCGGTGCCGATCAGCAGCGCCATGCTGCCGCCATACAGCGCGCTCTGGCCGTACGCGTACGCCATCACGCCGCCGCCGATCAGCGACGCGATGCAGGTCGGCTTGCGACCCCAGCGTTCGACGAGCCACGCGGCGCACAGGAAGCCCGGCACGCCGCCGAGCGAGATCAGCACCGTGTAGAACACCGATTTCGTGACCTCGAAGCCGGCCTGCTGCAGCAGCGCGCCGAGCCACGACGTGAGGCCATAGAAACCGAGCAGCGCGAAGAACCACAGCAGCCACACCATCACCGTGCGGCGGCGGTACACGCCGCTCCAGATCTCGCGCAGCGCGCCGCGCCCGCGGGCGGCGACCGGCTCGGCGAGCCGCGACGGCGGCGGCAGCGTCGTGACGCCGGCCGAGCGCATCACCTTCGCCTCGATCGTGTGCATCACCGTGTCGGCTTCCGCATGTCGGCCCGCATGCTCGAGCCAGCGCGGCGATTCCGGCACGATGCGACGCACGACGAGCACGAACACGGCGGGAATCGCGAGCAGCGCGAACACCGTGCGCCAGCCGAACTGCGGCAGCACGAAGTACGCGACGATGCCGGCCGTGATGAAACCGAGCGGCCAGAAGCCGTCCATCAGCGCGATCAGGCGGCCGCGCTTCTCGGTCGGCACGAATTCGGACAGCAAGGTCTGCGCGACCGGGAATTCCATCCCCATCCCGATCCCGAGCAGCACGCGGTAGACGATCAGCGCGTCGACGCTCTGCGCGGTCGAGCACAGATACGAGGCCGCGCCCCACAGCACCATGCTCCACTGGAAGGATGCTGAAACTAGACTTTTTCCATGAAAAATCAATATGTTATGTTGACTTTCCGGTATTCCAGCGTGCCAACAAAATACATCGTCTCACACTATAAAAAACAGATACTTAGCGATGCGTTTTGAACCTCCAGAGATTTCACATCCCTTGACTGTCGTACAGATGTGTCGCGACTTCGAAGGATCGAACCAAGTGTGATAGAAATGTATCCTTGCCACACCACACAACCAGATTCCGACATGGAACTCAAAGAACTACAGGCCCAGCTCAGGGAAGTGAACACCCAGATCGCTGAGGCGCGATCGCAAGAACGGCGAGCATGGCTCGCGACGGTCAAGGAACAGGTTCAGGCGTTCGGCATCAGCCAAGACGAACTGCTGCGCGCGGCAGGCTTCCTGAAGATCCACAAACGCGCCGCAGCGAAGTACTACGATCCGTCATCGGGGAAATCATGGTCAGGCAAAGGCCCGCGCCCGAAGTGGCTGGAGGGCAAGAACCTGGACGACTATCTGATTGATCGCCAGCCGAAGGCTTGGTGGCCGGGAGAAGAGGGATGACCGATAAAGAATTGCTGGAACATGCAGCGAAAGCAGCAAAATTTGATTTTGTTCCATCAAAAGATGGTGGTATTGGATGGATTGGAGGCATTCTGCACAAGCCATGGAATCCATTGCGTGATGATGGGGATGCTTTACGTTTGGCTGTAAAGATGAAAATGGATATCGTTATAGGTCAATCGGTAAAAGTCGTTTGCGTGATCAATGATCATAATGTATCACGCGTAATTTTGCCATTAGATGAAGATCCTTACGCTACGACAAGACGAGCCATTGTTATGGCTGCTGCTGGAATTGAGGGATAAATTGACTCGCAGCCACAATCGGCTGGCTAGGAGGCGGGGTGAAAAACTGGGCTATATTCGTGCACATACCGCTTGAATGGGATGCGGAGTTTGCTCGGTATTCACGCCGTGAATCGGCATGGCGTTATATCCATTCGGTGCCAGCCGAAAATGAGGGTGACGCATTACACAAGGCTAAGAATTTCTTTGCCAAGCGCCAGCGTAAAAACACGGCATATTATCCGACCAGCAAATTGAAGGATATAAGAGTGATGGACGACAGACTTTACGTGACCGGATGTTACGAAATTGATTCGGTAGGGACAGGAAGGGATTGATACGCAGCATAACGCTGGCTAGAGAGGGGTGTGATGGACGAACCAACTATCCAACAAGTGATCGACGCATTCCGCCATGGGCCGTTGCTAGGAAGCATTGACGATCGCGCCGCAAGTATAGCGAACTATCTATCACGCGGAAAAACATCCGTAATCGTAGATCGCATAGAAGGCACGGTCGCGCACTTCATACAACATACGATGTTAGAAGATCCCATGTTCCACCTTCGAGGTGGGATGGGAGACTTCTACAAATACGAAACAACTAGGCTTGAGATTGAGATGGCTCCGCAGAATGCGGGCTGAGGGAGGGGTGTGATACAACCCGCCATCTGTATTTGTCAGACACAAACGACAGGCTGTAATCAGGGAGAAACTTTTGGTCGACTACGTGCGCCTGCTTGAACAACTTCTAGGCCCACAAAACGAAAAATGGCTGTGGCCACGAACGCTGACCGAAGATGAAATCGAATATTTCCGCGTACAAGCTCGCGCACCCGAGATAACGGGAGGCGTGATTATTCGCGGCAATGTGATTCTGGTCACCGATGGCGTGGCCACGGCTTTTACGATTAACTGGCGTGTGATTTAGGCGAGAGCAGCGATGACGCGGCTGATGGCATGATCCTTAACGTTCGGAATCAGCATTGAAGATTTGCCGATGTGCGTCAGCAGTCCGGCATGCTGCCAGTCCAAAGGTAGACTAGGAACGATATCGAGTCCATTCCAGTACAGATGCAGCGGCACTTTTGCAAGCAACGTGCGGAAGTTGGCATCAGGACTGATGCGCGGCGGTTCGTAGCCGAATACGGCGACCGGCGGATTTCCCGAGATAGTCATGGCCGCCGCGGCGACAACAGCGATGGCAGCACCGAGTGAGTGCCCTACGAGGGTGACAGGCTTTCCGTCGATCGCGGCAAGCACTGGCATCGAGATAGCCTGCCAAGCCTGCCAGAAACCTCTATGGCACCTTCCGATGCCCGGAACCACCATCGGGCCAATGTCGATGTCTGCGCCGACGCAATCCGCGTTATCGGTGCCGGGAAAGGCAATCACCAATCCATCCGCCGTATGTCGCACGATGGCCCGAGAAGCGCTATCCGGATCGCCAATGTCAGGCTTTGCGGAATACGCCTCTTGAGCCAAGAGCGCGTAATCATACGCGTTCATTACTGGCTCACAGCGGGAGCCGGAGCGGCCGTCGTCAGGAACTGATCAATGAGCGCTTGAACCATCGGCCCGAATGTCTGGAGACCCAGAAGAACCGCCTGTTGGTCGGGCAGTGCGGGCACAGCTTGGACAATCGTAATTGCGGCAGGAAGCAGCGTATCGTGGAACGCCTTCAGGTTGGTGACGTTCAGTTGCGCACCAGCTTTGCAGATAGCTTGGTTCGCCGGCAGGATCGTTTTCGAGATCGTGGCCTGTTGATCCGCATTAAGCAGCGGAGACGTGGCAAGAATGGTCAGATCGCCGTTTACGATCGTGCAGCCGGTCTGGAATTGTTGCTGGGCAGTCGGCAAAGAATTGCAGCCAACGATTGCGACGGACGCAAGAACGCCTGCCGCGAGAAGCAGCTTTTTCATTTGATACTCCGGAAATTTGCCGCGATTGCGGCCGGGATTACTGCGCTGTAGTAGAAGGCGCTACGTTCGCAGCTGATTTGGCTGCACTGCGTGTCATCAGATAGTTGTATGCCGCATGCGCTCCGGTGATCAGGAATGCCGAAATCTGAAGCTGAGCTTCCATCGGGATCGTGACATGCATGACTTGTGCAGCCCAATCGATGATTGGCACAAGAGAGGCAGCGGTCAAAGTGATCGCGCCGGTTTGAATGCTGGAGGTATTGCCCATTTACTACTCCTTGTCGGCCATAGGCCGATGAGAAATTTTTTCATTCCATGTCGACGCATCAGCGCCTACATCGGGATTGAAGCTACGGAAGTTAAGCAGATGCCCGAAAACAAGATGGCAGTTGTGACCCGGCGCTTCGCAGAGTGTGATGAGATTGCTTTCTTCCAGCTCCAATTCGGGATGGAGATGGAATGGATGACGGTGATGTACCTGAAGCTTGATCTTGCCGCCGCAAACCGCACAGACAGGAAATTTTTCAAGATGCTGTTTGCGAACTGTAGGCCAATGCGGCGAACGCGCAGCACCGAGCGGATGCTTGCCTTGGGCAGCATCGATAAGATGGCGAACGATGGGCATAAAAAAGCCCGCTCGTGGCGGGCATAGCGATAAAATTTCGAGGGGGGATTAGCTCGGCATTACGCCTGTAGACATGGCATCAGCGAGACGTTGCGCTCTCGTCCCGACTTGTCTCGCCCAAAGCGAATTGCGCATCCCCGTAGCGGCAGCGGTATAGAAGCCCATCTTCATGTCAGTGAGCGTATTGCGGAAAGTCAGTAGAGTAGTGATGCCCATGTTGAAGCACATGTTGCAAATCACGCGCTGTCGTACTTCATCGAGGTTGCGCCACCACGGCAGGAATCGATCCAGGCTCGCGCAAGCTGTCTGGATATCTTCAGTCAAAAGTTGATCGACCTGCGCATCATTCAGCGGGAACGTCCAGCCATTAGGGATAGGATTGGCATCCATATTTCGACCGACACCGATTGTGCGGCGAGGCGGCTTTGCAGTATCAAGATATGGCGAGTAGCGCACACCTTCATCGCGGCGCAACTCGACCTTGAGAAGTTGCTCGTTCATTGTCGATCCGCCTTGTTTTCGAGGCGTCGATCAAACTTCTCGTCCATCGATTCCAGTTTCTTGAACACGGCATCAACAGACGCGCTAAAACGATCAATGGCCTTCTCAAAAGCAGAATTCGGCGTGTAAGTCTCGGCCACGTGCAGGCGATAGGCATCGAAAGCCTTCTCTTGCTCCTTCATTTGCTTCTCCTGCGCCTCGAACTTTTGATCGTGCGCTTCAAACTTCTTGTCTGCCTGACTGATGGCGCGTCTGATCAACCAGCCAAACGCGCCAACCACAGCAGTAGCAATGCCGCCGACCCCGGCAACGGTCGTGTTGTCCATGTGATTCTGGGAAAAAGAAAAGCCGCACGAGGCGGCTTGAATTGTTCAATTACCGGTGCACGCGAACTGCACGATGTCAGTACCCGTTCCTGTGAACGTGATGGACGTACCGGAGGTTTGGCTAACTTTCACTGCGGCAGCAGCAGTCGTATCATTTGCTGTGCACACGTAACTTCCTGCGGAGGTGAACACGGCTGATCCGCTCAATGTGACCGTCGCGCTACCGGACGATAGGGTTGCAGTTCCGTTGACGATATGGGCGGAACTCACAAGTGTCCCGCCCGTTCCATAAACTGGGGCGCCAGCGTTAGTCCATGTCATCGAATTAGAACCTCCGCCTTGCGAAGTCAAAACTTGTCCGGCAGATCCCGCGTTGGCTGGAAGGTTGAAGTTCCACGCGCTGCCAGCCGCTCCATTTTGGAATGTCACGGATGCTCCGCCAGGAGAGCCATTAGCAAGACTTAAGGTGCCGGCAATCGCACCATTAACGCCGATTGATAGGCCCGAAAGAATTGCAGTACTTGCTGCCGGAGCAAGTGTGATATTGCCGTTGGCATCAGCGTAAATTTTCGAGAGAGTTACTGTGCCACCGCTATTGCGAGCTTTAAATTGAACCGGTTGCGATGCGACGTTATTACCAAGCCCGGCAGCGCCAGCAGCAAATGCCGCAGTATTAGGCGCATCATCAACCGTTACTGCGGCGGACCAACCAAGAGAGCCAGCCACGTTCAATGGCGCCACCTCAATACCATACGCACCCCCAGATGGCACGCTAGCTGCCTGCGCAGCAATTTTTACAGCAACTGCAGTTCCAGTGAGTCCAGTACCATTTAAATAGACATCTGCCTCCATACCGACACAATAGAATGCAGTTTGACCTGGGTCGTTACCACTAGCTGCATCAAAATTTGTGCAGATAAAATTTCCGCCCCATTGCTGCGTGTTGTTGGCGTTGCTCATGCCGACACCGAACACGCCGGCACTGCCCTTGTTTGAGCTCGCACTGCGTGCGTAACCGGCGATTGCCGTATTGATAGATACATTGCCATTCCAGAGTGTCGCGTCGGTTGACGGCGTATCTATAGATGCAGTGAACGCTGATGTAGTCGCATGGGAATTGTTTCCGTTCATCGATGTAATCGGAAAATTATTTACATTCAACCAAGTCGGCGCATAGATAGTGCTATACGTTGCCCATGTTGGAACCGGTAACGTTGCATTTGCCGTACCGTTTATCTGGAGATTAGCCACGGTCGAGGTGCCAGTAAGCGTAGGCCCATTCGACAAGACGGCTGACCCTGTTCCAGTCGCGGCATTCGTTCCTGTGCCTCCATTGGCGACGGGCACCACTGACGACCCAAGAATGCTCGTCAACGCCGCCGCCTGGGTCGTGGCATTCGTGCCGCCAGAAGAAAATCCGATAGGCGACGACAAGCCGCTGATGGTGCCACCAGTAATGGTCGCGTTTGATGTGCTGAAGGAGCCGCCAGAGATCGTCGTCCCGCTGATCGTGCCGCCCGTGATCGTAACGTTCGGGCTGGAGAAATGGTTGAGCGTTGTCGTACCAGTAACCGTGAGCGCCGGCACCGTCAACGGCCCGGTGAGCGTCGCTCCAGCAAGTGGCACATAGAGCGCGAATTGGTTGTTCAGTTGCGTAGCTGTCAGCACTTGCCCGTTGATGAACTGAGCATTGGCCGAGGCGGACGCGAGCAGCAGGAGGGCGGCTGAGAGGCGTTTGAACATGGTAAAAGTAAGAAAGCCGTCCGGAGGCGGCTTAAATTGTTGATGTTTTTTATAGCGCGTGTTGTACACTTGTTGTCGCCAAGGTTCCCCGAGACATACAAGAGTCATCACTCACGAGACATACTTAAAATCGAAATGATCATTACTCATGTGACGCCGTTTAGGCAGATACTCAAGGCATATTCCACGCTCATCAGTATTCCCGGTGCGATTTCGAATCTGCAAGATGCGTTATCTGCTCAGCAAGGCAAAATTCAAGAATCATTCGAAAAAGTTAATCAAAAGCTTGGTGACCTGGAATCCATGAATAGCGTTACGGCGCCGCAGTTGATCGATATATACGACCGCATGGGTTTCAAGCTTGTGCTTGATTCTTCGAGCATTGTCGACAAAACAATGATCGAAACAGGAACATGGGAGATGGAACAGCTGTCATTCTTCGGATCATTGATTGATCGCCTGCGTGGTCGCGAGAATCCTGTTTTTCTTGATATTGGATCTTATTGGGGGCTATATTCGCTGATCGCGCATCGGTCTGGTGTATTCCAAGAAATTATCTCGTTCGAAGCAGACCCATTCAATCGAGGGCAACTGCATTCCAATCTTTGGTTAAACGGGATATCGAATAACGTGAAAGTTATTGACAAAGCCGTTTCATCATGCCCCGGAACGCTGAAATTTTGGGATAGTCGAACCCATCCAAACGGCAATCGGGCCGGAGTTGGCGTGCTTCCAGAAGTCACGCCATGGCCATCGTTTCAGGTCGAAGCGACCACGATTGATATTGAAACAAACTTTTCAGGCGCGCATATCCTGATGAAGATCGACGTAGAAGGACATGAAGATAAAGCGCTAATTGGAATGGAAAGAACGGTTCGAGATAATAAGGTCGTGATGCAGATCGAAGTGTTCGAGCAGCAGTATGAGACAGTATTTGCTATTGCGAGTCGTCTCGGACTTCGTGTTATTCTTGAAATACGACCTGATTTTTATCTCACGAACATTCCGCATGACGAACTAGGTATGTGATTGTGCGGGAGCCGAAAACGTCTCGTTACTGTATAGATACCCAATAGCAACTACGGTTCCATAAGGAATCTCCACGACGGTCGCGCCATCAGGGGGTTGCCAGCCGCCGTCATGGAGATTGGTATTGCCGTCCCACATGATCGTATTCACTACGACACCTTTTTCTATCAAAGCGTAAGTGCTATTCATGCATCACCATTCGAAATGTAAGAATCCTGGTGTCCCCGCGCCTCCCGCGCCTCCAACACTTGCTCCGGCTGTATAGTATCCACTGCCGCCACCGCCACCAGCTCCGTATCCATATGCAGCCAAGCCTGCTACGCCCCCACCGGTAGCGGTTCTAGCGCCGGCACCACCACCACCAAATGGCCCGCTAGCACCTGATCCCCCGCCAGCTGATGCGCTACCTGCGGAGGCGTCATTTCCATAACCGCCGGCCGGATATCCGGCGCCCCCGTTTGCTCCAGCAACGGGGGACGCTGCATTCAACCCGGCACCCCCTCCAGAGCCTCCACTTAGTGTGATATTAGAACCGCCGGGTACAGTGATCGTGGTATTACCGCCCGCGGTTCCTGGCGTCATACCACCAGAAGTCGAGCCGGCCGTACCACCGACGCCGGCAGAGCCGATCGTATATGTGACAGTTGCGCCAGGAGTACCAGTAATTTTCTGCCGGATTATCGTCTGACCGGCACCGCCGCCACCAGCTCCACTCCCTACAGACGAGCTACCTCCCGCACCACCGCCACCACCTCCACCAGCTGCGCAACCGCTGACCCACATCGCTCCCGATAAAGGCATTACAACCGAACCGCTAGTGGTAGCGGTTAGATGATTCCCTTGCGCCTGAGATAGTTGTGCTGCGTGCTGAAGTTGAGTCGCGGCGCCCACTTGCCACGCATCAACGTTAGTGTTCGTGCCATCGCCACGAATCTCGACGGCGCCCGGAGCAATAACCAACGGCGTGCCGCCATTTTCAAGCACAGAGAGAGTGTACGAACCAGGTACAGTCTGATTAACTACATACCATGTCTGCGTTGTATTCGGGAAGGCTACTTGAACGTTTCCAGTCAGAGTGCCGGTGAAAAAGATAATGCTTTTGGCATATTGAGCTGGCGTCAAAGTGATATTGGAATTTGTTACGGGAACTATTGCTGAACCATAAAATGAGCCCGGTAGCCAATTTGAACCGCCGGCCGCAGTAATAGTCGTGCTTGAGACTGTCTGTGAGCTGCTGACCGTGTACGTTCCGGTGCCGCCGGAGCCAGTACCGAGTGCAAGAATTTGCGTTCCCGTCGTAACGCCAGTACCAGACAGAATCTGCCCTACTTGCACGGTGCCAGACGACACCGCCGTCACAGTAAGTGTGGTGCCAGAAATCGAACCAGTGAATGAAGCAGGGCCAGCATCCGGATCACTTTTGTTGTTGTCTGCTGTGTTACGCCAAAATCCAGACCCATCACCACTTTGAAGTACGGCACCGTTCGGATATCCACCAATCGCGTTCGCAAACGTCGCGTTATAAACCGGCTGACCGCCGACTTGTTCCCACTGGACGCCGGCGGTGATCTGATTGAGCAAACCATTCATATCCTGCCCAAAGGGCGGCACACCCCCGGCATTGACAGCCAGGAACGTAAGGGGAGGGAATCCATCCGCCAAACTTGCCGCACCGTTCTGAATGCCAATTTGGCTGGCAACGGGGATCGGACGGATGTAACCCGCGCCGGCTGCATTTGCAAATGGTGCCTGAAAGAAATTCGGAACCTGGCTGGCCTGCATTTTTGGGAAATCCAAAAAGAAAACCCGCACATGGCGGGTCAAGATAATGGGTAGCCGAAACTAAACGGCTTTATGTATGTTCACGACAATCTGGATTCACCTAACACAAAGGTAGAACCCAATGTCGGCGCAGGGATCGGAACTGGTGGTGGATTTACGGTGGAGAATCCATAAAAGAAAACTCCATTATTGAATCCGGCCGCGCTCGGGCCCGCTTCAGCAAAACCAAATGTCGGCTGCGATACAATCATGATGTTCGCGCCAACCCCAGTAGGAGGCGAGAACGCACCAGACTGTGTAAGAATTGCGATCTCAAACGTCTCTAACGGGAACATGAAGACAAGATTCATCTGCATGTTGCCGGAGTCGGTAACAAATGCGTTCCCGCGATTAGGGAACAACTGCATCAGGATCGTGTTATACGTTCTAATTGAGCAATTTGAGATGTTGGCGAGCGCCTTGATGAGAATCAACGCGCGAAACGCATCGTCGGAAAGGGTGTAGTTTTGCGTGACCTGTGTCCCAGAATAAAACGGTCCCTGCCCGAATGGTGCGGCTGATGCAGTTCCTGCCTCTTCGAATCCTAAGTCAACCGTTCCGCCTGGAATTTGCAGAACATTCGTTACGCCAACAATGCGCCCCCAAACCTGTAGGCCGTATCCCTGAGCGGTATCTACATTCCAAACCAGATTGTAAAAGGCATCTATGTTAGGGGATGGATCTACTGCCGAATTGAAGCTCGAAATGAGCGACATGAGTGCGGGACTATTGGCATACTGACTCAGTATGGTTTCCAGATAGTTCTGCATTTCACGAGAAGCTCACTGTGATATTGCTGGTGGCACACGTAGGTACTTGATTGATAGCCATCAGAACTGAATTCTGATTGGCAACGCCCACACCGACCTGAATTGAGTAGATCATTGCCCATGGGCCTAACGAAGCAATGTTTGCATAAAAACGCGACGCAAAGATCCATGATCCAATACGCGCACGCGGTCCATTATCGGCACCCGTGAAAGACTGAAGAACTGCATTCTGCACAAGTTGCACTGCATTTGATGGAACGCTTGCATTGCTTTGCATAGAAACCAGAAACACTACCGACGTAGGAGTTGGAGTTTCATATGTGACTGTATATTGAGGATACGGTGGGCTATACGGATTGGCCGTAGTACCCATGTCGATCACTGTTGCGGACGTATTGCCATTGTAGTTGCATCCAGGACTTTTTTTCGCCCAGATGGCGTTACAAATATCCTGTGCGGCACCACCGTATGCCGCGACATAGAGAGAGTTTTTTGCAAGTTGAACGCCGCCAGATGCAATGGTCATTGCTTGCGAGCCAACAGTTTGGCTTACGTTGATTGCGTATGTCCCGGTTCCCCCAGTGCCCGATCCCAGTGCGGTAATCAATGTTCCTTGAGAAATACCCGCTCCGGTCACCATCTGACCGACAGTAATCGCACCAGGGAGCCCGCTGCCTGTCCAACTAGGATCGGCAGTCGTTACCGTCAGGGTTGTGCCGCTGATTGAGCCAATCACGCTCGCCCCACTGGTAAAACCGTTCACGTTCTCTGTCGCGTACGCATCCAGAACATTGGTTACGTCGAATACGGCACCTAGGACGGAAGGCAGTGATCCTTGTGCGTTGAGCGCAACAGATTGAGAGCGCCGATATTCAAAATCGGCACGAGATTCTACGTTATTTCCGACAACGCCCGATAGGCATGTAACCGAGTCCCATCCTGAGATCGCTTGATAAATCGAGACGCCATTGGTTGATGGAACTGTAATAGGCCCAGTAGTCGTGCAAGCGAATGATGTAGTTACGGAACCGCCTGGAGGAATCGTAACTGTGTCGGTGCAGCTATAAATGTTGCCTTCCGAATCTTGGATCAGCGCGCTATTAGCAGGAATTGATACGCCAGCCAATCCAACGCATGAGATTTGCAAAACGGTCGGCTGAGCAGGGTTTCTCTCAATGTAATAGATTCGACCAATGGCATCTTGCATTCGCCCCGCTGCATATGCAGGGTCAACTCCATTTGCCAATGCAAGGAATTGATCATTGGCATCGCCGATGATTGCGGTATCTGATTGGGCGATCTGTCCTTGTGGCGTGGTTAATCCGGGATTGACATTGCCACCAAATGCCGTGTTGATATCGGCCTGGCGGCCAGCAAGAATGGCACTTTCCGCAGGCGCGACGAACCCAGTAGTGCCAAACGAGGGTGCTGGAACATTCGTGGTCATCGAGAGGGCGCAAAAAAGCCGCCATTAGGCGGCTGGTTATTGTATTGAGTTAAAAACTCGCTGCGGTTGTATTTCCGTTTGAGTCAGTTACTTGAACTTGGCCTTGCAATTGCCGGTTATCAACACCAGAAATGAAAACTTGTGCGCTGACCACTCCAGGAACCGTTAATGCGGCGTTGACGAGATCAGATTTGACAAGCGAGAGCGACGGGAAATGGCCCAAGATTTCTTGCCAGTATGGAACTCCAATCGTTGTGTTGTACCAGCATTCCCCAAGGAATGTCCGACATGCGCTGGCTGCATCCTGAGCTAAGCTATATGGATCAGATGCGAGAGCAATATTTCCTGAAGAATCTAACGTCAGATCCCATGTCTGCGGCGTCAAAAATAAGGTATCCATGTCAGTTCACTGGGCCACTATTCCCGCTTCCCGATTGAACGCCATTATGTGTATGCGTGTTATCAATGGTGTGGCCGTTTGATGTGATAGTTCCCACAAATTCAACCGCACCAGTGATTAAAGATGCAACACCACTCACGACACTGCCAGTCATGCCGGCAAGCCATGAGAGTAACCCCTGAATAATCACGGCGCCGCTGAAATTCGATTGTGGCGAGTTGACCGTGAACGAAGTCGATGCATTATGCACAATCTGCGGCGCAGTTAGAGATATCTGGGTCGGAGAAACCATAGAAATGCCAGAACTCGCAAACGCTATGTACTGATTTGGCGTTCCATTGACAATGCCGCCCCAATAGACGGCATCAGCCATATCAAACATGCGCCGGCTGGCTGGGTTTGCCTGCCCCTTGGATGCTACTGCGCTTGAAATATCTCGATCGGCAAATCCGGCCCAACCGATATCCCCCACCTGCGGATCAAGAATGACAGCATTTCCGCCTCCCTGGAGCCGGAAGTAGGGGCATCTATATATCACGCCATGCGGCTCTGCATTACCGGCACCATCGATCTGATTTACTAAAGGTAAAATGTCTACAAATCCAACGGGAGATATCCCACCATTGTTCGTAACTCCAATTACCTTGACGATTTGCATCGTCCGCACACTTGCCAGAATCGACCAAACCATGAAAGTCTGGGCATTGAAATCTGAGCCGGATGATGATGGCGTTTGCTGTCCGTTATAACCATTATTGCTAGCTGGCATTGAACGGTGATCCTTTGAACGTAGTTTCCCACTGCCCATTGGGAGTCTCGCTCTCTAGATCGTGAAAGACCTCATACATCACGAACTTGCCATTGGCGAATGGAAGGCTGCTTTGCACCTGGCATGTCTTGCCAATACCAAGCTGCGGATTGAATAAGGTACGCACGTACACACCAAGATCGCAGTTTGTCGGATAACCGATCATTCCGCTGCCGGGTGAAATTAGAGGTATCGAGCCACCGCGACTACCGCCTTTCGGCCAGATTGCCAGCGTGCCATTATCGAGCGACCAGTTGATGTTGGCGGCATTCGCACATGCTTCCATCTGACGTTTAGGCGAGCCTGGGAAGTAGGGTGTCGACAGAATTACCGAGACGCCATTGTTTTCGAATGCGTAGCCATTCTCAGTGGCAAAGTTCTGCATGATAACTGCCGCATCGGCCGAACCAGGAAAACTTAGTGCCGGCGCAACCTTCAACGCCTCAAACAATCCGGCATGTGCTGTAACATGCAGCGTCGAGTCCGGCATGCCACTCATATCTATCTGGCTCAAGGACGTTTGCCCTTGAAAGATGATACTCATTCCGACCTGATCATCACCAGCCTCTATCACCAACTGGTTGAAGCGAATTGCAACTTGCCCGTTGTCGAGCCTGTTGACGCTTGAGAGCTGGTTTAGCAGGGATGGCGTGAGGCCGTGCACAATCACAGACGCCTGTCCCATTGATGGGGGCCCGGCATTGGCCACGGTCGCTTGTACGCGCAGACCAGTAACTGTCACCGTGTCATATTTGCCATCAAACGAATATTGAGTGCCATTCGTATCCTTGCCTAGCTTGAAGGTCAAGTTGATCTTGCGACGGACAAACGACATCATCCAACCCCGTTAAGATCCGATGCTTCTAAGTAGCAGAACAAATACCGTGTACCTAGCCCAGGGCTTGATGGGTCGGAACCGTTGCTAGGCAGAGTGAAACTTCCTTGAGTATCTAGAAAGCAAAGATCGCCGACGAACCGTAGATACAGGCTACGCACGATCCGATTGAGATTCTGACAGATCACACCATTAAGAAGAGGCGTGCCGTTCAGATACAAATCGCAGTAGAATCCTGTGGACTTCTGATACAGATTGATCTTGCAGTTCTGCCCAGCAAGTTGCACCGATATTGTTTGGGACGCGGTATCAGAAATCGGAATAATCTGCATGTTTATAGATTCCGCATCGCTTTTGATTTTAACTAACACTCAATGAGGTCAGTAATGAAAAAATCCGCCTTCGCACTTCTATTTTTTACATCCTTAACCTTTGGGCAGCAGAACCCTACGGCGAAACAGGCAAGTAACTGCATGCTGGAAGCAGAGGTGTTTAAAGATGCAGCAAGTATGAGAGATGGTGGTCTATCTCCTCAGCAGACATACAGCAGTCTCTCAATGCTCCAGGGGGCACCCAAGCAATCAGTGAAGCGCATAATTAACTTGGTCTATTTCGACGAAAGATTCCAGGGTGCTGGCGGCAAGGCTTTGTATGACCAGGTGTACGACATTTGCCTATATCCCAAGGGGCACTACACCCCCCTAGAATGATCTCTATTTAAAGATGACGGTGTTAGGGCCGAAGAGTGTCGCAGTCCCAATCGTAGGGCTCTGAGGCTGTACTAGTCCGCCTTGTTGCGCGTCAGCTCCGCTTGGTTTGGCCGTATTGGTGAAGGCTGGCGATGGAGCAATGCGGATTTCAAGAAGCCAAAGATCAACCGTCAGCAAACCAATACCGTTCGTAGAGGTGCGCCTATAATCGTAATGAACGATATTAGCGTTCTGCATAATGAGTTCGGGCATCACGACATCGTAAAGCTCCGTTGATTCTGCCATCGAGTCAATCGAAGCTAAAAATGCCGCTCGATCAGCGTCAGTGCCGCCCTTTGACATGCTGATGCGGGCATCAAACGGCATCGTCACCTTGTTGTAGCTCTGGAAGGCACCTTCCTCTTGAGGATAGTTAGGAACCTGCCAGTCACGCTTGACGCTAACGCTCAATACCGAATCTGGGACGATCGAGAAGAATCCATTTTGTCCGATACCCCATTTCGGACCAGAAAACAGATTGAACGCGATCTGTGCGTCCGCAACAAGCAACTGCACAGTGTTCGCGATGTTGGCAACCTGATTCAACAGGGGAGGGATGCCGTTTGCCATCAGATAAGTCCGGTGTTTGACTGCACGGTGAATGCATACTTCTGGACTGCCGGCCCGATATCCTTGGCGATTGCTGTCGCGTCAGTCGCTTGGGTATGAACGTTGAGCTGACCGATCTTCACATCAGTTGTGCTCGTAGAAGCAGCCTGGGGATTGCCAGCCGCTGCCATGACACTACTTCGTGCACCATTCGCCAGATTGATGCTCGCCATGATTTTTTTAAGCTTCGCTCCATATTGAGGATCGGTTGCATAAACACCAGTAAGAGCATCTGCATACGCGTTAGGATCGTCGCTGTGTGCGCGAGCAGCAGCGTACGGCTTTCCGGTCGCTAGCAATTTCGCATGGGCTTCGAATGCATCAGCGAGCGTATCGAATTTTGCAAATTTCTGTGCGACTCGGACTTTCTGCCCGTTGATAAATTCATCGGTCATCGCCTCGACAAAAGGTTGACCCGGCTTCGCCTTGATACCGAACGGATTGTTGCTGCCTTCCGGCGTCGACTTTCCGCGATTGCTCTCAAGAGCCCATTGCGCGAAAGTTATTCCAGCAGGAACTCCATACTTTGCCTCTGCCTGCTTTGCTGCCTGGAGCACGTCGGCGAGCGCAGATTGACCAGCGCCCGTTGAAACTGTAGAAGAGCTTGCACCGTTGGCCGAAGGTGATACAGAACCCCGTTCACTTGAGGCTGCCGCAGCGGCCTCCTCATGCTTTCCAGTGATGGCATCCCATACCGCATGAGCCCGATCTTTGACCCATTCAAAGGCAGATACAAATGCTGTCTTGAATGCCGCGAGAATAGCCGGCCCGAGATTTTTGATGAGGCCAATCCAGTCAGTGAAATATTTACCGAGATCACCGACAAGAGCAATCCATGCCTTACGAATATCATCACCGCTACCGGTGAATAGAGCTACGACCAATTTGAGCAAATCAGTGACGCTCGATATCCAGTCTGAGAATACCTTCTTGAGAGAATCGAATACCGGTGTTACCACGCCAGATATCGACGCCCATTTGTCAGCAAAAAACTGCCAGAATCCGCCGAATGCGGACTGGCCGCCGTCGATCCATGTTTTCCAATCGTCATAGAGCAGGGCGATCATAGCGATCGCAACACCGATGCCGGCGGATAGGGCCGCCATCCCAGCCAGAGGCGCAGCCAGCGCAACCGCGAACGCCGTTACTGCTGCGGCGAGGCCAAAAAACGCCGCCTCGACCATCGGGCGATGGGTTTCGGCCCATTCGGAGAATTTGAGAAGCGCGGCGCTGAGTTGCTGGATGTATGGCGATAGCGATGTAAGGATCTTTCGGCCAAGATCCGTCGATGCTTGTTCGAGCGAACGCCATGCGGCCTGCAACTGCATCGCCGACTTGGCATCTTCTTCGTTCGTATGACCGATCTTTTCTTGCTCGGCCAAAAGAGCTTGAACGGCTTGTCGACCTTGCATCAGGACATTGATCGTTCCTTCATCAAAGCCCATCCCGGCACCGAGCGCTTGCGCGCGCGCCGCATCCATATGGCTGAATGCATCCGATGCCATCAACAGACGTTCGCTTGAGCTGGTCGCCTTGTCGAAGTATTTCGACACGTTGATACCGGCCATCGCAAGGCTTTGCAGCACCTGCGCGCCAGGTGTTCCGGTCAGCGCAATTTGCTGCATCTGGGACGAAATATTGCGCAGCGTCCCAGTGATGCCGGAAGCCGACCCACCAGCGCGTTCGGCAACTCCCTGCCAAGCCGAAAGCGCTTCAGTGGATAGGCCGATGTTCTTTGCAACACGGCCGACCGCCGCATCGGCCGCCACCACATCCGATACAAACGACGACAATCCTTTGCCGGCCGTGAAGACCGCAAACAATCCCACAACCTGGTTCTTGATCTGCGAGAAGAACTGAGCCGCTTGTTTGCCCTTGGCTTCCAGTTCTTTCG
Organism: Burkholderia sp. AU45274; assembly: GCF_030482505.1. NCBI lineage: Bacteria > Pseudomonadati > Pseudomonadota > Betaproteobacteria > Burkholderiales > Burkholderiaceae > Burkholderia > Burkholderia sp. AU45274. The sequence continues at coordinate 222,059 of NZ_JAUJQE010000006.1, read as the reverse complement.
CCGTACGATCAGCCTGATCGCTCGTCTTCTTGAGCGCTTCTGACGCGTCCTTTTGACCTTTCGTCAGACCAGACGCATCAATCCCAAGAGCGACAACGAGACTATCAATCAATGTCGCCATGGCTACTCTTCAGATTGGGATGCAAGACGCTTGTTGTGTGCATCTACGGCCATGATTTCGAGCAGGTCGTAGATATCTTCCATGCCAAGAACCGTTTCTATCTCAGCCATTGTGGCCATCCTGGCCGAGATCACAGCCCCGATGATTGGCGGGACGTTGACATAGTCCGCATATTCCCGCCCGTCACCCAAATCAAGATGAATATTTAGCGGGCGACGGGCGTAAAAAAATTGAGGTGGAGAGCGAACAATTCCTTGCGAAGAAGAAGGCGCGTCTGCACTTCCTCGATGTCGTCCTCGATCAATGGTCCGACTCCGCCAAAGCCACGTTTAATAGCTGGCTTCGTAGGATCAGGCACGTATGAAACCATCGCGAACATCTCATCAAGCAAAGGTTCTGCGTCCTCATAACGAAGCCCAGAAAACGCCTTGATACCCAATCGCGCCACGCCAGCTAACCCAGCCGATGCAATATCGTCAGGAACTTCAACGCCAGATTTCGCCAATGCAAGCAGGGCGCGAAATGCCCATTTTTCAGCTTGCGAAGGCGGCATTTCAGTGATAGTGAACATCTTTCCCTGATCGCGCCCTTCAGCTTCGACGATGACCGTGTTCGTCTTTCTCATGCTGTCGGTGCTCCAATAACCACGTTCCACTTGATCTGAAACTTGCGAGGCTGAAGAACCTTCTTGGCTTCAGCGAACGGAGTGAAGTTCGTCAGAACACCACGCGTGAGCGTGTAGGACTTTTTGACTGCTGGCTGGATGACCGTGCCAAAGGCAAAGTAAGCATCTTGTGCTGCTTCTTCGGCCGCATACCACGCCTCAAAAAAATCATTCGATGCACTGTCTGCCTGAAGCGTGACACTCATCGTTTTGATTTGCGGAATCCAACCAGCGGAAAGCTTGCCGTCCGCCCCCATCTTGACTTCCTTGTTCTCGACGGCCTCCATCGAGTACATATCATCTTCTGCGAAGCCTTGCAGTTGCTGCGGGGTCGTATAGAGTCCTGCGACGCCAATGAGCAAGACGCTATTGGCGGAAGTAATCGATGCCATTATTGAACCTCAACAGAAGCGACGTTGATCGATTGCACCGAACCACCTTGGCAGTACCAGAACGTGATCGGCGGCGATTGGCGATTGCCTCGTGTCTGCGCTGTGGCGGGAAGGATCTGGAGATACCATCCCTGGCTTTGCAGCGTGTTTGCGATGTTCAGACCGGCGGCATTATTTACCTCGGCAATCTGATCGGCTGACAGCGTAACGTTGGGAGTAATCAACCCAAAGTTGACTGCGGCAGCAATCGGATCTTGCATTGCCGCATTGATCAGACCGTAGCCAACAGGGTTATATGGAATAGATTTGACGTTCGTCAGCAATTCCATAAGAGCCAGTTGGAACTGGCTATTCATCCACACCTGGCCTACATACGAATCCGCCCATTTGAAGGGGCCGGAGATTGAGCCAGGGTAGAAGAAAATGAAGCCCTGGTTAGCCGTAGCATAATTTCCGTAGAAATTGTAACCATTGGCGATCAGATTCGCCGCAACCGTCGCGTTCGTTACTGTCGCGACAAGACCTGATTGAGATTTGAATGCAAGCGTCGCCTCGCCGTTGGTTTGTGTGAAATCAATCGAGGCAATCGAACCGGAGGCGAATGCAGCCAAACCATACGGAATCGACGGCACCCAATCAAGGATCACACCGGAAATGTTTGCCGTCTTGATCAATTGACCGAGCGACGAAGTGGCATTGTTCGAAGTGGTCGGCGTGATATCGGTGTCTTCGCAGCAATATGCGAATTCATTGTTCGTAGTGCCGACCCACTGTGCGAACGCATACTTGACAGTATTGCCAGACCCGTTGTCCGGATCGAAGATCGTGAAGAACGTTGCCCAGTTCGTCGTTTGCGCAACGATGCCAGCCATAAACGTCGCCGGTACTGCCGGAGCCGCTCCTTGCGAAAGTACAGCCCCCGTTGCTGAGGTCAAGTACAGCGATGCCGACAAGGTGCCGGTAGCAAATGCCATTGTCGATTGCACGCCAGAGCTGCCTGACGTAATGACATAAGCACTGGATACGCTATCAAATGCAACCGTCAGAGCGGGGGCAGTAGCTGTAATGCTCGTGCTAGTGACTGTCTGCGAAGCGCTCACGGTATAGGTGCCCGTGCCGCCGGTGCCGGTCAGGAGCGCCGTGATCTTGGTGCCAGCCGTTACACCTGTACCGCTTAGGACGTTCCCCACTTGGAGCGCGCCTGACGTCACAGCTGTGACAGTAAGAGTCGTTCCGGTGATAGAGCCAGTCACAACACCGGCAGTCGGAAGCGAGCCATTCAAACCGGATTGAAGCAGTGCGGCGCCAGACGAGAAACTCGTTGCCGAACTCATGTTCACCGATGCTGCGGTGTATGTGTAACCATCAGCTACAACCGTCAGCGAGCCGGACAAACCTTGCAACTGCGTAAGCGTGAGCGCGGCAAGCGAGCCACCGCGGAGATAGGCTGCCACGGCCGACTGGTTGTACTGCGCGAACAGCATTGCTGCCGGCAGCACGTTCGACCCCTGGAAGCCCTGGAAATACACATTCGCCGCTGCCGCCTCGGGGGATGCGGGGCCATAGTATGCGGCTACTGCTGCTGCGGTCGGGAACGACGGAACGGTGCCAATAGGAGTACGCGTGCCGTTGGTCAGACACAGGCCAATGAGCTCAAGCGCCGAACCACCAGCGCTGATAACGCTCGGCACAACGCTGACGATTGCTGATGCTGGAATGCTCGCCATGAGGGCTCCACAAAAAATAAAGCCCGCTCATGGCGGGCTATCAGAAACAAAATCCGGCGCAATGGCCGGGAGTTTTAGGCGGGATATTGCGATTGAACGTCGATAGAAGACGACTTCAATTGGTCGGCGAATTGCTGCGGAACGTTGAGTGTCGGATTGCATTGCATCACGACATCTACAACCCATCTTTCCTCGACCTGCTGTTCTGCATTGGTGAACGGAACTTGATTTGGCTCGCTTGCATAAAGCGGACTGACGTCAAACCCTGTTGCGGCGAATGTCTGCGACGCGTAATCGTCGAAAAAGAGGGCCGTAATAATCTGTGCGTTATCTCCGGATGCCGGCCCATGAATGTCTAGCTGAACCGTCACTTTCGTGGGCTGCATAACATCCTTCACACCGGCCGCCATCATTCCGCTAGCGACATTCTGAGATGGGCTGATGGTATAAGTGCCCACTCCGCCTGTTCCCGTACCCAAACCAGTGATAGTGGTCGGGGTAGCGACGCCAGATCCGAACACAATATTTCCGACTGCTAGTTGTCCCAGCTGAACGGCGGTGACAGTCAACGTCGATGCTGAGATTGAACCTATAAAAGCACAGTCCTGATAGGTGTCGGTGTTTGTCTCAAGACGACCGCGCAAAATCGGCGTCATTGTGATGAAGTTCGGCCCAGTTGGCTCAGGAACCCGATTGTCCTGACCTCGAACAATCTCCATTCCGGATGGCATCACTGCTAGAAGGAAAGACCGTAGTGCAGTGAGCGTCTGGACTTCGGAAAGAGAAAGACTGACGCTCATTTAGCTTCCGTTCTGAAGCGTGACGCAAAATTTTGTCCAACCTGCGGTGGAATACCAATCCTCGAATTCGAAGACCAGTAGCCAGACAGATCCATCTGGAAGCGTGACGAGATCGCCACCTTCTTGCTTGGATCGCACCACTGCATCCCACTCACCATTGGCGTACATCGCACGGCGTTGACCCGTCAAATTCAGGCCACTGACTTGCATCAGATCCGTGTACTGAAGCGGTTGCATTTGAACTTGAACCTGAACGGGGGCGGAATATGCCGGAACGCGCGAACCATCGCTGTTTGTGGTATAGCCCTGTGATTGCTGGACAGTGGCCGTGATCCACGGGTTCACCGCAGCGATATATGGGCCAACAATTCCGGACAGGTTCATTTCAGTTGTTGAACGCGATGTCGAACAGTTGACCAACTACGTCGTTCGCTGCGCCCGTCGTCGAGCTTGAGCCAGTCACGGTAATGTTGATGACGCCGCTTTCTGTGGCCGTCAATGCAACTGGTGCGGCCGTTCCAAGGTGAGTAGCACCCGTGACTACTTCGGCGTTCGTCGCAAGTTGGGTATTCGAACCTGAGGCACCATACTTCGAGACCTGGACACTGGCATTCCAGCCCCCTGCGTTCGTTGTCACGACACCCGAATCGGCGATCAACGTGCCGCCGGCAACAGCCGCACCGACTGTCTGAGTCGTCGTGCCCCACCAGATCTTGACGCGTTTGTTGTTCCCGTTTGCGGCAAATTTCCCCGCAGCCTGAATCGTCACTTGGCGGCCAGCGGCATCGAGTGCTGAAGCGGGAAGGGCATACGTGAAAAGCACATCATCGGTCGTATCGGCGCCATTGCCCTGACCGGCCGCGACAATCTGCACGCTGGCATTGCCGCCCGTGCGGACAAACCCCGGCGTTGATGCCGAGCCACCTTGGATTGCCTGCGATGAAAGTTGATTGCCGGCAGTATCAAATTGCATCTGCACATCGCCAATCTGCGGGCTAAAAACACTGAGCTTCATTCCGGATCTTCCTATTCATTCACTTCGAAATCGACGCTATTAAGCATGGTGCTTTTGTCGATCAGGGGTTTGTCAAAGCCTTTCTTCCGTACAGTAGATTTCGCGTTTGGCGGATCGTTGAATTCTCGGATTGAGGCTTGCAATTGTTCGCCGACATGCTTTCCTAATCGACCCAGTGCGAGAGCAGAGTCGTAATCGGCATCTTTAATGATCTTTCCTAGATCAGCACCCCATTCACCTTTGTGATCCTGGATCATACCGCGAAAGAAAGGGCGGCCGGGAATGGTGACGGTATAAGAATCGACGTGATGCAGGGTCTGGAAGTTAGCTTCCGACTCCTTCACGAACCGACCATTCTTCGCGAACTCACCAGTTTTTTTCACCTGCCGATTCACGGCGACTTCATGTTCCGGGACGATAATCGTGCCGCCATACTCGTTCGTGGCAGCTACCTGAGCGACATGCATCCCATCGGGATAGGTTGCATCTTCAAGAAATCCAACTCGGACTGTATTAGCTTTGCCGGCCTTCTCTGCAATTTCTCGAAGTTTTGCCGCGAGCTTGTCACCGCCCTTGAAGTTGACGCCCATCAAAATCTCCGGAACCGAAAATTGAACGGATTCACGATCGGAACGGGCCCGCGAACATACAACATTGACCGATACTTAGTCGTGGCCTGCCAGTAAGCTGCGCCATATTTCGTCTGCGCGAACCAGGCGGCCGATCCGGGCACCTGAAAATCGGTCTGCACAGAAACGCTGCCTTGTGTTGCATTGCTAATCCGACCGACGAGAGGCGAGGACGGTTGGCCATTCAACGGTGCGTTGAGCGCAGCGATATGGGCCGTCACCATATTCAGCAATAGCTCGCGCTCACCTCCTGGGCTGGTATCGGTGATCAGGCTAGTGGGCGTGTTATCGCAATACAGCTGAGCTTCATTGAAGTACAACTGTGCGGTTTGCGACGTGACCGATGCGGCAAGTTCCGGATACCTTGCACTCCAGTCAGCATATGAGAAGGTGACGACGCCACCTGAAGTGCAAGGAGTGCTCATGACGGGCGATTCATACGTTCCGATTCCTGCACGCCGCGCGGCAGATTCTTCGGATCAAGACGTTCGATGTTGGATTTGACTTCAGCCATATCCGTCGCCTTCGAGGTGACGCTTCGTGCTTCGGTATGCGCGAAAATCATCTCGTTTTTAATGTAGTCCGAATTTTTGTTCTGTTCGTACCACTCATCCCAAAATGCCTTGGGCACGTCATGGGTAATCGCAAATCCACCTACGATCTGTTGGTGCGGCCCTTGATTCTGCGCCCAAGAATTGCCTTGGATGACGATTGGCTTTACCGTGAGACGTTCTTGATATTGTTTGAACGTCCGATATCCCCCACCCATCACCGGCTCACTCATTTCGTTGAGGTCATAAAGCTTCAGGATGATGTCGAAGGGAGCTTTGCTCGCAACGGTTACGGTTGCATTCGAGGTAGATGCCTCGTTGTTCTTCTTCAAATGAAGCGTGGATTCTTGCGTTGCCATGTGACCGCCTATCAAAAATGACCGAAAGAAAAAGGCCCGCGCATCAAACCGGTACGGTCAGGCCGGCCGAGAGTGCGACTCCTGATGCGCGGGGTACTGCTCGGTTAGATGCCGATCGTCGATTCGATGGCAAACGGCTGGCGAAGGATGAAACCATTCACGCCTTGGCTCAGCTTTTGCTTATACGACGACAGATCGCGAATGACCGGGCCAGCGCGCAGCTTGGAGTTAAAGCTGCAATAGCCAGACTTCTGGCCGCCAGCATCCGGGCAATAGATCTGCATCATTTCGCCCAGCGCATTGCCTTGCGGGTTTTGCGCTGTGAGCGCGCCATACTGAATGGCGGTCTTGATTTCCATGTTCGGGAAGTTCTTCTTCAGCAGATCCGACACGTTCACGTTGAACGAGTTGGTTGCAGTAAGAGCACCTTCACGAGCAGGCGACAGCGCGAGCACGAGTTTCGACTTGGTGTTGATGCGGCCGGCCGATTGGTTGATCAGCTGGATCACGCCAGCTTGGATATCTGCGAAGATTTCGTTCGCCGTTGCAGCGACGATCGAGCCGTTCATCCAGGCCGTGCCGCCCCATGCTTTAGGTGCAGGCGTAAGAGCTGCCGGAAGCGACGGATCGGTGAGGGCGCCATAGTTGGCAAGACCAGCAATGCCGCGGAAGTATGCGAGATTCTGGAACTTGTTCAGACCGTCGATTGCAGCTTCTTTCTGCTCTGCGACAAAGCCGATCTTTGCGAGGCCGGCGCGCTCGATTTCGAGCTCGCCGTATTCGCACACCGTCTGATACAGATACGGTTGACGTTCCGGAAAGTTCGTGTTGATGCCAGCACGACCGTTGTTGTTGTAGTCGCCGTAGCTCGAAACTTCATACGTGCGTTCCACAACCGGGAAGATCAGCGCAGTGCTGGTGAAGTCGCCTTTCTGTTCTTCACCGAAGATTTCCGCAGCCTCATTCGGTGCGGTCAGGATGCGAAGGACATCCGGGTCGGTGAAGTACGTGATGTAAGCGGGAATGCCCGAGTTCGGCACCGTGACGAGCGCAGGTTGCGCATCCATCGCGAGGCTAAGATCGCGCTTCCATTCCGGACGGCAAAATACTTGCGCCTCCGGGAAATCGATCCCCCAAACGCGGCGATGATAGTCCATCGCTGCACGCTGTTCTTGGAGGGCCATGTCATACGGCTGTTTGGCCATGGTAGTAAATTCCTTGTGCAATAAAAAAGGCTCCCGAAGGAGCCTTGATGCGAACGATTGATAGGGTTAGGCGCTTACTACCGGCCACGTGGTGATCTTGACGAGTTCGCCGGGAGCGCCCGACGAAGCAGCCAACCAGTTCGGCAGGAGGGTGCCAGATGCGACCGTGATCGTTTCCGACGAGATCGTCTGACCGATGCTCACGACATAAGTACCGTTACCGCCGGTGCCCGTACCGAATGCGATAATCGAATTACCGGCGGTAATACCAGTGCCCGAGATTGCATCGCCAAGTGCGAGCGCGCCAGACGAAACTGCGGTCACGGTCATCAGGCCATACGAGCCCGTGATCGTGGTGCTGGCAACCGTTTGTGCTGCCCCACTGACCTGATACGTACCGACGCCGCCGGCCGTGCCGGTAAGTTGCGACAGGATTTGCGTGCCCGATGCAATACCGGTGCCGCTGATCGTTTCGCCGACGTTCATCTGACCGGTTGTTACTGCGGTCACGGTAAGCGTGGTGCCCGAGATCGAACCCGTCATGACGTCCGTCGCGATCGAGCCGGTCACCGAGGCGCCCGTCCAGTTCGAGCCGAATTGCACTGCACCGGTCGAGTTGTTGACGTAGATCGATTGGCCCTTCGAAGACGTCGATGCACCCGCGTTCTTCGCCCAGAAACCGCCAGCGCTGAACAGCGTCATCGCATAGCCAGCCGGCAGAAGAAGCGTGTCATCCGCCAGGAATGCGGTGATGATGCCTTGCTGGTTTCGATGAACGAAGCCATCCGGCACGCCCGAACCATAGTTGTTCACGGTGCGGCCGTCGGCCGGATTGACCCAGGCGAACGAGCCGACTGCTACGCCGTTCGGGCCGGCGACGAGTGCGCCTTGACCGGCATTGACCGTCGCGCGCGGGTTGGAATCGCAGAAGTCACCGAGTACCGCCGGTGCCGCCTGCACATTGACTTGAGTGGGAAAACCCATGAATTGCTCCTGAATGTGGGGATGGCGTTAGCGGGCGATGCGATCAGCGCCGGGGAACGCTTCGAGGAATTCGCTCGAAACCGAGCTGTCTTGTGCGACGCGCGGCTTCGGCGTCTCTTTCGGTTGAGCCAGAAGGATCGCGCGATAGGCGCTCGGATGGACATCTTTGATATCGACTTTGAGGATGTCGAGTGCCGCCTTATAGACGTTCTCTGCGCTATCCTGAGCAACCAATTTGCCGACGTACGGCTTCACTTCTTCTTCGGCTGCTTGAATGCCGCGCAGACGTGCAATAGTGGCTTGCTCGGCATCCCGACGAGCTGCATCAGTGGCCAGCTTGATAGCCTTGTCCATCGCGCCCTTCGAAACCATGTCTTTCTTTTCTCCTGCCGGATTGGCATTCGCAGCGCCCGGCGTCTGCTCGGGCGTGTCCATGCCAGCCGGTTTTTCAGGCTTTTCCGGATCTTCCGGAGTGTCGACGGCCGCAGGAGCTGCACCAGGAGCCGACAGCATGGCTTGAACTTGTGCGAGGTCTTCGTCGCTGATCTTGCCGCGGAGCATCGCGAGGATTTCTTCGCATTTCGGATCTACATCGTCCATGCCAACATCATCGTTGTCCGGATTTTCGCCATCGAGTTTGTCGAGCAGTTCGACAACATCGGCGAGATCCGCGTCCTTAGCCAGATGCGGCTTGATTGCAGCAACGATACCCGGCTTTTTGGTGAGCCAGTTCTTGCGCTTCACGCCAGCCAATACTGCATCCAGATCAAGCGCCGCGTCTGCCGCCAGTTTCGGCTTCAGGACAGCCAGCAGCGCACCTTTTGCCATGACGGCTTTCTTGCTGAGCTTGCTCACTATTTTTGCTCCATGAGGGTTGAGCGAGATGTCGCCGACCATAACATCGGGCCCGGCGCGGCCCCGCGGCACCAGGGCCACATGATTGAATTTGATGTTGCGCATCACGCCGTCATATGCGACACCTTCGTAGGTGCCAGGCGTCATGTCTGCGTCGTAGTAATACGCGCTTGAGAGTTCTTGCTGGGTTTCGTTCTCGACGTTTCGAATTGAGTCCTGCACCGAGATAACCATCGAGTTATCGATGTACGGTGCGTTCCAAACCGCGTCTGTGCCGGTATAGCCGACTACGTTCTTTTGCTTGGGATCGATCGGACTGACCGGAACGTGCTCGTTGAGCACGGGAATCAGGTTTGCTGTTGCGACTGCCTTTTCAAGCTCCTGCGGATCGCGCAATAGCATGTAGATGCGGCCGGGCTCAAGCCCAAGCTTGTCAGCATCCGGGATCTCATCGCCACGGTACGGACAGACATTCGCCTTTGTGATGTGAGTCAGCTTGACGTGCAGGCGACCATCATGGTCATAGCTGCGAACGCTGCCCTTGTCGAATGCAAGTCGATCGCGCGACGACAGGGCGGATTCCATTGCCTTGTCCATCGCCATATCCTGCGCCGGCATCTTGCCCAGCGCCATATTCACGACATCACGCACACCTGGATGAAGGGGCTCGGGTGGATTGTCGAGAGAGGCCCACTTATAGGCGGTGTGCTCAGACTTATCGATCTTTGGCGTGAATTTATGCCGAATGAATTGTCGGTAGGTGATGAAGTCGACTTCAGAGCCGCTATCGTCTTTGCTCGACGTATCAGCGATCTTTGAGAGTTCGCCGTATGGATATGCGCCAATTTCCTCCGCGCATTCCCGCTTCGCTGTCTCTTCGGGCGTTTCGTTATCGTCAGCCCGACCGCCTGGCAGATCCCACTCATTCGGATGGTTTGCATCAGGTGCGCGCAATAGAAACAGGACTTCATCCTCTGGCGTTACGAGCATGATGCCGGCGCCCTTGATCTTTTGATCTTGCGCGACGAATTCTTTGCCTACCTTTTTCGGAATGCCGAGCGTGCTTTTACCGCTTGCCGCAGCATACATCGCACGACGTTGTTTCTCGCTAACCGCTGGCATGATCTCTCTCACCCGACATAGCTACACAGTCCGTATCGCACGAAGACGCGAATCGAACCCGCTATCAATGCAGTCCCCAGATTGACGGAAAGCGTGCTATTTGCGGATTTGTTGTTCCAGATGAACGGCCCGGGATTGACTTCCCGAATGATCGTCGGAATGGTTGGCGCAGCTGCGCTGGAGGGGATATAGACCCGAAATGAAGCCACCGTCCCGAAAGAAGAGTCGACGAAGTTAATCGTCTCCATTCCTGCGCTACCAAGCGTGGCGGTCGGGTCGCATTGAAACCCGAACTCGGTCATGTAATAACCCGGAGCGCCAGTGATCATCAACTGAGCAGCCGTCCCCGTTCCAGAATTCAACGTTACGGCAGCGTATTGATTCCCCACTGAAGCCGGGATGACTAAGCCGCCAGAAGCAACCCAACTATCAACTACTTGCGGCAGTCCTGTGGTGAGTGAGGTCATGTCAGTCGTTTAAGCCTGGGATGATTGATTTGCTCGTACAGCGGCAGTTGATCGCCTGACCCGGAAGCACCCATTCGCCATCCAGATACATGCCTTTGTTGATGTCGAATCTTTTGCCGTTCGCAGCAACGTGCGAGGGGCGCGGCTCTTTGCCGGCATGGCTGTGCATCCAGATCGCCTCGGTGATGCCTAGCTCGTTCTGGCGCGTGCGGTTGATGACCGCGGTCATTTTGTTGGATTGATCGCGTGCGATCAGGGAGGCGCGACGTTTCGTGACGTCGTAGCGCTCGGTCAATTCTTTGGTTAGCGTCGCCAGATCACGCCCGTTTTGCATCGAGCGCATGACGATGCCTTCGACCTGTGTGAGATGCTCGGAGGCGATGCTTTTGATCAGGCCAACGTTCTCTCCGATCGCAGCCTGCATGGCGTTGTTCACATCGGCCGTTGTACGGAACTGGACGGTAAAGCCAGCCTTTTTGAGAACCTCACGCAACTGGAGATCGGTCGCGCCGGCGGCTCGATCAACGAAATACTTCGCCAGATCCTCGGCGCCTTTGTCGAACGCCTTCAGCCAGCGACGAGACATGCGGTGCATGGCCCGGCGCATTGCATTGGCAGGGCTGCCGTCTCGGAACGATTCCCACCCAGCATCCTGCGCCAGGGACGGCGGCGGATTTGCTCTATACTGAGCCTGGATGAAGTAAATAAGGGAGCGATGCATCATTTCGATCCATCGCTGAAGCTGCTTGTTGTAAGCCGCCTCTACGCCCGCATTAGTCCTGACCGGCTGGAGCGTGATGTCCCTGCCGTTCGGAGAAACGAGTTTAGGAGAGGGCATGAAGCAGGAAATCCCTGTCGATTACGTGGGTTACGACCACGAAGAAGCGCAACGCGTAGTGGTGTATGTCGGGCCGAACGACGAATATTCGGCGCGATTCAACCTGTCGGATTTGCTTGATATCGAACTAGATATGTTCGAATTGAAAAACGGGCTTACCGACAGCGCTGGTAAGCCACGATTTGATGCAATGGAGCTGGAACTAACCGAGATGGTTCGTCGGATTCGGGCGATCAGATACGGCTAGAAAGCTTCCTCCTCTTCGCTTTCTTCTTGCTGCCCACTCAGTTTCTCGGCATGCCGCAATGGTCCGGTATCCGGTTCTGGCACCTCCGGCAGCGGCGCATTGATGTCCAGCCCGTGATACGGCGATTCCTCGTCTCCGGCGATGCGCGTGCGTGAGTCATCCGGCATGATCACACCAGCACCAATCGCGGTAGCATCCGTTTCCATGTCGAGCTTGCGGATCATCGCTCGCTGTTCCTCGCTCATCGTCCGCATCGGCACCCACTCGAACCCGATTTCCGGATCGATCTCGCCGAATTTAGAAAGCTGGACGATATTTAGCACCTTCGAGACGAACGGCGTATAGATTTCCTGATTCGCCGATACCGTATCCTGGAAGACCTCGATCTCGCCTTCAGACGTGGCGTTTAGGCCGCTAGGCGTGATACCCGTCAGGTAGACCAGCGGAAGACCAGTAGGGGCGCACATCTGCTCCTGAGATTGGGCTTGGAGCTTGTCCAACCCACCGAGCGGCGCGGAGATGTTGTCGAATTCTTCTTTTTCTTTGTCGATGGCATTGACGCCGTGATTATCCCGGCCAAGATTGAACAACTGCATGCGGTTGTAGAAGTTTTCCGCACCGCCTTTGTTCAAAAGCTGGCTCATATCCGTCTTCAGCGTCCAGACCGTGAAGGCATGGATAAGGTCAGAGACGGATTGACGCGTACGAAGCCAGTTTTCCACATACGGCTTGACCATCTGCGACAGCGACAGGCCGGCGAATGCGTAGGCGGGCTTCAGTATGTCCGGCACCTTGCGCGAAACGATGGTCATCAGGCGGCTAGAGTGAATCTCCTTGCCCATGACGAACCATGTCGTCGGCTTATAGAACGTCGGATCTAGCGGGTCGTTCGCGTTGTATCGGTTCGGGTATGACCAGATAGGCTCGATGACCGTAAGGCGCTTGATGGAATTCAGCCCGACCTTCGCCGACGATTCCGTAAGCTCCGTCTTCAGTTCGTCCGGATCAACTTGATCCGACTCCATGCCCATATCGATGAAGATCTGCGAGCGTCCGAACAGACCGTCTTGCTGGATGGCCTCACGGAACACTGCTTGGACATTCAGGCGCCGAAACTCGGCTTCGATCTCTTTGATCTTGTCGGCCTTCTTCTCGTCGCCGGTCGCCTTGATCTTGATCCACTTGCGCGTCATTTCGCGCGCATAGACCTCGGCAGGACGCCGGAACTCAGGGATCTGCGCCCATTGGGCCAAGATCGTGAAGCCCGGAAATGCATACCCCTCTTCGAATGCCGCATTGATATTGCCAAGGGTGCCGAAGGCATCGACTTCATTGAAGCCCGCATCCATTGCGAGCTTCTTACCCGTAGTGCCAGTCGGCAGCACGCCTTTGGGCGGCTCGTATGGCTTGAAATGCTCGGGCTTGAGCGGATTTTTGGTGGCCGGCTTGGCGCGCATCGCCAGCAAGTGATCGACCGTGACACGGAACGACTCCGCAGCCTTCGCCGACACGTGGGCGGGCGCTTGGCGCGTCGCCATCAGTGCTTTTTTGCGTTGTCTGCGGGTCATCGTGAGCGGCCCATGCGGGCGAATTGCTTGAGGGTTTCTGAGGTAACTACGATCGGCTTCGATCCCATCAGCATGTCGGTAATGGCATCAACCATCGGATCGATCTGGTCATCGTGCGCATGCGTATCGTCGGCAGTGAAGGAATCGCACTCGGTGATGAAGTCATTCACCCATGGTGCTTCCGCTGGAATACAGACATTCCCAACATCAATATGGCTTACGATGTCCATCACACGAGTGAGTTTGTCCTTCGTGCGCTCGATACCCTCAACCGGAATGCCGCCACCTTCAGCCAAGTCTTGAATCAGGCCGGTTCCGCTTGCCTTGTCCTCGACCTTCATTTGTCGCAGCTTAGGTGAATCAGGATCATCAATCCCGACTTCTTTATGTTTATTCCAAAAATCAACGGCTCGTCGTTTCAACTCAGGAGCTGACCACTTGCCGCGGATCTGATCTATCAGATAGACGCGATTGTCTTTGCCCAACCCCCAGCACTGAAACACGCTGTAATCATTACGCTCGGCAGTTTTCTGCGCCGTGTCGGCAAATATCTTGCGATATTGCAGGCTGGGCAAAGCACCGTAGCGCACAAACTTGCCGCTCTGGATGATTCCGCCGCCAAGCGGAGTGGGGCGCTGCATGTACTGCCCAGAGAAGACGTAGCGATCAGCCTTCTCCATCGCCAGCATGTCAGCCAGCGGCTCTTTGTATGGCCAATAGCTGAAGCGGCCGTCTTCGTCTCGCTCCGAGCTATCGACCATCGCCCGAATATGATCTGGCAACGCCTCGACATACTCATCGGTGATCAATGCGGGAATCTCGATGAATTCCCAGTCGCCAGGCAGCTTGCCCGATTTGATGAAGCCGGTCGGATCTTCCTCAGCGAGCCGCTGCATGATCACAATGATCGGCGTATCCGGATTAGCCTTTCGGCTCTTCACAGTCGAAAGCAGCTTCCGGTTTGCCTTGTCGCGGTTGGTCTTACTATAGGCATCTTCAACCTTCAACGGATCATCAATGATGATCGCGCCTTGCCAGCCTTCCGCCATGTGGCCGGCACGGAAGCCCGTGATCTGGCCTCCCAAGGAGGTTGCGTAAACTCCTCCGGCCTTCTTGCCGTTGTCCTCGACATTCCATCGCTTCTTGGAATCGGCGTCAGTCGCGATCTTGCGCGGCCAGAGTTGCTGATACTCTTCGGAGCGCACAACCTCGCGCGCCGTTTCGGAGTTTAAGACCGCCAAATCATCCGAATACGAAATGTGCAAGAAGCGCGCGCGAGCATTCAGCGCCAAGCCGCGGGCGATGAAGTTGATCACCACTTCCTCAGTTTTCGACGATCCGGGCGAAACGTTGAAAACAACGTTTTTGATCTCGCCACGAATAACCTTTTCAAGAATATCCGCGATATAGACGTGGTGCCAGTTGACGCGAAAATCTATGCCTTGGCGGATCTTGAAGAAGTGCTTTGTGAACTCTAGGTGATCAGCCTCAAGCTTGATTCTCAGACGCCTGAGCTTCTCAGCCTTGATCTGGGCCAGACTTGGCAGAGAGGCGTTCAAGGACTTCAAGTTCTTCATCGGTCAAATCGGATAGATCGACCGGAGCCTTTTGCGACTTTATTGGCCCTCCGTCCTTCCCTGTATGTTCAAGACGGTGTCGGTTGGTGTAAGCGTCGCCGGTCTCTTTGGCTACCTGTTCCAGAAGTTGCGCCACCATTCCGACGTTGCCCTGCGCCTCGCACTTGTCGATCATGCGTTGCAGGGTACGGAGTCGCACAGCGCGATGGGACACGCCGATCAGGCTCGTGTCCTCCAGAAATGTCTTGCGGGTCTCTTCAAAGATCGCCCGATACTTGTCGCTCAGCCGCTGGCCAGCGCGCTTGTTCGGGTCATATGCTTCGCATTGCTGTGGGGCAACATCAAGCCCGAATTCGGCTTTGATTTCCTTGGCTACCTGCGAAGGGGTATCGAAACATGCGAGCGCTTGTACGATACGGAGTTTGACATTTTCGGCAAGCGCAGCCATTTCTTACAATCCTTCAAAGCCACATCAAAGTTATGCGGCCCTCAATAAACAAGTCCCGCACATGCGGGCAATGTCGACGTTTGTGATCTCAGGAGCGTGATTCGCGGCTTTTACCATCTTGGCAATGCTGCTATCAGATGAACCGACGCCATACCTTCGAACCACACCGATGAACTCCTCAACATCATGAGACTGAATACCGATCTTCGGTTGACCGTCCTTGGTGAAGGCTGGCGCGCCAAACTCATCCGGCTTATGCGCAAGGTGGTAAAGCTCGTGTTCTATCAGCGCGCAGAACTCGGCGTCGGAGCATTCGCGGCAGTAGTTCGCATCGAGAGTGATGAGGTACGCGGGCACTCGCCCGAACCATTCCGTCATCTGTTGTTCCTGTCGACCCTTTTGCCACGCGCCGCAGCGAAACGTGACTTCTTCGCATTGCCCAATCACCCGGCGCATCTGCCGTTTGTTCTCGGTTGCCGCCCATAGGAACGCTATATCGGCGAAACGTAAATGCTCATGGTCTTCGTTGTGCAGCGGGGAGCCAAGGCGTAGGAAGGTGTCCGTCACCCAGTCGTGAACGCCATCGGCCGGCACAAAATGCTTCGTCCAATTGCTCGCCTCAAACAACAAATCCGGGGGCATCGGCCTCAGCGGCGAAATGGCCGCGATCTTTTCTGGCTTTACGCGAGCCATTCATTTCTCTCGGGGGCGCAAGCGATGAGTAGATTTCACTCACACCCAGAATAAGTGCCGGTTTCCCGGCGTGCAGCGTTGCGCTGCGTGCGCCCCGTGACGCCTGAGCAGGCGGAGCGGCGTAGTTGGTAGCCCGCAGGCATCAAGATTGATCCTAACGGGCGAATTTGTAGCTTGTGGGCGTCAGCAAACGTTCATTTGGCCTGAAATGACTGTACGTATTCGGGACGAACCGTGATTTCATCGCCGTCTCGCTTGATCGTGATGAATTCCGGCTTGCCGGTAGTCATCCATGATTGGAGTTGACGCTCGGCTTCGGGGTTTGAAAGCAGATCTCGCAGACGGTCTGAAAAGGCGACTTTCATGTCAACAAATAACCGATGACTGCCCAGTTGCATCGAGACAATATGGCACCAAGTGCGGCCATTTATTCGGATCAAACGGACTAGCTTCTCTAGCTTTCTTAGTCATCTCGTCATATGCCTTGCGGAGTTCATCGATCCTTTTCTCCGCATCATCTGCGTCGATATTGATCTTGACCTCAAATTCGCTAATGACTGGCGTCACCTTCTTGAACACGAGGTCAAGATGCTCTTTGATCGCCTTCCATTGCGCCGGATTGGGAGTTTGACCTTGGGTTAATTCGATGAAGCCGTTTAGCCAATATGCGAAGTTCTCAGGCGTCATGCTGCCTCCAGAAGGGCGATATCCGCGCGATGGCGCTCGATTTCACCGAAATCCTTATGATGGACGATGCATTGCATGTCACGACCAGCCCGGTATCCGTGGCCAGCCGCGAATGAGTCCTGTGCGGCGAGTGTGCGAAACGATTCACATGTCACCCCCGGCAACTCCGTCACTGTTTTAGAGTGAATATGGCCCGTATACCAGTATCGGAACTTCGTTTGCCCCCAATCTTCTGGGCGATCACATGCCATAACGCCGCCCAGCTTTTCATGTTTGGTCGTGTCGCCGTGCGTGGAGCCGATCAGTACCTTGCCGAAGCGGAAATACCAATGTTTCGCCGGCCCGATATCCACTTCGACGCGCGGTTCATTCGAGAAATATGCAGCCAGCGTGAAAATCAGCGCCCAGATAGCCTGTGGGTCATGATTGCCAGGGACGGCCTTCAGAATTACGCGCTTATGTTTTTCTAAGGCTCGCAAGATCGCGTGTCGATACGTCTCTATGCCAATCTGAAGCACCTTCACATAACGCGAATCGACATCAAGTTGGTGCCGATGTGCAGGAGTCTGGTTGGTCTGGTCGTTCTGGTGATATACATCGCCGAGAAGCAAAAGGATTGCCGTCTCTGCGGCAGGCGCGCTGGCAACCAATCGATCAACGGCGCCAAACGTCAACTTGCGTCCGATTTCCAGATCAAACGCATCTCCACATTCCTTCGCCCAAACGTAAAGTCCCACGTGCGGGTCGCCAAACGGGTAGACGGCCAACAAGTCGGACATCACGCGCTCTGGCGCGGCTGTAAGCGGTGCCATACCTTCGATGCTATTGGACAGCGCCTCAACTGTCTGGCGGGCGATTTCTTCGGCGCGATCATGATCGACAGTCGATTTCACCCATTGGCCGCGAACCTTGCCCTCATCGTCGTAATACGTCGAAACGCCCTTGACGCGGAACCCATCCGGCACGACATGCGTCATATCATGGCTCGGCGACCAACCCATCTTCGCGGCGCGCTTCTTAAGCGCCTGAATGGCCCGGTTCGCGTTGCTCTTATGGATGCCCAGCTCAACTGCGGCAGCAGACCCGCTTCCGCATCGATCAATAGCATCCAGGATCTGGATATCGCGTGCCGTCGCGAATTCTCGCAACTTCGGATCGTAGGTGCGTGCCATGCGAACTCCAAGGTTACGAGTTAAGTTTCGCGGCCCACTCTCCGCAGAATTCTTCGAGACCGATCAGCGGGAAAGCGCTGAAATGGCCGCCATCTTGCATATCGAGCACGATCTTAGGCGGATACCGGCGGCACTCCTGGTAGTCGTGCTTGGCAAAGCGATGCCGACAGGATTCGCATGTCTGCACACGGTCCTCGACGATTGGGATCGTCTTTGCCTTGCGCGTTGCCATGGGGATTCCTGCGTATGATTGGAGCGAACTGTCGGGCTCGAACCGACGACCGAGTGATTGGAAATCACCGACTCTACCAACTGAGCTAAGTCCGCAAAGAAGGCTACCGCTCTCAACCCGCATGGCGCAGTGGCCCGCAATCGCGGCGCGCGGTTGACTCTGCATCACCTTCACAACTGCGCTCCAGACGGGGCATGTCCCGCAGGCTTGGCAAGTAGCCATCCCGCCGATTCCGCTTGCCACGGTATAGGGCGGGTAGGAGCGCATGTGTGAAGCGCCTCGTCCCCGTACAGATACGAGAGAGGCGATTTGCTGCGATTTCGTGACTTCTGTTCCCGAAGGGGAACGGGCTTTGCACCCGTATTGCCGGCTTGCGTACCGGAGCTTTCCACGTAGAAGATGACACCCGGACTAGGCTTTCGCTCGACACCGGATCTTTACGCATTCCACCCTCTAGACTACGCACGCCATCGATGAGGCCCCATGTTGCATGGCAGGGCTCGCAAGCGCAGTCTGGAGGGCCGGCAAGCGAACAGGAAGGGACACCGCCCATGCTCCTGCCGCCATCCGGCTTGGTAATTGACGAGAGCGGCCGGCGCCAGTACCCGGCAGGCAGAAAGGCCGCATTGCGACAATTCGCTCTCACAACGTGGCCCAGTTCCCCGCCGAGGATCAATCGACTTCGCCGACCGAGCACGTGCGCACGATCCGATCGAAGACCACGTTGTGAGAGCGCCGCGTTTCGTGCGGCAGACGGGATGCTCAAGTTCAGCTAGACGCTCCATCCTGTGCGGCTAGGGTTCGGGCAACTTACAGCTGCCCGTGCTCGTTGCGCGTTACGGATCACGCGTCCGCCTCAGACCTGGAGGATCTTTTCCATATTGCGATCGCGCGCGATATGTTCTTTCAGGCGTTCGACAATTCCCTCAAGGCGATCAACGACGAAACCTTTGCTCGGCCTGCAATCGCCATCCATAGAGTCAGTGGCTCCATACGAATCCGAGATTCGAGACAAACGATCATGCAATTCGCTCTGAACGTCGGCAGCCTCACCAAGCAACAGGCCGATTTCACGAAGCAAACGCGGAACAATGCGCTCTTCATCTTCGCAATTTGCGGGCATGCATCCTTTTTCACTGTCGCGCATCGATATCTCCCTGTAGAAGCACCAAATTGATGCGCGTGACGGGTTCGCGCGCTGGCCCTATCTTTGCCAGCCGGTTTCTTCCTGCGATGTCGGAATTATCCGAGATGGCAGGGTACTTCGTTCATTGTGGCGAGGATATCGGAACTATTCCGACCACGCCTCCACCGCGCTATCAAGAAATCGTGACCAAAGCCAAGCCGCCCGAGCGGCTTCGTTCAGCCAAAGCGAAATAAGCTGATTCATGTTCACTTTTCCCGCCTGTACATAAACCGTGAACGCTCAATGTTTGGTGAACAGCGTCCGCGCCGCGATCTCGGGCGGAATCCCGCTTGCATACAGCGTCAGCAGCCGATCAACCTCGGTATCCGCCCAGCGATATGGCAGTTCGATCATCCCGGATGCGTTCGCATAGATCGCACACTCCAGCGCCCAGTTACTTACGGCTTCTGTGTTCACGGCGCAGCATCCCTTTTGCAATCACGAAGCAGCAGAACACAACCAGCATCGCGATCCCGATTAATACCTTGCTGGATGGATGCATGGTGCCTCCGCTAATCTTGCTCAGGCTTGTCAAATAGCGCTTCTGCGGCTTTCCGGGCGTCGCTCCATGTCTCCGCCTCGCTGCGATCCATTCGGACGCGCTTGGCGGCTTCTCGGCGCTCTCGCGATTGCTTCGCCTCAAGGATCGCGAGGGGGTCGCGATACATGTGGGAAGGTAGGGCAGTGGAGCGCATGGCGAGCGAAAAAACAAAAAGCCCGCAGGCACATGGCTTTGCGGGCTGGCTCCCTTGGGTTTCCGGTAGAGACACCGCACCCTCCAAATGGATGCTAGTCTCGGTTTCCCGGTAACGCCGCAAGGGCAATCAGTAATCTATGCAACAGCATAGAATAGTTTTTCCGGGTTTACAAGGGGTCTGTTGAAATATTTTTCAGATTCTCCGTCCCGCTTTATTTCGTCCAATACTTTCAGAATTATTACTTTGGACTTTGAGAGCCGGACATCCCAATGCTGCGCCACGGAAGGGGATGCGGAATATTTCCGCACCAGGATTCGGCAAACCAACTCGGGCGAATAGCGGAAAACATAATGGTGTTGGAGCAAACGCTTTGCAAGCGGATCGCGGATCAATTGCCATGCTTGCTCGACCATCCATCCGTCCGAGACATCATTCCTCGGCATTGCATCAGAGTCAGCACGTGACTCCGCATCACGAAGGGCTACCGCTGTCCGAGCCCACGACGCACAGAACTGAGGGCGCGTTTTCGGGTCACGTACAACAAAGCCCCAGTTATCCAAACGTTGCTCAATATCCTTGATTTCCACTGCGCTCTCCGCGACATAGCGTGAGCCCCGATCTACTAGCGATCTTGCGTCGCTTAGCACTGCATATTATAACTGATAAATCAATCGGTTGCGAGTGGGAAGGGTGGCCCCGAAACGAATTCAGCCATGTTCGCAAAGGTCCATTTTCTGCCGTAATACACCGTCACCAACGCACCCGGATAGTTCATGAATCCTTCCTCGGCTGCCTCCCGCGAAAGTCCATTGGCCCAAAGCGAGCCAATTCGGCCCGTTTCCACATGCGTGTATTGGGGCGTACGCAATTCCTCGGCCAGTCGCTCTCGCTCCGCCTTCTCCGCCCGAAACATCTCCCCATTGGCGTGAGCGAGTAGCTTGGCGGCTTGGAGGTCTTCGTGAAGCTGCTCGATCTCGGCTTGCATGGAGACGATATTGTCGTCCGACCATGCCGGAAACGCGCCCGTCTCTTGCGGATCAACCGGCAACAAATCCTCCGTCTTCTGCCGCGCCTCGATCTCACCGTTTGCGCCATCCGAGAACGCATCGAGGAATCGCACTGGCGCGTTCACGGTTCCGGCGAGTTGGTATGCTGCGGCACACAGCGCCTGGTAGCGCTCACGCTCGGCGCGAAGCAGGGCGAGACGGCCGGATAGTTGGCGGATTGTGGTGGCTAGGGCGCTCATTTGACCTCCACTACCTTAACTCCGGCAGTTTTTGCTTGATGAACCATATTTGCCGTGCCTCGCCCACCGGGGAACGCGATGACTAGATCAGGTGCGTAGTCGAGCATGCGAGCATTTCTGATCGGGCCGGCACCGCGCCCATTTTTTTCCCACTTAGCAGGTACCGAAAGACAGTCGACAGATCGCGCTTCAGCCCAAAGTTTCGCCATAGTATCGGCTCCGCGTGCAGCACCTTGGATGATAAGTTCGATGGGCCTGAGCGCATGCTGAGCGTCTAGCACATCGAACAGACGTCGTTCTTCGCGCTCGTCTTGTCCATAGTCTCGCCCACCACAAACAATGACTTTCATTTCGTCTCCACAAACACAGCCTTGAACCCCTGCGCCGCCGCCCATGCCTCAGCAGTGCTCGCAGAACCAAAAAGCTTAGGCTCGTCTTCCCACATGCAGAAGAACCAGCGTCTGCGGCCGAAGCGGCGGAATTCGATGGTGTTGGTCATATGTCCTCCTACCAATCCGAGCCGCTGCTAGACGATCCCGTGTCAAAACTGCTTGACCCACTATCGCAACTGCCGCTGCCAGAATCCCATGAACTCGACGAACTGCTGTAGTCATGGCTGGAACTCGATGAGCAATCGTGGCTGCTTGTTGTGGGCGATGAATCGAAGCTGCTGCTCGTCGACGGCTCCGGGCTGGAATAGATCGACGAGTGAAGAGGGTTGAACGGGCTAATCGGGCTCAGCGGATTGAGCGGATTAATCAGATCGGTAGAATCATCATGCCGCGGCGCTGATTGATATGCGCTGTAGCTCGACGACGGATATCTGGCGGCGCTTCGCTTGGTCGTGACGTGCGACTGCGTAACGGTAACAGTGATCTTCTTGCGTCCGAACAGTTTTTTGAACAGATTCATGTTTCCTCCAGTTCTTCGGTTTGGATGCCCATCTTTCGAGCGCGCACTGGCTCCCATCGAGCGAGCGCGCTATCAAATGTCGCGACTTTTACCTCATATATCTCCGCCCCTGTATCGAGCCATGCATGGCACCACATACATCCAGGCACGCTGTAGCGATGATCAGCCTTCCGCGCGCCAGCCTTACCGTGCTTGCTGAAATTGCTATGGCACGGGACCACGGTTGGATCTTCGTAGCCAGTCCAGCCATGCACTGCGAGCAAGTAGCACGGCTCCCCACGGCATGCAGCCAAATACTTAGATCCCTCCGCCACAGTAGGACGCTTCACCCGCGCCTTGATCGCCGTCTTGCGCGCGGGCTTGGTGCTTTCGGGTAGGGGTGAGGATCTCTTCTCCCAACTTCCGCGCTTAAGTGAGCTTTTACGGGGAGCAAAACCCGACCTCTTCATGGGCGCCTTCTACGCGCCGAGTCGGGTCGGGAAAACAACTCCTCAAGGGGCCAGCCATGCTTATATCGATATGCGACTAGGCCGCGCCTCAATGAGAAGTGGCGCTCCCATTGGGTGGCTGTTTTCACCTGACCTTGATATTCAATGAGGAGACTATTCCGTTTGTTATTTCTCTGCGCCTCGTCGGACGCCCAAATGCAATTATTCGGCTCGTAATTTCCATTCACGTCTTTCCTCTCCAGCGTCATACCGTCTGGAGCTGGCCCCATATCGGCAAAGAAGTTTTCGAAGTCAAGCCATCTTTCACAGATCTTGATGCCGCGACCGCCGTAGCTTTGATGGGACCGCGAACGCGGATTCAGGCATCGGCTCCTCATGCCGTTCCATGCCTGATATTCCTTGGTGAGGTGCATGCCATGCTTGGTTTTGGATTTTGGTCCCGCCAAGGAGAGGTCCGTGTTTCCAACAAAGCCTTTGTCGTACAGAAGTTTGGCGGCCATCTCCTTTTGCAAACACCCACAACTACGCACGTTTCCCTTCGATAGAGCCTGTGCCGTGACATCGTGGCTAACGCCACAATCACAGATACACGCCCACCGAAGTCTTTCCCCAGCAATAGTCTTCGGAAGTGGGCGAATGGCCACGAGCCTTCCGAAGCGTTGGCCCGATAAATCTGCTCTGTTTGGCATCAGACTGTTCTCGCCTCAATGCGCCGCGAACTTTCAAGCGAGCGCCATGCCTCAATCCGCGCCTGCGCCGCCACCATCAGCCAGCGCAAGCGCTCTTCTTCCTCGACAGCGGCGCTCAGAGCCAGCAGATGCTGTTGATAGTCCTCGTCGGCATAGGCTTCGCGCTCCTGAGCCACCGCCGCCTTATGCCCGGCCGATTCCGCCTTGCGCATCAGCAGTGCCTTCTTCGATTTGCGGAACTCTTCGAGGTAGATACGATCCGCTTTCGCCTTGGCGTAGGCGGGCGCGTTGTCGCGGATCCAGTTCAACGCGTCGAAGATTCTGATTTCGGCTTCGTCGCTCATACCTTCCTCCCCACACACTCAGCCAGCGCAAGTTCTTCCAGCTTCTCGGCCATGTCTTTCAGTTCGGTTGCCAGTGCCGCGGCCTTCGGGTTGTTCAGGAAGCCCTTCGCTGAAGCCTCGGCAATGGCGTGCGTCGTGTTGCTGATGCGCACGATCAGTTCGGCGGTGTTGTTCATGTTCTCTCCAAATGTGTCTTCGTGTTACCAGTTGGGCCATCTCCATTCCAATCGCATGAAAGCGCAACCGAACCAAATGTCCCGATGACTGCGACGCAGGACGCGCCATTGACGGTCTCAAATAGCTTCAGTCTCGGCTTATCAATCACACGAAGGACGCCAAGAACTATCGCTAATGAAATGCATGCCATCGCGAAGCGTTTCATGCCGGCACCTCGAAACCTTCAACAGTTTTTAGCCACGCGTCCGGGATATGGCAATTTCGCGTGGCTACAAATTCACCATCAGAGTTTCTGCAATAGATGTCCTGCCCCTGAACTTCGACATACCATGATGGCAAACCGGATGAATGGACATGCGGTGCTTTTGTTTCTTCGAGAATAAACACCTCAAGCCCCTTGTGCGGGCCGTCCTTGGTGACGACGGCAATATCCCATACTTTGCAGTTCATCCCTTCCTCCGTTCCCTAAAGTTTGCGAAGAACCTGCGCACGCTGTATGAGCGAGCAAAGGAAATCGCGGTATAGATAGCCGTCAGCGCAACGTTGTCGACGAGACTTACTCTCATGCCGTAATGGGGCAGTACAATGTAGTTCGTCACCATGTTGATGAAGCAGCCGATTGCCGTGCTGGTAGCTGCCTCACAAATGGATGCGCGACGGGACTGCATTGCTAAAATGCCTCCGCGTTGCTCTTTGCGATCAGGCGTGCGTCGTCTTCGCGGGAGGCGTGTTCAGTTTTCCAGCGAGGTTTAAGCCATTCGATCGGCAAATCATTGCCTTCCGGATAGGTTTTGCAGAATGTGATAAGCATCATGAGATTGCATATGAAATGCCCGCGATGCGTCTTGCCGGATTCGGGGTCGATCTTTTCACCGGCCATCATCCCGAACAAGAGATGGCGAGCAGCGCACCCAAGCGGAACGCTCCATGGCATTCCTTTAATCCAGTTCCATGCAACATACTTTTTCGTTCCATATCCCATAACGTCGGCGCATTCATCCCATGCAGCACCGACCCATCCAATCGCCTGATGTAGATATGCGTCATTTCCGCTCTCTTGGAAGGAAGCCAGATTCTGCAAAGCCGTTTCCAGTGCGATAGATTTTTCGTCACTGTGCCCGTGCGAAATGCAATGGTCTGCAATGACGCGCAATGGAATTAGATCCAACGGCGGCTTCCCATCGTTGTATCGCGCGCCCGAGCCGCGTTCGTTAGAGTTCACGTCGCCGATGCTCATGCCACAACCTCCTGCGTCACTACGGTTTTCTTCATCAAGCGTCGGCAGAGAAACAGACTCGCATAAGCCAGCGATGCCCAAACACGGACGGGATGATCTGACATCCGGCGCAGCGTTACGACTTCGCCAAGCGACACGCGATAGATGGTCTTGCGCTGCTTGAGCGCCACGATGTACTCGACCCAAGCGCCAAAAGATTCTTCCCAGCCAGGCAGTTGCGCGAACGCAGTGCATTCGTCCATAGCCTCGATGTCGGCGATGATGCAGGGCAGCCACGACGCGCACGGATCAGGATTAATCTCGACCGGATTCGTTACCGACCAGCCCTGATGACGCAGCTCGTGCGCAACCCAGTTGAACATCGGAAAATTCATGTCAGGCTTCCCCGACATGGCACCGCTGATGTAAATGACGCTCACGCTTCCTCCAGTTCGTCGTACAGATGGATCGTCATGTCTTGCTTATAGACGCGTCCCTTTTCGGCCACCGGAACTTGGATGTTCCCAAGCAGTGCGGCGAAAGGGTCATATTTCTTCGCTTTGATGCGATTCTTAGTCCGATAGCGAAGACAGTTTTCCGCATTGCTCCGCGGGCTAGGACGAGGCATGTCCTTGTCTTTGCCGTATTTGAAACAAGGAACTTGGCGTTGGCCGGTATGTTCCCAATCTCCGACGTGAATCTGTTTTCCACGAAGCACCTTTATTTGGTGTTTGATACCTGATTCACTGCAACCTACTCGCAAGGCAAGCTTTGCGATCGTCAGCACATTGCCTTGTTTGAGAATATCGAGCATAGATTCGCGAATCCATGAAAAATCGGATCCGCTTTTTCCTTTAAATTGTCCGACCAAACCGAGTCTCTGACAGCGCGCCTTAATGGCGGGTAGCGAGCGAGTAGGCATTTTCTGCGCCATCATTTTGAGACGAATGCCTTTGCTATATGCTTCACGCAATAAGTTGTCTTGCTCTTCCGTCCAATGATCTACATGAGTGATCTTCAGACGATATGCGCGCCGCATGCATGACCCGCGCGATCGACCCGGAAAATTTCTCAGCTGCTCGAAAATATTCCCGCTGGCATAAATGGCGATAAGCCGATCATCATCTTCTTTAGACCAATTGGGATTTCGCTTCATGGAAGATACAGTAGTCATTTCATCACCCTATATTCAATCTCGATTCCAAACTGTTGAAGCCATGCCTTCGGCACTGACTTGCGACCAGTCAATGCGAACGATACGAAGCGCGGATTGATACCCTTCGAAAATGCGAACTTGGCTTGACTACCGAATTCGCTTTTGATGCGCTGGCGCACATATGCCCGCATTTCGATATCGTTCATACCGCCTCGCGATATTTCCAATACTCACGCTCAACCACGGCCAGCGCAGCGTTCATCTCGCCAATCGTGATGATCTTCAGTTGCTCGATCCACGTCGTGATGGCCTGCTCGACGGTCGAACGATCTACAGCCGATACAAACGCTAGCTTTCCTGTCTCGTGGTACGCCGGCACCATACGGCGCATCGCTTCGTGTGCGGCGTCGAACAGATCGCGCGCTTCGGAGCCGAGGCCGGCGCGAGCTAGCAACCAGCCGTGATTCAAGCAATTGGCGACCACATCCCATTGATCCTTTGTGCCATGACCGCGCGTAACGGCATCCAAAGCGGTGAGGGCGGCCATCTCGAATTCGTCGGAGAAATCCTCGGTGACGGCCTGCTTCATGATCCGGTTGCGCTCGATGGTCATCAGGCATGAGTGCAGCCTGACCGGCTTCGGCCGGTATGCCTTACGCGATTTCTTGCTTGCTGCCATCACACACCTCCGCGTCCGTGTTTGCGATCTCGTGATTCATTACTTCATCCGATGGATAAATCCAGTCGATGTACGCTCAATGATTGACTTGTCTCCGCTCAACAGGCGCTCAGGATCGCTGTTCAGCGGCGAGATAAAGAGCGAATCGCCTTCGGCGCCAGTCGCCTTGATGTAATCGACCTCGACCTTGGCGCTGTCGACCAGGACGCCGGCAACCTGCGCGACAGCGCGTGCACGATCGACGTCCATCGGATTTTCCCGATCGCGCAGTGCGGCGAGTGTTTGCATCAGGTGTTCTCGCATATCAGTAATCGTGCTCATGACTGTTGCTCCTGCGTTTCGCGGGCGATTCGATTGACCTGGCGCGTGATTGCGCCTTTCAGTTGAACCAGCTTCGCCAGTTCAGGGTTGCGCGATCGGGGATGATTCCGGCGCGCTAGCTCGGCGCGACTTACAAGCTCAAGTGCATCAAGCGTGATCTTTTTGGCATCGGCAGTGCGTTGTCCCGGCAGGAAGCAGACGACGTGACCGGCAGGAATAGGGCCGTTCGCTGCTTCCCATACAAGGCGATGCACGCCGATCCACCGACGCGCCGGCGCGATGCCCGGATCGTCCGCGACCTTGCGTTCGAGGTAGCCATCTTTGCTGATTCGGTGCGAGCCAATGGGTACGTAGTTGTGTTGCGCCGCGCCGCGCATTTCGCCTTTCTTGAATTGCGTGCGCCGGGTGTTCGGGTGATGTCCCGTTAAACCTTGCTTGCCCTTGTTCCATGTAACGTGTCCCGTCGTGAAACGCGATGCACCGCCGCGCTTGCCATCCGTGCGACCCGCCAAGGGACTGGCGAGGTATTCAACCGACTTGCGGAGCCCCATGCTGAGAGCCTTTTGATAGACACCACCGATGCCGCGCCCCATCTGTTTCGCCAGCGTCGGCGTGTGCGAGTTTGGGTATTCGCGCGCGAGCAGAACGAGTTCTTCGGGTGACCAAGGCTTTTTCATCTCAGAATTCCTCCGCATTCCAGCCGCCGCCAGCCTTCTTTGGCTTGGCAGTCACGGCGATGAAGCGAAACGGGTACTGATCCGCAGCAATCTTGATCTTGGCTCGGGCGTCGTCCTGCCAGAAACCCTTGACTTCGTGGCATTCAATCGCGCCATCGGCAAGCATCACGGCGAAGTCCGGCGTATAGAACGTGTTATCGGCTAGGCGCAGCTTGATTCCTTCGAAGCGATACCAAGCTACTTCACCAGCATGCTTGCGGTCGGCAAGCGCCTTGTCGTACGCGGCCTCTGTCTTGTTCATTGCGCCGACCTTGAGGCGTCCAAGGGCTTGCATGCGCTTAGTACTACTATTTGACTTCATCGCTATAGATTCCATCGATCCGTCTCCTTACTTCGCCGCCCACCTGTCGCAGCTATAGTTCCCTTTGCAGAACCACCAGACTGGCCGCAGCGCACAATTTCTCAAGCCGATCCGGTAGTGCGATTCGTTACCGGGATCTTTGGTCGCGTGGCGACATGTGCGACATTGGCGCTCAGGCTGTTTTTCTTCCACGGTGCGATTCCCAGTCAAACGCTACCCAGATTCCGCCTTCGCGCAGTCGATCGAAACTGCGTTCCCCGAGGAATTCCTTCATTCCCTTGGCCCCGAGGTTCGTGAGCAAAATCGTCGGCATCAGATCGCGATAGCGGCGGTTCAGCACGTCAAACAGAATCACTTGCTCGCCGTCTGTGCCGTATTGCACGCCAATTTCGTCGATTATCAACAGACTCACGGTCGACAGTTCATTCAGGACGGCGCTCTCGGTCATTTCCGAATCCCGACGCCAGGTGTCACGAACCATGCGAACCAAGTCAAGCGCGTTCAGGTACATTACCGTGCCGGTGTTCATGACCACCAGCGCCGCAGCAAGTGCAAGGTGACTTTTGCCCGTGCCCGGTTTCCCAGAGAACACGACCGTTGTGCCATCGCGGTAATGGTCGGCGAAGTTCTCGGCAAACTCCTTTGCGACTTGCAGGGCCTTTTGTTTCGGTTCGGTATCGGCGACGTAGTTATCGAACGTACGATCGCGGAAGCGTTGCGGAATGCCTGACTGGCTCAGACGCTGTTCCATGCGCCGTTGACGATCAGCCTCTTCGTCGGCGCGGCGCTGCTTCTCGTCTTCGATCTTTTGCTCTTCGCTGCAGACTGGGCAACCAGTCCAGATCATGCGACGACCGAGTAGGGACATGCCCTTCGACTCGTAGTCGCCATGACGTTCGCAGATCGCCGTACGCGTCTCTTGCGGAATTGCCTCAAAAGCTCCCATCGGAGTTCACCCCCTCTCGATAATCGACTTGATCAAAGCCGCTATGACGGCTCGCTTGCTTTGTAGTCTTGGCAAAGTCGCCACGGAGTGGGAATAAGCCAGTCCAGCCCCGCATGATTGATTGCTCGATAACGGCCTGCGGTTCATTTCCCTCGCCGCGGAGCTTTTCAAGGGCCTTGACGGCCAACTTGATCGCGGCTTCACCCATCGGCTTTCGCATCTGCTTTCGCATGGCAACAAAATCGTTCCATGCGACTTCAGGAATCCAATCGGGCAGGGCAAAAGGTGCCACAGGCGCCTTTTTGCCTTTATCTAAACCGTTAGGTTTAGATATATGGTTACTGGTTACTGGATTCGCTTTTTTTTGGGTTTGCCTCTGGGTATCCGAAACGGAACCCTCTGGGTTACCCACTGGGTTTTTGTCGGTCTTGCGAGGACGCCCCCCCTTACCACCATTCAGCCTATTTTTCTCTGCCTCCTCGTTGTAAGAGAGGATCTGCTCTTCGATCTTTTCGTGGAACAGTTGACCGTCTACTTTCTCGAAGAACTGCTTGGAAACCTTGTCCACAGCGGCTCTTTCCTGTTCCGAGAATGCGCCGGCAATGCGGCACAACGCGTCCAAATCAGCCGGTAGCGGCTTTTCGGAGGAGTAGTAGTAGTCCATCAGCTCGTTGTAAGCACCCCGCTCAGTGAGGTTAAGGAGACGCGTCGCGGTGGCGAAATCGCCGATGTGCTTGCTGTAATACTTCATCTGGCTTTGGCCTTCGGTTTCGTCTCGCATACCCAGAAATAACCCAGTGGGTTTCTATCGCGTTGCCCAGACATAACGAATCTTTTGCTTCCGCGCCTGCTTCCAAATCTTGTTCGGCGATAAATCGTCGACATGCGCTAGGCGCTTCATGCATTCATTGACGCCGCCGCTTGGGTAGTGCTCGCGTAGGACGCGAAGCTCGCCAGTCGTCCAATGGTGGTAGGGGCGCGTCATGCGGCCCTCGCTGCGATTACTTCTTCCATGATCGTCAGTCCCGCCGTGCGCGCTTTCCATTGCGTAATCACCTTGTTTCCTACCGCAGCTTCAAATGCATCAATCTTTTCTGCCGGCAGATTTCTGTACCGCTTTCCCTTGAGATTCACGGGGCTATCGGCCAGGTATTCAGAGACGTGCGATGCATACAATTCGGCTCGCTCAGCTAAGGTTCGATGCAGCATTGCCTTAGTACGCCGAGCAGCCCACGCCAAGCGAACTGCGTCTCTATAGTCCTTGCACAAGTCCAAGTACTTCGTGGGCAAGAAGCCGGGCCCAAACAAACATCCGCCAACCAAGTTCAAATCGTCCATTTCTTTTCTCTCTTAGGGACAATCAATCAAATTACCGCTTGAGATACCAGTTGAAAAGCGGCCAAGATAAAACCGTCACGACTCGCAATCAGCCTCGCTCCGAAGTTGGCCAAGCTCATTCCTAGTCACACGACGATCCACGTTTTTCCACGAATCGGAGACGTTCTGAGAATGCGTAATGATTTCGACATTTCCAACCTTGTATGGCCCGCTGTCGCCAAAACGAGCCATAACGTACACACCGATGTGTGCGCGGCCACGTTCAGCCCAATGGCCGGACTCAGACCAAATCTTCCACCATTCCGGAAAAGTCATTTCCCAAGCAATTTCGCGGTAGGCGGCTCGGCTCCGTTGCACACTGAAGGCATCCCACGCCTTCTTGGCCTCATCAAAAGAGGGGAAATTTTCGAGACTCAGACCACATTTGATTTCGAATTGAGCACGCTGCGCATCGTCAAGTATCGAGGCGTACTTTTCGGAGTGAACCTTCAATTCGTCAACGTAATGACTAATGCGAGTCGAAGAGATGCCAAAATGCGCGGCGATTTCAGTCTGATTTTTGCCGTTTCGAAGCATTTCGAACACTTGCTCTCGGCGCTGATCATTGCGGCCGCGGCGCATCCAATTACCGCGGCGTGTCACGATTCCAAGGCAGGCCAAACATTGGGAGACGCGTTGAGTCGAACACCCGAATTGCTTGGCGATCTCGGCCATCTTGGACCCGGCCCGATACATTTCAGCCATGGCGAGCTTCTTTGCTCTCGATTCAGGTGTTTCTCTTGCGCCAGCCATTCAAGCCTCACATAGGATGACTAAGGGTATGAACTACCTACGCAACCCGCTCAACGCGAGCCGCTGTATAAAAAGGAGCGATGCGAACATCGCCCAAACCATCACACTTCGGGGTGGAGTGTGTGGAGATCACCGTTGGACCGAACTACAAGCTCGTGCCAGGAAGACTGGCCAGCAAATCGATTTTGGCGACCTTCTGGTCGGTAATCGACTCGATGGCGGCGGCATAATGCGTCTCACCAGTCCACTCAGTGCGCGGTAGGTGACCCTTCGCCGCCCACTTCCGGACGGCTTGGTACGTCACCGGTTTTTCAATGCGCGCATTCAATGCCTTGGTGAAGGCGGTGATGCCTCCTGCGGTAGCGATTGCGGTCTCGATCAGATTCATGAAGACCATTCTAGAACCGAAAGTTACCAAATGGCAAGTACTGATTGTTCCGGTGCCGAAAATGACAATAGAACCCATGGTTACCGACGACGAAAAACAAGCTTTCTCCGCTCGCCTCAACCGGATCCTCGACGAGATCGACGGATATCCGAAGAAGGGCGGCGGCCGACAGGTTAAATTGGGGAAGGATTGGGATGTCACGCAGAAGGCAGCGCGTAAGTGGCTCGAGGCCGAGTCGATCCCCGAACTCACGCGACTGATGAGTATGGCGCGGCGCTATGGAGTGAACTTCGAATGGCTGACAACAGGCCGAGGAGAGCCCACTTACATTGGAGTCAACATATCGCAAGAAGGTAATTCTCAGAGGATTGATGCAGGTCACTCACACGACGATCAGACGTTAGAGAAAGCCCCTAGCCGGAGCGTTGAAAACCGGCTGAAAGAAGGTGATAAGATGCTTTCGCTGGTTGGGGTTTCCAACGAAATGCGAGCTATTATTGAAGAACTCGCAACAATTGATCGCAGCCAGGGGCGACGCAGAGGGATTCTTATCGGGACAATCGGGGCGATTATTGCAACGACTGAAACGGAAGCCGGCGAGCCGCCGCAGCAACGGCCGCCAAGTCGTAGCAGGCAGAGCTGACTCCTGCGTTTTGTGCGACGATCGAGTATCGCGAGGATCGATGCCCGATCGGGAGTATGTGCGGAGGTGCCATGGGCATACTCATAGAAGGCGTTGCATGGTCTGCAAAGCGCCCGCAGATCAAGGCCGAGGAGGAGACCAAATGTTCCACCTGCATCCTCAAAGCCAGACTAGAACAGGCGCATGTTTGTCTGCGTGCCGCAGAAAAGTTGCTTGATGTAGTGCCTCTCCCTGAGGAGCATTCGGGATCTCCCCATTAGGTCCCTTGATCCATCCCCACCAATCCCCGCCCCGGCGGGGTTTTTGTTGATAGCATCATTGGATGCAGTAGCAGTTCCGAAGATCTAGTGCGAATGGTTGAACAAAAAGTCTAAAAATGGATCAAAATAGTCAGAAAGTCCACTCGATCAAAGTATCTGCCGCAGCGATCTACAATGCGGTACTCGCATTCATCGTCCATGCGGTGGGCGGCGCAATAATTTTCGTTGTGTTGGCTGGATTGGCGTTCGGGCTTGGTCGATTCGTGCATCACCTTGCCGAATGGGGAGCAGACCCGATACTAGTCACATGTCTTGGTGCGCTAGAATATGTTGTATTCGGGGCCGATGCGCTATGCATGTTGTTCTTCATCTATAGTGCTGTGAAGGCCGGCTACAAGGAGATGCAATGAAAGATTCCCTTAAGGTGATCGTGGAGGCTGCGAAGGAGACCCCGCGTCTGTACTTCGCCCCAATAGTCGCCGCCTTCCAAGCCGTCGGAAAGGTCGAGGATGCGATGATCCGGACTCAACGGGACTCAGCGTCCGGGCAGTTTGGGAAATTTGTCCCGAAAGATCGCCGGCAAAAATAAAGGCGTAGCCATCCCCCACAAGCCCCGCTTCGAGCGGGGCTTTTTCATATTCGCACAATCCTGAACACCTCGGGATATGCCGCCCGCACGAGCCGCGCGCCGGCCTGCACAAACACCTCCATCTCTCGGTCACTGAGCATCCGCTCTAGCTCGGCCAGCGCCTGGGCATAGCGCTCGATCGGCGCCCACTTGCCGGTCGCGGGCTCGGTCTCGACCAATCTCTGAAGCATCTCTTCCGTCGTCATGGCTACCTCCTTGCGAGCTTCCAGCATAGGCGATGGGCGGCTGTTACAAAAAAAAGGACTATCGGTACTTGCTAAAAGGTAACCGATAGTTCTATGATTCATTCCAAGGCAGTACACGACGCCACGGAGCCCACGATGTTCAAGTTCACGATCACCTTCCAGCACGACAACGGCGAGCGGTTCGACGTGGTCGGCGCTGGTGAGAGTAAGAACGCGGTGATCTTCCGACTGACGAACGAACTCGCAATAGCTGGTGTCATCGGCGTGACTGCGGTTCGCGCTGTTGAGCACTCGCTGGTTTGACCAACGCACACGAAGGGGAACGACGATGCTTACGACCAAATGGGTAGTTGATGCGCTTGGCGCGAACGGCGCTCCGGGTTGGGTCTACAACGTGGCGGATGAGGATTTCGACACTGAGGCCGATGCGATGAAGTGGCTGGAGACATATCGGCCATATCTCGGGGCCAATCGCACACACATCCGGGCCGTCGAACGCCGCGCCTGACCGACCGCGCCCGCTGGGGCGGGCAAAAGATCGAAACGCCTAGAGGAAGCGGCAACACACGGCTAGGTGTCTGCGGATTATGTCCGCACTGACGAGATCGTAATTTGGCGCAACGGCGCTGCCGTTCCGGTGACAGCGGGCGGGTTCTTTAACAACGTGGAATCGAGTGTTAGTCAGGGCTGGTGGCTTGCGGCGTGGAAAGATTCCGCAGACACGCCCCAGACAGGGACAAGTATCGGATGGGCATCCGATGTAGCAAACAAGGCTTATGGCCGGGAAACTCAGTTTCCCCCTCTGGGAGATCCCATAGCTGAGGTAGCGATCAGCCTAGCCGCCAGCCCTGACGACATTCGATTCACAACGCATAGCCGGGACCGCGCAAGCGAAGCAACCGGCCGGGGCGATCCGCCTCGTGAATTAGGACAGACGAACCGCGCTAGGCCGATGTTGGCTACCGGACAGAAATCTGAATGATCCTGATGCAAGACAGCCGAACACGTGACCGATGGCTAAAAATCGGCACAAAACCGCAGGGCAGCTGGAGCCGTCACGGACGGGTGTAGCCAGCGTCCTGCGGAGTAGCAGTTCTTCTGGAAGGACGCCGAAGTCCCGACATAGTGCAATCGCGCGAAACCACTGGCCCATACGTGTTGATCGATGGTTCTTACGGTGACGCTAGCTGACGAGACACACTCCCTGATACCAACGGCGTCCTTCCAGAAGGGCTGGCAGCAGATTAATCCTCGACGGAGAAAGACGTGAAAATTTTACTTGTGTATCAGAATGTTCCGGAAAGCGTTGATTGGCTTGTCATCACCGATCCAAGCGCCGAGGATCTTGAGATCCTAAAAGTTGCTCATGGAAGTTTTACGAATGCATGTGGCACCGATGATGCGACGGAAGCCGCACTCGACAAAATATCCCATTTTTTATGTGATCCCCATCAAAAGGATCGCTACGCGAATGATTACTTGCAAGCAGCAGGCGATGATTTTGGGAAGTGGTATCGCTTCAAGATTGATGAAACCGATCTTCCGAACACCTCTGGAATCGACAAGATATTTACCTGCGGCTTCCTGATGTGAAGGTTGGGCGCGGACGCGCCCTTTAAGCAGCTTGAGGGGTAGGCAGCGTGGAGCTAAGAGGGCGGAAGGCAGTACGAGTACGCCTTTGATCTATGAAGCGCTTGAAAACTGATGGACATGACAGGCCATCGGTCCTACCGCTGAAGCTGTTTTACAAAGGCACCCCACCCAAGCAACCCGCAGACATTGACGACCGGGCCTCGTCAACCATACCCCGCGCTTAGGGATGAGACTCCACAACCGCTGCCTCATGCGGAATCTGTCGGTTGCTTGGCTGGGCTGCTTTTTCTGTCACTAATTTAGGATTCCATATGTTATGGAAGGTCGTTGTGGCACTTATCGCCGCGCTAGTCTTGCTCATTTGTGAGATCCATCGCGGCTTCAAGATCATCGAGAAAGATGATCATCATCGGCATTAATCATCGGAGAAAGAGAATGAATGCAATCCTCAACCCGAGCGCTGTTCCGGATGCTATTGGCACATTGTGGGAGGGCGGATACTACGTCGGCCTGCTCACGTTTGGCGGCGATGTCTATGCCCAGGTTGTCGCTCCCAAGGGGGAAGGTCAGTTGCCCGATACACACGAGTGGGGCAAATACGGAAAGGAAGTTGCAGGCGCAGCCAGTTTTTTCGATGGTGCCTCGAACACGAAGGCAATGGCTGAATCGGGTCTTGTGATCGCCGAGCGCATTCTTGATCTACGTATCGCTGGATTTGATGATTGGCACATCCCGGCGCGCGACCAGCTCGAACTCGCATACCGCAACTTCAAGCCGACGAGCGAAGAGAACTGGGTCTATCGCAACGGCGACAATCCGAGCAGCGTCCCGCCGGGGTATCCGTACACGATTCATCTGCCTGGCCAGACCGAAGTTGAGCTTTTCAGGAAGGGTGGCGCTGAAGCATTTAACGACGATTGGTACTGGTCGAGCACGCAGTTTTCGGCCCTCACCGCCTGGTTCCAGGCCTTCGCTGATGGTACCCAGAACATCACGCTCAAGCATGTCTACGGTCGAGTTCGCGCCTTCCGCAGCATCAAAATTTAGTTATTTAATCATTTCGACTGCATCAGCCGAACGATCACACTAGAGAGGATCAGATGGGCGAACTCATCATCCCGTTTCACGGCGGGAAGCTTGTCGTGCCGCACGAAGAAGCTGCCAAAGCTTGGCTCGATAAAGTACTTGGTACTACATCGAAATCTTCCGATGCGGCGCCCCGAGTCGGGGAATATTGGAGCGGTCAAGGCGGCATCTATGCGGGGGTGATGCCTGTAGAAGGTGGTGGGTTGGCGCATCGAATCATATCAGTCGATGAGGCCGAGGATATCCAGTACGGCGGGTACGGACACAAGACCGAAGGTGCGGATAGCAAAATCGATGGTCTCGCGAATACGATCGCTCTGAATGATGATTCGGTCGATCATCCAGCGGCAAAGTGGTGCTCTGAATATACGAAGGACGGGCATAGCGATTTCTACCTGCCGGCGCAGCGTGAGCTTTCGTTAGCGTGGGCGACGATTGCGCATATATTCGGGCCACACTGGTATTGGTCCAGCACGCAGTATTCGGCCTGCCCCGCCTGGTACCAGGACTTCGATGATGGGTACCAGGACGGCACGCTCAAGGGTGACGGCGGTCGAGTTCGCGCCTTCCGCAGATTGAACTTTTAATCTTTAACAATTTCCCATGGCCGCGCCAACCCAACTGCCTATTTACAAGGTTGCATATGACCTGTTCCGGCTGATCATGGAGATGGTTCGCAATATCCCCCGTGATCTCAAGCAACTCGTCGGATCTCGACTAGCCAGCGAAGCGATGGAAATCGTGACGCTGATCTTTCGGGCAAATGAAGCAATCGATAAGGTTCCCCACCTGAACGAACTGATCGAACGGCTTGGGGTGATCAATCTTCAGCTGCGCCTCTCGCAAGATATGCGTCTCATCTCAACGAAGCAATACGCTGCGGCGATCGCGCTCACGGATCAAGTCGGAAAGCAGGCTGGTGGTTGGCGCAAACACTCCGCATCGTCGCCCGCTGTATCACGGTCACGGCCATGATGCCTGCGCGATCATTGATCTGGTTTCGCCGCTTTCCCATGAGGAAACCGCCATGCGCAATAAAGAAACCGTTTGCCAGTGTGCGGATGGGTCTAGCGCAGTTTCTCTGCTGATCGATGAGGGTCATCAGCAGAGCGACGTAGATAGCGAAATTCGACGCAGTATTCGGCCAACACCGCCTGGTACCAGGACTTCGATGATGGTAACCAGAACAACACGAACAAGAATGACAACGGTCGAGTTCGCGCCTTCCGCAAATCAGTGCGATGTAGAGGGCCTCCCTTCATTCGAAGAATTTGTTCAGGCCTACTTTGATTGCCGGCGCACCAAGCGAATGACGCGAAGTGCGCTGGAATTCGAGCAGAATCTTGAGCGTAATCTTGGCGAACTTTACGACGACCTGGTTGATGGAGTCTATCAGCCGGGTCGCTCGGTATGTTTCGTCATCACCCGACCGAAACCGCGCGAGGTTTGGGCGGCAGCGTTTCGCGACCGAATCGTGCATCACTTGCTTTACAACCGTATCGGCCCGCGTTTCGAGCGATCTTTCATCGCGGATTCCTGCGCCTGCATCAAGGGCCGCGGCACGCTATACGCCGCACAGCGCCTCGACGCGAAGGTGCGATCGATCACGCAGAACTGGTCACGGCGCGCTTGGTATCTGAAGCTCGATTTAGCCAACTTCTTCGTCAGCATCGACAAGTTGATCCTACGCGACCTGCTGCTCGCGAAGATATCCGAGCCGTTCTGGCGATCGCTGACCGAAACCGTGCTGATGCACGATCCACGGGGCGACTACGAGTACCACGGCGATCCAGCGATGATGGACTTGGTGCCGCCTCACAAGCGGTTGATGGAGCAAGCGCCGGGTCTTGGATTGCCGATAGGCAACCTTTCTAGCCAGTTCTTCGCGAACGTGTACCTCGACGTACTCGACCAGCGAGCGAAGCATGTGCTAGGCATGCGGCATTACATCAGATACGTGGATGATTTCGTGTTTCTGCATGAATCGCCAGCCCGACTGAACGAGATCCTCGCCGATGTAACCGCCTTCCTGCCTGAACGGCTCGGCGCGCGGATCAATCCACGCAAGACCATTCTCCAGCCGATCGACCGCGGTATCGACTTCGTCGGCCAGGTCATCAAGCCATGGCGACGCGAAACGCGGAAGCGCACGCGGAACGAAGCGCTTCGACGTGTTGCCGAGACACCGGTCGGCGATCTGATGCCGGTCGCGAATTCGTATTTTGGGCTGCTACATCAAGCAACCGCCAATCATCATGACCGCGCGTTGCTGGCAAACCGATTGCGGTATCTCGGGAAGGCCGTCAATCGCGATCTAACCAAGACATTTGGAGGTTGACGTGAGCGCTCTATCCGAAACAATGCGCGGCGTTGAGTATCGGGACGCGCGCATGCAGGCGCAGGCGGAACGCGATTCTCAGCGTTTCGACGCCGGCTACGAGCTTGGCATGGCCGAAGCTGAACACGAGATTGCTGGCTTCGCGAAGAAGTTCAAGTTTGATCCGAACGAGCCAATGGATGCCCGCTGCCGTCGTTTTGTGGCTGAGTTTATCGGTAGCTGCGATTGCTGCTATGACGAGCTGGCGAAGGCGGTCGCTGAGGCGGTGGGAATGTTTGATGGAGAGGTGTGAGATGAACCATATCAAAAATGGTGGCCCGGCGTTTCCGTCCACCACGAAAACGTACACCGCTGATAACGGCGACACGATGCACCAGGGCGCGAACGGCATGACGCTCCGCGATCATTTCGCGACGGAGGCAATGGCAGCCGTCACGATGTCGCAGGGCGAATTGCACGACATCCCGGAGTCATACGACCGCATCGCGCTGCACGCCTACAAGATGGCTGACGCCATGCTCCGCGCGCGGGAGAACTGACATGAACTGGAACCGAGGCGATCTCGAACTGAACGGCGGGATGCTTTACTCGAACGGTCGATATCTCGGCACGTTCTCTTGCTGGGCCGCTGGCAAGGAAGCGATCGGGATCATGAAAGAAGGGCGGCAGGTTTGTACTGCACGCGATACACACACGATGTCAGAGGAAGATGTTGATCTGATGCTGGCCATCGATTACGACGAGAGATAGCCATGCGCCCCACCAAAGCCCTACATCGCGCGGCGACCGCGAGTCTGGACGGTCATCTTCGCTTTGTCGTGAGCGTACACGGCGCCATCCAAGTGATGACGCTATCCGAACTCGCCTGCTGCAACGAAGCCCGCGTGCAGTGTGCTTTGTTCTGCGGGCATGTTGTGAATCCGAGGGGATGAAGATGACTGATCAATATAGTGGTGCAGCCGTCCGCGTATGCGCAATCGCCGACATTGAATGCTCGCGCAACTGCGGCACCGGCGCATGCGAGCGCGAGGCTCGTTACTCTGTCGAGCAGCACGAAGCAGCGCCGGCCGGTGTCGACGCGCTGACGGATCAGCAACTCATCGACATGTGGAGCGCGGGGAATCGCGCCATTCTGAATGGTGCTGGATCACGTAGCGCAGCGACAGCCATGAGAGTCGCAGTCGGAACGTCGGCCGCCCCGCTCGAAGGCACGGGCAATGGGGCGGCGTTCATGGACATCGTGTTCGATGGACCGCCGTCATATCAATCCGGCCGCTTCGTGGAAGTCGAGGATGAGCAAGGACGATCTTTCAATGCAGGCCAGTGGATCGACCGGGGCAACGGCCTATGGGCGCTCCGAATCGCCCGTGCCCCTCGCACTGAGGTGGCGGGAGCGGTGCCGTCCGTCGATCAAATTTGCGCTATCGGCGCCCTTACGTCCCTTGGCGAAGCGATGGGTCACGAGATTATCACCAAGCACGCACGCGATTTTTTGGCTGCTTGCGCGAGAGATAGAAATGGACATCAGCAAACTTAGACGAGCCTACGAAATCGCTCGCAACGCTGGCGACAAGCGGGCCATGGATTTGATCGCCCAAGCTATCAGCTACGCCGTATCCGGCTACGTGGAATACGCGTGGCCGGCCTACAACCAGTATGTGAAGGAGGCAACGTGAAAGAGGAAAGCCACGAAGAAATTTTCGCGCGTCTCGATGCGGCACGCCGGATTATGACTCCGTTTAAGGACTACATCCGCGGCGAGCAACGCAAGCGCGATGATGCGGCGTTCAGGGCGTTTATGGACAAGATTCAGGCGCCAGTCAAGTGATGAGGATGCCAAGGGCTTTGTAGGGATGGGAATGCGCAGATGGTGACTGCGCAGCGACTAGGGAGCATCTACCCGGCCACGGCGAGGCATCGCTCACGGCAACGATCGGCCCGATCAACGATAGGGCGGAAACACGGGTAGGCGTCGGTATAGACGAGGCTAGTAGTTCGAGCCGCGAGCCTCGCACGTATTGCGGCCCACACCGCGCGGCAGCAAGCCGGAACCACACCACCGGCCCCATCCCCACAAAGCCTTGAGGAATACTAAGGAGAACGCCATGCGAGGCTTCTGGGTTCGCCTAAATTTGCTTGTCGCTGCAAACCTGATCGTCGGATCGTGCTGCGCGTACCAGGCCATCCGATACGTCGAGTTGTGCGCGCTGGGGCAGTGATGGACAGAGATGCTTGGAATCGACGCCAGATGACGACGCGCGTACTAGATCGGTGCGACGAATGCGGAAACCTGAAGGACGACGTGAAGCCGCGCGAACACTTCACCGGCTACTTTTTCAGCAAGCGTTGGGAATTGAAGAAAACGTGCTGCGGTGCGTGCTTCGAGATCGCGAAGCAACAGCAGGCGGCTGAGTATGCGGGACTTGGATGCTAGGAGAGCGAGATGAAGATGATTGACCTGCGCCACGTGCGCACAAACGTATGCCTCACCCAGTCCGAACGACTGGAAGCCGAACTGCGCCATACGGGCAGCGCAAACAAAGCGCGGGCGAAACACAAGATTGCATTCCTCGGCAGCCATTGGTTGCTGGCGCCGAACTATGACGGTCGGTATGTGCCGGAGCTGACGAAGAAGGGGGCAGCATGAGCGCAATCGCAAACAAGCGAATTCTTGCCGAGCGTGTCCAGAAGTTCATCAAGAGCAATGACCCAAGCATCGAAGAAATGATTGAGATCATGGATTCGCTCGGAACGGTCTTTGGCGACTGCCTTGGATGCCCCGTAGAAGTGAAGGCAAAAATCACACCTCCACCAATGGAGGCTTTGTGATGAACATCGCAACCATGAACCAGCGCGAACTTCTGGCGCAAATCAACCAAGCATCGAACGCCCGTCGCCGCTACGAACTTGCAGACGGCAACCGCTGGCGCGACGAGAGGCATGCTAGGGAAGCGGTTGGGGCGGAACTAGATGCGCTGGTCGCCGAGTGGCATCGGCGCAACCTCGAATAGGTGTCGCATGACGGACGACGACGATTCATTTTGGCAAGCGCAACAGCAACAAGAGCAGCAGGAACAGGAAGCCGAGGACGCCCTTGGCTGGCATCAACTCTCCGGAGCACAACATGAATGTGTATCAGGCAATCGCGGCAATCGCAGGCGAGATGGCAAAAAACGGCATCTCGAAGGATCGGAAGAATCAGCAACAGGGCTACCAATTCCGGGGCATCGATGATGTGTACAACGCGCTTGCGCCGATGCTGGCCGCACATAACCTCGTTATCCTGCCGCGCATGATTTCGCGCGAAGTAGTTGAGCGCCAAACCCAGAAGGGTGGCGCGCTGTTTTACGTCACGGTCGAAGCGGAATTTGACTTCGTGAGCGCTGAGGATGGCAGTAAGCATACTGTTCGAACCTTCGGCGAAGCGATGGACAGCGCCGATAAGGCAACGAACAAAGCAATGTCAGCGGCCTATAAGTATGCAGCTTTCCAGACGTTTTGCATCCCGACTGAAGGCGATAATGATGCAGATGGTTCGTCGCACGACGTGGCGAGCCGCAAGAATGCGGCAGGGCGGTCGGAATCAACGGCCGCAGATCTGGCAATTGAAGAACAGATGCGATCAGCGGATACGGTGCCTAAATTGGTCGAGATCATGAATGGTCTGACCAAGGAGCAGAAGGCCGCCGCGAATGCGACTTTCAATCAACGCATGAAAGAATTGAAAAAGGCGGCATAACTATGGCATCCGTCAACAAGGTCATTCTCATCGGCAACGTGGGCGCCGATCCCGAGACACGATATCTGCCGAGCGGCGATGCGATCACAAACATTCGCGTTGCCACATCGGACAAGTACAAGGACAAGACTACCGGAGAACCGAAGGACGTTACCGAATGGCATCGGATCGCGTTCTTCGGAAAGCTGGCCGAGATTGTCTCGGAGCACGTCCGCAAGGGTTCGTCGCTGTACGTCGAAGGCAAGATCAAGACGCGCAAGTGGCAGGACAGCAACGGTCAAGATAAGTACTCGACCGAAATCATCGCGGACGTAGTTCAGTTTCTTGGGAGCCGAGAAAAATGAGTCTCAGTCTTTTCGCCATCGCTGGCGAGTATCGCCAACAACTTGATCAGCTCGAACAACTTGGGTTGGATGAGCAGACATTTAAAGACACGCTGGAATCGATTAACGGCGACATCGAGGAAAAATCGATCAACGTCGCCATGTTCGTTCGCAATCTAGAATCCAGCGCAGCCGCCATCGAGACGCAGATTGAAATGATGAGTGAGCGTGCGGCAGCGATCAGAAAGAAAGCGAATCATGTCCGGGACTATCTGCTTTCCAACATGGAGCATGCGAAACTCCAGAAAATCGAATCGCCATTCTTTGTGCTATCGATCCGGAAGAATCCACCGTCGCTGATCGTGGATGACGAGAAAAAGATTCCGCCGTCATTTCTTAAGACGCCAGAACCCCCACAACCGTCGCTCGATAAGGGGGCGCTGAAGGAGGCGCTGAAGGCGGGGCAAGAAATCCCCGGTGCTCGCCTGGAACAAAAAAACAGGTTGGAAATCAAATGACCTCATACATTTTTGACACCGAGACGACAAGCGCGGACGAGCCGCAATTGATCGAGGCGGCGCTACTGACGATGAGCGACGATCTGACCGATCACGCTCCGCGCGATGTGTTCCTGCAACGCTATCAGCCGACCAAGGCAATCAGTTTCGGCGCGATGGCTGTTCACCATATCCTGCCTTCGGATTTGGTCGATTGTCCACCGAACAGCGAGTTCCGTTTGCCTAACGACATGAAGTACATGATCGGGCACAAGGTCGATTTCGATTGGGAAGTCGCGGGTAGGTTGAACGTGAAGCGCATTTGCACGTTGGCGATGGCGCGACGGGTCTGGCCGGATGCCGAGTCGCACACGCTTGGCGCACTTAGCTACATGCTTGGATCGAATCTGGAAGCAGTGCGTCTTGAGCTTCGAGACGCACATAACGCGCTTGCCGATTGCTATCTCTGCGCCCGCGTGCTCTTTGCAATTATCGAGCACTGCGGCGAAGACATGGGAACCTGGGAAGACGTCTATCAGTTCTCGGAGAAGGCGCGTATTCCGACCCATATGTCGTTTGGCAAACACGCGGGCAGGCCAATTGCCGATGTGCCATACGATTATCGAGCATGGTACGCACGTCAACCCGATCCCGATCCGTATCTTCTCAAGGCGTTTGGCCTTCCGGTGCCGAACTAAGCCTCCCTTCCGCGCACCACCCACCCAACACAGGAATAGGCCGACATAAGGGCGGCGTTTCTCCGCAGGGTGGAGTGGTGCGCCTATTTCCCCGTGGTGATTTGGCCCGCTGGTATAGGGGCCGATTTTTTTGCCATTGATGCTGTTCTACTGATTGAGGATGACGATGAGCATGTCTTCGCACCAGAGCGCTCGGATGAAAAACGACGAGTGGC
This sequence comes from Burkholderia sp. AU45274, assembly GCF_030482505.1. Classification (NCBI taxonomy): domain Bacteria; kingdom Pseudomonadati; phylum Pseudomonadota; class Betaproteobacteria; order Burkholderiales; family Burkholderiaceae; genus Burkholderia; species Burkholderia sp. AU45274. Next base: position 177,905 of record NZ_JAUJQE010000006.1, on the reverse strand, counting down.
TGACGCCGCCCGAATGGCTTCGTGCGCTCGGCGAGTTCGATCTTGATCCCTGCTCGCCAGTGAATCGGCCTTGGGATACGGCGCGCGAACATCTCACGATTCTGGACGACGGCCTCACGCGGCCATGGCGCGGTCGGGTCTGGTGCAATCCGCCATTCGGCCGCGAAGCCGTGAAATGGCTGCGCCGCATGAACGCTCACGGGAACGGCATCGCATTGATCCCGGCACGCACCGAGACAGCGATGTTCTACGAATGCGTGTGGCCGTGTGCCGATTCTGTGTGCTTCGTGCGAGGCCGCCCGCACTTTCATTATGTCGATGGCCGGCGTGCCCCCTTCAACTCTGGCGCGCCAATTTGCCTTGTCGCATACGGGCGTGAGAACACGATTGCTCTGCTCGACAGCCAACTCGGCCATGTCGTCGAGACCTGACCACCTGAGGACCACCACCATGAAGACCACCGACAACAACCGCGCAGCCGTCCGAGTATGCGCAATCGCCGACATTGAATGCTCGCGCAACTGCGGCACCGGCGCATGCGAGCGCGAGGCTCGTTACTCTGTCGAGCAGCACGAAGCAGCGCCGGCCGGTGTCGACGCGCTGACGGATCAGCAACTCATCGACATGTGGAGCGCGGGGAATCGCGCCATTCTGAATGGTGCTGGATCACGTAGCGCAGCGACAGCCATGAGAGTCGCAGTCGGAACGTCGGCCGCCCCGCTCGAAGGCACGGGCAATGGGGCGGATGCCGATAAGCTGGATCGTCCGGCTCGTGTCGGTGGACGAAACTACGCCGCAGGAGCACTTAAGCAACAGGTTGTAGGCCGTGCATATGCTGAATACGACCGCTGGTTGACCCGCGCCCCTCGCACTGAGGTGGCGGGAGCGGTGCCGATCCAAGCCGGATTTCTGACCGACGATCGCAAGTCCGAGATCGCCCGTAAATGCGAGGTCGAATGTCACGCCAGCCCCGGCACCAACATGTGGCAGTGCGCTTACATGGCCATCGAGGAAACGATAAACGCGCTTGCTGAACCTCACCTGTCTACGTGGATTGCGGAAGTCTGCGAAGACGCTGACGGTTACAAGCATATCGAGCCGGTCATCGAGGATTTGGATGACCTGCCCAAAGGGATGAGGCTCTACGGCGCCCCGCAGCCTCCCGCCCCGGCATCCGCCATCCTCGAGCAAATCGCGGCTCAGTGGGATGGTTGCATGTTCCGAGACATTGACGACATCGACATCGGTGCAGCTATCCGCGACGCATGGAAGCGGCTCGCCGGTTCTGCCGCCCCGGCATCCGCTCATGTCGGGCTGACCGAGGTGCAGCGCAAGGCCATTGAATGGGCTATCGGCATGGCGTCGCAACACAACATCCATCGTTCGCCACTCTGCGACCTTCTCGACGGAGCCAAGCAATGAAGTGCATCTGCAAACACTGCGGCGGATCAGGTTGGCTCGGTAAATACGAGCAATGCCCGTGGTGCGATGGAACAGGTAAAGGAGCCAAGCATGAATAAGACGCTGACGAACCTCGCACACGAGATTTACGCTGCGGCGCAAACCTCGCCCGGCGAAGGCATCGAAGATGCTGCAGCCCGAATTGAAGCCCTCCTCGCCGCTCAGCAGCCGGAGCCCCAAGCCTCGGCTGGCGTCATCGCGGCAGCAGTCGCCGTGATCGAAGCAGACCGTGCGCATGCCCTTACCGACGACCACATCGATGCACTGGACATCGCCATCAAGATTCAGCGCGGCATCTTCAAGCTGCCGGAGCCGCGCGCCGAGGTGATGGAAGAACAGCCGAGCCTCACAAATCCGCTCACGCCGTATGGGATGCTCGTGCGCGCGCTGCGGATCGTGTCCGGCACGACGCTGATGGACATGGCGCAGCACCTTGGGCGCGGCCCCGCAGAGCTGTCGTCCATTGAATTCGGGCGCAAGCCTGTGCGCAATGCTGACATCTTGGACGCGGCCCACTTCTTCGCGTGCGTTGGCATTCAGAGCACGACGCATGCGCTGACGATTGCCGCCCGCGCAGGAGAAGGCCAATGACTGAACCGATTCTGACGCTTGAGGAAGTCGAAGCACTCTGGGAGAAGACGCCCAAGTGCATTGACGGCACGTTCAACTTTGTCGGTTTCGCCGCCGCCATCGAAGCCGCCGTGCTGGAGAAGGTTTGTGGGGATCCGGTCGGGATTCTATCCGTTCACCGCTTCCGGAAAATCGACTCGATGGTGAACTGGGACTTCGAGTACACCGGATCGCTGCCCGATGGATCGCACCAACTATACGCCATCACCCGGAGCAAGCCATGAAGATCACCGATGACATGCTGACGGAGGAATTCCCGCCCAATATCAAGCCGGTTCATGTTGGCGTCTACCCGGCATCTATGCTGGTCGAAACCGATCGATTCGGCACTTGCGACCTGGAAATCGGATTTGCCAAATGGGACGGTAAGCGATGGTGTGCGATGCGCGGCGACGCTAAGTCTGCGAACGACGTTCCATCAGGTCAGGCCGCATCACAAGCCAAGTCTTGGCGCGGCCTCAACAAGGAGCCACAACGTGACTGAGAGAGAAGAGTTTGAGGCAGCCATGGCTGAGTTGTTGAGGACGAAGATTTATCCGAATAGCTTCGATGTCTGGCAAGCCGCCCGCCGCACCACGCCCGACAGGGAGGCGCTAGTCGAAGAAATCGCCGAAGCCATCGACCACATGGGCGAAGGCCGGAGGCTTGAGGAATACGTAGCGGCAGTCAGGGAGTTTTCGAATAATGGAGAGAAGAAGTGATCGACATCGAGAAGATGAAAGCGCTGGCGGCGTTCGCTGACCGACTGCGAGTCGAGGACACGCTCTGCAAGCACGGCGGCTTCACGGAAGAAGCCGATTTGATCTATGCACTTCTATCCGAACTCGAAGCCCGAGAAGCGGATCGTCGGGATGCGGAGCGGTGGCGAGTCATTCGCAACACGCTGTCCAAAGCAGTCGGCGCCGGCATCGAAGTGAACGACGAACGACTGGTTTATCAGGAACCGGTGCCCGGCGAAGAGGTGAGAATTTTCTGGTATCCGCACACGCCAGTTGGATTTTATGAGGTGCATGGCGCTGATCTGGATTCAGCAGCAGACGCACTCGCCCTCGCGCAACGACAAGGGGAAGAGAAGTGATCTGTCGAAAAACGATGATGGAATGCTCGATGCCGAGCATGTGCGCGCCTTTTCAGGGCTGCACGCCCGCTCCGTCAGTGGTTGGCTGGACTTGTCCCACATGCGGCAAGGGGAACGCTCCATGGCAACCCACTTGCGCCAATCAGCTTTGTGGTGTCCGGCTTGATCTTGGTGCCACCGGCTGCGCCCCTGCTAATGAGGGAGAACATCATGTCTAGCCGCCGCATCAACAGCGCAGCCGTGGTCGGTGTTCTCGCGAGCGGCACGCACACCGCGCGGCAGATCGCGACGGAACTCCAGACGTCGACGGCCTTCGTGCAAGCCCTTCTAGACACGCTGTTCTACGCCGGCCGCATCCGGATCGATCGGCGCGTCACGACGGACACGGCGTACGAGCTGACGCCTGTCGCCGCACCGCGCGCGCCGCTCGACACGCCGTCCGCCGGGCCGCGTCTCGCACCCAACCTGCAATCCACGCTCGCCAGCTACGATCGAGAGATCAGCCGCCGTGTCGAGCTTGCCATGACCACGAGGGCACGATGACCGAAATCACCGAACTGGCTCAAGAAATTGCCGCGCGCCTGACGCCGCACGCGCTCTGGGATCTGGCCGAACTGGCGAAATATCTGCACCGCAGCGAACAGCACACACGTCAGTGGATCATCACGCAGGAAGGTTTCCCGCGGCCGATCCGCATCCCGTCAGGCAAGAGCGCGACAGAGCGGGCCCGGCCGCTTTGGCGCGCAAAGGACGTGATCGCGTGGGCCGAGTCTCACGTCGAAGCCTGATGCAGTTTGTCGGCAAGATCAGCGGCATGCGGCGCGTAATACACCGCCTGCAGGATGCGCAAATCCTGATGTCCGCTGATCTTCGCCAGTTCCATCACGTTGAAAATCTTGGATAGCCGCGTCAGCGCCTCACGGCGCGCGTCATGGAAATGCAGGTCATCCAGCATTACTGCCTTCTTGGCCTTCCGAAACAGCGCATCGCGCGCCGGCGCATCGACGCCGAACACATTCCCCTCGAATTCCTTCTTCAGGGGATCGAGCTGCTTAAGCACCTGTAGCGCGCGCGGCGAAAGCGGGACATCTCGGGCCACGCCTGTCTTCGTTCGCGGCAGATGCACATAGCGCTTCTTCAGGTCAACCGCATCCCACGTCATCGCCTCGATCTCTCCGGCCCGCATAGCCGTCTCGATCGCGAATACCAGCATTGCGCCGACGCGCGCTGATTTCGTAGTCGGCGTCTCGTCATCTCGATAGCCAAGGCGCCCGAGCAACAGCCCAACCTCTTCATCCGTGATGCGCCGCTTCCGCGGCTCTGGTTCCGTTGGGCGTCGCATGCCGGTCAGGGGGCTCTCGGTAATCCACTTCCATTCATCACGCGCGGTCGTGAAAACGTGCGACAGCAGGTTGATCTCGCGTAGAACCGTCGCGGTGCCGACCTTGCCACGGCCCGCACTCTCATCGCCGGCGAGTCGTGCATCGCGCCATCGACCCATGTGCTCGGCCGTCACATCGGCGAGCGGCATCGCAGCCAGGTCAGGAAAATCCCGGATGAACGCGGCGAAGCGAATCGCCTCCCAGCGCGCGGTGCGCTTCGTCGGGCTGACTCGCTTTTCATACTCGCGCAACGCATCGGTGAGCGTGTGCTTCGTGCCGGGCGTCAGCTTGCCGACGTTGATTTCGTGCTCGATCCGTGTCGCCCAGGCGACAGCGTCCGCCTTGCTCTGGAACGTCTCCGATACGCTCATGCCCTTGCGGCGCACCTGCGCGCGCCAGACACCGCCGCGCTTCGTATATGTCGCCATCCTGCCCCCTGGTGCAAATCGTGGTGCGATTCTGGTGCACGCGGGTGCAAAAACGGCTTGTTTTCGCTACAACGCGGCTACCATCCCGGAGGGGGAAGATAGCACGGAAAGCCTTGATAGGATTGGGTTTGCTACGGGCAGGATAGCTTGCGCTACAGAATAAGGTGGTGCCGGGGACCGGACTCGAACCGGCAAGCCAGTTAAGGCGGCGGATTTTCGTCACACTGCTTTTTTCAAAGCCGGCGTCGCGTGCGCGATGCCGTTCGTGCGCTGGACTATGCCTTCGCCGTCGCGCGCGGGCTTTACCTGCTGCCCATGCGCCTTAGGCGCCCCCCGTCTAGTCTCTACACCTTCCTCGCGGATGCCGCGAGGCTTGGCTCGGCGTTGCCTCGATGCGCGCATCAGGGGTTTCGCCGAATTTGAAGGGTTCTGCACCGACCGTTTCCGACCGGGCACTCAATCGTTTAAGTCCGCTATGTTTACCAATTTCATCACCCCGGCAAGAGGGCGGACGCGATTCTACCATTGCTTGCGCATGCGTTCCCTTATTCCGCGGCGCCGCATCAAGGCGCCCCCACGGATTCATCCGTTGTCGTCGACGCCCCCACACCGCCCCCCAACGATTTCCTCCCGCGCCGCAGCATCCCCGATACAATCGAGTCCGCGTCGTCCGACGGCCCTATCCGTCAGACGTTTGTGTCGTGCTTTTCGCGAAACAAGCGTCGCCTAAGTCATCGCGAAGTCACAAACGTTTTCGATAATTTCCCGGCCGAAAACGTTTACATCGCAAGCTTTCATGACCTCGACCATCAAGGACGTCGCTGCCCTCGCGGGCTTCTCGATCGCCACCGTCTCGCGCGCGATCAACGCCCCGCATACCGTCAGCCCCGCCACGCTGCAAACGATCCGCACCGCGATCGACACGCTGCAGTTCCGCCCGAGCCCGCTCGGCCGGCAACTGCGCGGCGAGCGCACGCGGCTCGTCGGCGTCGTCGTGCCGACGTTGTCGAACCCCGTGTTCGCCGACTGCCTGCAAGGCATCGACGAGCTCGCGACCGCGGCCGGCTTCAAGCTGATCCTGATGACGACCGAATACGACGCGGCGCGCGAGCGCCACGCGATCGAGACGCTGCGCGAGCAGCGCGTCGAAGGGCTGATCCTCACCGTCGCCGATGCGGACACCCACCCGCTGCTCGACATGCTAGACCACGACGGCCCGCACTACGTGCTGATGCACAACGACACGCAGCGTCGCCCGTCGGTGTCGGTCGACAACCGCCGGGCCGCGTATGACGGCGTGCGGCTGCTGACCGCGCGCGGCCACCGCCGCGTGCTGATGCTGGCCGGCTCGCTCGCCGCGTCGGATCGCGCACGCCAGCGTCATCTCGGCTATGCGCAGGCCCTCGACGAAATCGGCGTCGCCACGCTGCCGCCGGTCGAAGTCGACTTCAACGCGCCCGAGCTGCCCGACGCGGTGCTCGCGCATCTCACCGCACACGCGACGCGCCCGACCGCCCTCTTCTGCAGCAACGACCTGCTCGCGATGGTCGTGATGCGCGGCCTGCGCCGCGCGGGCTTCTCGATTCCCGACGACCTGTCGGTGCTCGGCTTCGACGGGATCGCGCTCGGCGAACTGCTCGCGCCGCCGCTCGCGAGCGTCGCGACGCCGAACCGCGACATCGGCCGCCACGCATGGCAGCGTCTCGTCGAAAGCATCGGCGGCGCAGCGATCGAACGCACGTCGCTGATCCTGCCGCACGTAGTGCGCGACGGCGCAACCGTGGCGCCGCCGGCCACCGACCTGCAATTGCGCAAGGCCTGAACGCGCGCCGCACACCCTGCACACCACCACCCCACCTCAGCGCCTCACCCTCGCCCGGAGACCTACCGTGTCCTTTCGCCTGACCTCGCTGCTGCGCGCGCTTGCAGCGCCCGTCGCCTGCGCCGCGCTCCTCGCCGGCGCGCCCGCCGCCCACGCCGACGAAACGGCGATCTGCTACAACTGCCCGCCCGAATGGGCCGACTGGGCCGCGCAGATCGCGGCGATCAAGCAGAAGACCGGCATCCGCGTGCCGTTCGACAACAAGAACTCGGGCCAGTCGATCGCGCAGCTGATCGCCGAGCAGAAGAGCCCGGTCGCCGACGTGGTCTACCTCGGCGTGTCGTCGGCGTTCCAGGCGAAGGACAAGGGCGTGATCGCGCCGTACAAGCCCGCGCACTGGAACGACATCCCCGCGAACCTGAAGGACCCGCAAGGCTACTGGTTCGCGATCCATTCGGGCACGCTCGGCTTCTTCGTGAACAAGGACGCGCTCGACGGCAAGCCGGTGCCGCGCTCGTGGACCGATCTGCTGAAGCCGGAATACAAGGGCATGGTCGGCTACCTCGACCCGTCGAGTGCGTTCGTCGGCTATGCGGGCGCGGTGGCCGTGAACCAGGCGCTCGGCGGCAGCCTCGACAATTTCAAGCCGGCGCTCGACTGGTTCAGGAAGCTGAAGGCGAACGCGCCGATCGTGCCGAAGCAGACCGCGTATGCGCGCGTGCTGTCGGGTGAAATTCCGATCCTGCTCGACTACGACTTCGACGCGTATCGCGCGAAGTACAAGGACAGCGCGAACGTCGAGTTCGTGATTCCGAAGGAAGGCACGATCGCCGTGCCGTACGTGATGAGTCTCGTGAAGGGCGCCCCGCACGACGCGAACGGCAAGAAGGTGCTCGACTTCGTGTTGTCCGACGAAGGCCAGAAGCTGTGGGCCAACGCGTACCTGCGCCCGGTGCGCGCGCAGACGCTCGGCGCCGACATTGCATCGAAGTTCCTGCCGGCGAGCGAATACGCGCGTGCGAAACCGGTCGACTTCGGCAAGATGGCAGCCGGCCAGCAGGCATTCGGCCAGCAATACCTGCAAGTCATGCAGTAAGCGGCCGGACCTCATCGATGCTTGACCTGACTTTCCCGCTGCGCTGGCGCGTCGCGCTCGTCGCGCCGGCGCTCGCGGTGTTCGCCGCGTTCTGGCTGCTGCCGATGGCGGCACTCGTGCAGGTGTCCGCCGACGGCGCGTTCTTCCCGCACTATGCGGCGCTGCTCGGCAATGCACGCTACATGAAGAGCCTCGGCGAGACCATCGCGCTGTCCGCGGGCGTCACGCTCGCGACGCTCGTGCTGTCGACGATCTCGGGCCTCCTGCTCGCTCGCCGCGAATTCGCGGGCAAGCGCGTGCTGCTCGCGCTGCTCACGTTCCCGCTCGCGTTCCCGGGCGTCGTCGTCGGCTTCATGGTGATCATGCTCGCCGGCCGGCAGGGGCTGATCGGCATGCTGTCCGCGAAGCTCACCGGTGACAAGTGGGTCTTCGCGTACTCGGTCGCCGGGCTGTTCATCGGCTACCTGTACTTCTCGATTCCGCGCGTGATCGTCACCGTGATCGCGGCCGCGTCGAAGCTCGACGCGTCGCTCGAGGAAGCCGCGCGTTCGCTCGGCGCATCGCCGTGGCGCATCTTCGTCGACATCGTGCTGCCCGCGCTCGCGCCCGGGCTGATCGCGGCCGGCGCGATCTGCTTCGCGACCGCGATGGGCGCGTTCGGCACCGCGTTCACGCTCGCCACCGACCTGAACGTGCTGCCGATGACGATCTATACCGAGTTCACGCTGAACGCGAACATCGCGACGGCGGCCGGCCTGTCGATCGTGCTCGGCATCGTCACCTGGGCCGTGCTCGCACTCGCGCGCCGCTTCACCGGCCACACCGCCGCCGCCGCGGCCTGAGGATTCCTGCATGCAATCGCTTTCCGGCTCTTCCGCGCCGTCGCCGTCGCCGGCTCCCGCTCCCGTGCAGGCGAGCGGCGTCGCCCGCCGCGCGCCGCGCGTCACCGGCGCGCGCGCGATCGCCGTGCTGCAATGGGGCGTCACGCTGCTGCTGTGCGCGTTCCTGATCGTGCCGGTCGTGATGTCGGTGCTCGCGGGCCTCACCGTCAACTATTTCCGCGGCCTGTCGAGCGGCCTCACGCTGCGCTGGCTCGAACAGGTGTGGCAGCAGTATCACGGCTCGGTCGCACTGTCGCTTTACGTGGCCTTCGCGACGCTCGCGATCGTGCTCGCGGTCGGCGTGCCGGCCGGCTACGCGCTCGCACGCAGCAAGAGCCGCGCCGCGCGCGCGATCGAGGAGGCGCTCGTGCTGCCGGTCGCGCTGCCCGGCCTTGCATCGGCGCTCGCGCTGCTGGTCGTGTACGGCGGCTTCACCGCGTTCCGGATGAGCCTGTGGTTCATCGTCGTCGGCCACGTCGTGTTCACGCTGCCGTTCATGGTGCGCGCGGTGGCGGCCGTCGCGGCCGGCGCCGACCTGCGCACGCTCGAGGAAGGCGCGGCCAGCCTGGGTGCGTCGTTCGTCACGCGCTTCGTCACGATCGTGCTGCCGAACCTGCGCCCCGGCATCGTCGCGGGTGCGCTCGCGGTGCTCACGCTGTCGATCGGCGAATTCAACCTCACGTGGATGCTGCACACGCCCGACACCAAGACGCTGCCGGTCGGGCTCGCCGACACGTATGCGTCGCTGCGCCTCGAAGTCGGCAGCGCGTACACGATCCTGTTCCTGCTGATGACGCTGCCGCTGCTCGTCGCAATGCAGTGGCTCGGCGTCGATCCGTCCGGCACGCGGGCACTCAAGAAGCGCCCGCGCTGAATTTCTCGCAGACATGAAACTCGATTCCACTCCCATCACCCTCACCCGCTGCGCGAAGACGTTCCGCGGCACGCGCGTGCTCGAGCCGCTCGACCTGTCGATCGGCGCGGGCGAAACGCTCGTGCTGCTCGGGCCGTCGGGCTGCGGCAAGACCACGACGCTGCGCCTGATCGCGGGCCTCGATACGCCGGACGCCGGTGGCACGATCGCATTCGGCCATGACGACGTGACCGCGCTGCCGATCGAGCGCCGGCAAGTCGGCATGGTGTTCCAGAACTACGCGCTGTTTCCGAACCTGACGGTGCGCGGCAACGTCGGCTACGGGCTGAAGATCCGCAAGACCGAGCCGCGCGCGCTGCGCGAGCGCGTCGACGAGCTGCTCGCGATGATGCGGCTCGACGCGCATGCGGACAAGCCGATCGACCAGCTGTCGGGCGGCCAGCGCCAGCGCGTCGCACTGGCCCGCGCACTGGCGGTGCGACCGCGCGTGCTGCTGCTCGACGAGCCGCTGACCGCGCTCGACGCGAAGCTGCGCGACACGCTGCGTCGCGAGATGAATGCGCTGCTGCGCGAACTCGGCGTGACGACGGTCTACGTGACGCACGACCAGGCCGAAGCGATGGAGCTCAGCGACCGCATCGTCGTGATGGGCGCGGGCCGCATCGAGCAGATCGGTACGCCGCGCGACATCTACTACCACCCGGCCAACCGCACGGTCGCGCAGTTCATCGGCACGCTGAACCGGCTCGCCGGGCAATGGCGCGACGGCACGCTGGTGACCACGGGCGGCGCGATCGCGACGCCGCACGCCGCCGACGAGTGGTTCTTCCGCCCCGAGGATGCGCAACTGGCCGATCCCGCGCATGCGCCGTTGCGCGGCGCAGTGAGTGCATGCGCGTTCCTCGGCGAGCGCACGCGGCTCACGATCGAGCACGCGGCCCCCGACGCGCTCGTGATCGACGTGCCGGGCCGCATCGCACTCGCACGCGGCACGGCGGTCGGCCTCACGGTCGCGCCCGAAGGCCTGATCGCGCTCGGCGCCTGATCCGTCCTTCCGGCATCATTCATGCAGCACCCCACCGCGGCGCACGACGCCGCGACAACAATCAGACAATTCCGAGGAACGACGATGCTGCTTGCTCAAATCAGCGATCTCCACATCAAGCGTCCGGGACAGCTCGCGTACCGGCGCGTCGACACCGCGGCCGCGCTCACGCGCTGCATCGAAAAACTGAACGCGCTCGTGCCGCGCCCGGATGCGGTGCTCGTCACCGGCGACCTGACCGATTTCGGCCACGACGAGGAGTACGGCAACCTGCGCGGGCTGCTCGCCGCGCTCGAGATTCCGTACTACCTGATGATCGGCAATCACGACGACCGCGCCGGGCTGCGCCGCGCGTTCGCCGATCGCGCCGAGCTGCAGGCGGGCGAATTCGTGCAATACACGCTCGACATCGGCGCGGTGCGCGTGCTCGCGCTCGATTCGCAGGTGCCGGGCGCAAGCTACGGCGACCTGTGTGACGCACGGCTCGCCTGGCTCGCCGCGCAACTCGACGCGGCGCGCGACCGCCCGGTGATCGTCGCGCTGCATCACCCGCCGTTCGCGTCGGGAATCGGCCACATGGACAAGCTGCGCCTCGCGCCGGCCGCCTCCGCGAAACTCGACGCGCTGCTGCGCGGCCATCCGAACGTCGAGCGCGTGCTGTGCGGCCACGTGCATCGCACGATGTTCACGCGCTTCGGCGGCACGCTCGCCGCCGCGGTGCCGTCGCCTGCGCATCAGGTCGCATTCGACCTGCGGCCCGACGGGCCTTCCGCATTCCGGCTCGAACCGCCGGCGTTCGCGGTCCATCACTATGTGCCCGACGCGGGGATGACGTCGCATCACGTGTATGTCGACGAAGGGGCCGGGCCCTATCCGTTCTATGAACCGACGGGTGAGCTGGTCGACTGACGGGTTGACGCACGCACGATGACGGGCAGCGGCCGGCCGGTTACACAGATTTGGCCGGTTTGGCCGATCTGCCCCCGTCCGGCAGGATTCCCGTCGCTCCGGTATGATCGGCAGCCTCGACGGCGCCCCGCCCGCCTGCGCACCCGACGCGTGCGCCGCGCGCTGCGCCGCCCCACTTCCGTTCGCGCAGCCATGTCCACCGCCTCCACCGACCGTCCGGCCGACGCCGCCTCGCCCCACTATTCGCGCAGCCTGCTGTTGCTGCTCGCGACGATCGCGGGGGTGTCCGTCGCGAACATCTACTACAACCAGCCGCTGCTCGACAGCTTCCGCTCGGCGTTTCCCGACGGCGCCTCGTGGATCGGCGCGGTGCCGACCGCGACGCAGCTCGGCTATGCGGCCGGCATGTTCCTGCTCGCGCCGCTCGGCGACCGCTTCGACCGCCGCGGGCTGATCCTGATGCAGATCGCCGGCCTGTCGGTCGCGCTGATCGTCGCGGCCACCGCGCCGTCGCTGGCCGTGCTTGCCGTCGCGAGCCTCGCGATCGGCGTACTCGCGACCATCGCGCAACAGGCCGTGCCGTTCGCCGCCGAGATCGCGCCGCCCGCCGAACGCGGGCATGCGGTCGGCACCGTGATGAGCGGCCTGCTGCTCGGCATCCTGCTCGCGCGGACGGCCGCCGGCTTCGTCGCCGAGTATTTCGGCTGGCGCGCGGTGTTCGCCGCGTCGGTCGCGGCGCTCGTCGCGCTCGCCGCCGTGATCGTGCTGCGGCTGCCGCGCAGCTCGCCGACGTCGACGCTGTCGTACGGCAAGCTGCTCGGCTCGATGTGGCATCTGGCGATCGAATTGCGCGGGCTGCGCGAGGCATCGCTGACGGGTGCCGCGCTGTTCGCGGCATTCAGCGCGTTCTGGCCCGTGCTGACGCTGCTGCTCGCCGGCGCGCCGTTCCATCTCGGCCCGCAGGCCGCCGGCCTGTTCGGGATCGTCGGCGCGGCGGGTGCGCTCGCGGCACCGTACGCGGGCCGCTTCGCGGACAAGCGCGGCCCGCGCGCGATCATCTCGCTCGCGATCGCGCTGCTCGCGCTCTCGTTCGTGATCTTCGCGCTGTCGGGCTCGAGCCTCGTCGGGCTCGTGATCGGCGTGATCGTGCTGGACGTCGGCGTGCAGGCCGCGCAGATCTCGAACCAGTCGCGCATCTATGCGCTGAAGCCCGAGGCGCGCAGCCGCGTCAACACGGTGTACATGGTGTGCTATTTCATCGGCGGCGCGCTCGGCTCGTCGGCCGGCGTCGCCGCATGGCACGCGTTCGGCTGGATCGGCATGTGTGCAACCGGGCTGATGTTCACCGCGCTCGGGGGATGGTTCCACCATCGCGGCGGCCGGCGCGACTGAGCGCGACCGGCCACGGCCGCGTCACGCGTCGGCGCGGGGTGCGGCCGGTTCGGCGGCGGGTGATGGAGCGAACGCCGGTGCCGGTTCGGCGATGGGCGGCGTGGCGAACGCCGGTGCGGGTTCAATGACCGCGGCAGGATCCATCACGGCAGCCGGCGTCGGCACGGCCAGCGGAACGGCGGAAGGCGCCAGGATCGGCGCCGCCTCCGGCACCGCGATCTGTTCGGGCGCCGCTGCAGCCTCCGCCGTCGACGCAGCCGCCACGGCCGCCGAGCTGGCAGCCGCCGCGCGCGCCGCGGGCCGGCGCGCCGGATCGAATACGAACGACAGCCCGACGCTGCCGAGGATCGCGACGGTCGCGACCACCGTCGCCATCGTCACCGGCTCGCCAAGCAGCAGCGCACCGAGCGCGACCGCGACGATCGGGTTCACGTACATGCAGCTGCTCGCGATGATCGGGCTCGTGTGGCGGATCAGGTAGCCGTACGCGACGTACGCGGCCATCGTGCAGAACACCATCAGGTACAGGAACGCGAACACCGGCCCCACCATCAGGTGCTCGACGCGCTCGCCGACCAGCCACGCGACGAGCGTCGAGATCATGCCGCCGAGGCCGATCTGCAGCGACGTCGACAGGAACAGGTCGGACGGCAGCTTGAGCCGCGTCGCGAGATGCGCGCCACCGGCCCAGAACAGGGCGCCGGCCAGCACGCAGATCGTGCCGAGCGCCGAATTGTGCGCGGCCGCGCCGCCCGAGTTCAGCACGACGATGCCGACCATCCCGAGCGCCACGGCCGACCACTCGCCTTTCGTGACCGGCCGCCCGGCAACTGCGGCGATCACGGTCGCGAACAGCGGCACCGTGGCCACCATCACCGCGGCCGAGCCGCTGCTGACCAGACTGATCCCGAGCGCGATCGTGCCGGACGACAGCGCGACGAGCATCGTGCCGACGATCCCCGCATTGCGGATTTCGAGCAGCGTCGGCCATTCGGGCTTGCGCCGCAGCGCGAAGATGAACAGGCCGATCCCGCCGAGCAGGTTGCGCAGCCCCGACAGCAGCAGCGGCGGGAACGACTGCAGCGCGAAATGCAGGCCGCTGTAGGTCGAACCCCAGACGAAATAGATGAAGACGAGCGCCAGCGCGACGCGACCGCCGCGGCTTTGCGGCAGCCGGATCCGGAACGAGAAGCGGGCGAAGAAATCGAGGAGGCGGTCGAGCGGCGTCATCGAGCAGCCTGCCCGCACGTCACGCCGCGTGCTCCGCTGAAAGGCGCCGGCGATGCCGGCAAACGGCCCTGGCGGGACCGGGAAGGCAGAGCGAACGTGCGGAACGACATGGCAGTGCGAACGGCGACGAAAGAGAACCGGCAAGCGGCGGCAGAGGGACAAAAAAAACGCGCGCAACCGTTTCGGCTGCGCACGCTCGGCATTATGGCATCAAGGATTCGAAAGCATCGTCGGACCAGTCTGAAAGGATCGCGAATGATGTTTCCGCGCGACATTTCCCGGCCGGCGGGCGGGTGAAATCGGGGGCCGGATACGCGACGCGCGTGCGTTGCCAGGGTGTCAATCCGACCCGCCATCCACGCCATCCGTCGCGATCGAGTCAGCCATCGGCCGAACGGCCAGTCCTGCACGCCGGCCCGCGCTTCCCCCTTATCGTGACGGTCGGCTCACGCGCGTCATGCGCTGGACGACCTTCCTTCGACACCCGTACCGCCCATACAAAATTTTGTATAATCCAACCATTCTCCCGCCGAAGCCTGTTGTCTTCGTCGGCAGCGCGCTAGCGGATCTTCGCGGCTTTCCGCTGCCCGCACGACGCGAAGCCGGCCACCAGATCGACCAGGTACAACGCGGGTTCGCGCCCGACGACTGGAAGCCGATGCGCACCGTCGGCATCGGCGTGCGGGAAATTCGCCTGCGCGATGCAAGCGGCGCGTTCCGGATCATTTACGTCGCGACATTCGCCGACGCCGTCTACGTGCTGCACCGCTTCCGGAAGCAAGCGGCGCGCACGACCAGGGCCGATATCGAACTGGCCGCCCGGCGCTATCGCGCGCTGACGATGGAGAGGAAACGATGACCAACGACCGTCATTCAAGCGTCTGGGACGCAATCGAGGGCCAGCCGGCTGAAGCCGAGAACATGAAGCTGCGATCCGAACTGATGATCGCGCTCAAGCAGCGCATCGCGCAGCTCGAGCTCAGTCAGGCCCAGGCTGCGGAACAACTGGGCGTCGCGCAGCCGCGCGTCTCCGACCTGATGCGCGGCAAGATCAACCTGTTCGGGCTCGACGCGCTCGTGAACATGGCGGCGGCCGTCGGCCTGCGCGTCGACCTCCAGGTGCGCGAATCCGCGTGACGCGTCACGTGCGATGCCGCGATGCCCGACGCATCGCGGCACGCGCATGCGCCGCCACCTCCCGCCGCCAACCGCACCGCTCACGATCCGCCGAACCAGTTGTACCCCTGGTCGACCCAGTAGCCGCCCGGAAACGTATCGGTCACGAAGATCTCCATGATGTGCTTCGGATTCTTGTAGCCGAGCTTGGTCGGCATCCGCAGCTTCATCGGGAAACCGAACTCCGGCGGCAGCCGCTGGCCGTCGTAGTCGAACGCGAGCAGCGTCTGCGGATGCAGCGCGGTCGGCATGTCGATGCTTTCGTAGTAATCGTCCGCGCACTTGAAGCCGACGTACTTCGCCCGCGTGTCGGCGCCGGCGCGGGCGAGAAACGCGCCGAACGGCGTACCGCCCCAGCGGCCGATCGCACTCCACCCTTCCACGCAGATATGCCGCGTGATCTGTTCCGCGTGCGGCAGCGCATACAGTTCGTCGAGCGTCCACACGCGCTTGCCCGTCACGCGGCCGGACAGCACGAGCCGATACGTCGACGCGTCGACGTGCGGCACGTCGTCGATCCCGTAGTACGCGTTGAACGGGAACGGTCGCGTGATGTCGGCTTCGGTGTAGGTCGGCGCGAGCCGCTCGCCGCTGAACAGCCAGGCCTGCACGCGGTCGTTCATGCGCGACACCGTCTCGAGGAACGTGTTGACCGACGCGTCGTCCTTCAGCGTGCAGCCGGTCAGCATCGTCAGCCCGCCGAGCGTCAGCACGCGCCGGTTGAACAGCCGCCGCGACGGCATCTCGAGCTCGCGGCGCACGTCGAGTTCGAGCGACTTCCGGTCGAGCGTCCAGCGCGAACCGTCGCGCTTGGTTTCGGATTCCGACATGATGATTTCCTTCACCCGAGGTTGACGGGTCAGCGCCCGCGCAGCATCGCGAGCAGCGAGCGCGGCACCAGCAGCGCCATCGCGACGTGAACGGCAATGAATGCGACGAGCAGCGACATCGCCCAGAAGTGCACGACTCGCGCGTTGTCGTAGCCGCCGAACAATTCGCGCAGCAGCGGGAATTGCACGGATTTCCAGATCGTGAGCCCCGACAGCACCAGCACGACGAGATCGACAATCGCGGTCAGGTAGGCGGCGCGCTGCACCGCGTTGTAGACGCTCAGGTCGGCGTGCGACAGCCGCCCGCCCAGCGCGGCACGGATGTCGCGCCAGATCGACGCCGGCGTGACGGGCAGCATCTTGCGCGCGAGGCGCCCCGTCGCGATCGACATCGTCAGGTAGAACAGTCCGTTGAAGACGAGCAGCCACATCGCCGCGAAATGCCATTGCAGCGCGCCGCCGAGCCAGCCGCCGATCGTGATCCCGTGCGGGAACGTGAACGGCGGATAGATCGGCGACGCGTCGTAGATGCGCCAGCCGGACAGCACCATCAGGATCGCCGCGAGCGCGTTGAGCCAGTGGCTCGCGCGCACCCACAGCGGATGGATCGGGCGCGCGGGCGGCGTGGCGGCCGCGCGCCCGGTGGCGGGAACGGTTTGCATGATGAAGACTCCCGGAATGAGTCAACGGGACGGGACGCGATGCGGGCGGCCGCCGTGCGACGCACGCGCCGGCCGCGCCGCGTCCGCCTTTCGTCAGTTCGACGGCGCCATCTTGTCGCCCGACGGCTTGCCCATCTCGTCGTGCGACATCGCGTCCTTCTTCATCGCGTCTTTCTTCATCGCATGCTTCTTCATGCCGTCCTTCTTCATCGCGTCATGGCCCATTGCATCCTTGGCCATCGCGTCGTGGCCCATCGCGTCCTTCGACATCGACGAGCCCGGCTGCGACATCGCATCGTTCTGCGCATACGCGCCCGTGGCGATCGTGGCGAAAGCGGCGACGCAAGCGGCAATCAGTACTTTTTTCATGACATCTCTCCAAAACAACATGGGTTTAAGGAGCCGAATAGACGGACGACGTCGCGGGAAATGACAGCCGCTGCGAAAATTTTTTTTGAAGTTGCGCGAAAGCGCGTCATGCTGCACCGCATTGCGTGGCCGGCCCAGCCGGGAGGCCATGCGGCGGCGACACGCGCTGCCATTTCGACGGGCCACCGTGCCGCCCGCCATGCTGCGGCCGCACCGAGGCAGCCGATCCTCTCCCGGTTGAAACCGCCGCCAAGCCAGTGTATCGTGTGCCCTGCTAACGCGGGGGTCCTGCAATGCGCCCGGTCAAACAGCCGGCATTGCGGGTGAGAAATACCCTTTGAACCTGATCTGGATAATGCCAGCGCAGGGAAGCGTACGGATTTCGCCGCCATCCTTCTGACGAAATCCGCCGCCTCACCAAGCCTCGTCTCCTGCTTAGCTCGAGCCCCACATACGTCAAGGGCTCCGGGCAAGCGCCGAAGCGCCTGTCCGGCGCTCACACAGGAGATTGCATGAACGCCAATCCGAAGTTTCTGTCCGCCGACGCTCATGTCGATGCCGCGGCCGTCGCCCCGCTGCCGAATTCCCGCAAGGTCTATGTCACCGGCTCCCAGCCCGACATCCGCGTGCCGATGCGTGAAATCACGCAGGCCGACACGCCGACCGGCTTCGGCGGCGAAAAGAATCCGCCGATTTACGTGTACGACACATCGGGCCCCTACACCGATCCGGACGCGAAGATCGACATCCGCGCGGGCCTGGCCGCGCTGCGTCAGGGCTGGATCGAGGCACGCGGCGACACCGAAGTGCTCGGCGGCCTGTCGAGCCAGTACGGCCTCGAGCGCGCGGCCGACCCGGCCACCGCCGACCTGCGGTTCCCGGGCCTGCACCGCAACCCGCGCCGTGCCCAGGCCGGCAAGAACGTCACGCAGATGCACTACGCGCGCCAGGGCATCATCACGCCGGAAATGGAATACATCGCGATCCGCGAGAACCAGCGCCGCGCCGAGTACCTCGAGAGCCTGAAGGCGAGCGGCCCGAACGGTGCGAAGCTCGCCGCGATGATGGGCCGCCAGCACCCGGGCCAGGCGTTCGGCGCAGCGGCCTTCGGCGCGAACGCACCGGCCGAGATCACGCCGGAATTCGTGCGCTCGGAAGTGGCGTGCGGCCGCGCGATCATCCCCGCGAACATCAACCACCCGGAATCCGAGCCGATGATCATCGGCCGCAACTTCCTCGTGAAGATCAACGCGAACATCGGCAACTCGGCCGTCACGTCGTCGATCGGCGAGGAAGTCGACAAGATGACGTGGGCGATCCGCTGGGGCGGCGACACGGTGATGGACCTGTCGACCGGCAAGCACATCCATGAAACGCGCGAGTGGATCATCCGCAACAGCCCGGTGCCGATCGGCACGGTGCCGATCTACCAGGCGCTGGAAAAGGTCAACGGCAAGGCCGAGGATCTCACCTGGGAAATCTTCCGCGACACGCTGATCGAACAGGCCGAGCAAGGCGTCGACTACTTCACGATCCATGCGGGCGTGCGCCTGCAATATGTGCCGCTCACCGCGAACCGGATGACCGGCATCGTGTCGCGCGGCGGCTCGATCATGGCGAAGTGGTGCCTCGCGCATCACAAGGAAAGCTTCCTGTACGAACACTTCGAAGAGATCTGCGAGATCATGAAGGCGTACGACGTGAGCTTCTCGCTCGGCGACGGCCTGCGCCCCGGCTCGATCTACGACGCGAACGACGAAGCGCAGCTCGGCGAACTGAAGACGCTCGGCGAGCTCACGCAGATCGCGTGGAAGCACGACGTGCAGGTGATGATCGAAGGCCCCGGCCACGTGCCGATGCAACTGATCAAGGAGAACATGGATCTCCAGCTCGACTGGTGCAAGGAAGCGCCGTTCTACACGCTCGGGCCGCTGACCACCGACATCGCACCGGGCTACGACCACATCACGTCCGGCATCGGCGCCGCGATGATCGGCTGGTTCGGCACCGCGATGCTCTGCTACGTGACGCCGAAGGAGCACCTGGGCCTGCCGAACAAGGACGACGTGAAGGAAGGCATCATCACGTACAAGCTCGCCGCGCACGCCGCCGATCTCGCAAAGGGCCACCCGGGCGCGCAGGTGCGCGACAACGCGCTGTCGAAGGCGCGCTTCGAGTTCCGCTGGGAAGACCAGTTCAACATCGGCCTCGATCCGGACAAGGCGCGCGAATTCCACGACGAAACGCTGCCGAAGGATTCGGCGAAGGTCGCGCACTTCTGCTCGATGTGCGGCCCGCACTTCTGCTCGATGAAGATCACGCAGGACGTGCGCGAGTTCGCGGCGCAGCAGGGCGTGTCGGAAACCGAGGCGCTGAAGAAGGGGATGGAAGTGAAGGCGGTCGAGTTCGTCAAGACCGGCGCCGAAATCTATCACCGTCAGTAAGCGAACGCGCGGTCCGGCGCTCGCCGCCGGATCGCCTCGCCAGGCACGAAGCCCGCTTTCGAGCGGGCTTTTTTGCGCATGTCGCGTGCCTGCCGGCCTATGCGAAACAATTGATTACGAAACCGCGCGAGCCTTAACAAGTCCTTACAGCAGCAGCGCGGGACGGCGCGTAGATTGGGGACATGCACGGCCGCCAGCCGGTCGTGCGCCTTCCGTTCACTACCACAAGGACAACGATCATGAATTCGATTCGGCGTTTTGGGGTATACGCTCTCCTCGTCGCGACAGTGGCCAGCCTGTCGGCCTGCGATTCGATGTCGCGACGCCAGCGTGATACGGCAATCGGTGCGGGCGTCGGCGGCGTCGCCGGCGCGGCGATCGGCGGCAACGCGCTGTCGACGCTGGGCGGCGCGGCGGCCGGCGGCATCATCGGTAACCAGGTCGGCAAGTAAGCAGTCCGACATCGGCCGGCCGGGCGTCGTCGCCCAGCGGCGGGCCGGGCGGTTCAACGGCGTTTCCGCGGGGCGGAAGCGCCGTTTTCGTCTGTCGCGCCGCAACTGGCGCGGCCGCCCCCCCGGAAATGATCGTTACCGTTTCTCATACCGTGTCATCGGGACTCGGCCTAAGCTTCAAGCATCTGCCGATAGCCGGCTCCGCCGGAGACACATCATGAACAGGACCCTCGTCGCCGCGGCGCTTGCCTGCACGACGCTTGCCGGCTGCTATTACCCGTACGGTTACTATCCGGGCGGCTATTACACGGCGGCGCCGGTGCCGGTACAGCCCGCGCCCGTGTATGTCGATCCGGCCCCCGCCTACTACTATCCGGCGCCGGCCTATGCGCCCGCATGGGGCGGTTATTGGGGCCCGGCGCTGTCGCTCAATTTTGGCTTCGGCGGACGCGGCGGCTGGCGTCATCACTGACCTGATCGGCCGCGCCGCACGTGGCGGCGCGGCCGCCGCCCGGCGGCAAACCGGCGGAATGGCCGTTTCTTGTCGTTTCATCCGATCGTGAAACGACGGGGCGGTAACGCGGTGTAAGATTCCTCGCATCCCGTCCCCGCCCTCGCCGATCGATGTCACCCAAGAACGCTCTCCTGCTGACCGTGCTCGCCGCCCTGTGGGGCGCGTCCTTCCTGTTCATCCGAGTCGGCGTGGTCGATTTCGGCGTCGCGCCGCTGATGGCGTTGCGGGTAGGCATCGGCGCGCTGTTTCTCGCCGGCTTCGCGCTGACGCGCTTCAAACCCGCCGATCTCGGCGCCCGGCTGCGCCGTCATGCGTGGCCATTGTTCGTCGTCGGCGCACTGAACTCGGGCATTCCGTTCTGCCTGTTCGCGTTCGCCGAACTGACGCTGTCGGCCGGCGTGACGTCGGTGATCAACGCGACGACGCCGCTGTGGGGCGCGCTCGTGGCCTACCTGTGGCTGAAGGACAAGCTGTCGCTGCCGCGCGCGCTCGGCCTCGTGATCGGTTTCGCCGGCGTGCTCACGCTCGTGTGGAACCAGATCGCGAATGCGCACGGCGAAACGGGCGCCGCCGCGACCGCGCTCGCCGCCGCCGCGGCGCTCGGTGCGACGCTGCTGTACGGCATCGCGGCCAACTACACGAAGCGCAAGTTGACCGGCGTCGATCCGCTCGTCAACGCGACCGGCAGCATGATCGGCTCGACGCTCCTGCTGCTGCCGTTCGCGATCGCCACCTGGCCGGCCGCGCCGGTCAGCGCGCACGCGTGGGGCTCGGTGCTCGCGCTGGGCGTCGCCTGCACCGGCATCGCGTATTTCATCTTCTTTCACCTGATCGCGCACATCGGCCCCGCGCGGGCGATTACCGTGACGTTCGTGATTCCCGTGTTCGGCCTGCTGTGGGGCGCGCTGTTCCTCGGCGAACACGTGTCGGCCGTGATGATCGAAGGCTGCGCGATCGTGCTCGTCGGCACCGCGCTCGCGACCGGCGCGATCAAGCGGATTCCCGGGATCCGGCCGCGCAGCGGCGAAGCGACCTGACGATACATTCGGGTGCACGCGCCGCCATCGCTGCGGCCGTGATGCGTGACGACCGGGCGCAGGCTGTTGATCGCCGCGCCCGCGAATGGTGCCGCGGCGCGACGGCATTCGTCTGACGGCGACCGCCGCTCACTACTTGCCGGCCGCCAGGATTTCCCGCCTCGCCTCGCCTCGCATGGCATGCTGCCGGATTGTCATGTGCGGCGGCGACGCCCGACGCTGCGCGGCGGTCATGCGCGGCGCGCATGCGAGCGGCGCCGGCCGCAGTTCCGTTCCCGCGTGTGTCTGGAGTTTCCCTGATACGCGAGCCGCCGCGTTCCCGTTACACTCCGGACACTTACCCGCAGAAGGCGGCCTCGATGTTCCATGTCCTTTCGCGTCCGCCGGCGCGTGCGACTGCTTCAGCGTGGCGGCGCGCCGTCGTTCTGCCGCTTGGCCCCGGGCACCGTTGACATGAAGCCCGCCCGCGACCTCTCACTCGACTCCCTGCTCGAACGCCTCACGCCGACGCCCGGCGGCTGGGTCGCCACCTATCGCACCACGACATTGCGCAGCGTGTTCCAGCCCGTGCTGTCGATCACGCACAAGCGGGTCGTCGGCTACGAAGCGCTGCTGCGCGTCGTCGATCCGAACGGCGCCCTGATCTCGCCCGCCGCGCTGTTCGACAAGACGCGCGCCGACGCCGACGCGCTGCTGCTCGACCGGCTCGCGCGCTGCCTGCACACGGCCAACTTCGTCGCGCAGGGCATCGGTGACGGCTGGCTGTTCCTGAACGTCAACCCGCGCGTGCTCGACTCGGGCCTCGTGCAGCGCGAATTCGTCGAGGCGCTGTGCCGCCATTTCGCGCTGCCGCCGAACCGCATCGTGCTGGAAGTCGTCGAACAGCCGTCGCGCGACGAAGCCGCGCTCGCCCGCACGATCGACATGATCCAGCATCGCGACTTCCTGATCGCGATCGACGACTTCGGCACGGGATTCTCGAATTTCGACCGCGTGTGGCGCGCGCGCCCCGACATCGTCAAGCTCGATCGCTCGCTCGTCGTCCGCTCGACCGGTTCGGCCGACGATCGCAGGATCATGCATCACCTCGTGTCGATGCTGCATCAGGCCGGTGCGATGGTGCTCGCCGAGGGCGTCGAGAGCGACGACTCGCTGCAGGCGCTGATGGAAGCCGACATCGATTTCGTGCAGGGTTTCCAGTTCGGCCAGCCCGATGCATCGATCGCCCATGCCAGCGCGGCAGCACCCGCGATGCTCGACGCCGCGTGGCAGCGCTTCATCGCGCGCCGGCACGCACCGGTCGCCGCCGAGCAGCCCGGCTTCGACGCGATCGAGCGGCTCGTGCTGTCCGGCGCGGCGGCGTTTTCCGCAAGCGGCAACCTGCAGGACGCCGCGCAGCGCGTGTTCGCGGTGCCGGCCGCGCGCCGCGTGTTCGTCACCGACGAAACCGGCGAGCAGTTCCTGCCGTCGATCGGCGCGCGCGCCGACGACGGCCAGGCGGGCTTCACCCGCCTCTCGCCGCTCTTCCCGGAAACCCACAGCAACTGGTCGCGGCGCCCGTATTTCCAGCGCGCGATCGCCGCGCCCGGACGCGTCGCGCTGATGGGCCCGCACTTCTCGCTGACGGAAGGCCGCGACTGCTATACGGCCGCCGTCGCGATCCGCGCGCAGAACCGGCTGGTCGTGTTCTGCGTCGACTTCGTGCTCGACAGCGCCGGGACCGTGATGCGCTAGCCGGCACGACGGCGAGCGTTCGGCTGTCGCACCCGTCGTTCGTCGGCTCATCCACTCGTCAGTCGGTCACCTTCCCTCTTCCCGACTTCACCACGCTGCGGCGCGACTTGTGCTCGAGCCGCCGCTCCTTCGACGCACGCGTCGGCCGCGTGGCGACCCGCGCACGCGGCGTGAATGCAACGCCGCTGATCAACGCATCGAGTCGCGCCAGCGCGGCTTCGCGATTCTTCTCCTGGGTGCGATATTCCTGCGACTTGATCACGACGATGCCGTCACGCGTGATGCGCTGGTCGGACAGTGCAAGGAGCCGCTCCTTGATGACGGGCGGCAACGACGACGCGCGGATATCGAAGCGCAGGTGGATCGCGCTCGACACCTTGTTCACGTTCTGCCCGCCCGCGCCCTGCGCGCGCACGGCCGTCCATTCGACTTCGGCCGGATCGAGCGTATAGCGGATCATCATCGCGCAGCCTCCTTGCGGCGCCGTGCCAGCGCCTCGTCGACGCGTGCCGCGAGCCCAGAATCGCGCTGCGTACGCGTCGCGACCGCCTGCGCGAGCACGCGCCGCGGCCCGATCACCTGCACGCGCGTGCGGGCACGCGTGACGGCCGTATAGACGAGCTCGCGCGTGAGCACGCGGCCGAACGACGCCGGCAGCACGAGCGCGGCTTCGTCGAATTCCGAGCCCTGCGACTTGTGGACCGTCAGCGCGAACGCGGTTTCGTGCGGCGGCAGCGCGGCCGGCGACACCGCGCGCGCGGTGCCGTCCGCGCGCCTGAACCACACGCGCAGCACGCCGTGCGCGTCGGGCAGCGCAATGCCGATATCGCCGTTGAACAGCCCGAGCGCATAGTCGTTGCGCGTCACCATGATCGGCCGCCCCGTGAACCAGTGCGCGCCGACCGCCAGCGGCACCCGCGCCGCGTGGCGCACGTGCGCGGCCACGAGCGCATTGACGTGCTCCGCGCCGCGCAAGCCGCTGCGGGTCGCGCACAGGATCCGGAACCGGTTGAGCGCGTCGAACAGCGGCAACGGATCGGGCGCCGGCGCGGCCAGCGTGTCGCGCAACGCGTCGAGGTAAGCGCCGAAGCGCCGCGCGAGCCGCTCGACCGTCGACGACGCGAGCGACTCGCCCGCATCGTCGTGGAATGACGCGGCGGCCGAATCGTCGGCGGGCAGCGCGTCGAGCGCGGCCTGCACGTCGCCGCTGCGGATCGCGAGCGACAGCCGCCCGATCGGTGAATCGAGACCGAAGCGGTAATTGCGTTCGAGCCAGACCACGCAGTCGGCGAGCGGTGCGTGTGCGGGTGCGGGTGCAGGTGCGGGCGTGGCGGGCGCGGCGGCGGGTTCGCCCGGCGGTATCGATGTGACCGATGCAAGCGCCCCGTCGTCCGCGTCGAACGGCGGCAGCTCGACGGCGTCGAGCCACGCAAGTTCGTCGACCTCGATCCACGCGGGGGCGTCGCCTGCCGCGCCAGCCTCACCCGGCTCACGGGTTTCGGTCAGCGCCGGACCTGCGGCCGGCGGCGGCGCGACGCTGGACGGCGAACTGTCGTCATCCTGCGGTTCGTCGTCGAAAAGCGATGCCTGTCGCTCATCGACTTTCCGTCGCGACGCTGGTTTGCGCGTAGCGGCCGCGGCAGGCGCCGGCGCCTCGACCGCGACGGAAGCCGGATGCGCAGCGGGAGCGGCGGCGGTCGCGGCGTCGTCCCGCACCGGCAGCGCCGCGACGAATGCCGCCTCGTCGATGCCGAGCGCCTGCGCGATGCGCGTGCGCGCCGCGGCGGTAAACGCCGGCCGCGCGCTCAACTCTGCAAACACGGCACCCGCCTCGACCGCGGCGAGTTGGTCCTTGTCGCCGAGCAGCACGAGCCGCGCACCCGGCGCGAGCGCATCGAGCAGATGCGCGGCGAGCGCGACGTCGATCATCGACGCCTCGTCGACGACGATCAGGTCGTACGGCAGCGGATTGTCGCGATGATGCCGGAATCCGGCCGCCCCGCCGCCGCCGAGCAACCGGTGCAGCGTGTATGACGTATCCGGCAGGCGCGCCGCGAGTTCGGGCGGCAGGTCGCCGGCCCGTGCATGCAGCGCTTCCTGCATCCGCTGCGCGGCCTTGCCGGTCGGCGCGGCCAGCGCGACGCGCAGCCCCGGATGCGCGTCGAGCAGACAGGCCAGCACGCCGACGACGGTCGTCGTCTTGCCCGTGCCCGGGCCGCCGCTGACGATCGTCACGCGGCCCGTCAGCGCGACGATCGCCGCGACGCGCTGCCAGTCGACTTCGCCGGTTGCCGGCCCGAAGTAACGCGCGAGGCTGTCGCGCAACCGGTCAGGCGCGAGACCTTCGTCCGGCGCGGCCACACCGGCTTGCGCGACGAGCGCATCGGCAAGCCGCCGTTCGTAGTCGAAATAGCGCGACAGGTACAGATGGTCGTGGCGGTCGACGATCAGCGGCCGCTCGTCGCCGCGTGCGAGCGTGCCGAACGCGACCACGCCGCTCGCGGCAAGCGCCGCACGGACTTCGTCGAGCGGGGCTTCGTAGCGCTGCGCGAGCGCGCCGAGCGCGACGCACACGTGGCCGCCCGCGGTCGCGCGACTCGTCGCGAACGCGGCTCGCGCCGCCCAGCGCGCGGCCGCGGCCGGCGCACCGGCGCGACGAGCCAGATCGCCGATGCGGCGCGCAAACCCTTCCGCGAGCGCGATGCCGAAATCAGCGGGTTCGGGCAGCCGCGCGACGAGGCCGCCGGTAAATTCGAGCGTGTCGTCCTGCGCGTTCATGCGCGGCCCCCTTCCATCATCCGGTCGAGTGCGTCGACGAGCGCACGCTCGGGCCGCCGCGCATGCACGCCGGCCGGTTCGCCGCCGCTGCGCCAGCCGGGCCGTACACCGCGCACGAACAGGTACAGGTAGCCCGCGATATGCGTGTCGTAGTCATAGTCGGGCAGCCGGCCGCGCAGGTAGCGATGCAGCGCGACCGTATAGAGCAGCGCCTGCAGGTGATACGCGTGATCGGCCATCGCGACGTCGAGCGCGCGCGGGCCATAGGCGTCCGGCGTCGTGCCGAGATGGTTCGACTTCCAGTCGACGATCCAGAAGCGGCCGTCGTGTTCGACGATCATGTCGATGAAACCCTTGATGAAACCGGCGAGCATGCCCGCCTCCAGTGCAACGTCCGGGTAGCCGTGCGCGACCAGCAGCCGGCGCAGCGCCATCAGGTCGAGCGCGGGCGCCGGGAACAGGAAACCCATTTCGTCGAGCCGCTTCGCGGGATCGAGATCGGCGAGCCGCATGCCCGGCACGAGCTCGGTGTGCACGACATCGTCGACCAGCTGCACCATCATCGCCGGCAGGCGCGCGGCCAGCTCGGGCACAGCCTCGACCGGCCGGTCGTGCAGCGCGCCGAGCGCGGCCCTGGGCCACGACTCGGGCTCGGTGAAGCGGCTGAGCTCGAACAGGCGGTGCAGGCACTCGCCGGCCGCCGCGCCGCGCGGGAACACGAGGATATCGTCGTCCGGCGGCTCGGGCGCAACCGGATCGGCCAAGAGCCATTCGCCATCCGGCGCCACCGCGGCCAGTGCGTCATGATCGGGCCGCAGCTCGTCATCGGGCACGGCCGCGACACCCGCCTCCTCACGCGCCATCGACGCGGTCAGCGAACTGAAGCTGGCCATCCGCCACGCATCGCGCAGCACGCGCGTCGCATGGCGCGCCGCGAGCGTCTGTGACGCGTCGTGCCCGGCCGCGAGACGTTCGGGTCGCACGGGCGCCGGTAGCGGCGCGACGCTCACGGGGCCACCCGCGAGCGCCTGCCACGCTGTATCGAGCGCAGCCTCGTCGGGCGGCTCGTCGAGCCACGCATCGAATGACTGGCCGGCGCCCGCGACGAGCCAGTTGAGCACGCTGCGCCGTGATTCACGCGTCGAGCGCGACGACAGGTACGGCCCGGCGACGACATAGCAGCGATAAACCGCGCGCGTGAGCGCCACGTAGACGAGCCGCGCGCGTTCCGCCGCCTGCTCGCGCAGCGCCTGCCGCGCCGCATGCTCGGCCGCCTCGTCGTCGCAGCCGTAATGCAGCACCGCGTCGCCCGCCTCGTCGTGATACTCGCGCGCATCGGGCAATGCGGACGCGGGCGGCTCGCGCAACGCGCCGTCGTTCAGGAACGGACAGAACACGATCGCGTATTCGAGGCCTTTCGACTTGTGCACGGTGACGATCTGCACGAGGTTGCGATCGGATTCGAGCCGCAGCTGCGCTTCCTCGCCGCCGCCGTCGAGCCGTTGCGCGGCGAGCCAGCGCAGCGTCGGCGCGATGCCCGGCTGCGCGGACGCGCGTGCCTGCGTCAGTTCGGCCAGATGGTTGATGTCGGTCACGCGGCGCTCGCCGTCCGCGCCGGCCATCAGGCGCTCGGCAATCCGCAGCTCCCGCGTGAACGTGCGCCACATCACCGCGAAGCCGCGTTCGCGCCACAACAGCCGATACCGCGAGAAGCGCTCGACCCAGCTCATCGCGTCGGCGCTGTCCGCCGCAGAGGCTTCCCGTTGCGCGTCGCCGTCGCCCTGCTCCATCCGCCACAGCGCACCGGCATCGAGGCCGAACCAGTCGGATGCGAGCGCCGCGCGCAAGCGCCGCAGGTCTCCCGGTGCATCGATCGCCGCCAGCACGCGCTCGAGCTGCTCGGCGTCGCCGGTCGAGAACACCGAAGCCTGCGCCAGTTCGACGCTGCCGATGCCCCACGTCGACAGCACGCGCTTCACGAGACTGCCCTGCCGGTGCGTCTGCACGAGCACCGCGATGTCGCCCGGCGACAGCGATGTCTCGCCGAGCCGCACGCGCCCTTCGCGCGCGCCGCGCATCAGCCGTGCGATCTCGGCGGCGCAGGCCTGAGCGGCCTGTGCCTGTGCATCACGCTTGAGCAACGTGCCTTCGCCGCCCGGCAACGCCCACACCCGGAAGTCGCCTGCCGGGCCCGGATCGGTTGCGTCGACGAACGGCGCGCGCGCGCGCGTGCCGGCACGCACCGCGTAGTAGTCGAGCCCGTCGAGCACGAACGCGCGCGGATTCGACATGAAGAAGCGGTTGCATGCATCGACGATCGCGGGCGTCGAACGTTGGTTGACCGCGAGCGTGTAGCACGCGCTCGCCCGTGCGCGCGCGGCGAGATAGGTATGCAGATCGGCCGCGCGGAAGCTGTAGATCGCCTGCTTCGGATCGCCGACCAGAAACAGCGGGCCGCCCGGCGCAAAGATCCGGTCGAAGATCGCGAACTGCAGCGGGTCGGTATCCTGGAACTCGTCGATCAGCGCGGCCGGATAGCGCGCGCGCAGCGTTTCGGCAAGCCACGGATGCGCATGCAGCGCGTGGTACAGGTTCGCGAGCAGATCGTCGAACGAGACGACGCGCCGCGTGCGCTTGCGCTCGGCCAGCTCGCCCGGCGCCATGTCGAGCCATTCGGCGATCAGCGCGAGCCAGCGCGCGCGCTGCGCGGCCTCGGCCGCGGCCACGGCCGCTTCGAGCGCGTCGGCCACGTCGAAGAATGCGTGTTCGGGCGTCGCGCCGCCTTTTTTCGTGGCTTTCACGAGCGCGGTGTGCGTGAGCTTCAGCGCAGCCTTCGGCAGCGCAGCCGTCGCGTCGCCCTGCGCGAAATGCGCGGTCCATGCGGCCAGCGCATCGGCCACGGCCTCGGGTTTGTGCGAGCGCTGGTTGAGCGCGGACTGCGCGGTGCGCAGCAACGCATCGATCGCGTCGCGCTCGGCCGCCCACATCCGCTCGGCCTCGGCGAAGCATTCGGCGGCCGCCGCCTCGGCCGATTCGTCCGGCTCGGTCACGCCGTCCCAGCGCAGCGCGGCGAGCGGCTTCTTCAGCCGCCGCGCGAGCTGCGCATCGAGCGCGGCCGGGCCGGCGCCCGATTCGACGAGCCAGGTCGCGAAGCCCGGCCAGCGCGCGGCTGCCGGCTCGACGCGCGTGCGCCAGAAATCCGCTGCCAGTTCGAAGCGCAGCGACGCATCGTCGGCCTCCATGTCGAACGCGAACGGCATCGCCGCCGCGAACGGCGCTTCCTGCAGCGCGCGCTGGCAGAACGCATGGATCGTATGGATCGCGGCCTGGTCGAACGCGCGCAGCGCACGCCGGATCCGCTTCGCGGCCGTTTCGGGATCGAGCGCGCCGTCTTCGCCGAGCGTGGTTTCCAGCAGACGCTCGATGAACGGATCGCCGCCGTCGTCACCGGTGTCGAGCGCATGCGCGAGCTGCGCGAGGCGACCGCGAATCCGTTCGTGCAGTTCGGCGGTCGCCGCTTTCGTGAAGGTCACGACGAGGATTTCATCCGCACCGAGATCCTTCTCCAGCAGCAGGCGCACATACAGTGCGCAGATGTTCCAGGTCTTGCCGGTGCCGGCCGACGCCTCGATCTGGTTGACACCGTCGAGCGGGCACGCGAACACGTCGAGTTCGAGCGCCTGCTGCGACTGCGACACGGCGCTCATGCGACCTCCTTCAGATGTGCGACGAGCGGATCGAACACGAGCCGCGCGAGGGTGCCGAACGGCTCGTCGAGCGATGCATGCGCACCGCGCCACGCGATCGCGATGGCCGGATCGTCGGCCTCGCTCACGACCCGTTCGTTGATCCAGACGCTCGCGGCCTTCGCCTCGCCGTCGGACACCCTCGCCCACGCGCTGCGCGGAAAAAACCGCAGCGGCATGCGCCGCCCCGCGCGAAACAGCGCGGCCAGCGGCGCGAGCTGCTCGAGCGGCGCCGCGACGGGCGTCAGCTCGAATGCACCGCCGCTGCCGAACCACAGCGTGCGGCGCGGGCCACCGGGCTCCACCGCGCAGTAGACAAGATGCGCGAGCCACGCGGACAGGTAGTCGCGCGCACTCGGCCGTGCATAGCGATAGATGATCTGCCCGGCCGGCGTGAGCCGGTTCAGCGTGCCGTGCAGGTCGAGCGGCGCGCTCACCGCGTCGCCCGACAGCCGCGCGTCGTCGGCGCCGAACAGCGCCTGTTCGGTGTCCGGCCAGGCCGGCACGACGGTGAGCGTGAACGGCCGCCGCTCCATCCCGTCGGCCAGCGCGCGGCGCACGTTCGACGCAAGCTGCGTCATCGATCCGAGCGCCTGGTCGCGCCACACGGCGCCGGTCGCGCCGCCCGGCAGTTCGGGGCTCGCGTCCGCAATGCGCAGCGCGTGATCGTGCACGCCGCCCTCGTCCGACTCGATCAGCAACGGCAGCACGCGCTCGGCGAGTGCATCGCTGCCGGCGAAGTCGAGCGCGAACGGCTCGGTGTCGAGCAGTTCGGCCTGCGCGTCGGCGAGCACGATGCCGAGCCGCGCGCGCAGCAGCGCACGCGCGGGATGGCGCCAGAAGCGTTCGAATTCGCTGAATGCGACAGGCTCGACCGGTTCGGCCGGCAGCGGCTGCGCGAAGAACGGCAACTCGCGCGGCCCGTCGCGCGACGCCTCGGCGGCCAGCAGCGACGCGAGCGTCGCACGCTCGGCGTCGAAGGAAACGAGTTCGCTGCCGGGCTGGAAATAGGCGGCCGCGAACGGTTGCAGCGGATGCTCGACGACGAATGCACGCCGCGCGGCATCGACCGCGTCCGGCGCCGCGTCGGGCCCGGCCGTGACGAGCGCGAGATGGTCGAGCAGTTCGTCGACGAGTGCCGCGGGCGGCAACGGCGCGTTGTCGCGAATGCTGCGGCCCGTGTAGGCAATCATCAACCGGTCGCGCGCGGCGAGCAGCAGGTCGAGAAACAGGTTGCGCTCGTCGTCGCGGCGCTGGCGGTCGCCCAGCTTCGGCAACACGGCCATCAGGTCGAATTCGTCGGCGCGCGCGAGGCTCGGCAGCACGCCATCGTCCATCCCGAGCAGGCAGACGACGCGATACGGCAGGCCGCGCAGGCTCGTCAGCGACGAGAACGTGACGCCGCCCCACGGCACGCCGCCGCGCGCCGGATCGTCGAGCGCGGCGGCCAGCCCCGCCCGGACGACCGCCGCCGGCAACGCTTCGTCCGGCGCGCCCTCCGTCATCGCGGCCAGCATCGCGTCGAGCGCGTCGCGCACGCCCGCGAGCGCGTCCGCATACGCGGCGCCCGAATCGAAGAACCGCGCGAGCGTATCGGCGAACAGCTCGCTCCAGCCTTGCGGCGTATGCGATTCGGCCAGCCGCCGCGAGAAGCCGTCGAGATCGTCGGTGAAGCGTGCCAGCCGGCCGAGCAGTTCGGCCTCGCTGCCGGTGGCCGCCTCGATCGGCAGCCACGCGCCGACCGGCGCCGCGCCCTCAGGCATCGCATAACCGAGAAAGAGCCGCGCGAGCGCATCGGAGAACGTATGGCGCGGCGACGGCACGGCTGCATCGTCGCTCGCGAGCGGCGACAGCCCGCGCCGCGCGCCGGCGGCCGCGAGCCAGGTCTGCACCGTCTCCAGCGCCGCCGCATCGATACCGTAGCGCGCCGCCACCGCGTCGACGCGCAGCCATTCGACCAGTTCGGGCGCACCGACCTGCCGCTCCGGCAACGCGAGCCAGTCGAGCAGCACGCGCGCGACCGGGTTCGCCTGCGACGGCGGCAGGCCGGTGATCCGGTAAGGCACACGCGAGCCGCCGGCGCCGGCCGTGCCGAACACCGCGTCGATCAGCGGCCCGGCCGCGGCGAGATCGGCCACCGCGACGAGCACGTCGGACGGTTGCAGGCTCGCGTCGGCGTCGAACCACGCGAGCAGCCGGTCGTGCAGCACCTCGAGCTGGCGCGCGAGGCTGTGGCACACGTGCACCTCGATCCCGCGCTCGGCCGGCGTGTCGCCGATTTCGGCCTCCGGCTGCAGTTCGAGGATCGCGTTCTGCACGCGC
Source organism: Burkholderia sp. AU45274 (assembly GCF_030482505.1). NCBI lineage: Bacteria > Pseudomonadati > Pseudomonadota > Betaproteobacteria > Burkholderiales > Burkholderiaceae > Burkholderia > Burkholderia sp. AU45274. Next base: position 145,613 of record NZ_JAUJQE010000006.1, on the reverse strand, counting down.
GCGAGCCACGTCGGCGCGGGATTCTCGACGAAACGCGACGCGTCGCCCGACGCGGCGCTTTCAGTCAGCTCGTGCAGCATGTGCAGCTGCGCCTGGGTCTGCCTGCCCCATTCGGCGAGCAGCGGATGGCCGACTTCCTGGTAATCGAGCCGCCCGGCCGCATCGAGCGCCTCGGCATGCGCGGCGGTCACGATGTCGAACCAGAATTCGCGGCACGGGTTCAGCGCATAGACGCGCACGTCGATCCAGCGCGACAGCTCGCGCAGCAACGCGACGTGCAGCGGCGGCATCGTCGGCAGCGCGAACACGCTGACCGATTCCGGCCAGTCCGCGCGCGCGATGGCTTCGGGATCGAGATGGCGCGCCTCGACGAGGAAACGGTGCGCCGGCGGCGTGCCGCTGTCGCTCAGCTCGGCGAGCAGCGCGCGCCACAGCGCGGCCTGCCAGCGTTCGTCGTCGCGTGCGGCGTCGCTGATCCCGCGCGGCGCGCCGTCGCCCGCGAGCACGGACTCGCCGGCCTGCCATGCGGCCAGCCATTCGGGACGATAGGTCAGGTAATGATCGAGCACGGCCGCGACGCGGTGTGCCAGCTCGTAGCGCATCGCATCGTCGGACGCGGACAGATACGCGGCCAGCCGCGGCGACGCGAGCCACGGCGCGCCGTCGGCCGCCTGCGCGAACAGCCGGTAGCAGCGCCACACGAGGCGATCGGGTGCGAACGGCGAACGCGCGGGAACCGTCAGCACGCGGCCGATCTGCGCCCACAGCCATTGCGCGAGATACGTGAACTCGACGTTCGCGCACACGCCGTTGCGCGCGGCGATGTCGAGCTCGAGACGGCGGCGCAGCGCCGCGCTCGGCACGATGACCTGTTGCGGCGCCCACGGGCCATTGCGGGCCGGGAACGCGGCCAGATCCTCGAGCAGCGCATCGGCCAGCGTTTCGTGACGGTTCGAATAGAAGAGATGGAGCATGAAGCAGGCGTCGGAACCTCGCGCCGGCCGGGCCGGGCGAACAGGATCACCAAGGATAGCAAATGGGCCGCCGTCGCGAACCTCGTCCGGAAGGCCAGGTTTTACGGATCGCGAAATACGATAGACTCGTCGCCAGTCAAGATGCCGCCCCCGGGCGTCTTCGTCTGCTATTCAGCCCATCGATGCGCTATTCGGTCGAAATCAGAAAGTTTTTCTACAGCCAGTACTTTTTCGGCGGCCTGCGGATCGCGATCGGCGTTTCGCTGCCGGCCGTGCTGTGCCTGATCGTGTTTCACAACCGGGAGCTCGGCTTCACGATCTCGACGGGCGCGCTCGGCGCCTGCGTCGTCGACATGCCGGGCCCGCTCAAGTACAAGCACAACGAAATGCTCGCTTGCAGCGTGATCGGTTTTCTGGCCGCGCTCGCCACCGGCCTCGCGACACCGAACATCTTCGTGCTGTGGCTCACCATCGTGCCGCTCACCTTCGTGCTGTCGCTGATCGTCGTCTACGGCAACCGCTGGCCGCAGATCAGCTTCGCGACGCTGTTCATGATGGTGATGACGCTCGAGGAGAAGTTCACGCCGCTGCAGGCGTTCATCAACGCCGGCTGGATTCTCGCGGGCGGGCTCTGGTACACGTACTGGGCCACGCTCGTGTCGCAATGGCAGGCGCGCCGGATCGAGCAGCAGGCGCTTGCCGAGAGCCTGTTCGCGTGCGCCGACTACCTGCTCGCGCGCGCGCAGTTCTACGATCTCGATGCCGATCTCGACGAGTGCTACCGCAATCTCGTCGCGAAGCAGATCACGGCGGTCGAAACGCAGGAAACCGCGCGCGACATCGTGCTGCGCAACCTGCCGAAGCTGCGGCGCGGCAAGCTCGACCCCGGCCGCACGACGATGTACAACCTGTTCATCAACAGCGTCGACCTGCACGAGCTGTTCGTCGGCGCCCACACCGATTACCCGCTGGTGCGCAATACGTTCGGCGGCTCCGACCTGATCATTTTCTACCGCGACCTGATCCGCAAGGCAGCCGCCGATCTCGAGGAAATCGGCCTCGCGGTGCTCGAGAACCGCGCACCGCATTCGCGGATCAGCGTGAAGGCCGAGCTGCGCGCGATCGAGTACGAGATCGAGCTGATGCGCAAGAAGAACTTCCCGGCCACCAATGCGGAAGCGTATGCGGCCGTGCTGGCCACGTTCCGGCGCATCTGGAGCGCGACGCGCCTGATCGACCGGATGCGCCGCAACCTGTCGGGCCACGCCGATCCGCAGCAAACCGAACTGAAGATCGACAAGGCGCTCACGCGCTTCCTGCAGCGCCGCCGGATGTCGCCGCTCCTGATCTTCTCGAACCTGAACATGCGCTCGCCGAGCTTCCGCCACGCGCTGCGCGTGACGATCGCGGTGGCGGTCGGGTTCTGGCTCGGCCGGTTGCTGCCGCTCACGAATGCGTACTGGATCGTGATGACGACCATCATCATCCTGAAGCCCGGCTACTCGCTCACCAAGCAGCGCAACGCGGCGCGTATCGTCGGTACGCTGATCGGCTGCGCGGCGAGCGTCGCGCTGATCTACACGGTCAAGGATACGCACCTGCTGATCGCGATCATGTTCGGGTCGATGGTGATGAGCTACAGCCTGCTGCTGTTCAACTACGCGGCGAGCGTCGTGTTCACGTCGTCGTACGTGCTGCTGATGTTCCACCTGCTCGCGCCGGGCAGCATGCGGATCATCGGCGAGCGCGCGATCGACACGGTGGTCGGCTGCATGATCGCGATCGCCGCGAGCCGGCTGTTCCCGTACTGGGAATACCGGCTGATGGGCAAGCAGGTCGCCGACATGCTCACCGCCACCCGCAAGTATTTCGAAGCCGTGTGGCGCGCCGGGCGCGGCATGTCGCCGCCGCCGGTGCCGGCCGCCGACGGCGCGGCCGTCGTGCCGGTCGTCGCCGCGGCCATCGAGACACCGTCCACGGCCCTCGACGACGACTACCGCTACCGCCTCGCGCGCAAGGACGTGCACATCGCGTTCGCGAATCTCGGGCAGGCGTTCCAGCGGATGATGATCGAGCCGAAGGCGCACCAGCGCTTCGTGCCCGAACTGAACGACCTGCTCGTGCAGACGCACGTGCTCGGCGCGCAGATCACGGCCGCCGCGCCGCTGATCCGCACGGCCTGCGCGGCCGACGGCAGCATCCTCCACGATGACGCGCTGCATCGCGGCCTCGCCGCCGTGCTCGACAATCTCGAGAAGGCCGAAGCGGGCGAGCCGCCGCCCGCCGACCAGCTCGACGCGTCGAAGCAGATCACGCGCGACCTCGACGCGATGGTCGTGTCCGCGGAGCAATCCGATGCGGTGGGGGCCGAGCTCACGCACGACCTGAAGGTGCTCGCGCACCAGTGCAAGCAGATGCTCGCGTCGTCGCTGCTGATCCGCAAGGATGCGAGCGTGATCCGCCTGCCCGCCTGACCCAGGCTTGACCCCGCCGGTGGCCGGCCCGCGCCTGCCGCGGATCGGCCCCGGCGCCCCCCGATTCAGCGATCCCCGAAGCATGACCCGCCCGTTCCACGCGGCCCGCGCCCTCGTAGCGCGACCGCCCCGCCCCGCATTGCGCCCGTCGCGCCAGTCAGGGAATACCCGATTCCGGTCACCCGGCCCGGCTTGTTATCATTTGTTCACATTTAAGTTGTCTATACAACTTGAGCCAATCGGACCGGCTCCGCTCGCCCGGTCCGTCGCATAACGATATCGGAGACACGATGAAAAACTTGCAGCGCCACCTGAGCGCGCGGCACATCCGCTTTCTCGCGCTGGGTTCGGCGATCGGCACGGGCCTGTTCTACGGGTCGGCGTCCGCGATCCAGCTCGCGGGCCCGGCCGTGATCCTGGCGTACATCCTGGGCGGCGCGGCCGTCTACATGGTGATGCGCGCGCTCGGCGAGATGGCCGTGCGCGAACCCGTCGCCGGCTCGTTCGGCCACTACGCGACCGAGAACCTCGGCCCGTTCGCCGGGTTCGTCACCGGCTGGACCTACACGCTCGAAATGGTGATCGTCGCGATCGCCGACATCACCGCGTTCGGCATCTACATGGGCTTCTGGTTTCCGGATGTCCCGCAATGGATCTGGGTGCTCGGCGTGGTCGCGATCATCTGCGGGCTGAACCTGTGCCACGTGAAGGTGTTCGGCGAGCTCGAGTTCTGGCTGTCGATCATCAAGGTCGGCGCGATCGTCGCGATGATCGGCGGCGGCGTCGCGATCCTGCTGACCGGCATGCACTTCGGCCATTCGGCCGACGTGCCGACGTTCGCGAACCTGTGGAACCATGGCGGCTTCCTGCCGAACGGCGTCGGCGGGCTGATCGCGTCGCTGTCGGTCGTGATCTTCGCGTACGGCGGGATCGAGGTGATCGGCATGAGCGCCGGCGAGGCGAAGGATCCGGAGCGCGTGATTCCGCGCGCGATCAACGCGGTGCCCGCGCGCATCCTGCTGTTCTACGTGCTGACGATGGTCGTGCTGATGTCGATCAGCCCGTGGACGGGTGTCGGCAACGACGGCAGCCCGTTCGTGCAGATCTTCTCGGCGCTCGGCGTGAAGTCGGCCGCAACCATCCTCAACCTGGTGGTGATCAGCGCGGCGATCTCCGCGATCAACAGCGACATCTTCGGCGCGGGCCGGATGATGTTCGGCATGGCGCGCCAGGGCCAGGCGCCGGCCGTGCTGATGACGACGTCGCGGCACGGTGTGCCGTGGGTCACGGTGCTCGTGATGGCGGTCGCGCTGCTCGTCGGCGTGCTGCTCAATTACCTGATGCCGAAGGACGTGTTCCTGATGGTCGCCGCGATCGCGACGTTCGCCACCGTGTGGGTGTGGCTGATGATCCTGCTGTCGCAGGTCGCGATGCGCCGCCGGCTGTCGAGCGCCGAAGTCGCGGCGCTGAAGTTCAAGGTGCCGTTGTGGCCGGTCGCGCCGGCACTGACGATCGCGTTCATGGGCTTCGTGATCGTGATGCTCGGCTGGTTCGAGGACACGCGCGTCGCGCTGGTCGTCGGCGCGGCCTGGCTCGCGCTGCTCGCGGTCGTGTTCTACGCACGGATCCGCCCGAAATTCGCCGCTGCGTCACGTTGACGCACGACTGACCTGCCTACGCGGCGCGCCGGTTCCGGCGCCCGCTTCTCTCCCGGCTCCGCGCGGCATCCCGCGCGCCAGCAGCCGGGGAGTCCTCCCCTTCGCATGCACCTGCGTGCGCGGCCCGCCGGCCGCGCATCGGTACGTCAGTGCGACGCCGCGCTCGCGGCCTCGGCCGGATGGGCCTCGTCGTACGCGTGCTTCTGCGAAATCGCGTTGTACAGGATCGTCCCGATCACGAGCAGCACGGCCACGACGATCAGGATGCTCACGTTGCGGACAGGGTTCTTCTTGCGCTGATCGTTCATGGTCGGGGCGATTCCGTCAAATTCATCGAAGCGGGCATTCTACGCGCTTGCGCGCCCGCTGCGACGCGCCGTTTCCGATCCCCTTCCCCGTCCTCCGCCCGCCCACCGCAAGCTTTCATTTGATAACCATTCCCATTTCGATCTAGAATCTCAAGTCTTTCATTTTGTAATGTTCCGGGTCGCTCGGGCGGCAGGCGCGCCCCGGAACGCTCCCATCGTCCACCTGCCCCTTCCGGAGTCTTCATGTCGAATCCGCGCACCCGCCTGCTGCCGCTTGCCGGCGCCCTCGCCCTTGCCGCCGCCGCATTCGCGCCGCTGGCCCACGCGGCCGAGGAAGTGAGCCTGTACACCACCCGCGAACCGAAGCTGATCCAGCCGCTCATCGACGCCTTCACGAAGCAGAGCGGCGTCAAGGTCAACACGGTGTTCGTGAAGGACGGCCTGCTCGAGCGCGTGAAGGCGGAAGGCGCGCAGTCGCCGGCCGACGTGCTGATGACGGTCGACGTCGGCAACCTGCTCGACCTCGTCGACGGCGGGCTCACGCAGCCGGTGCGCTCGAAGGCGCTCGACGACGCGATTCCCGCGAACCTGCGCGGCGCGAACGGCGACTGGTACGCGCTGTCGCTGCGCGACCGCGTGCTGTACGTCGAGAAGGACCTGAAGGTCGATGCATTCCGCTACGAGGATCTCGCCGATCCGAAATGGAAGGGCAAGGTCTGCATCCGCTCGGGCCAGCACCCGTACAACACGGCGCTCGTCGCGGCGATGATCGCGCACGACGGCGAAGCGGCGACCGAGAAGTGGTTGCGCGGCGTGAAGGCGAACCTCGCGCGCAAGGCGACGGGCGGCGACCGCGACGTCGCGCGCGACATCCTCGGCGGCATCTGTGACGTCGGCCTCGCGAACGCTTACTACGTCGGCCACATGAAGAACGCGGAGCCCGGCAGCGACGCGCGCAAGTGGGGCGACGCGATCAAGGTCGTGCGGCCGACGTTCGCCAACGCGAAGAGCGGCGGCACGCACGTAAACATCAGCGGCGCGACGGTCGCGAAGCACGCGCCGCACAAGGCCAACGCGGTGAAACTGCTCGAGTACCTCGTATCGCCGGAAGCGCAGGCGCTGTATGCGCAGGCGAACTACGAATACCCGGTGCGCGCGAACGAGAAGCTCGACCCGGTGATCGCCAGCTTCGGCACGCTGAAGATCGACCCGCTGCCGCTGGCGGACATCGCGAAGCATCGCAAGCAGGCGAGCCAGTTGGTCGACAAGGTCGGTTTTGACAACTGACGCAACCACCGGCGGCACGCGCCGGCCGAGCGTGCTGCCGCGCGCGGGCAGCCTGTGGCTGCTCGCGGCGCTGGCGATCGCCGCGGCGGTCGCGGCGCCGCTTGCGGTACTCGTGGCCGCCGCGTTCGACGCCGATCTCGCGCACTGGCGCCATCTCGCCGAATTCGTGCTGCCGCAGGCACTCGTCAATACGCTGCTGCTGCTCGCGGGCGTCGGCGCGATCGTGTCGATCGTCGGCACCGGCTGCGCGTGGCTCGTCACCGCGTACGACTTTCCCGGCCGCCGGATGCTGACGTGGGCGCTGCTGCTGCCGCTCGCGGTTCCCACCTACATCGTCGCGTTCGCCTATCTCGACCTGCTGCACCCGATCGGCCCGGTGCAGGGCGCGATCCGCTGGCTGCTCGGCTTCGACAGCCCGCGCCAGTTCCGCCTGCCCGACCTGCGCTCGCTGCCCGGCGCGATCTTCGTGCTCGGCTTCGTGCTGTATCCGTATGTTTACCTGAGCACGCGCGCGATGTTCGTCACGCAGTCCGCGAGCCTGCTCGAAGCCGCGCGCACGCTCGGCGCGGGACGCATCGCCACGTTCTGGCGCGTCGTCGTGCCACTCGCGCGGCCCGCGATCGCGGTGGGCGTGAGCCTCGCGCTGCTCGAAACACTGAACGATATCGGCGCGTCGGAATTCCTCGGTGTGCAAACGCTGACCGTATCCGTCTATACGACGTGGATCACGCGCTCTGACCTCGCCGGCGCCGCGCAGATCGCACTCGCGATGCTCGCGATCGTCGTCGGCATGATCGTGCTCGAACGCTACGGGCGCCGCCGCCAGCGCTATGCGCATGGCCGGCGCATGCGGCCGATCGCGCCGCGCCACCTGACGGGCACGGCCGCGCTGGGCGCCGCCGTGCTCGGCTGGCTGCCCGTGCTGCTCGGCTTCGGCGCACCGGCCGCGTACCTCGCGGTCGAGACGGCCAAGCGGCTGCATCTGGTCGGCGGCGTATCCGCACAGCTGATGACGGGGCTCGCGAACACGCTGACGATCGCCACCGCCGCCACCGTCGCGACGCTCTTGTGCGGGCTTGTCGTCGCATGGGCCGCGCGCGCGCAACGCGACAGCGCCCGCGCGGGCCCGGCCCGCGTGTGCGCGAGAATCGCCAGCCTCGGCTATGCGGTGCCCGGCACCGTGCTCGCGATCGGCCTGCTGATCCCGTTCGCGGCGGCCGACCGGCTGTTCGGCATGGTGCTGGGCCGCGACGGGCTGCTGCTGATGGGCTCGTCGGCCGCGCTCGTGATCGCCTATACCGTGCGCTTTCTTGCGATCCCGGCCGGCAGCATCGAGGCCGGCCTCGCGCGCATTCCGCCGTCGCTCGAACAGGCGGCGCGCTCGCTCGGCGAGACGGCCGGCGGCACGCTGCGCCGCGTGCACCTGCCGCTGCTGCGGCCCGCGCTCACGACGAGCGCGCTGCTGGTGTTCGTCGACGCGATGAAGGAATTGCCGGCGACGCTGCTGCTGCGTCCGCTGAACTTCGACACGCTCGCGACCTGGCTGTATGCGGAAGCCGCGCGCGGCACCTACGAGGAAGGCGCGGTCGCCGCGCTCGCGATCGTGCTGGCCGGGCTCGTGCCCGTGATCCTGCTCGCCCGCACCCGCCACAAGATCAGAGCCTGACACCGTGAACCTGCTCGAACTCGATGACCTCTGCCTCGCCTACGACACGCCGCACGGCCGCCGCACCGTGGTCGACGGGCTGAGCCTCGCGCTGCCGCGCGGCGACATCGGCTGCCTGCTCGGCGCGTCCGGCTGCGGCAAGACCACCGTGCTGCGCGCGATCGCCGGCTTCGAGCCGGTGCGCATGGGGCGCATCATGCTGGACGGCGTGCCCGTCGCGGCGCCGTCGCTCGACGTGCCGCCCGAGCGGCGGCGCATCGGCATGATGTTCCAGGATTACGCGCTGTTCCCGCACCTGAGCGCGGCGGACAACGTCGCGTTCGGCCTGCGGCGCATGCCGAAGGCCGAACGGCGCGTGCGTGTCGCGGAAATGCTCGAACTCGTCGGCCTCGCCGATTCCGGCGGCGCGTATCCGCACGAGCTGTCGGGCGGCCAGCAGCAGCGCGTCGCACTCGCGCGTGCGCTCGCACCGTCGCCGGAGCTACTGCTGCTCGACGAGCCGTTCTCGAATCTCGATGTCGATACGCGCGAGCGGCTTGCGTTCGAGCTGCGCGACATCCTGAAACGCACGGGCCACACCGCGATCCTCGTCACGCACAACCAGGCCGAAGCGTTCGCGATCGCCGACCGGATCGGCGTGATGAAGGATGGCCAGCTCGCGCAATGGGATACGCCGTACGCGCTGCATCACCATCCGGCCAGCCCGTTCGTCGCGGATTTCGTGCGCCGCGACGCGCTGGCCGACGAACGCGCGCGCGCACTGGCGCGCGGCCGCTGAACCCGCGGGCGCGATGCGCGCCCGGGTCGGTTCATCGCCGCGTTTCGTTGCCGCGCTTCATTGCCGCGTCAGGCCGGCTCGGCAAGATCGCGCACGGGCAGCGCGGTCGAATACTTGATCTGCTCCATCGCGAACGACGAGCTGACGTCGAACAGCGGCACCGTGCGAATCAGCTGCTTGTAGACGCGGTCGTAATCGTCGATGCCGGCCACCACGACGCGCAGCAGGTAATCGGTCTCGCCGCTCATCCGGTACACCTCGACCACTTCCGGCATGTCGCGCACGGCCTGCGTGAAACGCTGCGCCCATTCCTCGGTGTGCTGGTTCGTGCGGATCGCGACGAACACGGTCGTGCCGACCCCGAGCTTGCGCGGATCGCACAGCGCAACCTGCGCGCGAATCGCGCCGGTTTCCTTGAGCCGCTGCACGCGCTTCCAGCACGGCGTCTGCGACAGGTTCACACGCTGCGCCAGTTCCGCGATCGGCAGCGTGGCATCGGCCTGCAACAGCTCCAGCAGCTTGCGATCGATGGCGTCCATTTCTCCAGTCCCTCGTAGATAGAAATTTATTCTATTCATCCTGCACAACGGGGAACAATATGAAAACGGCTTCGCCGCGTCGACCGGTATAAATACCGATCCGGCACGCGCGCGCAGCGAGCGAATCCGCCGCCACACCGCACGCGCCAAATGAAACAGGCGACTCCGCCCGTGAAGGTGGAATCGCCTGGCGTTCCTGCACGTCGCGGCCAGCCCGGCGCTCACGCGCCACGGGCCAGCGTCAGCGCACTGCTCAATACGCGACCGTCGCGATCTCGTGCACGAAGCTGCCTTGCTCGAGCGCGTCGACGAACGCGACCGCGTAGTCTTCCGCCGAGATCTTGCTGTTGCCTTGTGCGTCCGCGATCAGCTTGCCGACGCCCGTGCGGAACGTGCCCGTGCGCTCGCCCGGGGCGATCAGCGCGGCCGGCGCGAAGAACGTCCAGTCGAGATCGCCGACCGTCTTCAGGTAGTCGAGTGCGTCGCGGTGCGCGAGCGCGACCGCCTTGTACGCCTCCGGGAAACCTTCGCTGTCGACCAGCTGCTTGCCCGGCGCAACTTCGAGCGAACCGGCGCCGCCCACCACCACGAGCCGCTTCAGCCCCGCCTGGCGCGTGCCGGCAACCAGCGCCTTCGCAGCTGCGACGACCTTCGCCGCATCATCCTGCTTCGGGCCGTACGCGCTCGCAACGACGTCATGGCCCGGCAGTGCGGCCGCAATGCTGGCCGCGTCGAACAGGTCGGCCGCCTTCGCGGTGATGCCGTCGCCGGCTGCGCCCGGATGGCGCGACAGCGCGGTCACGCGATGGCCGCGTCGTGCCGCTTCCGCGGCGATGCGCGAGCCGATCGTGCCGGTGGCGCCGAACAGCGCGATATTCAAGGTACGTTGCGTCATATCGATTCTCCAGTAAGAAAAATATGTAACGTAGCTAATTACATATAAGACCGAAAAAAACGGGGCAAAGCCCCCCTTGCGCCGGTCGCCACGCCTCTCGCGCCGTCCGGCCTCCTGCCTTGCCGCCACTCACCCGCCGGCGCGTGCCGCCTGCTGCGTGCGCTGCTCCAACTCCAGCACGTCGGCCGTCACGTCGGCCAGCGTGCGCGTGCCAAGCGATGCTTCCATCGCACGCTGCGCGTCGCCGATGTAATCGATCAGCGCGCCCTGGATGTGCCGTCCGACGAGACACGCGGGATTCGGCGCCTCACGGTGCAGCGCGAACAGTTGCGCATCGTCGACCGCGCGATACACGTCGAGCAGCGTGATCGCGCCGGGCTCGCGCGCCAGCAGCGCACCGCCGCCCGCACCCAGTTGCGACGTGGTCAGCCCCGCGGCCGCCAGCATCGACAGCAACCGGCGGATCAGCGCCGGATTCGTGTTCACGCTGCCCGCGATGATGTCGGACGACAACGGCACGCCCTCCTGCATCGACAGCAAGGCAAGCACGTGGACGGCAAACGCGAACCGGCTGCTGGTATTCATTCCTGACTCACTTGACGACGCCGGCCCATCCCGCAGCCGGCGACATGTGTAACCATCATAATTACATTTAGCGGATCATGCAAGCCCGCGTCACTCTCCGCTCGCGGGCTTGGCGCCCGGCGCATTCTGCTGGCTCCACTGCTGGAGCTTCTTGCCGGCTTCGGCGATCTTCGCGCCGGCTTCGGAAGCCGCATGCGCGACGACCGCGGACGCGGCCGCGTCGATCTGTGCCTGCGCGGCGGAGGCGAGGCCGCTCGCGGACAGCGGCGGCACGGCCGACGCCGCGGACGCGATGCCGGCCTTCGCGGCGTTGAGCTGCTGGTTGACGGTGCTCGCCACCTGGTCGAGCGCCTTGGCCGCATTGTTCGCGGCATCGGCGGCCGCGCTCGCGGCCGTATCGGGTTGCGTGACCGGCGCGCCGGACTTCTCGCAGCCCGCGAGCAACAGCAGCGCACCGGCGGTCACGGCCGCCAGTACGGACCCGGGCACGCGACGCGCCCGCGATGTCTTCATGTTCATCAGCAATCTCCGGCCGCGCGTCGCGCGGCCTCGTGGTTGGACCGACGTCGATGATACCGCCTGTGGAACAGGGCCAATCACGCACCGTGATTAAAAATGGCTTTCAATTTCGGACTCGTCTGATTCAATCGCACACGCGAGGACACTAAAGTGGGCACGCTTCAATCCGCTTTGGACGCGCCCCCTTTTTCTCATGGATTTCCTCGTCGACTGGTTCATCGCCCTGGCCGCCGTACTCGCCGCCACCCTTTTCCTGTGCCTGCGCCCGCCGTCGGCGCGCCGCCTGGCCGAATCCGGGCGCCCGCGCCGCGTCGCGTCCGCGCGCCTGCTCACACAGGCCGTGATCGGCTTCTGGACGGCCGCGCTGATCGTCGCGGAAGGCATCCTCGGCCCCACCGCCGGCGGCCAGTCGCTGGCGGGCTTCGCGGCACTCGCGTTTGCCGCCCTCGGGCTGGCGACCGTCGCCGCCTACTGGTCGGCGTGCGCACTGCGGCTGCGCCGGCCGCCGCTGCTGTTCCCGCGCCACTGACGCGCCGAAACGGTGCGCGGCACCGCACCACCACGCACCACGTCGCGCCAATCGGCCCATCACGCGCACCAGTTCCGCACACGTCGCACCACACGCGTGCAATCGGCATCCCGTCGCACCCGCAAGGGCCACGCCCCCTTCCCGTGCACGATTCACCGGATTGCCGCACCACACGGTGTTGAAGCACCAACTCCACGCAGCCGTTCACCAAGTTGGCTCGATACTTGCATTCCTCGCCCGTTTTTTGCGCAAGGAAGCCACGGCATGGATGGTCTGAAATCCGGCGTCGACACACTGTTCCTGTTGATCGGCGCCGTCATGGTGCTCGCGATGCACGCGGGCTTCGCATTTCTCGAACTCGGCACGGTCCGCAAGAAGAACCAGGTCAACGCGCTCGTGAAGATCCTGGTCGACTTCTCGGTGTCGACGCTCGCGTATTTCTTCATCGGCTACACGATCGCGTACGGCGTCGAGTTCTTCGACGACATCGGCACGCTGTCGCAGCACAGCGGCTATGCGCTCGTGCGCTTCTTCTTCCTGCTGACCTTCGCGGCGGCGATCCCGGCGATCGTGTCCGGCGGCATCGCCGAACGCGCGAAGTTCAATCCGCAGCTCGTGGCGACGCTGATCATCGTCGGCTTCATCTATCCGTTCTTCGAAGGGATCGCCTGGAACAACCGCTTCGGCGTGCAGGCCTGGCTCACGCACGCGTTCGGTGCGCCGTTCCATGATTTCGCGGGCTCCGTCGTCGTGCACGCGTTCGGCGGCTGGGTCGCGCTGCCCGCCGTGCTGCTGCTCGGCGCGCGCCACGGCCGCTATGCGAAGGACGGCCGGATCGCCGCGCACCCGCCGTCGAACATCCCGTTCCTCGCGCTCGGCGCGTGGGTACTCGCGGTCGGCTGGTTCGGCTTCAACGTGATGAGCGCGCAGACGCTCGACAAGGTCAGCGGCCTCGTCGCCGTGAACTCGCTGATGGCGATGGTCGGCGGCACGCTCGCCGCGTGGATGGCCGGCCGCAACGACCCGGGCTTCACGTACAACGGGCCGCTCGCGGGCCTCGTCGCGGTGTGCGCGGGCTCCGACGTGATGCACCCGATCGGCGCGCTCGTCACCGGCGCCGCGGCCGGTGCGCTGTTCGTCGCGATGTTCACCTGCGTGCAGAACAAGTGGCGCATCGACGACGTGCTCGGCGTGTGGCCGCTGCACGGCATGTGCGGCGCGCTCGGCGGCCTCGCGGCCGGCGTGTTCGGCCTGCCCGCGCTCGGCGGTCTCGGCGGCGTGTCGTTCATGTCGCAGCTCGTCGGCACGCTCGGCGGCATCGCGATCGCGACCGCCGGCGGCACGCTCGTCTACGGCGCGCTGAAAGCGACCGTCGGGCTGCGCCTCGACCGCGAAGCCGAGTTCGACGGCGCGGACCTGTCGATCCACCGCATCTCGGCGACGCCCGAACGCGATTGAGCGCAAACGCTTGCGACCGGCGGCCGTCCGCTCACCTGACGGCCGCCCGACACATCATTACGTTTTCAATTCAAAAAACTTTCATCTAGCGTCCCTACACTTCCGTCCAGTTTTCAATTTGCCTTCGCCGAGCTTGCCGACCGCCTGCTTCGCAAAGGCCATTCTTCCAACAACTGAAACTGGACTCCACATGCCCGCGTTGCCCAATGCTGCCCGTCGTCAGGCCCTGAAGATCCTCGCCGGCGCGCCGATGCTTCCTCTTTCCGGCCTCGCGCTGCCGGCCCTGCTGACGGGTTGCGGCGGCGACGACAATCCCGCGTCGACGCCGGCCCCGGTCGCCGCTGCATACACGTCGGCGACGTTCTCGGCGATGGCCGCCCCGACGCTCGACAACGCGGCCGCGATGGCCACGACGACGGTCGGCTCGACGCTGTCGGTGTCGTTCTCGGACGGCTCGGCGCGCAACTTCAAGCTCGCGTACCGGCCGTTCTTCGTGACGGGCGACCTGGTGCCGGACGGCAAGGGCGGCACGACGCTCGCGGGCGGCTACTACGACATCAACAACCAGCCGATCATCGATCGCTCGGTGGCCGGCAAGGAGCGCCAGTTCTACTCCGACTGCCCGGACGGTAGCTCGCTGCTGACGCTGAAGAACGCGAACGTGCCCGGCGTGAAGGGCAACACGGTGTTCGCCGTCGTGCAGTTCGAATACACGACGCGCGACCAGGCGAGCGCGTCGCAATACGGCCAGTTGCCGTCGCCGATCGCGGTGATCACGCTCGATCAGGATCCGGCCAACGGCGCGCTGAAGGTCGTCAAGTACCACAACGTCGACACGTCGAAGGCGCACGGCCTGTGGATCACGTGCGGCGCGAGCCTGTCGCCGTGGGGCACGCACCTGTCGAGCGAGGAGTACGAGCCGGACGCGACGAAGGTCGCGACCGACGCGCAGTTCAAGGCGTTCAGCAAGAACACGTTCGGCGACGAGACGAAGGCGAACCCCTACCACTACGGCCACCTGCCCGAGATCACCGTGAATCCGGACGGCACGGGCACCGTGAAGAAGCACTACTGCCTCGGCCGCATCTCGCACGAGCTGATCCAGGTGATGCCGGACCAGCGCACCGTGATGATGGGTGACGACGCCACCAACGGCGGCCTGTTCATGTTCGTCGCCGACAAGGCGGCCGACCTGTCGGCCGGCACGCTGTACGTCGCGAAGTGGACGCAGACGTCGTCGGCCGGCGCGGGCACCGCGACGCTCACGTGGATCAAGATCGGCCACGCAACCAGCAGCGAGATCGAAGCGCTCGCGAACACGCTGAAGGCGTCGGACATCATGGACCTCGCGACCACCGACCCGAACGATGCGAGCTACACGAAGATCCACTTCGGCGGCAAGTTCAACTGGATGCGCGTGAAGCCGGGGATGGAAAAGGCGGCCGCATTCCTCGAGACCCACCGCTACGCGGCGCTGCTCGGCGGCAGCATGGGCTTCACGAAGCTCGAAGGCACGACCGTGAACGCGAAGGACAAGATCGTCTACACGGCGATGTCGCGGATCGAGACGTCGATGGTCAAGGGCAATGCGGTGTCGCGCGACGTCGCGGTCGACAAGAAGATCGCCGCGGGCGCCGTCTATGCACTGAACCTGAAGGGCAGCCAGCGCGACACGACGGGCAGCGCGATCGACAGCGAATGGGTGCCGGTCGACATGGGCGCGCCGGCCGCGCTCGTCGGCGAGGATCTCGCCGCGGCCGACGGGCTCGGCAACCTCGCGAACCCGGACAAGATCGCGAACCCGGACAACCTGAAGTTCTCCGAAAAGCTGCGCACGCTCTTCATCGGCGAAGACTCGGGCATGCACGTGAACAACTTCCTGTGGGCCTACAACGTCGACACGAAGTCGCTGGTACGCGTGCTGTCATGCCCGGCCGGCGCCGAATCGACGGGCCTGCACGCGGTCGACGAGATCAAGGGCTGGACCTACATCATGAGCAACTTCCAGCACGCGGGCGACTGGGAATCGCCGCTGCACGACAAGGTCAAGCCGACGCTCGATCCGCTCGTGCGCACGAACTTCAAGGACCGCTTCGGCGCCAGCGTCGGCTACCTGACGGCCGAGCAGACCAGCATCCAGCTCGCGAAGGCCTGACCGGGTCACGCGAGGAGGTCCGCCCCTGGCGGCCCCTTTCTTCATCACCGTTCATTCGTCGGCGCTCCACGCCGTTTGATGCGCGATGCCCAGGGCGGGCATCGCGCTTTTTTTTGCGCACGCGAATCACGCAAGGCGCGCGCGCAAACAGACGCTGCCCGCGTTCAAACGGGGGGTTGCGACGATCGGGGGATAATACGGGCCTGACGCGTCCGGGCGGACGGGCAGAAAGACAGGCAAAAAAAAGCGCCACGGAGACCGTGGCGCTAAAAAAGTTCTAGCCATTCCGAGGGCCGTGCTAGAACCTGAGAGACTGCGCGAAACATCGTTGCCGGTTAAACTCTTGAAACGATGTTTCGAAAACGTGAGACATTCTTTCCGTTTCCGCCCGACAAGTCAAGCGGTATTTGCACCGGTTCATGCACTTTCTGGCAACGCTCATTTGAGCGTTTTCCTAATAAACCAAGGGTGAACCCGTAAAATCTCATCTAATGACCGGTTCGCCCGCAGAACATGCATCCTTTGACAATAGTCCTACAATACCAACAAAATTGAAATCGAGTTTCGGAATTAGAGAGAATCCCTCGTGTCGACAACTGTAACCCCTCCCGCGTCGCGGGATCGTGAATCGTCGCCCGACGAGATCACCGCCCTTGCCCGCGGCCTCGCCGTGCTGCGCCGCATCGCGGCGGCCGACGCGCCCGTCAGCAACCGCGAACTGACCGAACTGACCGGCATCCCGAAGCCGACCGTCTCGCGCATCACCGCGACGCTCGTCAGCGCCGGCTTCCTGTTCCAGTTGCCCGACAGCGAACGCTTCGTGCTCACCGCGTCGGTGCTCGAACTGAGCCACGGCTTCCTGCGCAACTTCGACATCCGCGCGCGTTCGCGGCCGTTCATGATCGAGCTGGCCGAGCGCACGTCGCTGTCCGTGCACCTCGCGGTGCGCGACCGGCTCGACATGGTCGCGATCGACGTGATCCGTCCGCGTTCGGCCGTACTCGTCACGCGCCTCGAAATCGGCTCGCGGATGGACATCGCGCGCACCGCGGTCGGCCGCGCGTATCTCGCCGCACTCGAGGACGACGAACGCCGCCAGTTGCTCGAGTCGCTGCGCACCACGGCGGGCGACGACTGGCCGCATGTGTCGGCCCGCCTGACCCCCGCGCTGGACGACGCGATGCGCGACGGCCACGCGATCGCGATCGGCGAATGGCGCGAAGGCCTGAATGCCGTCGCGGCCGGTTTCGTCGGCCCGTCGGGCCAGCGCTATTCGGTGAATTGCGGTGGCGCGTCGCACCAGTGCCCGCCCGAGTGGCTGCACGAACACGTGGTGCCCGCGCTGCATGAATGTATCGCGAAAATCACCCGCGAGATCGGCGGCGCACCGGCCCGTCGCATCAGCGTGTAATCGTTTCGTCATCGCACTGTCGCGTTCTGTAACGACCGTAACCCGTTGAAAGATAGGCCACTGGACTGTAACGGGGACGGGACGTAGGATCATGCCCATCGTCGCGCCGCACTCGCGGTGCGCACCGCTCTTTTCCCGCGCAGACCGGCGGGGGCCCGGACCGAGCCGGGCGCCTCCCCCGGCACCGCTTGCCCACGCGCAGCCCGGCAGCCCGATTTCCGGCCCGCCGCGCCGTCTTCCTGACAGATCACGATGGATAACGAACAAAAGCCCACGCCTCCTTCGAAAGACCCCGCGTCCCCCGCCGCGCGGCGCCCGCGCCGCACGCTGATGGCCGGCGCACTCGCGGTCGTCGTCATCGGCGGCCTGCTGTGGTGGCATCCGTGGAACCGCACGCCGGCAGCCGGCAGTGGTGCGAGCGGTGCGGGCGCAAGCGCCGCCGGGGGTGCCGGCGGCCACCGCGGCCGTGGCGGCCCCGCCGCGATGGCGAACGTTCCGCAACCCGTGCAGGTCGCGACCGCGACCCAGGGCGAAATGCCGATCGTGCTGTCCGCGCTCGGCACCGTCACGCCGCTCGCGAACGTGACGGTCAAGACGCAGTTGTCCGGCTACCTGCAGTCGGTCGCGTTCCAGGAAGGCCAGATCGTCAAGAAGGGCGACCTGCTCGCGCAGATCGACCCGCGCCCGTACCAGGTCGCGCTCGAGAACGCCGAAGGCACGCATGCGCGCGACTCGGCGCTGCTCGCGACGGCCCGCCTCGACCTGAAGCGCTACCAGACGCTGCTGTCGCAGGACTCGATCGCGTCGCAGACCGTCGATACGCAGGCCTCCCTCGTCAAGCAATACGAAGGCGCGGTGAAGACCGACCAGGCCGCGATCGACTCCGCGAAGCTGAACCTCACGTATGCGCGCATCACCGCGCCGGTGTCGGGCCGCGTCGGCCTGCGCCAGGTCGACCCCGGCAACTACGTGACGCCCGGTGATACCAACGGCCTCGTCGTGATCACGCAGTTGCAGCCGATGAGCGTGATCTTCACGACGTCGGAAGACAACCTGCCGCAGATCCTCAAGCAGGTGAACGCGGGCCAGAAGCTGTCGGTCACCGCGTACAACCGCAACAACACGGTGCCGCTCGAGACGGGCTCGCTCGCGACGCTCGACAACCAGATCGACACGAGCACGGGCACGGTCAAGCTGCGCGCGAACTTCGATAACAAGGAAGGCATGCTGTTCCCGAATCAGTTCGTGAACACGCGCCTGCTGGTCGACGTGCTGCGCAACGCGACGATCGTGCCGACCTCGGCCGTGCTGACCGGCTCGATAGGCCAGTTCGTCTACGTCGTGAAGCCCGACAACACGGTGACCGTGCGCAAGGTCACGATCGGCCCGGTCGACGGCGAACGCACGAGCATCGTCAGCGGCGTGTCGCTCGGCGAGCGCGTGGTGACCGACGGCTCCGACCGCCTGCGCGAAGGCGCGAAGATCTCGATCCCGGCCGACAAGCCGAAAGGCGCGTCGGGCGCGCGCGGCGCCGGTGCGGCGTCGGGCGCATCGGGCGCCGGCGGCCATCGCGGCGAACGCAAGCACGGCGCGTCGCAGGCAGCGGCCTCCGCGGCCCAGTAACGCGCGGGCCGCTCGATGAATCCATCCCGCCTCTTCATTCTCCGGCCGGTCGGCACCGCCCTCCTGATGGCGGCGATCATGCTGGCCGGTCTCGTCGCGCTGCGCTTCCTGCCGCTCGCCGCGCTGCCGGAAGTCGACTATCCGACGATCCAGGTCCAGACCTTCTACCCGGGCGCGAGCCCGGAGGTGATGACCTCGTCGGTCACCGCGCCGCTCGAACGGCAGTTTGGGCAGATGCCGTCGCTGAACCAGATGTCGTCGCAAAGCTCGGCCGGCTCGTCCGTGATCACGCTGCAGTTCTCGCTCGACCTGCCGCTCGACATCGCCGAACAGGAAGTGCAGGCCGCGATCAACGCGGCCGGCAACCTGCTGCCGTCCGACCTCCCTGCCCCGCCGATCTACGCGAAGGTCAACCCGGCCGATGCGCCGGTGCTGACGCTCGCCGTCAAGTCGAAGACGCTGCCGCTCACGCAGGTGCAGGATCTCGCCGACACGCGCCTCGCGATGAAGATCTCGCAGGTCGCGGGCGTCGGTCTCGTCAGCCTGTCGGGCGGCAACCGCCCGGCCGTGCGGATCCAGGCGAACCCGACCGCGCTCGCGAAGTACGGGATGAACCTCGACGACCTGCGCACGACGATCTCGAACCTGAACGTGAACACGCCGAAGGGCAACTTCGACGGCCCGACGCGCGCGTACACGATCAACGCGAACGACCAGCTGACGAGCGCCGACCAGTACAACAGCGCGGTCGTCGCCTACAAGAACGGCCGCCCGGTGATGCTCACCGACGTCGCGACGGTCGTCGCCGGCTCGGAGAACACCAAGCTCGGCGCGTGGGTGAATGCCGACCCCGCGATCATCCTGAACGTGCAGCGCCAGCCGGGCGCGAACGTGATCGCGACCGTCGACGCGATCAAGGCGCAATTGCCGAAGCTGCAGGAAACGCTGCCGGCCGCGCTCGACGTGGAGATCGTCACCGACCGCACGACGATGATCCGCGCCGCCGTGCGCGACGTGCAGTTCGAACTGATGCTCGCGGTCGCGCTGGTCGTGCTCGTGATGTACCTGTTCCTCGCGAACGTCTACGCGACGATCATCCCGAGCCTGTCGGTGCCGCTGTCGCTGATCGGCACGCTCGCGGTGATGTACATGGCCGGCTTCTCGCTGAACAACCTGTCGCTGATGGCGCTCACCATCGCGACCGGCTTCGTCGTCGACGACGCGATCGTGATGATCGAGAACATCGCGCGCTACGTGGAGGAAGGCGAGACGGGGCTCGAGGCCGCGCTGAAGGGCTCGCGGCAGATCGGCTTCACGATCATCTCGCTGACGGTGTCGCTGATCGCGGTGCTGATCCCGCTGCTGTTCATGGGCGACGTGGTCGGGCGCCTGTTCCATGAATTCGCGATCACGCTCGCGGTGACGATCGTGATCTCGGCGATCGTGTCGCTCACGCTCGTGCCGATGATGTGCGCGAAGCTGCTGCGCCATTCGCCGCCGCCCGAGAGCCATCGCTTCGAGGCGCGCGTGCACCGGGCGATCGACTGGGTGATCGCGCGCTACGCGGTCGCGCTCGAATGGGTGCTGAACCGCCAGCGCTCGACGCTCGTCGTCGCGCTGCTGACGCTCGCGCTGACCGGCCTGCTGTACGTCTACGTGCCGAAGGGCTTCTTCCCCGCGCAGGATACCGGCGTGATCCAGGCGATCACGCAGGCGCCGCAGTCGATCTCGTACGGCGCGATGGCGGAGCGCCAGCAGGCGCTCGCGGCCGAGATCCTGAAGGATCCGAACGTCGAGAGCCTCACGTCGTTCATCGGCGTCGACGGCAGCAACATCACGCTGAACAGCGGCCGGATGCTGATCAACCTGAAGGCGCGCGACGAACGCGCCGAGTCGGCCGCGCAGATCATCCGCGACCTGCAGCACCGCGTCGCGAACATCACCGGCATCTCGCTGTTCATGCAGTCGGTGCAGGACCTGACGATCGACTCGACCGTCAGCCCGACGCAGTACCAGTTCATGCTGACGAGCCCGAACTCGGAAGAATTCGCGACCTGGGTGCCGAAGCTCGTGGCCCGGCTGCAGCAGGAGCCGTCGCTCGCCGACGTCGCGACCGACCTGCAAAGCAACGGCCAGTCCGTCTACATCGAGATCGACCGCCCGAGCGCCGCGCGCTTCGGCATCACGCCGGCGACCGTCGACAACGCGCTGTACGACGCGTTCGGCCAGCGCATCGTGTCGACGATCTTCACGCAGTCGAACCAGTACCGCGTGATTCTCGAGTCCGAGCCGAAGGAGCAGCACTACGCGCAATCGCTGAACGACATCTACCTGCCGTCGGCGGGCGGCGGCCAGGTGCCTCTGTCGTCGATCGCGTCGTTCCACGAGCGGCCGTCGCCGCTGCTGGTCGCGCACCTGTCGCAGTTCCCGTCGACCACCATCTCGTTCAACCTCGCGGCGGGCGCGTCGCTCGGCGAGGCGGTCAAGGCGATCGGCGCCGCCGAGAAGGACATCGGGCTGCCCGCGTCGTTCCAGACGCGCTTCCAGGGCGCGGCGCTCGCGTTCCAGGCATCGCTGTCGAACCAGCTGTTCCTGATCCTGGCCGCGGTCGTCACGATGTACATCGTGCTCGGCGTGCTGTACGAGAGCTACATCCACCCGATCACGATCCTGTCGACGCTGCCGTCGGCCGGCGTCGGCGCGCTGCTCGCGCTGATGATCACCGGGCACGACCTCGACATCATCGGGATCATCGGCATCGTGCTGCTGATCGGCATCGTGAAGAAGAACGCGATCATGATGATCGACTTCGCGCTCGAGGCCGAGCGCGTCGAAGGCAAGCCGCCGCGCGAGGCGATCTACCAGGCGTGCCTGCTGCGCTTCCGGCCGATCCTGATGACGACGCTCGCCGCGCTGCTCGGCGCGGTGCCGCTGATCGTCGGTTCCGGCGCGGGCTCCGAGCTGCGCCAGCCGCTCGGGATCGCGATCGCCGGCGGCCTGATCGTGTCGCAGGTGCTGACGCTGTTCACGACGCCCGTGATCTACCTCGGCTTCGACTCGCTCGCGCGCCGCGTGCGCGGCTGGTTCGAACGCCACGGCCCGCAAGCCGGCCCGCGCACGGATGCGTAGCAAGCAATGAACCTGTCACGCCCCTTCATCACCCGCCCCGTCGCGACGACGCTGCTCGCGATCGGCGTCGCGCTCGCGGGCCTGTTCGCGTTCGTCAAGCTGCCGGTGTCGCCGCTGCCGCAGGTCGACTTCCCGACGATCTCGGTGCAGGCGTCGCTACCCGGCGCGAGCCCGGAAACGGTCGCGACCAGCGTGACGAGCCCGCTCGAGCGGCACCTCGGCTCGATCGCCGACGTGTCCGAAATGACGTCGACGAGCACGGTCGGCAACGCGCGGATCATCCTGCAGTTCGGGCTGAACCGCGACATCGACGGCGCCGCGCGCGACGTGCAGGCCGCGATCAACGCGGCGCGCGCCGACCTGCCCGCCGCGCTGAAGAGCAACCCGACCTACCGCAAGGTCAACCCGGCCGATTCGCCGATCATGATCGTGTCGCTGACGTCGGAGACCTCGTCGCCCGCGAAGCTGTACGACTCCGCGTCGACGGTGCTGCAGCAGTCGCTGTCGCAGATCGACGGGATCGGCCAGGTGACGGTGAGCGGCTCCGCGAACCCGGCCGTGCGCGTCGAGCTCGAACCGCAGGCGCTGTTCCACTACGGGATCGGCCTCGAGGACGTGCGCGCGGCGCTGGCCTCCGCGAACGCCAACGCGCCGAAGGGCGCGATCGAGTTCGGCCCGCGGCACTACCAGCTCTATACGAACGACCAGGCATCCCAGGCGTCGCAATACCGCGACCTCGTCGTGGCCTACCGCAACGGCTCGGCCGTGCGGCTGTCCGACCTGTCGGACGTCGTCGATTCGGTCGAGGATCTCCGCAACCTCGGCCTGTCGAACGGCAAGCGCGCGGTGCTCGTGATCCTCTACCGCTCGCCCGGCGCGAACATCATCGACACGATCGACCGCGTGCGCGCGGCGCTGCCGCAGCTCACCGCGTCGCTGCCGGCCGACATCACCGTCACGCCCGTGCTCGACCGCTCGACCACGATTCGCGCGTCGCTGAAGGACACCGAGCACACGCTGCTGATCGCGGTCAGCCTCGTCGTGATGGTCGTGTTCCTGTTCCTGCGCAACTGGCGCGCCACGCTGATCCCGAGCGTCGCGGTGCCGATCTCGATCATCGGCACGTTCGGCGCGATGTACCTGCTCGGCTTCTCGATCGACAACCTGTCGCTGATGGCGCTGATCGTCGCGACCGGCTTCGTCGTCGACGATGCGATCGTCGTGCTCGAGAACATCTCGCGGCATATCGAGAACGGCAAGTCGCGCATGCAGGCCGCGTTCGACGGCGCGCGCGAGGTCGGCTTCACGGTGTTGTCGATGAGCATTTCGCTCGTCGCGGTGTTCCTGCCGATCCTGCTGATGGGCGGCATCGTCGGGCGACTGTTCCGCGAGTTCGCACTGACGCTGTCGCTCGCGATCGCCGTCTCGCTCGCGGTGTCGCTCACGGTCACGCCGATGATGTGCGCGCGCCTGCTGCCCGAGTCGCACGACCCGCAAAACGAAGGCCGCTTCGGGCGTTTCCTGGAACGTTGTTTCAGCCGCATGCAGCGCGGCTACGAGCGCTCGCTGTCGTGGGCGCTGCGCCGGCCGCTCCTGATCCTGCTGACCCTGTTCGCGACGATCGGGCTGAACGTCTACCTGTACATCGTCGTGCCGAAGGGTTTCTTCCCGCAGCAGGACACCGGGCTGATGATCGGCGGCATCCGGGCCGACCAGTCGACGTCGTTCCAGGCGATGAAGCTGAAATTCTCCGAGATGATGCGCATCGTGCAGAGCAACCCGAACGTGAAGAGCGTCGCGGGCTTCACCGGCGGCACGCAGACCAACTCGGGCTTCATGTTCGTCACGCTGAAGGATCGCACCGAGCGCAAGCTGTCCGCCGACCAGGTGATCCAGCAACTGCGCGTCCCGCTGTCGGATGTCGCCGGCGCAAGCACGTTCCTGCAGGCCGCGCAGGACATTCGCGTCGGGGGCCGGCAGAGCAACGCGCAGTACCAGTTCACGCTGCTCGGCGATTCGAGCGCCGACCTGTACAAGTGGGGGCCGATCCTGACCGAGGCGCTGCAGAAGCGCCCCGAGCTGACCGACGTGAACTCCGACCAGCAGCAAGGCGGCATGGAAGCGATGGTGACGATCGACCGGGCGACGGCCGCGCGGTTCGGCATCAAGCCCGCGCAGATCGACAATACGCTGTACGACGCATTCGGCCAGCGCCAGGTCTCGACGATCTACAACCCGCTGAACCAGTACCACGTGGTGATGGAAGTCGCGCCGAAGTACTGGCAGAGCCCCGAGATGCTGAACCAGGTGTGGATCAGCACGTCGGGCGGCAGCGCGAACGGCTCGCAGACCACCAACGCGGCGGCCGGCACCTACGTCGCGACCTCCGCCGGCACGTCGAGCGCCGGCACGGCCACGCAGAGCGCCGCGGCGATCGCGTCCGACTCCGCGCGCAACCAGGCGCTCAACTCGATCGCGGCGAGCGGCAAGTCGAGCGCGTCGTCGGGTGCGTCGGTATCGACGTCGAAGTCGACGATGATCCCGCTGTCGGCGATCGCGACGTTCGGGCCGAGCACGACGCCGCTGTCGGTCAACCACCAGGGGCTGTTCGTCGCGACGACGATCTCGTTCAACCTGCCGCCCGGCGTGTCGCTGTCGCAGGCGACGCAGGTGATCTACCAGACGATGGCGCAGGTCGGCGTCCCGCCGACCATCGTCGGCAGCTTCCAGGGCACCGCGCAGGCGTTCCAGCAGTCGATGAACGACCAGCCGATCCTGATCCTCGCGGCGCTGCTGGCCGTCTATATCGTGCTCGGGATCCTGTACGAGAGCTACATCCACCCGATCACGATCCTGTCGACGCTGCCGTCGGCCGGCGTCGGCGCGCTGCTCGCGCTGCTGCTGTTCAAGACCGAGTTCAGCATCATCGCGCTGATCGGCGTGATCCTGTTGATCGGGATCGTGAAGAAGAACGCGATCATGATGGTCGACTTCGCGATCGACCAGACGCGCAACAACCAGAAGTCGTCGTTCGACGCGATCCACGAGGCGTGCCTGCTGCGCTTCCGCCCGATCATGATGACGACGATGGCCGCGCTGCTCGGCGCGCTGCCGCTCGCGTTCGGCCACGGCGACGGCGCCGAGCTGCGCGCGCCGCTCGGGATCGCGATCGCCGGCGGGCTGATCGTGTCGCAGGTGCTGACGCTCTATACGACGCCGGTCGTCTACCTGTACATGGACCGCTTCCGCGTGTGGGCCGAGAAACGGCGCAACCGCCGCGGGAACAACGGCGGGCCGGCCGTCGCCGGGGAGTGATGAAGCGGCCCGCGGGCGGGACATGTCGTACCGCCCGCTCCGTTCGTCGGCCCGCGTCGCCGCGAACGTGGCGCGCGGCCGGCGCCCGCGCCGGTGGACCGCGACGACGGCCGATGGCGCTCAGCGGTGGGCGGCCTCGGCCGGATCGGCCAGCGCGTCCGACAGGCGCCGCGCCGCGTCGCCGATCATTTCCGGTATCTGCCGCCATCGCGCGTCGTCCGGCACATCGAGCGCGACGCCGATCGCGAGCGCACCGCCCGCAACCACCGGCGTCGCGACGATGCCGGCCGCCTGCCGGGACGCGCCCTGCCGGCCCAACCGCCGGATGGGCTGGCCGTCGGGCACGGCCGCATCGTTTTCGCCATCCACATCCACATTCACATCCGCCACCGCCCGCCCCGCGAACCGCGCGCCGACGCGCGTGATGAGGCAGGCGGCCCCGTCGGGCGCCGCCTGCGCGAGCACGACGACTTCCGCGCCATCCCGTCCGAGCAACTGCGCGGCGAGCCCGCTGCGCGCGCACAACGCGTCCAGCACCGGCTGCGCATGCGCGACTTCAGGCCGCGCGCCGAGATACGCGGCCGCGACCCGCGCGGCAGCCGGCCCGGGTCGATAGCGGCCGTGCGGATCGACGACGAGAAACGCGTACCGAACCAGCGTTCTCAGCAGCCGGGCGATCGAGTTGCGCGGCACGCCGAGCCGCGACGCGAGGTCCGCGGCGGTCGCGGACGACGACCCGGCCGCAACCGCTTCGAGAATCGCGAGCCCGCGCGCGAGCGCCGGCACCCGATGGCGCGCTGCGCGGTCATCCATGTCGTGCAAGGTCATACAGGTCCCGTGCGTTGCGCGCATAGCGGCGCGGCGCCATCCCCGACCAGCGATGGAACGCGCGCGCGAACGCCTTCTCCGACGTGTAGCCGACCCGCTCGGCGATCTCGATCAGCCGCAGCTTGCCGTTCGCGAGCTCGCCGCTCGCCAGATACATCCGGTAGGCGGTCAGATGACCGATCGGTGTCTCGCCGACGAGTTCGGCGAAATGCGTGCAAAAGCGCGACCGCGACATGCCGGCCTCGGCCGCGAGGCTCGCGAGCTGCCAGTTGCGCCGCGGATCGCGATGCATCAGCGCCATCGCGCGGCCGATCTGCGGATCGGTGAGGCCACGCAGCCAGCCCGTGTGATTCGCCGACGATTGCAGATGCGCGCGCAGCAACTGCACGAACAGCACGTCGGCCAGGCGCGTCGCGGCGATCGCCCAGCCCGGCTGGCACGCCATCGATTCCTGGATGAAGCTCTGCAGCGTGCTCGCGAGCCACGGCGCGACGGCCGCATCGTTGGCGCGCACGTGGATCAGCGTCGGCAACACCGAGAACAGCGGACTGCGCACGATGTCGCGATACACGACGATCCCCGTATAGAGTTCGCTGGTCGCGCCACCGCCGCCCGCGGCAAACGCGAGCGGCGTGTCGAAGCGCGGCCGGATGCCCTTGTCGGCCATCAGCGTATCGAACGGCACGGGCGGCACGTCGAGCGACGACGCCATCACGTGCTCGTCGCCGTGCGGCAGCAGCACGAAGTCGCCCGGCTCGACGTGCACGGGCGCGGCGCCGGCGACCGACAGGAAGAACGGGCTGCCCGCGCAGGTGCGAAATGGCGCGCCCGCGACGGCCGGCTTGCGGATCGCCCACGGTGCGCTCAGTGTGAAGCGTCCCGTGACCACTGCACCGGCCCGCAGGTCGGTCAGCACGTCGCTGAGAAGATCGGTCGTCATCGTCGAAATCTCCGTGGAGCGCGCCGCCGCGTCAGAAGCGCTGCTGGATGCCCGCCATCGCACCGACCTGGTCGCGGCCGGTGCGGACCGTGCCGCCTGCCGCCACCGCCGACGTGCCGAGCGCGCTGTTCATCATGTAACCGACGGACGTATAGACCAGCGTGCGCTTCGACAGGCTGTAGTTGGCCCGCCCGACGAACAGGTTCGAGTCGTAGCGGCCACGCAGCAGATAGCGCACGGCCTGTGCGTCGAATGATAGCGCCGGCGTCGCGTTGACCGTGCCGCCCGCGAAAAACAGGTCCGACTGGCCGTGGGCCGCGGCCGCCGTGTTGCGGCGGATCCAGCCCGCGCCGAGTTTCGCGACGCCGAACTTGACGTACGCATCGACGATCGTGCGCGTGTCGGTATAGCCGGGGTTCGACAGCGGCGCCGACGCGCCCGTGCCGCCGTGCATTACGTCGTACGAAGCGGCCACGCCGAACTGCGGCGCGTCGTACGCGACCATCATCGTGTATTGCCGGCAGGCGACAGGGTCGCCCGGCACGTTGCCCGCGCAGTTCGTGGCCGACGGGCCGGCCGGGCCCGCCGCATCGCGCCCGGTGCTGTACGTGCCGCCGAGCGTCACGCCGCCGAAGTGACCGAGATAGCCGATCGCGCTGTCGCTGCGCGCGTTCGGCAGATAGCTGTCGAAGCTCGCCATCGAATGAATCGACGGGCCGATCACGTCGGCGTTGAGCAGCACGAGCATCGACATGTTCATCTGCCGCCCGAGCGTGAGCGTGCCATACGGCGAATCGACGCCGACGTTCGCCTGTCGGCCGAACAGGCGGCCGCCGTAGTTCAGCGCGCCCGAGTTCAGCGCGAAGCCGTTTTCGAGCACGAAGAACGTGCGGAAGCCGCCGCCGAGATCCTCGACGCCGCGCAACCCGAAGCGCGACGGCACTTCGCCGGTCAGCGACGGCATGCCGGCGACCGCGCCACCGCCGGCTGCATGGTTGTAGTACTGCACGCCGGTGTCGACGATGCCGTACAGCGTCACGCTGCCCTGCGCCTGCGCGTCCGGCGATGCGGCGGCGGCGGCCGCGAACGAGATGGCCGTCGCGGCCGTGCGAAAGGTTTTCATCGAAGTCTCCAGACCAATCGTGTAGTTATGCTTTCTATCGACCGGCGACGCACTCGGCGCCGCCGGCCGGTGGGGGATATCGGGTCGTTCAGGTCGCGAGCGGCGTATCGAACGGCATCGCGCGCGGCCGCTCGCCGGTCGCGCGCCAGATCGCATCCGCCACCGCCGGTGCGACGGGCGGCAACGCGACCTCGCCGCAGCCTTGCGGATCGCGGTCGCTGTCGACGATCACCACTTCGATCTTTGGCATCGCGGCCAGGCCGAGCAGCGGATAGTCGGCGAAATTGCGCTGCACGACCGCGCCATGCTCGAACGTGATTTCGCTCCTGAACGTGTTGGTGAGCGCAAAGCCGACGCCGCCCTCGACCATCTCGCGAATCAGCAGCGGATTGATCGCGCGGCCGCAGTCGATCCCGCACACGATCCGTTCGAGCTTCACGTTGCCGCGCGTGACGCGCACCTCGGCAATCGCCGCGACGTACGTGCTGAATGCGCCGCCGCGCCCGGTGTACAGCGAATACGCGACCCCGCGCGACAGGCCGGCCGGCGCGCGGCCGAACCAGTTCGCGCGCGCGGCCGTCGCCTCGAGCACGCGCAACGCGAGCGCATCGTGCTTCAGCAACGCGCGCCGGTATTGCACCGGGTCGGCCCGCACCGTATGCGCGAGCTCGTTCACGAAGCTTTCGAGGAAGAACACGGTCGACGTGCTGCCGACGCTGCGCATGAAGCTGACCGGGATCGGCTGCATCACCGTGACCGAATCGACCAGCAGGTTCGGCACGTCGTAGCAAAGGTCGTACAGGCCGTCGAGCATCGTCTCGTCCCAGCCGCCCGCCTTGTTGTAGCGGTCGCGCTTGATTGCCGCATACAGCGAATGACCGGCGACGCGCGCATGCAGCGCGACCGGCAGGCCGTCGCGGCCGAGCGCCGCGCGAAACCGCGCGGACGCGCACGGCCGGTAGAAACCGTGACGGATATCGTCCTCGCGCGAGCGGATCACCTTCACGGGCCGCCCGACCGCCTTCGACGCGACGGCCGCATGCACGACGAAATCCGGCACGTACTTGCGGCCGAAGCTGCCGCCGAGAAACGTCGTGTTGACGATCACGCGCTCGGCCGGCACGCCGAACAGCGCCGACAGCGTCCAGCGCACCTTGTCCTGCCCCTGGATCGGCCCCCAGACCTCGATCTCGCCGGCCCGCACGTGCACGGTCGCGTTGACGGGCTCCATCGTCGCGTGAACGATGTACGGCGTGTGGTAGTCGGCCTCGACGACGCTGCCGGACTCGGCAAGATGGCGCCCGGGCTCGCCGATCTGCGTCGCGACCACCGCGTGCTCCGCCTGCAGCGCGCCCTTGCGCTGCGCGAGGATCGTCGCACTGTCGAATGCCGGCGTCGGGCCCGCGTCCCACACGATGTCCGCCGCATCGCACGCCTTCTTCGCCTGCCAATAGGTCTGCGCGACGACGATCACCGCGTCCTTCGCGAGCACGACGTCCGTCACGCCCGCCATGGCGCGCAGCGCGTCGCGGTTCTTCACGGCGGTCGGCTTGCCGTTCAGCGTGGGCGCCATCGTCAGCGCGCCGACCAGCATGTCGGGCACCTGCACGTCGATGCCGAAGATCGCGCTGCCGTCGACCTTCGCGGGCACGTCGAGCTTGTGCAGCGGACGGCCGATCAGCGTGTACGCGGAGGCCGGTTTCAGGCGCGGCTGCAGATCGTGCGGCAGCCTGGCCGCATCGTCGACGAGCACGCCGTACGACAGCGAACGACCACTCGGCGGATGGACGACGCGGCCGTCGCGCGTCACGCACTGCGTGTCGCGCACGCCGAGCCGCGCGGCGCCGGCCCGCAGGAACGCCGAGCGCGCCTGCGCACCCGCGATCCGCAAGCGCGTGTAGAACATCGTCGCCGACATCGACGCGCCGACGAATTGCTGCGGCGCCTCGTTCGCGGCATCGATCCGGTACGCATCGCGCCCCGTGACGAACTCGACCGTCACGCTGCGCCAGTCCGCATCCATCTCGTCAGCCAGCACCTGCGGCAGCCCGGTATAGACGCCCTGCCCGACTTCCGCCTGCGACAGCCCGATGATCGTCCTGCCGTCCGTATCGACGCGCACCCAGTCGTTGATCTCGCGAAAGCGCGCACCGTCGCCGTCCGCCTGAACGACGTCGCCGAACGCCAGGGGCAGCAGCAGGCTGCCCGCCAGCGCGACGCCGCCCTTCAGGAACACGCGCCGCGCCACGTTCGGCACCGGCTGTACCCGCACCGCGTCAGCCGGCCGCGACATGGATCGCCTCGCGAATGCGTTGATAGGTCGCGCAGCGGCACAGGTTCGTGACGGCCGCGTCGATCTGCGCGTCGGTCGGCTTGCGGTGGCGCACGAGCAGCGCGGCCGTCGCCATCACCATCCCCGACTGGCAATAGCCGCATTGCGGCACGTCCTTCTCGATCCACGCGCGCTGCACCGGATGCGAGCGATCGTGCGACAGCCCCTCGATCGTCGTGACCGCGCGGCCCGCGACGCTCGCCGCCGGCAGCACGCACGCACGCGCGGCTTCGCCGTCGAGGTGCACGGTGCAGGCGCCGCACGCGCCGATGCCACAGCCGTACTTGGTGCCCGTCAGTCTGGCCGAGTCGCGAATGACCCACAGGAGCGGCGTATCGGGATCGCCGTCGAAATCGAACGGCTGGCCGTTCAGCATGAAGCGCATCGTCTGTCTCCCTGTTGCGCATCGCCCGTTCGTCATCCGGCGGATGACGGCGATGGCCTGACAGGAATTCTTGGCGGCGCAAAAAGCGGCGCCAATGACCTTTGCTCCCGAAAAAGTAGCCGTTCGTCCAGATCGTTTCAGTCGACGAATGGCGCGTGCCGCCCGGCTCGCCGCAGCCCCGGCTTGCGGACGGGCCGCAATCGGCTATCGTGTGTCCATGCCCACCGCCGTCCCCTTCCCGGGAACCCGCCATGAACGTCCAGCTCAACCACACGATCGTCTGGTGCCGCGACAAGCGCGCGTCGAGCCGCTTCCTCACCGAGCTGCTGGAATTGCCGCCGCCGACGCCGTTCGGCGCGATGCTGGTCGTCCCGCTCGGCAACGGCGTGTCGCTCGATTTTTATGAACAGTCGGGAGAGATCGCGTCGCAGCATTACGCGTTCCTGCTCGACGAAGCAGGCTTCGATCGCGTGCTCGCGCGCATTCGCGAGCGCGGGCTGCCGCACTGGGCCGACCCGGCGAAGCGGCAACCCGATGACATCTACCGCCACAACGGCGGCCGAGGCGTGTACTTCGACGATCCGGACGGCCACTTCCTCGAAGTGATGACGCAGCCTTATGTGCTGAACGGCTAGTTCGACGGGCCGGCGTTGCACCGGCCGAACCCGTGGCGCGGCTGCCGCCCCGCTCGGGACGGCATCCGGCCGATCGGTGTTACTCGGCAGCGTCCGCCGCCGTCTTGCGCGGACGACGCGCGCGCGGTGCGGCCTTGCGGGCCGGCTTCTTCGGCTTGGCAGCGGCCGGCGCTTGCGCAACCGCGTCGGCATGGGCTTCAGCCGGCGCCGCGTCGTGCGATGGCTGCGCAGCGGCACGCTCGCCGCCGGCATCGCCTGCCGCCGGCCCGGCGTGCGTCATCGTGACATGCCGCTCGTCGCCCTGCGCCGCGTCGCGATGCGCGTCGTCGGCATGCTTGCCGTGCGCGTGCTGGTCGCCGCCGTGCATCGGCGCGCCATGCCCGGCAGCGTCCGGCTTCCCGGCTGCCTGACGGCCTGCGCTCTTCGCGGCGGCGCCCTTCTTCGCGCCGGCCTTCTTCGCCGCGGTCTTGCGCGCGCGCTTGCGGCCATCCTTCGCATCGCCATGCGCATCGGCCACTTCGGCCACTCCGGCCGTTTCCGCCGGCGACATCAGCGGTGCCGCCTCGGCCGCCTCGGCGACCTCGGCCACTTCCGTCTCGTCCGCGTCGACCTGCACGCTTTCGTGCATGACCGCTTCCGCCCGCTGCCCGCGACGTTGCGCATTGCGCCCGGCCCGCGCCGGCTCGGCCGCACGCGTGCCGTGGTGCGCGCCGCCGTGCCCGCCGCCTTCACCGCCCGCTGTGACATGCTCCACAGCCGCCGACTGGCGTGCCCGCGACACGAACGCGCCCGACTTGTCGTCACGCCCCACTTCGAGCAGGCCGCGCGCCTGCGCCTCGTCGAGCAGGTTGCCGAACGCGCGGAATCCGTAGTACGACTCGTTGAAATCCGGCTTGCGACGCTTGATCGCGCTCTTGAGCACCGACGCCCAGATCTTGCCGACGTCGTCCCGCTCCGACGCGAGCGCGTCGAACGTCTCGACCGCCAGCGCGATCGCCTCGGCCTTGCGCGCGTCCATGTCGTGCTTGCGCGACGACGGCTCGTCGGGCCGCTTCGCGCCGCCGTTGCCCGCACGCTGCTGCTGTTCGCGCTTCGCGAGCGCGCGCTGCTGCTCGCGCACCAGGTCGTCGTAGAAGATGAATTCGTCGCAGTTCGCGACCAGCAGGTCCGACGTCGATTTCTTCACGCCGACGCCGATCACCTTCTTCGCGTTCTCGCGCAGCTTCGACACCAGCGGCGAAAAATCCGAGTCGCCGCTGATGATCACGAACGTATCGACGTGCGACTTCGTGTAGCAGAGGTCGAGCGCATCGACGACGAGCCGGATGTCGGCCGAGTTCTTGCCCGACTGGCGCACGTGCGGAATCTCGATCAGCTCGAAGCTCGCCTCGTGCATCGACGCCTTGAAGCCCTTGTAGCGATCCCAGTCGCAATAGGCCTTCTTCACGACGATGCTGCCCTTCAGCAGCAGGCGCTCCAGCACGGGCTTGATGTCGAACTTCTCGTACTTCGCGTCGCGCACGCCGAGCGCGACGTTCTCGAAGTCGCAGAACACGGCCATGCTGACGTTGTCCAGGGGTATTGCCATGTGTACTCCAACCAGTGGGCCGATGCGTTGTATGACGTAACGGCGAAAAATGCATCGCGCACATGATAGCCGGTCGGCGCGTCATTCCCGCATCCGTGTGAATGAATGGCGACCGGAATGTCGGTGTCGGTACGCCCGCAGCCGGTATGCCCGATGCCGGTATGCCCGATGCCGGTATGCCCCTTAATACACACCCGCCGCATCGGCAAATCGACATTACACTTGAGTTATCGGTCGTCCGTCCCTATCTGGAAGGATGACGCATCGAGCAAGGAGCGGTTTCATGACGACGAAGGTACTGCTGATTGGCGCGACCGGTCGAACGGGCCAGGCCTGCGCGGATCTGCTGCTCAAGCAGCCGGAGTTCGAGGTCACGGCGCTCGTGCGCCGGCACGGCTATGCGCTGGCGGGCGCACGGGTGGTCGAAGCCGACCTGAAGAACGATTTCTCGCACGCATTCCAGGGCATCTCGCACGTGATCTACGCGGCCGGCTCGGCCGAATCGGAGGGCGCGGCCGAAGAGGAGCAGGTCGACCGCGACGCGGTCGCCCGCGCGGCCGAATACGCGCTGGCTTACAACGCGCAGAAGCTGGTGGTGATCAGCTCGCTGTCCGCGTACCGGCCCGAGCTCGGCCCGGACGCGCTGCGCCACTATTCGCAGATGAAGCGCGAAGGCGACGATCGCGTGATCGCGTCGGGCGTCGACTACGTGATCCTGCGCCCCGGCCCGCTCACGGACGATCCGGGTGTCGGCAAGATCGCGCTCACCGACGCATGGTTCGATGGCGCCCCACCCGTGTCGCGCCAGGATGTCGCCTGGGCCGCGATCGAGGCGATCAAGCTGGGCATCTCGCGCAAGATCGTCGGCTTCGTCGGCGGCAGCGTGCCGATCGAGCAGGCATTGCGCGCCTAGCGGCCTCTCGCGCCGCCGCTCGGGCGGGCGCGTTGCTCCGTACCGGCGGCCCGCAGGACGGGCCGCTTTGCCGTGCGGGCCGCCCGATTACTGCTTCGGATGCGCGTCAGCCCACGCCTTCACGGCGGCGAGCGTGTTCTCGACGTGCTTGTCGGGCGACATGCTCGTGTATTCGTAGAGCACCTTCCCTTCCGGCGAAATCACGTAGGACACGCGGTTCGCCTTGTCGATCGCCGGCAGCTTCGCATCATATTCCCGGATGATCTTCGCATCCGGATCGGCCGCGACCGGGAACTTGCTCCGGCACTCGCTCACCGAGAACTTCGTCAGCGTGTCGATCTTGTCGGCCGAGACGCCGATCACCGTCGCGCCGTAAGCCTTGTAACGGTCGACCGCGTCCGCGAACGCGTGCGCCTCGATCGTGCAGCCCTTCGTGAACGCGGCCGGATAGAAATACAGCACGACCGGCCCCTGCTTCAGCGCGTCCGCGAGCGAGTACGTGTAAGTCTTGCCGCCCAGCGACGCCTGCGTCGTGAAATCGGGCGCCGCGGCACCCGGCTTCAATTCCGCCTGCGCCATCAGCGCATGGCCGGCCACCAGCGCCGCCAAGGCGGCGCCCAGCAACAGTTTTCGCTTCATCTGCGTCCTCATTTCTTATAAAGTCAGCCTCGATGTAGGCCCCGCCGGCGTTCGCCTGTCGAACACCCGCGTGGCCGATCCGGTCCAGCGGCAACGCCATCCGCGGCCGGTCCGTTAAAGATTCCGCACAGTCTGCCGTTATTCCTTCCGGACAACCGGTTCCAGCCCTTCACGTCAGCGAGAAACATGGAAGCCAACAGGAAACAGACGTCACGCAAGGGCTCCTGGCGCAGCGCCTTGCATACGCTGCGCCGCTTCGCCTGGTCGGGCGGCGCGCTGATGCCCGCGCGCGCCGGTGCGCCGCGACGCGACGACTCCGTGCGCAACTGGCTGGAACAGACGGTCGGCACGGTGGATTTCCTCGCCCATGTCGACCGCGAACTGCGCTTTCTGTACGTGTCCGATGCGAGCCTGCGCTTCATCGGCTACCACCGCGACTACCTGCACACGCTGACGTTGCGCGACCTGATCGCCGAACAGGATACCGCGGCGCTCGAAGGCCTGCTTGCACGCGCCGCGCGTTCCGGCCAGGTCGAGAAGGCGACGATGTGCATCGTCAAGTCGCTCACCTACCCGCTGGACGTCGAGATCCGCGCGTTCAAGAGCCGTCACCACGGCGTCGACGGGTTCGCGATCGCGGCGTTCGACGTGTCGTCGTGGCGCGCGCTCGAGGCGCGCCTGACTTACGAGATGCACCACGACCCGATGACGGGGCTCGACAACCTGTCCGCGCTCGTGCCCGCGCTGATGCGCGCGCAGCAGGCCGCCGACGGGGACGGCTCCTGCGCGGCGCTGCTGCTGCTCGACCTCGACGACTACCAGCGGATCAACCGCGCGCTCGGCTACGACGCGGGCGACACGCTGCTGCGCGAGACCGCGCAGCGGCTGAAGGCGCTCGTCACGCCGAACGAGCAGCTCGCGCGCGTCGCGAGCGACAAGTTCGCGGTCGTGCTCGGCGCGCCGAACCGCACGCAGGCGAGCAATGCGGCGGACGCACTCGCACGCCGGCTGCAGGCCGCGGTGCGCGAGCCCTACGTGTACCAGGGGCAGACCGTGCACCTGTCCGCGAGCATCGGCATCGCGCTCTACCCTGACGAGCGCTCGGCGCCGCACCGCGCGCAGCACCACAGCCCGCTGCTGCGCCGCGCCGACCACGCGCTCGCGCAGGCGAAGGCGTCGGGCGGCAATGCGCTCGCGTTCCACGCCCCCGTCGACGATCCGGCCGACGCCGAACGGCTGAAGCTCGAGGCCGACCTGTACGACGGCGTGCGCAACGGCGAGTTTTCGCTCCATTTCCAGCCGATCACGCGCAGCCAGTCGGGCGCGGTGGTCGGGGTCGAGGCGCTGATCCGCTGGCGCCATCCGGTGCACGGCCTCGTGCCGCCGGCGACCTTCATTCCGCTCGCCGAATCGATCGGCCTGATCAACTATCTCGGCAACTGGGTGCTCAAGGCCGCGTGCATGCAGCTCGTCGCCTGGGACCGTCAGGGGCTCGCGCTGCAGTACGTGGCGGTCAACGTGTCGCCGCAGCAGTTCCGCGACCCGCGCTTCACGCAAAGCGTGCGCGAGGCGATCGCGCTGACGGGCATCGACCCGCGCCGCATCGTGCTCGAGATCACCGAAAGCCTGCTGATGCACGATCCCGCGCAGGCCAAGGGGCTGCTCGAGGAGCTGACCGATCTCGGCATCCGCTTCGCGATCGACGATTTCGGCACCGGCTATTCGAGCCTCGCATACCTGCAGCGCTTCCCGCTCGCGAAGCTGAAGATCGACCGCAGTTTCGTCGAGAACCTGCTGACCTCGCGCAATGACCGCGCGATCGTGTCGGCGGTGGTCGGCCTCGCGCAGACGCTCGATCTCGAACTCGTCGCCGAAGGCGTCGAGACCGAGGCGCAGCGCGAATTGCTGACGGAGATGGGCTGCAACCATATCCAGGGCTGGCTCGTCTGCCAGGCGCTGCCGTCCGAGGAGCTCGCGCGGCGCTTCGAGGCGCAGCAGCTGCACCTGCACGCCGCCGCCTGACGCGCGCGGCGAACCGGACAGATCCGTATGTCAATCACCGAACACCTGCCCCGCACCGCATTGCTCGACAAGCTGTGGGCCCGGATGAACGAACGGGGCGATTTCCCGCTGCTGTCGGAATCGCTGCGCGCGACGATGGCCGCGATGAAGAACGACGACCTCGACTTCACCGCGCTCGTGCGCGTCGTGCTGTCGGACTTCGCGCTCACGCAGAAAGTGCTGCGGCTCGCGAACTCCGCGATGTACATGGCGTTCGGCGGCAACATCACGACCGTGACCCGCGCCCTGATGGTGCTCGGCATGGACGCCGTCGGCCACCTCGTCGTCGGGCTCAAGCTCGTCGACCATTTCCACCACAGTACGCCGCGGCGCATCGACGCGAAGCTCGAGCTGAACCGGGCGCTGCTGTCCGGCTGCGTCGCACGCAAGCTCACCGAGCGCGCCGAGCTGCGCGCGGGCGAGGAAGCCGTCGTCTGCACGCTGATGCGCCAGGTCGGCAAGCTGCTCGTGGTCTGCTATCTCGACAGCGAATGGGACCGGATCCGCCGTCGCGCGGCCGAGCTGAACGGCGACGAAGCGGCCGCCTGCATCGACGTGCTCGGCGTCGGCTTCGACGAGATCGGGCTCGAGGCCGCCGCGCGCTGGCGCTTGCCCGACGTGATCCGCGCGGGGATGGCCGATCGTGACCACGTGGTCCATGCCGACGCGTTCGGCAACGACGATGACGATCACGACGCGGGCCGTGCGACCGATGACGGCCCGGCCGACCGCGTCCGCTGGCTGCGCGCGATCAGCCGCTGCTCGACCGACGTCGCGGGCGCGCTGGTGATGCCCGCGAGCCCGCAGCGCGACGCGCGCATCGCGGCGCTCGCGCAGCACTACGGTGCGGAGCTCGACATGGAATCCGACGCGCTCGTCGAGATCGCCGAGCGGCTCGCGCGCGAGGAAGCGAGCGACACCGTGATGCGCGAGATCGTCGAGCTGCGCGCGAACGCCGATGCGATCGCGCGCGCGCAGGCCGCGCCCGAGGCGTGCCTCGAAGCCGGCCTCGCGGACCTGCGTGCGCTGCCGTCCGAGCACGTGCTGACGCCGGTGCTCGCGCTCGCGTCGGAAAGCCTGCTGGCCGGCCTCGCGTTCACGCGCACCGTGATGTTCGTGCGCCACGACGACGGCATGTTCGCCGCGCGCCTCGGCTTCGGCCCCGGCGTCGATACGACGCTCGACCGGCTGCGCTTCGACGAGCGCTTCGAGCCGGACGTGTTTCATCTCGCGATCTCGAACTCGGTCGGCATCTTCATCGAGCAGGCGCAGGAGCCGAAGATGCTCAAGCGCCTGCCCGCGTGGTATCTCGACGCATTCGACGACACGCGCGCGTTCGTGCTGCTGCCGGTGCGCGTCGGCACGACGACCGTCGCGCTGCTGTACGGCGACTGGGCCGGCGCGCAGCCCGCGCGCAAGATCACGCAGCAGGAGATGGCCGTGCTCAACGAGCTGGCGCGCGAACTGGGCCGGTTCTTTCCGGCCTGACGCCACCGCCGGCCGCTGCCGCGCGGGTTCCCGTCCGCGGTTTCCCGTCGTCCGCGGTTTTTCGTCATTTCCCGCCCCCAAAAACAAACCGGCCGCATCAGCGGCCGGTTTGCTTGCATCGTGCGATCGAGCGCAGCGCTTACTTGAGCGTCACGGGCACGCTGAAGTACTTCTTCGCGAGGTTGTCGATCGTGCCGTCGGCCTTCAGTTCCTTCAGCGCCTGATCGAGCGCGGTCTTCAGCGCCGCGTCGTTCTTGCGCAGGCCGAAGCCGACGCCCGAGCCGAGGATCTCGGCGTCGCTCACGGTACCGCCCGCGAACGCGAAGCCCTGGCCTTGCGGCTTCGTCAGGAAGCCCTTCGAGCCGGCTTCCGCGTCCTGGAACGTCGCGTCGAGACGGCCCGACTTCAGGTCGGCGTAGGCCAGGTCCTGCGTCTGGTACGGCACGACTTCGACGCCGGCCGGCGCCCACTTCTTCTTCGCGTACGCTTCCTGGATCGTGCCCTGCAGCACGCCCACGCGCTTGCCCTTCAGCGATTGCGGGGTCGGCAGCAGGCCGCTGCCCTGCTTCGCGATCAGCTGGTTCGGGATCGTGTAGATCGCATCGGTGAACGCGATCGCGTGCTTGCGCTGGTCGGTGATCGTCATGTCCGAGTTGATCGCGTCGAACTTGCGCGCCTGCAGCGCCGGGATCAGGCCGTCGAAGTCGTTCTCGACCCACACGCACTTCGTCTTCAGCTTCGCGCACACCGCGTTGCCGATATCGATGTCGAAGCCGGTCAGCTTGCCGTCGGGCGTCTTGTATTCGAACGGCGCGTACGAGGCTTCGACGCCGAAACGGATCTCTTTCAGATCCGCTGCCATCGCGCTGCCTGCCGCCACGGCCGATGCCGCCACCACCGCATGCGCGGCCACTTTACGCCAATCCAACTTCATCAGGTGTTCTCCTCGATACTCGAATGTTCCGGAACTACGGGCGCATGCATCATTGCAGGGTCGGATGACCACGGCAATGCTGTCGCCGCGCCGTGATGCGGCGCAACAGCCGCAAGGCCGCGATTGTACCAATCCGCGCGGCCCGATATGGCAAAGCAGCCGCCGGCACATGATGCTGCGCTGCGGGCGCCGACGTCAGCCGGGCGGCCCGTCGAACTTGCAAGACGATGTCGCAAATACGCAAGCGCGGCCCGCGGGCCTTCTGCGCGGCGGGTAGGCATTATCTCGAAACAGGAATGGTGGCCGGGCGATGCGCGGGCCGCGGGCTGCCACGGCCACGCGCAGTCGGGCACCGTCAGACGAGCGCGGCGACCGTCTCGCGGGTCGTATCGACGACGAGCAGGCCCGCGCGCAAACCCGGCTTCACCGATGGATTCGGGAACACGATGCGCTCCTCGTCGTGCGTCACCGTGTAGCGGTAATCGCCGTCCTGCGCGAGCACCGTGCCGCGTGCGAAGGCGGTGAAGTTCGCGACGTCGGCCGCGACGAACAGCTCGAGCGCGTCGCTCTGCTTCGTGATCTGGTCGATCACCGTGAAGACGCGCGGCAACGGCGCGTCGGCCTCGCAAGCGGCGCCCGACACGAGCTTGCGCACCGCGCGGTCGGCCGGCGCGAAGCGCGCCAGGTCGTTCTGGCCGAACGGGCGCACCTTGCCGAGTTCCAGCGTGCACGCGAGCGCGCCGCAATGCTCGGCCGTGAAATGCGAATACGTGTTGCCCTTCGCGGTATGCAGCAGCACGGCCGCGATCCGCGCGTCGCCGAGCCATTCGAACATCGTGCGTGTCGGCGGCATGCCCGTGTGCGGCAGCAGCGCGAACTGCTCGAACACCGACGCGCGGATCGCCGTGTGCATGTCGATGTGCCAGCGCGCGGCGCCGGCCGGCGCGGCCGCGAAGAATGCAGCGGCGGCCGCTTCGAGCTGCGCGGCGCGCGGCGCTTCGCGGCTGTCGGGCACCTGCGCGTGACGGCCGCTGAACAGGCGGTTCAGGTCGTCGTCGAGATAGCGTTCGCCGGCGCGCATCGCCGGCACGTTGCCGAGCACGACGAGCAGCCGGCACGCGAGCGGCAGCGCGCCCGATGCGAGATCGCGCACGAGCATCGACAGCAGCTCGATCGGCGCCGTCTCGTCACCGTGCACGCCGGCCGACACGAGCACGCTCGCGCGCGCCGCGCCGGCGGCCTCGGCCGCCACCGGTTCGAGCGCGAGCAGCCCGTCGGCGCGCCATTGCCAGCGCACGGCGCCGGCCGCGCAGGTGCCGTCCGTCGCGGACGGTGCGCCGCCGGTCAGCGTGAACGCGAGGAAGTCGTCGAGCAGCGCGCCGGCCATGCGGGAATCAGCGCTGGAAGTCATACAGCGAACCGACGCGCAGGATCTGCGTGAGCTCGTCGAGCGCGGTGCGCGATTCGTCGAGCAGCGCCGGATCGGCGAGGTCTTCCGGTGCGAGGCGGTCGCGATAGTGCCGGTCGATCCACGTGTCGAGCGACGCGAACAGCGTGTCGTTGATCCACACGTTCGACGTGACGGCCGCGCGCTCCGCTTCGTTCAGCACGACGCGCAGGCGCAGGCACGCTGGGCCGCCGCCGTTCTTCATGCTTTCGCGCAGGTCGAACACGAGCACGTCGTGAATCGGGCCGTTGCCGGCCGCGAGTTCGTCGAGATAGGCCGCGACGTTGCCGTTCTCGCGGCATTCCTGCGGCACGACGAGCACCTGCGAGCCGTCCGCGCGCGACAGCAGCTGGCTGTTG
The DNA here is from genome assembly GCF_030482505.1 of Burkholderia sp. AU45274. NCBI lineage: Bacteria > Pseudomonadati > Pseudomonadota > Betaproteobacteria > Burkholderiales > Burkholderiaceae > Burkholderia > Burkholderia sp. AU45274. Next base: position 104,638 of record NZ_JAUJQE010000006.1, on the reverse strand, counting down.
AACAGGTACGACGTCACCGCGTCGTTCACGCTCACGGCGGCCTCGGGCACCTCGATCACGTTCAGGCGCGCCCCGCGTGCGTCGAGCGCGGCGGTCAGCGTGTCGTAGATCGCCTGCTTGTTGACGAACGCGCGCTCGTGCGTGAACAGTGTGTCGCGGTTGCCGACCGAGATCACGTCGTTGTGGAACACGCCCGCGTCGATCACGTCCGGATCCTGCTGCGCATAGACCGTCGCTTCTTCGTCGAGGCCGTGGCGATGCGCGACCGCGCGGCTCGCCTCGAAGGTCTGGCGCGCCGGGAAGCGCTTCGGCTCGGGGCCGCGGCGGTACTCCGCGCGGCCGTACACGAAGAACTCGATGCCCGGCTTGCCGTATTCGGCGCAAAAGCGCGTGTGGTTCGCCGCGCCTTCGTCGCCGAGTGCCGGCGTGCCGGTCAGCGCTTCATGCACCGCGAAATGCGCGGGATCGGCGAACAGCGTCGACAGCGTGCGGCGCGTCGCTTCGTGCTCGATCGCGCGATGCAGCTTGCTGCACAGGTTCGCCGGCGTGAAGTGCACGCGGCCGTCGCTCGTATCGGCCGACGGGCTGACGGTGGCTGCGTTCGCGGTCCACATCGCCGATGCCGAGCTCGCCGCGGCGAGCAGTTCGGGCGCCTGCTTCGCGGCCTTCGCGATCACGTCCGCGTCCTTGCCGGAGAAGCCGAGCTCGCGCAAGAGGCGCAGCGACGGCCGCTCCTGCGGCGGCAGCACGCCTTGCGCGAAGCCGAGATCCGCGAGCTGCTTCATCTTGCGCAGCCCTTGCTTCGCGGCGGCTTTCGGATTCGCGGCCGACTTTTCGTTGTTGAGCGACGCCACGTTGCCGAACGACAGCCCGGCGTAGTTGTGGGTCGGGCCGACGAGCCCGTCGAAATTGGCTTCTTGTGCGTTCATCGTCGTTCCCTCGATCAGAAATGCAGGCCCGGCGACAGGCTCGCGGGCAAGGTCAGTTGCGTGCTTTCCACCGACGCCATCGGATACGCGCAATAGTCGGCCGCGTAGTACGCGCTCGGACGATGGTTGCCCGAGCGGCCGGTGCCGCCGAACGGCGCGGCGGACGACGCGCCGTTGGTCGGCCGGTTCCAGTTGACGATCCCGGCGCGGATCGTGCGGCGGAAGTGTTCCCACACCTTCGCGTCGTCGGAGAGCAGGCCGGCGGACAGGCCGAACGCCGTGTCGTTCGCGCGCTCGATCGCTTCGTCGAACGTCGCGTAGCGGACGATCTGCGCGAGCGGGCCGAAGTGCTCTTCGTCCGGCAGGTTCGCGACGCCCGTCACGTCGACGATCGCCGCGTTCACGAAGCCGAGGCGCGGATCGCGCTGCGTCATCGCGATGATCGGCTTCGCGCCCTGCTCGATCAGGCGCGACTGTGCGTCGACGAGCTTCGCCGCCGCGCGTGCCGAGATCACCGCGCCCATGAACGGCTGCGGATCGGCGTCGAACACGTCGGCCGTGATCTTCGACGTCACGTCGGCGAAACGCGCGAGGAAGCGGTCGCCGAACGCGCCCTGCGGCACGAAGATGCGGCGCGCGCACGTGCAGCGCTGGCCGGCCGACAGGAACGCCGACTGGATCGTGTGATGGACGGCCGCGTCGATATCCTCGACTTCGCCGATCACGAGCGGGTTGTTGCCGCCCATCTCGAGCGCGAGCACGATTTCCGGACGGCCGCCGAACTGCTTGTGCAGCAGCGTGCCGGTATCCGAGCTGCCGGTGAAGAACAGCCCGTCGATCTGCCGATGGTTCGCGAGCGCGATGCCGGTGTCCTTCTCGCCCTGCACGAGGTTCAGCACGCCGTCCGGCAGGCCGGCGTCCTTCCACACCTCGACCGTCGCGCGCGCGACGCCCGGTGCGAGCTCCGACGGCTTGAACACGACCGCATTGCCGGCGATCAGCGCGGGAACGATATGGCCGTTCGGCAAGTGGCCGGGGAAGTTGTACGGGCCGAACACCGCGACGACACCGTGCGGGCGATGGCGCAGCACCGCGACGCCGTCAGCCATGTCCTGGCGCTTCTCGCCGGTGCGTTCCTGATAGGCCTGGATCGAGATGCCGACCTTCGCGGCCATCGACGCGACTTCCGTGCGTGCTTCCCACAGCGGCTTGCCCGTCTCGCGGCCGATCGCGGTCGCGATCGCTTCCTTGCGTTCGTTGAGCAGCGCGGCGAAACGCTTGACGATCGCGCAGCGCGATTCGAAGTCGAGCGCCGACCAGCCGGCGAAGGCGCGGCGCGCGCTTGCGACCGCACGATCGACGTCGGCTGCCGACGCGCTTTCACCTTGCCACGCGATCTCGTCGGTGCCGGGGTTGCGCGAAGCGAACACGGGGCCCGAGCCTGCGACCCAGGCGCCGTCGATGAAGAGTTCCGTCATGATTCGTTTATCCCTGTTTGACTTTGAGCGGCAGCACGCGCACCGGATCGCCGGCCTTCACGTCGAGCGCGACGGCATCGTCGGCCGACAGCACGAACGAGCCGTTCGCGACCACGCCCGGCGCGACGCCGACGCGGAAGTCGGTGAGCGACGTGTTCGACACGAGCGACTTCGGGGCGTCTTCCCGCGCATCCGGCACACCGATCGCGACCGGCACGACGACGCTCTCGCGCACCGTGCGCAGGTCGTTGACGTGGCATTCGAGCACGGGGCCCGCGTCGAAGATGTCGACGTGATTCTGGTAACGCAGCCCTTCCGCCTCGAGCATCTTGCGGGCCGGCAGCGTATCGCGGTGCGTGAGGCCGACCGCGTCCTGCGCGTCCTGCGGCAGCAGGTCGACGTACACCGGATAGCGCGGCATCAGTTCCGCGAGGAACGACTTGCGGCCGTGCGAGCTGAGATAGTCGGCCGCGTTGAAATCGATCTGGTAGAAGTGCGAACCGACTGCGCGCCAGAACGGCGACGTGCCGTCGTCGTCGAAGTGGCCGCGCAGTTCCGCGCAGATGCGTTCCGGAAAGCGCTCGCGGAACTGCGCGATGAACATGAAGCGCGAGCGCGACAGCAGCCCGCCCACGCCGCCCGTGCGATAGCGCGGGCTCAGGAACAGCGAGCACACTTCCGCGTAACCGGTCAGGTCGTGCGAGATGTTCAGCGCGGACATCCGCGTCCACACGCCGAGCTCCTGGCTCGCGTGCACGACCGTGCTCACGCGGTAGTTGTAAAATGGCTGTTCGAGGCCGACCTGCGTCTCGATCCCGCACACGCCCGCGATGTCGCCCGTCTTCGACTCTTCCATCACGAAGAAGTAGCCGGCCTCGCCGGCCGCCGCCTCGCCCGCGAGCGTGCGGCGCGTGCGCTCGATGCGCGCGGCGAGCGCGTCGCGATCGGGCTTGAACGTGGTCAGGCCCGGCCCGGTTTCCTTCGCGAGCGACACGAGCGCGTCGACGTCGCCCGTTTGTACGACCCGAACGACGATCATGCTGCGTCTCCCTTCAAATCTTCATCGTCGCGGCGGTGCAGCGGCACGCAGCGCACGACATCGCCATCCTTCACATCGAGCGCCGCGCGCACGTCGCCGGCCAGCGGCGCGTCATCCGTCTCGCCCGGCAGCTCGGCCAGCACGCAGCGGAACGATTCGCCGCTGCCCGTCGACACCATGTAGGCGACATCGCCCTGCTGGTGCGCGGCCTCGCGCACGGTGCGCTCGGCGCCGTGCTTCACGCACGCGGTGCGGTCGACTTGCGCGGTCAGCACCGGGCCCGCGTCGAAGATGTCGACGAAGCGGTCGGGCTCGAAGCCTTCCTCGAGATGGATGTCATAGGCGAGCAGCGCCGATTCGTTCGGCTCGCCGAGCACGCGCTGCGCGGCTTCCGGCAGCAGCGGCACGTAGAGCGGATACGCCGGCATCACTTCCGCGATGAAGGTACGGCTGCGGCCGCCCGACGCGATGTCGACGTCGGTGAAGTCGCGGCCGAAGAACTTGCGGCCCACCGCTTCCCAGAACGGCGATGCGCCGGTGCCGTCGCTCACGCCGAGCAGCAGCGTGAACACTTCCGGCGTGAAGCGGCGGCGGTTCGCGGCGATGTACATCATCCGCGCACGCGAGATCAGGTGCGCGGCCGCGTCGCCGCGCAGCGACGGATCGACGTAGAAGCCCGCCAGCCGGCTCTTGCCGGTCAGCTCGTGCGACATCGTGAGCGCGTGGATCTTGCGGTTCACGTGCAGCTCGCGCGACGCGTGGATCAAGGCGTCGTTGCGGAACGCGTAGAACGGTTCCGAGTAGCCGGCCGCGGCCACGATGCTCGCCGTGCCGAGCAGCTTGCCGGTCGACGAATCCTCGAGCACGAAGAGGTAGAACTCCTCGCCGGCGAAGTCGACGTCCGCGCGAAACGAATCCTCGGAGAGCGCCACACGCGCTTCGAGCGCCGCGCGGTCGTGCGGCAGCGAGTGCAGGACCGGCTGCGCGGTGCGCGCCATGTGCGCGAGCGCATCGAGATCCGTGAGTTTGCCGGGGCGAACAAATAGCATCGTCGTTCCTGTCTGCGATGGGTGCGCCGATCAGCGCGCGGTGGCTTCCTGGGCGGCGAGCACTTGCTCGACTGCCTTCTCGAAGCGCTTCATGCCTTCGTCGAGCAGGTCGAACGGGATCACCAGCGACGGCACGAAGCGCAGCACGTTCGGGCCGGCGATCAGCATGATCAGGCCGTTTTCCGCGGCGGCGGTGACGAAGTCCTTCGCGCGGCCGTCGAATGCCGCGGTGAGTTCCGCGCCGACGAGCAGGCCCTTGCCGCGTACGTCCTTGAAGATGCCGAAGCGCGCGTTGATGCGCTCGAGCGCGCCTTTCAGGCGCACGCTGCGTTCGCGCACGCCTTCGAGCAGCGCCGGGTCGCTGATCAGTTCGACGACCTTGTCGGCGATTGCCGAGGCAAGCGGGTTGCCGCCGTACGTCGTGCCGTGCACGCCGACCTTGAAGTGCGCAGCGAGTTCGTTCGTCGTCAGCATCGCGCCGATCGGGAAGCCGTTGCCGAGCGCCTTGGCGGTCGTCAGGATGTCCGGCGTGACGCCGGTATCCATGTAAGCGTAGAACTGGCCGGTGCGGCCGACGCCCGTTTGCACTTCGTCGAAAATCAGCAGCGCGCCGTGCGCGTCGCACGCTTCGCGCAGTGCCTTCAGGAAGGCCGGATCGGCCGGGATCACGCCGCCTTCGCCTTGCACGGGTTCGACGATCACCGCGCAGGTTTGCGGGCCGATCGCGGCCTTGGCGGCTTCGATGTCGTTGTACGGCAGGTGCTTGATGCCTTCCGGCACGGGGCCGAAGCCTTCCGAGTACTTCGGCTGGCCGCCGACGCTGACCGTGAAGAACGTGCGGCCGTGGAACGACTGCACGAACGAGATGATTTCGGCTTTATCGGCGCCGTGGCGATCGAATGCGACGCGGCGCGCGAGTTTCAGGGCGGCTTCGTTCGCTTCCGCGCCGGAGTTCGCGAAGAACGCGCGGTCGGCGAAAGTCAGCGATTCGAGGCGCTTCGCGAGGCGCAGCACCGGCTCGTTCGTGTAGCCGTTGCCGATGTGCCAGAGCTTGCGGCCTTGTTCGTCCAGGACTTTCAGCAGTTCCGGGTGGCCGTGGCCCAGCGACGTCACCGCGATGCCGCACGCGAAGTCGATGTACTCGCGGCCGGCCGTATCCCACACGCGGGAGCCCTCTGCGCGATCCGGCACGAACGGCGCGGGGGAAAATACCGGCACCATCACTTCATCGAATGTCTGGCGGGTCACGGTCGAGGTCGTCATGGTCGTTCCTTTCGGTTTCGTAAGAGGGTTCAACAGGATCAAGTTTAGGTAAGGGTGACGCAAGCGTCTTGCGGAATTGCGACGGGTTCTATCGGAAGCGGATAGTGCGGTTTGTTTTTGCCCTTCCAGGCGGGGGCTTCGGTTTTGGTGGGCGTATTTTGAGGCTTTTTGGGCGGTTCGCTTGCGGTTGGCGTGAAGCACCTGTTGTCTTAGCGGTCTATTAGCGTCGCCCCTGCGCGGGGCGGCGGTTACTTTTCTTTGTCTTGCCAAAGAAAAGTAACCAAAAGAAAGGCGCTATGAGAACGCAAGACCTCCCGGTGCCGTGGCACTCGGAGTGGATCGCGCCTAAGTGTCCGCGCCAGTCTAGAGCGCGGAGTGGTTCGAGCAATGGTTCTGACACCTCCCACCACCCTACAGAGCGGTATACCGCCCGCTAGCTCCGCCCTCGCTTCGCTCGGCCGACAGGGACACCCCCTCCAGTAACATCTGAGGCCAATCAGCTCCAGCAATCACATGCGAGCACCCCGGACTCAGCGAATCAAGGCTACCCTCATTCGTCAGGAAAAAGGGACGCAGCATGCACTCTACGTGCCCATACCGTTATCCAACACTCACCGATGGCAAGCAGTCCGATCGGTACGAATGGTGTGAGAAAAGAGGGTTGCGTGCTTTGCTGATGCTGCGCCGGCACAAGCAGGGAGCGCATGCAACGCGACGTGAAGTACCTTGCAGCCGAGCGTAGCGAGGATGGAGCTGGCGGGCGGTATACCGCTCTGTTGGGTAGTGGAGGATGTCAGAACCATTGCTCGAACCACTCCGCGTTCTGGACTGGCGCGGACACTTAGGCGCGGTCCACTCCGCGCACTACGGCACCGGGAGGTCTTGCGTTCTCACAGCGCCTTTCTTTTGGTTACTTTTCTTTGGCAAGACAAAGAAAAGTAACCGCCGCCCCGCGCAGGGGCGACGCTAATAGACCGACAAGACAGCAGGTGCTTCACGAAAACCGCAAGCGAACCACCAAAAGAACAAAATCACCCCTTATCCCCGCGCTCGACAAGCGCGCCCCCACGAGGCTCGCCGCCGCCCCCGGTCTGCTTCTCGAGCCAGGCTCGCCGATCCTCCCGAGGCGTGACTCCAAACCTTTCGCGGTAAGCGTTAGAAAAGTGCGCAGCAGAAGAGAACCCACAGGCGAGAGAAACTTGAACAACCGACTTGCTAGTCCGCTGCAACTGAGTCCGAGCCTTGAGCAACCGAAGATTGAGGTAATACTTGGAGGGCATCGCCCCGAGATACTGTCGAAAGAGCCGTTCCAGTTGCCGGCGTGACACGCCAACGAGCTCGGCGATTTCATCGGTGGTCAACGGATCCTCGACATTGGCTTCCATCAAAAGCAAAGCGTCATTCAACCGAGGATGCCGCTCGCCCGGCGCAGTCACAAAAGGAATCCGCTGCCGCTCCTCGCCGCTCCGCAAAGTCCCGGCGCCGAGCGCATCGGCGATCCTTTCCGCGAGATCCGGCCCATGTTCCCGGCCAATCATGGCCAGCATGAAGTCAACGGTGGCTTGCCCACCCGCACAGGTAGCCCGATCGCGATCGATCTCGAAGATCTGCTGCGTGACGATCGACCGCTCGAACTGTTCGGCGAACTGCTGATACGTCTCCCAGTTCACGCTCACGCGATACCCGGAAAGCTGCCCGGCCATGGCCAGCCACCAAACGCCATGATGAATGCCGGTCACGACAGGCGTGCGCTGCCCCACCCTCGCGAGACTCGCGAGAAACAACCGATAGTCGGCAAACTGCTGAAACCGCTCCGACACGACGATGACCCAGTCACACGCGATCGCATCGTTGAACGCCGCATCGGCATGCCACTGCGCGCCGCCGGCGAGCGGCACCGGCCGCCCGTCCCACGAACACACCTGCCAGCGATACAGCAGCCGCCCGTCGATCTCGTTCGCGAGATTCAGCGCATCGACGATCGGACCCACGCCCGACATCGACACGGGCGGCAATGCAACGATCGCCACCTGCGTCGTGCGGGTGGCGCCTGCGGGACGAGACACCGGTACCACGGTCGAAACCTGCCCTGTCGCGTTACTTGAGACTGCCCGACAGGAACTGCTTCAGCCGCTCGCTCTGCGGGCGGACCAGCACTTCCTTCGGATCGCCCTCTTCCTCGGTCCGCCCCTGATGCAGGAACATCACGTGGTTCGACACGTTGCGCGCGAAACCCATCTCGTGCGTGACGACGATCATCGTGCGGCCTTCCTCGGCGAGCTTCTGCATCACCTTCAGCACTTCGCCCACCAGCTCCGGGTCGAGCGCCGACGTCGGCTCGTCGAACAGCATCACGTCCGGATGCATCGCCAGCGCCCGTGCAATCGCCACGCGCTGCTGCTGGCCGCCCGACAGATGCGACGGATACTGCTTCTCGACGCGCGGCGGCAAGCCGACCTTCTCCAGGTACTCGCGCGCCCGCTCCTCGGCTTCCTTCTTCGAAATGCCGAGCACGTGCACCGGCGCTTCCATCACGTTCTCGAGCACGTTCATGTGCGCCCAGAGATTGAAGTGCTGGAACACCATCGCGAGCTTCGTGCGGATGCGCTGCAGCTGCTTGTGATCGGCGACTTCGAGCGCACCGGCGCGGTCGGTCTTCGTGCGCACGGCCTCGCCGTCGACGACGATCTGCCCCGCATTCGGCCGCTCGAGAAAATTGATGCAGCGCAGGAACGTGCTCTTGCCCGAGCCGCTCGCGCCGATGATGCTGATGACGTCGCCGGCCTTCGCGTTCAGCGACACGCCCTTGAGCACTTCGTTGTCACCGTAGCGCTTGTGAATGTCGACCGCAGCAAGCTTGGTGGAAGCGGCAGCGCTCGTTTGAGTGATCTCGGCCAACTGGCTCTCCTCGAAGTGATTCAATGACGGGCGGCCGCGAGATACGCAAGCCAGTGGCGCTCCGCGCGGCGAAACGCCGCGACGAGTGCGAACGATACCGCAAGATAGATCAGCGCGGCGATCCCGAACGACTGGAACGCCATGTAGGTCGCGGAATTCGCGTCACGCGCGACCTTCAGGATGTCCGGCACGGTCGCGGTGAACGCGACAGTCGTCGCGTGCAGCATCAGGATCACCTCGTTGCTGTACAGCGGCAGCGCGCGGCGCAGCGCCGACGGCAGGATCACGCGGCGATACATCGTGAACGGCGACATCCCGTACGCCCGTGCAGCCTCCACTTCACCGTGCGGAATCGCGCGGATCGCACCCGCGAAGATCTCCGTGGTGTACGCGCAGGTATTCAGCGCGAACGCGAGAATCGCGCAGTTGAAGCCGCTGCGGAAGAACGCGTCGAGCAGCGAGTGCGTACGCACGAACTCGAGGCTGTACATGCCCGTGTACAGCAGCAGCAACTGCACGTAGAGCGGCGTGCCGCGGAACACGTACGTGTAGAACCGCACCGGCGTCGACACCCACTTGTTCTTCGACACGCGTGCAACCGCGAGCGGCACCGCGCACACGAAGCCGAGCGAAATCGATGCGACGAGCAGCCACAGCGTCACCGCGAGGCCGGAGAGGCGCTGGCCGTCCCAGTAAAGGAACGCCTGGCCGAATTCCTGGAGAATTTCGATCATAGATCTGCGTGCCGCACGCCCATGGAATAACGCTTCTCGAGCTGGATCAGCACGAGGTTGGAAACGGTCGTGATCGCGAGATAGATCAGCGCCGCGACGAGGATGAAGAAGAACATGTTGAACGTGCTCTTGCCGGCGTCCTGCGCGGCCTTCACGACGTCCGCGAGGCCGATGATCGACACCAGCGCGGTGGCCTTCACGAGCACCTGCCAGTTGTTCCCGATCCCCGGCAGCGCGAAGCGCATCATCTGCGGAAACATGATCCGCGCGAACACGCGCGCGCCGCTCATCCCGTACGCCGCGCCGGCTTCGAGCTGGCCGCGCGGCACCGACAGGAACGCACCGCGGAACGTCTCGGTGAAGTACGCGCCATAGATGAAGCCGAGCGTCAGCACGCCGGCCACGAACGGGTCGATGTCGATCTGGTCCCAGCCGACGAAGTCGGTGAACTGGTTCAGCCAGATCTGGATGCTGTAGAACAACAGCAGCATCAGGACGAGATCGGGCACCGAGCGGATCAGCGTCGTATAGCCGGTCGCGATCGCTCGCAGCACCCGGTTGTGCGACAGCTTCGCCACCGCGCCGATCAGCCCCAGCGCCACCGCAGTGGCGAGCGACAGCACCGACAGCTCGATGGTCTGCACGGTGCCGGCCCAGAGGACAGGACCAAAGCCGTAAAGGAACACGCGCGTCTCCAGAGTTGGAATGGATGCCGACGCGTCTGCCTGTCCCGCGCCGGGCTGACGCGGATAGTCGCAAGCGAAATTGATTGCCTCAAACCACCTTGCGCGTGATTGCTGCGTCGCAACAATCCGTCCCATCATTTGCAACCACGGCGTACGCCGCTGTTTCAAAAGGAAAAAAGCCGCTTCCTGACAACCGGATAACCGGCGGGGAAGCGGACTTTTTGCAATTTTCCGGTCGCTTTTTCGATATAGCGCCGAAGGAGGCTGCGGCTACGCCTATCGCCCCTTCAGGATGTCGGAGCGCGAAGTCGTATAGACAAGCCCGTCCGGGCCGAAATGGACGTTGAAGAATGCGTCGGTGTTGACGCCGTCCTCGAGCCAGCGCCAGCTCCAGACGATCTCGGGCTTGAGCGGATACTGCGCGATGTCGCCGGGCTTGCCGAGCAGGCGCCGCACCTCGTCCTCGTTCATCCCGGGGCGCACCTTCGCGAAATTCTCGGCGGTCAGCACCTGCGTCGCGCCCGTGTAGCGGCCGTTCGCATCGAGATCGACGAACCACGTCTGGTTGCCCATCGGGCCGCGCGGGTATTCGAGCCGCTTCGAGCCGTCGGTGAAGTCGCGCTCGGTCTCGGGCTTGCCCATCGTGCCGCGCACGTCGGCCTCGGTCGATTCGCCGACCTTCAGCCCCTTCAGCAGCAGCGGCGCGGGCTTGATCGCGTTGAAGAAATCCCTGATACGTTGCACGTCGAGATTGCCTTGCTTGTCGTCGCAGCCGGTCAGCGCCAGCGCGGCGGCCAGCATCGTCACGGGAAGCAGCCGGAAACGGAAATTCATCGGAAGAAATGCGCGTCGAGAAAACACGCGGCAAGGATACCCGCGCAGCGCCAAAAGCGCGAGACGGGCGCGCGGCCCGTCTCGCGTTCAATGCATCGTTTCGGTTTCGGTATCGGCCCGGGTCGTGCGGCTCGTCGCTTGCGGCGCCCGTGGCACGGCCGGCGGCACGTCGATACGGCGCCGCGTGCGCATGAGTTCGGCCAGTTGCCACGAACCGAGCGCCAGGCAGCCGAACAGCACCTCGCGGCCGCGCTTGACCAGCGCGAGCGACAGCGCCGTCTCGCGGTCGACGCCGAACATCTGCGCGAGCAGCACGACGGTCGCCTCCTGTACGCCGAGGCCGCCCGGCACCATGAATGCCGCATGGCGCACGGCCTGCGCCATCGCCTCGATCGCGATCGCGCCGCCGATCGACACCGGATGGCCGAGCAGCGCGAGCGCCCAGTAGATCTCGAGCGCGCCGAGCACGTAGCCGGCCAGCTGCCAGAAGAATGCGCTGAACAGCAGGCCCGTGCGCGACATCAGCCCATCGATGTCGGCGTCGAGCCGCTTGCCGTCGACGCCCTGCAGCAGCCGGTGCGAATCGCCGAGCAGGCGGCCCGCGAAACGCTCGATCGCATGGAAGATGCCGCCACGGCGCATCAGCACGACGCCGAGCACCGGCAGCGGCAGCGTGAGCAGCAACGCGAGACCGATCGTGCCGCCGCCCATGCTGTCCGTCGTCGCGAGCAGCAGCACGAGACCGAGCGCGGCGAACGCATACTGGACGACGATCGTCACGAGCAACTCGACGATCACCGATGCCGTCACGCGGCTCGCGTCGGGCACCTGCCAGCGCGCGAGGCGGATGCCGACGATCTCGCCGCCGATCCCGACCACCGGCAGCAGCCGGTTCACGGCCTCGCGCACGGTCGCGATCCACCACAGGAACGGCAGCGACGAGCGCTTGTCGAGCAGCAGGTGCCACGCGTAGGCGTCGAGCAGCAGCGGCAGCGCATGAAACGGCACGAGCCACAGCAACGCGTAACCGGCGCGCGCGAGCATCTGCGACACGTCGCCGATGCCTTCGTGCAGCCCCAGCGCGAGCAGGATGCCGATGCCGAGCGGCCAGCCGAGCCATTTGATCCACTTGGTCATGACGGCTGCGCTCCCGGTGCGCGCGACGCCGGCGCGGCGCGCCGTGCGGCGGGCTGGCCGAACACGTCGGCAAAGCCGCCGGTCGCGACGCCCGCCGCCTTCAACGCGGCCGCGACGCGCGGCGACAGCAGCGCATCGAGTTCGTCCGCCGGACGGTAGCCGGCCATCGTCGGCGTGATCGGGCCGTCGCCGGCTTCGGCCGGATGGCAGTAGATCTCGCCGACACCCGGCGGCAGCTTGGCGAGCGCATCGAGCAGCACGGCCTCGTCCATCGCGCCCGTATGCTCGATGCCGACCACGTAGTCGTTGTGCGCGAGCCCCGCGCGGTCGAGCCGCGCGCGCACGAGCGCGATCCACGGCTTGAGCAGCGCGGGCGCGCTCGTCTCGTACGGCAGCCGCACCGCGCGCAACCCGTAGTCGCGGCCGATCTCGATGATCAGCGACAGGACGGTCGGATGCAGATGGAAATGCTTGTGCGCGTTCACGTGGTCGAGCGGCAAGCCGCTCGCCGCGAACGCGTCGAACTGCGCGCGAATCTCGCGGCGCAGCTGCGCCCGCACGTGCGGCAGGAAGAAGAAGCGGCAGCCGTCCTTCGCCATCGCATCGCCGAACCGCCCGTCGGGGCCGACGAGCGCGGGAATCTCACGTGCGGGCAGCGTGGCCGGCCCGTCCGCGAGGACGAGATGCAGGCCGACCGCGAGCGACGGCAGCCGCCGCGCGCGCTCGATCGCATCGTGCGCGGCGGGCGCGCCGACCATCAGGCTGGCGGCATTCAGCACGCCGTCGCGGTGCGCGCGCTCGACCGCCGCGTTGACACGCGGGTGCAGCCCGAAGTCGTCCGCGGTGAAGATCAGCGCCCGCGCCGCCGGCTGCGTCGCCATGAATCAGGCCTCGTGTGCGCGCAGGAAGCGGAAGAACTCGACACCTTCGCGCAGGCGGCGCTTCATCATGTCCCAGCTCGTCAGCATCTCGCGGACGATCTCCCAGATCTTCGACGGGCGGAAGTAGAACTGGCGATAGAACTGCTCGAGGTGGTGATAGATCTCGTCGCGCGACAGGTGCGCATAGCCGATCGCCGCGAGCTGCACACCTTCCTTGCTCACCAGGTTGATGGTCTTGTTCTCTTCCATCCAGCCGTTTTCCACGGCCTGCTTGTAGAGCGTCGTGCCCGGATACGGTGCGGCGAGCGAGACCTGGATCGTATGCGGATTGATTTCCTTCGCGTACTCGATCGTCTTCTTGATGGTCTCCTGCGTCTCGCCCGGCAGGCCGAGGATGAAGGTGCCGTGGATCTTGATGCCGAGCTTCTTGCAGTCCGCGCTGAAGCGGCGCGCGAAATCGGTGCGCACGCCCTTCTTGATGTTCACGAGGATCTGGTCGTCGCCGGATTCGAAGCCGACCAGCAGCAGGCGCAGGCCGTTTTCCTTCATGACCTTCAACGTCTTGTACGGCACGTTCGCCTTCGCGTTGCACGACCACGTGATGCCGAGCTTGCCCAGGCCGATGGCGATGGCTTCAGCGCGCGGCAGGTCGTCGGTGAAGGTGTCGTCGTCGAACATCAGTTCCTTCACTTCCGGCATGTTGTCGCGGATCCACTTCGCTTCCGCGAGCACGTTCTCGACCGAGCGCGTGCGGTAGCGATGGCCGCTGACCGTCTGCGGCCACAGGCAGAAGGTGCAGCGCGACTTGCAGCCGCGGCCCGTGTAGATCGACACGTACGGATAGTTGAGGTAGCCGATGAAGTAGTTGTCGATCTTCAGGTCGCGTTTGTAGACGGGCGCGACGAACGGCAGTTCGTCCATGTTCTCGAGGATCGGACGCGCTTCGTTGTGCTCGATCGAGCCGTCCTTCGCGCGCCAGCTCAAGCCCTTGATCTCGGGGAACGGCTTGCCTTCGGCGATTTCCTTGCAGGTGTAGTCGAATTCCTCGCGGCACACGAAGTCGATTGCGTCACTCGCCGTGAGCGAGTTGTGCGGATCGACCATCACCTTCGCGCCGACCATGCCGACCAGCATCGACGGCTTCATCTTCTTCAGGTCCTGCGCGAACATCGCGTCGGTCGGGAACGACGGCGTGCTCGTGTGGATGATCACGAGGTCGTAGTCGTTGGCGATCTTCAGCGTTTCCTCGACCGACAGGCCGTCGGCCGGTGCGTCGACGACGCGGCTGCCCGGCACGAGCGCGGCCGGCTGCGCGAGCCACGTCGGATACCAGAAGGAACGGATTTCGCGCTTCGCCTGATAGCGCGACCCGGCTCCGCCGTCGAAGCCGTCATACGAAGGGGCCTGCAAGAACAGCGTTTTCATGAATGCTCCGGTAGCCTGCATAGTTCGATTCGTCACAACGATTCAGTCAAAAAACCGCGGGCCGCCCTGCCGGCGCCCGCCTCTCTGTCATGTCGCGCCGCGCGGCCTCGCCGCGCAGCGCGTCTCGGCCCTCGGGCCGGGTTCGGTCGGAACGGCCCTAGCGGCCGTCCACTGCTTCCACCGCCGCCGTCGCGCGTTCGCCACCGACGACCGTCATCCTCGCGCCGCGCCACACCACGTGCGTGCCGAACACGGCCGCGAGCCACTCGAGCGCGAGCAGCGTGTCGCGCACCGCGACGAGCGGCAGGTCGCGCCAGAACGCGCGCCAGCCATCTTCACCGCGGGCGTGCAGCACGAGCCGCCCGAACGCGCCCACCACGGCCGCCCAGCCCGCCAGCGCGCCGGCGAAGGTGCCGTCGAGGCGCAGCGCGAGCGCCGCGCCGATCGCGAGCCACGGCACGGTAAACGTAATGAACAGGAACGCGAAGCCGGCCGGGTTCAGCGAACGGATCGTGCGCAGCCAGCGCGTCTCGCGGTGCCACAGCGGCCCGAACGACGGTTCGATCACGTCGGTCGCGACCTCGACCTCCGACAGCACGGTGCGTCGCCCGAGCCGGCGCGGCAGCTCGGCCAGCCAGAAATCGTCGGCCAGTTCGTCCTTCAGCGCGGGAAAGCCGCCGATCCGGTCGAGCGTGTCGCGCGTCAGCGCGAGCGTCGCGCCGAAGCCGAAGCGGCTCGAGCGGCCGAGGTGCGTGATCCGGACCGACGGGGCGAACCATGCGTCGACGAACTGCGCGCCGATCCGCGTCCAGAACCCGCCGACGCTGCGCGCATGATACAGGCACGTGACGACACCGACCGACACGTCGGCGAGCGGCGCCGTCACGCACTCCAGATAGTCGGGCTTCACCGCGATGTCGCTGTCCGCGATCACGATGCGGCCGTACTTCGCGCGCTCGGCGAGGTTGATCAGGTTGCTGACCTTCAGGTTCTTGCCGTGCACGCGCGCGTCGATCACGAGCGTGATGTCGCACTCCGGATAATCGGCGCGCAGCCGTTCGACCACGGCAATCGCCGGATCGGCCGCCGACGCGACGCCGAACAGCACTTCATACCGCGGATGGCGCTGCTCACAGAACGTCGCGAGGTTTTCGTACAGGTGCGGCTCCGCGCCGCACAGCGGCTTGAGCACGCTGACCGGCTCGAAGCCGTCGCGCACGGCCGTGCGCGGCGTACGCGGCCGCGGTGCGAACGCGGCGACGAGCGCATAGCCGGCCGCGGCCAGCGTGAAGACGATCAGGAGCCAGTCGAGCATCGTTGCGGTTGCCGTCATGCGCGACGCCTCCCGGCGACCTGAACGCCATGGAGAACGCTTGAGCATGATTGAGCGTGATTCGGTATTCCGACAACGACGAACGCGGGCACGACCCGACTCCTTGTTCCAGCAGCGCCTGTATATGGGGGAGGCTCGACCCATCCTTCGGATACGGCCATGCCCGGCTTCGCGTGGTGTATCTCCGCGCGACGCCCGGACGGGATGCGGGAAGATTCGTATGGCTACCTTCGGCACAACATGGGTAGGCGCCGGATTTTAGCAGCCTGCGGCACCCCGCGCTCGGCGCTACGAGAAACGGACTGGTGCAATTCCGGCAAAGCTGCGCAGTCGGCGAACCATTTGGGCGCACCCGCGTTCACGTTAGCGTAAGCGGTTTGCAGGCGTATTGCAGTCTTGAAAAGACTACGTTTCGTGCAAATTTGTACGTCGATGCGGATTCACATCCAATCGCCGTAAAGAACGGTAATTAATCGGCGATTAGATTGATTTTTGCAACGACCGCCGAATTCGACCCTGCACCCCTGAACCGCGCATGGGTATCGGGCCGCCGCCAGCACGTTCCGGAACCCTTTGGCAAAATCCTTGGCATTTGTTGCGTCAGCGCATCACCGCGCGCGCCCCTTTCGAAGGCCATCCGATGACTCCGTTTTCCGTACTCGATCTCGCCCCCATTCCGGCCGGCGCCGACGCCTCCCAGGCATTCCGCAACACCGTCGATCTCGCGCAGCACGCGGAGCGCTGGGGTTACCAGCGCTACTGGCTCGCCGAGCATCACAACATGCCCGGCATCGCGAGCGCGGCAACGGCCGTCGTGATCGGCCATGTCGCGGGCGCCACGCGGACGATCCGGGTCGGGTCGGGCGGCATCATGCTGCCGAACCACGCGCCGCTGGTGATCGCCGAGCAGTTCGGCACGCTCGCGTCGCTGTATCCGGGGCGCATCGACCTCGGCCTCGGCCGCGCGCCCGGCACCGACCAGACCACGTCGCGCGCGCTGCGCCGCGACCTGATCGGCAGCGCCGACTCGTTTCCGGATGATGTCGCCGAGCTGCAGCGCTACTTCGCGGAGCCGGTGCCCGGCCAGCGCGTGCGCGCGGTGCCCGGCGCAGGGCTCGACGTGCCCGTGTGGCTGCTCGGCTCGAGCCTGTTCAGCGCCCAGCTCGCCGCGATGCTCGGGCTGCCGTTCGCGTTCGCGTCGCACTTCGCGCCCGATTACCTGATGCGCGCGCTCGAGATCTATCGTGCGCAGTACCGGCCGTCGGCCGCATGGCCGAAGCCGCATGCGATGGTCGGCGTCAACGTGTTCGTCGCCGATACCGACGACGAGGCGCGGCGCCTGTTCACGTCGCTGCAGCAGCAGTTCATCAATCTGCGGCGCGGCACGCCGGGCAAGCTGCCGCCGCCGGTCGACGTGCTCGAGGCAAACGAGCTCGAACTCGCGACCGTTGCGCATTCGCTGTCGTTCGCGGCGGTCGGCTCGCGCGACACGGTGCGCGACAAGCTGCGCGACCGCATCGCGCAGACGGGAGCCGACGAGCTGATCGTCACCGCGCAGATCTACGATCATGCGGCACGGCTGCGCTCGTTCGAATTGACCGCGCAGATCCGCGACGAGCTCGCGAGCGAAGCGCGCTGACGGCGCGCGCCCGGGCCGCCTGCGGCCGGCCCCGCATCACTGCGGGTGCACGGCCTCCAGCCCGTCGAGCAGCGCCTTGTGGAACGCGTCCGGATCCTGGATCTGCGGCGCGTGGCCGAGCGCCGGGAACTCGACGAGCTGCGCGCCGGGGATCGCCGCCTGCGTGCGCTTCGCGAGTTCCGGGTAGCGGCCGAGCTTCGCATGCACGTCGGGCGGCGAGACGTCCTTGCCGATCGCGGTCGTGTCCTTGTCGCCGATCATCAGCAGCGTCGGCACGCGGATCGCGCCGAGTTCATAGACCACCGGTTGCGTGAGGATCATGTCGTAGATCAGCGCGGAGTTCCATGCGACCGCGTCGCGACCGACGCCACGGTACATCCCGGCCAGCATCTGCACCCAGCGCTCGTACGACGGCGACCACTTGCCCGCGTAGTACGTGCCCTGCTCGTAGCGGCGAATGCCGTCGGCCGTGGTCTTCAGCTCGCGCGCATACCAGTAGTCGACCGGCAGCGGCGGCACGCCGAGCGCCTTCCAGTCCTCGAGGCCGATCGGGTTCACGAGCACGAGCTGGTCGGTCGCCTTCGGATACATCAGCGCGTAGCGCATCGCGAGCATCCCGCCCGTCGAGTGGCCGACGATCGTCGCCGACTTCACCCCCACCGATTCGAGCAGCGCATGCGTATTGCGTGCGAGCTGCTGGAAGCTGTACTGGTAACGATCGGGCTTCGACGACTTGCAGAAACCGATCTGGTCCGGCGCGATCACGCGATAGCCGGCGCGGCTCAGCACGCCGATCGTGTCCTCCCAGGTCGCCGCGCAGAAGTTCTTCCCGTGCAGCAGCACGACGGTGCGGCCGTTCGGGTGGGCCGGCTGCACATCGAGGTAGGCCATCTCGAGGGTTTCGCGCTGCGACACGAACGTGTAGAGATGCACGGGCGCCGGATAGGCGAACCCTTCCAGGCGCGGGCCATACACGGGCCCGTCGTTGCCGGCGGGCGATGCGGCGGCCGCCATGGCAGGCACGGCGCACGCGACGGCGACACCCGCGCCGAGCACGGCGGCGCGCGCGGCAAACAACATCTTGCGAATCGAAAGCATGGCGATCACGGTGATTGGAGACGCACGCGGGCGGCCGGGCCGTTCTCGCGCCCCGCGATTCTACGCGGTCGCGCTGACGACGGCGCGCAACACTCCGGCGCCGCGCGACTTCCGCGCCCGCGACGAACTCGGGTATCGTGTGACGTGACCCTGAAACGCGTGCAGGCGCTTCCCATGAAAAACGTCCTCAGCATTCAGTCGCACGTCATCTACGGCCATGCCGGCAACAGTGCGGCCGTGTTCCCGATGCAGCGCCTCGGCGTCAACGTCTGGCCGCTCAATACCGTCCAGTTGTCGAATCACATGCAGTACGGTCACTGGGCCGGCAGCGCGATCGATGCCGCGAAGATGGAGCAGCTCGTCGACGGCATCGCGGCGATCGGCGCACTCAAGCGCTGCGACGCCGTGCTGTCCGGCTTCCTCGGTTCGCCGCCGCAGGCGCGTGCGGCTATCGAGATCGTCCGCTCGGTGAAGGCGATGAATCCGAACGCGTGGTACTTCTGCGATCCGGCGATGGGCCAGACGGGCGGCATCCGGCCCGAGCCCGGCGTCGAGGAATTCATGGTCCAGGAGGTGCCGGCGCTCGCGGACGGCATGTCGCCGAACCACACCGAACTGCAGAAGCTCGCCGGGCGGCGCATCGAAACCGTCGCCGAAGCCGTCGAAGCCTGCCGCTCGCTGATCCGTCGCGGCCCGCAGATCATCCTCGTCAAGCACCTGCACGACCGCAACAGCCCCGCCGATCGTTTCAACATGCTCGCGGTCACCGAAACCGAAGCGTGGATCGGCCAGCGCCCCCTGTACGCGTTTCCGCGCCATCCGGTCGGCGTCGGCGACCTGACCAGCGCGATTTTCGTCGCCTGCCGGCTGCGCGGCGACTCCGTGCGCGCGGCATTCGAGCACACGCTCGCGGCCGTGCACGCGGTCGTGAAGGCCACCTACGATGCGCGCCGCTACGAGCTCGAACTCGTCGCCGCGCAGGACGAAATCGCGCGCCCGAGCGAATGGTTCGGCGCGTGGGTCACGGACGCCTGACACGCCGGCATCGCCCTGCGCTTCACCGGCGCGCATCCAGCGCCACATCGCTTTCCCGCCTCATCCCTGCCGCACCGCGACCGCTGGCGACATTCGCCCGACGCCGCTTCGATATCGCTTCGACGCGGATGCAAACGTTTCCGGACTTCACATGAATGACACCGATTTCTCGCTATGCTCGCGGCGGCACCACCCGGCGCAGCCGCATCCTGCGACCCGGGCGCGCCCTTCCAGCAGGTCCTGCCAATCGGCTCCCCCCTTTACCGCACGATAACGACCATGACCCGATCGAACCGTCGTGACTTCCTGCGCGTCGCTGCCGGCACCGCCGGCGCCGCCGCGCTGAACCTGTTCCCCCCCGTGATTCGCGATGCGCTTGCGATTCCTGCGAACCGCCGCACCGGCACCATCCGCGATATCGAACACATCGTGATCCTGATGCAGGAGAACCGCTCGTTCGACCACTACTTCGGCACGATGCGCGGTGTCCGCGGCTTCGGTGACCCGCGTCCGCTGCGCCTCGCGAACGGCAAGTCGGTGTTCCACCAGCCGGTCGGCCCGGCCGAGCTGCTGCCGTTCCACCCGGGCGCGGACAAGCTCGGCCTGCAGTTCCTGCAGGACCTGCCGCACGGCTGGCAGGACATGCACGCCGCCTGGAACAAGGGCCGCTACGACCAGTGGGTGCCGAACAAGGGCACCACGACGATGGCGTACCTGAAGCGCGACGACATCCCGTTCCACTACCAGCTCGCCGACGCGTTCACGATCTGCGACGCGTACCACTGCGCGATCCCGAGCTCGACCGACCCGAACCGCTACTACATGTGGACGGGCTACGTCGGCAACGACGGCATGGGCGGTGGCCCCGTGCTCGGCAACGAGGAAGCGGGCTACGGCTGGACGACCTATCCGGAAGTGCTCGAGAACGCCGGCGTGTCGTGGAAGATCTACCAGGACGTCGGCACCGGCCTGAACGCCGCCGGGTCGTGGGGCTGGACGCAGAACCCGTACATCGGCAACTACGGCGACAACTCGCTGCTCTACTTCAACCAGTACCGCACCGCGCTGCCCGGCACGCCGCTGTACGACAAGGCGCGCACCGGCACCAACATCAGCGCGGGCGGCACGCTGTTCGACATCCTGCAGCAGGACGTGAAGAACGGCACGCTGCCGCAGGTGTCGTGGATCTGCGCGCCGGAAGCGTATTCCGAGCACCCGAACTGGCCGGCGAACTACGGCGCGTGGTACATCGAGCAGGTGCTGAAGGCGCTCGTGTCGAACCCGGAGGTATGGAGCAAGACCGCGCTCTTCATCACGTACGACGAAAACGACGGCTTCTTCGACCACGTGCAGCCGCCGTTCGCGCCGCAGTCGCGCGACAACGGGCTGTCGACGGTCGCGCCGCAGTCGCGCGACAACGGGCTGTCGACGGTCGCGACGACCAACGAGGTGTTCCCCGGCGACGCATCGCACATGGCCGGCCCGTACGGGCTCGGGCCGCGCGTGCCGATGCTCGTCGTGTCGCCGTGGACGAAGGGCGGCTGGGTCTGCTCGCAGACCTACGATCACACGTCGCTGCTGCAATTCATCGAGGCACGTTTCGGCGCGCAATACCCGGTCAAGGCCGGCAACATCTCGCCGTGGCGCCGCGCGGTGTGCGGCGACCTGACCGCCGCGTTCGATTTCGCCACGGCCGATGCCGGCTGGCCGACGTTGCCGGATACGAGCAGCTATGCGCCGCCCGACCGCCTGCGCCATCCCGACTACATCCCCGTGCCGCCGGTGCTGCAGAAGCTGCCGAAGCAGGAGGCCGGGCTGCGTCCGGCGCGCGCGCTGCCGTACGAGCTGTTCGTGCACGGCCGCGTCGAATCGGTGAACGGGCTGTTCCGGCTGACCTTCGCGAACACGGGCCGGGCAGGCGCCGCGTTCCAGGTACAGTCGCGCAATCGCCTCGACGGCCCGTGGGCGTACACGGTCGAAGCCGGCAAGCGGATCGCCGACACGTGGAGCGCCGCGGCGTCGCTCGGCCTGTACGACCTCGACGTGTACGGCCCGAACGGCTTCTACTGCCATTTCCGCGGCCCGTTCGCGACCGGCGTCGGCAGCGCGAACGTGAACCCCGAGGTGATCTACGGCTACGACGTCGCGAACGGCAACATCACGCTGCGCCTGATGAACCGCGGCCACAAGGCCGTGCGGCTCAAGGTCACGAACGCGTACGGCCACGGCCGCGCGCGCACGTTCGACCTCGCACCGGGCCAGCACGTCGACGACTACTGGGATCTGCGCGGCAGCCACGGCTGGTACGACCTGACCGTCAGCGACGGCCGTCTGCTCGGCTTCCTGCGCCGCTTCGCGGGGCACGTCGAAACCGGCCGCCCGAGCACCAGTGATCCCCTGATCCGCACGCACGCATCGCACGACGATGCCGAAGCCGCATCGGACGCCCTGTCCGACTGACGGCGTCGCGTGCGCGGCGCGGCCCCGGCGGGCCGCGCCGCCTTCCTGTCTCCCCCTCCTCTCCGCCCGCTCCGTTCGCGACGGGAAACTCCCGATACCGGCTGCCGCCGCACGCGCGGAAGCTATGCGCAAATCCGCACCGAATGCGCGGCGAATTGCCAAGACCCGGGCATATCGGCGACCTATATATCGAGGCGATCGGGGCGCTTCTTCGCAGAGCCTGACGGGAGATTCTTCCGAGGATAACGATGCCGACCTCCCCGCCCGATTCCGAGAAGCGGTCGAACCGCCCGCCCGTCGCACGCGTCCGGCCCGCCCGGGCGCATGCGGTACTCACTCGCAGGTGTCGAACAAGAGGAACAACATGAAATTCCGTCATTCCCTGCTGTCGGTGTCGATTGCATCCGCGCTTGCTCTCCTCTCGCAACAGGCCGCCCAGGCCGCCGATACGACCGACGTGAAGGTCGGCTTCGCCGCGCCGCTCACCGGTGTGAACGCCGGTTACGGCAAGGATCTGCAGAACGGCGTGCAGCTTGCACTCGACGATGCCGCCGCGCAGAAAGTGCAGATCGCCGGCAAGCCTGTCCACTTCAACCTCGTCGTGCAGGACGACCAGGCCGACCCGCGCATCGGCGTGCAGGCCGCGCAGGCGCTCGTCGACCAGAACGTGTCGGTCGTGGTCGGCCACTTCAACTCGGGGACGACGATTCCGGCATCGGTCGTCTACGACAAGGCCGGCATCCCGGTGATCGATCCGGCCGCGACCAACCCGACGCTCACCGCGCGCGGGCTCGCGAACATGTTCATGGTGATCGCGACCGACGGCCAGAACGCGGGCAACGCGGGCAAGTACGCGGTCGACGTGACGAAGGCGAAGCGCATCGCGATCATCGACGACCGCACCGCGTTCGGCCAGGGCGAGGCCGACGAGTTCGAGAAGGCCGTGAAGGCGGCGGGCGGGAACCTCATCGGCCGCGAATTCACCAGCAACCAGGCGGTCGACTTCCGCGCGCAGATCACGAGCCTGAAGGCGAAGAATCCCGACCTGATCTTCTTCGGCGGCCTCGATTCGCTCGCCGCGAACTTCATCAAGCAGATGCGCCAGCTCGGGCTGAACGCGCAGTTCGTCGGCGGCGGCGGCGTGAAGGACAACGAGTTCATCAAGATCGCGGGCCCGGCCGCCGAAGGGGCGATGGCGTGGGAATACGGCCGGCCGCTCGACGAGTTGCCGCAAGGGAAGGATTTCGAGGCGCGTTTCAAGAAGCGCTTCGGCGTCGACGTGCTGTCGTACGCGCAGTTCGGCTACGACGCGGCGTGGGCGGCGATCAAGGCGATGCAGGCGGCCGGCTCGACCGACCCGAAGGTCTATCGCCCGGCGCTGAAGAAGATCGACTTCGAAGGCGTGACCGGCCGCATCTCGTTCGCGAACGACGGCTCGCTGAAGAGCGGGATGTCGACGCTGTACCAGGTGAAGAGCGGCGCGTGGAAGACGATCACGACGAAGGGAGGCTGATCGGCAGTGCCGGCGGCCGGCGGCGGCAACGCCGCCCGGCCCCGGCGATCAATGAAGGGAGATCGATCTTGTATGACGACTGATGTTGAGGCGATTCGACCGGCCGGCGGCACCGTGGGCCGCGCCGCCCGGTGCGTCAGCCGGCCTCGGCTTCGGCCGCCTCGTGCGCGCGGCGCAGCCGTTCGCGGCTGTTGGTGAGGTGCGTGCGCATCGCCGCACGTGCCGCTTCCGGGTCGTGGCGCGCGATCGCCTCGTAGATATCCTCGTGCTCGTGGTTCAGCCGGCCGACGTAGCGCTCCAGATCGTCGCCGGCAAAGCGGGCCGAATTCACGCGCGTGCGCGGAATGATCGACGTGCCGAGCTGCGTCATGATGTCGACGAAATAGCGGTTGCCGGTGGACTGCGCGATCTGCAGGTGGAACTGGAAGTCGAGCTGCGCCGTGTCGCGGCCGCCGCCCGCCCCCGATGCGATCGCGTCGAGCGCGCGCCGCAGCGCGGCCAGGTCGGTATCGTTCGCGCGTTGCGCGGCAAGGCTCGCGCATTCGCTCTCGAGGCTGATGCGCAGTTCCAGCACCGCGAGCACGTCGCGCAGCGTCGTGATCGTCGCCGGGTCGATGCCGAGCGTCTGGCGGCGCGACGGCTCCAGCACGAAGCTGCCGATGCCGTGGCGCGTCTCGATGAGGCCGCTCGCCTGCATCCGCGAGATCGCCTCGCGCACGACCGTCCGGCTCACCCCCTGCGCCGCCATGACTTCGGTTTCGGTCGGCAGCTTGTCGCCGGGACGCAGCGTGCCGTTTTCGATCTGCGCGGTCAGCGCGTCGACGACATCTTGTGCGAGGCTGCGTGCGCGACGGCGCGGCGCTGCGGGAAGCGTAGGCACGGACATGAGGCCGGTTCCTTTTTGAATGATCGTAATGTGAGCCGAGGGTTTACGCGGGGTTTGAGCGAAAGCCGATGATTCATTATACTGCGTCACAAGTCATCCGACGACTGATGATCGAAACACGGATCTCCTGTCGACTCAAGCGAGCACTCCTGCGCCGCCTGGTCCCATGTCTTACGATCAGCCAGCGTTCGCGTTCTGCGCTCCGCTGGTCAGGTTGTCGCTCCCACCCCGTTTCGGGTTGCGTCGACCTGCGGGGCTTGCGCGCCGCGCATGTCGGTTGTCGAATGATCGCACCTCCCGTCGCGCGCGGCAAAGCTTTTGCCGCACGGCATTGCCCACCCTTTCGCCATCGCCGCCCATGAACGCCGTCACTGCCTCGCCCTCCCACGACACGCCGCGTATCGTCGACCTGCAAGCGATTCCGGTCGCCGGCCACGACAGCATGCTGCTCAACCTGAGCGGCGCACACGGCCCGTTCTTCACCCGCAACCTCGTGATCCTGAAGGACAGCGCGGGCCGCACCGGCGTC
This sequence comes from Burkholderia sp. AU45274, assembly GCF_030482505.1. Classification (NCBI taxonomy): domain Bacteria; kingdom Pseudomonadati; phylum Pseudomonadota; class Betaproteobacteria; order Burkholderiales; family Burkholderiaceae; genus Burkholderia; species Burkholderia sp. AU45274. The sequence goes on along the minus strand of NZ_JAUJQE010000006.1, from coordinate 79,792 downwards.
GGCGAAGTCCCGGGCGGCGAAAGTATCCGACGCACGCTCGACGATGCGCGCGCACTCGTCGTCGGCCAGCCGGTCGGCAATTACCACGCGGTGCTCAACGACGTGCGGCGCACCTTCGCCGACCGCGACGCGAGCGGCCGCGGGCTGCAGACCTTCGACCTGCGCACGACGATCCACGCGGTCACCGCGCTCGAAGCCGCGCTGCTCGACCTGCTCGGCCAGCATCTCGGCGTGCCGGTCGCCGCGCTGCTCGGCGAGGGCCAGCAACGCGAGCGCGTCGAAATGCTCGGCTACCTGTTCTACATCGGCGATCGCACGAAGACCGCACTCGCCTACCGCGACGGCAGCGGCGCGACCGACGACTGGACGCGCGTGCGCGACGAAGCCGCGCTGACGCCCGAGGCCGTCGTGCGGCTGGCCGAGGCCGCGCATGCGCGCTACGGCTTCAACGACTTCAAGCTGAAGGGCGGCGTATTCGAAGGCGCGAGCGAGATCGAGGCCGTGACGGCGCTCGCCGAGCGCTTCCCCGACGCGCGCGTGACGCTCGACCCGAACGGTGCGTGGTCGCTCGACGAGGCCGTGCGGCTGTGCCGCGACCAGCATCACGTGCTCGCGTACGCGGAAGATCCATGCGGCGCGGAGAACGGCTACTCGGGCCGCGAGGTGATGGCCGAATTCCGCCGCGCGACGGGGCTACCGACCGCCACCAACATGATTGCGACCGACTGGCGGCAAATGGGTCACGCGGTGCAGTTGCAGGCCGTCGACATCCCGCTCGCCGACCCGCACTTCTGGACGATGCAGGGTTCGGTGCGCGTCGCGCAGATGTGCCGCGACTGGGGCCTCACGTGGGGCTCGCATTCGAACAACCATTTCGACGTGTCGCTCGCGATGTTCACGCACGTCGCGGCCGCCGCGCCGGGCCAGGTCACCGCGATCGACACGCACTGGATCTGGCAGGACGGCGAGCGGCTGACGCGCGAACCGCTGAAGATCGAGAACGGGCTGGTGGAAGTGCCGAAACGGCCGGGGCTCGGCATCGATATCGACATGGATGCCGTCGCGGTCGCGCACGAGTTGTACAAGCAGCACGGGCTCGGTGCCCGTGACGACGCGGCGGCGATGCAGTATTTGATTCCGGGCTGGACCTTCAACAACAAGCGCCCCTGCCTCGTGCGCTGAGTGCGGGTGCCGCCGGGCGGCAGGGTCGCCCGGTCGAGCTGGGGCCGGCCCTACCCGGCCGCACCTACCCAGCCAGGCCTAGCCGGCCGCCCCAATCCCCCGCGCCATCCCCGACGCGGCGAACACGATGACGATCACGAGCACCGCCTGCCAATGGCCGATCCGCACATAGGTGCGCGCACGGCCAAGATCGGGCATCTGCTGCTGCCGCGCGGCGATGCGCCACCGGATCAGCCCGAGCATCGGCACGACCTCGAGCAGCAGGATCAGCACGAGCGCGGTCATCTTCAGGTGAAAGAGCGGTTCGTGCAGGTAGTACGCGGCGCCTTTCTCGAAACCGCCGAACGCGCGCATCATGCCCGTCGCGATCAGCACGAGCGCCGATAGCCCCCACGCGGCATCCGCCTTGAATACGCCGGGCAAGTCGGCCGCCTGCGCCGACGCGATGAGCCGGCGCAACGCGCGGTTACGCCCCGCAATCGCGGCAAACGCGACGCCGAACGCACTCAGGTGAACGGCAGCCAGCAACCAACGGACGATCATCTCGCCTCCTTGTCGCCCGCACGCCGTGCGCGGGCCTTGTCAGACGATCTGCTTGAGCGCGGCGTCGAGCGCGAGCACCGCGACGCGGTCGCCTTCGGTCGCGAGCGGCGCGCGCATGACGATCTGCCGGTTATGGCCGACGGCCGCCGGCGAATCCCACAGCAGTTCGACCTTCGGCCGATTGAACAGGCTGCCGCGGCGCGGCGGCACGACGGCCGGCTGCGCGTCCGCGGCACCGTCGCCTGCGGCAGGCGCCGCCCGGCCGGGCCAGCGCACCGACAGTTCGCGCGCATCGTATTGGCCAACCTTGCGGCTTTCCATCCACACGATCGCGGTGCGCGTCAGCACGTCGAGCGAAATCGCATAACGGCCGACCGCGAAGCGGCGCGCGGCCACGTTGGTCCGCCACAGCGGCCGCGGGCGGCAGATCCAGACGATCGCCGCATAAAGCGCCGGTGCGGCAACGAGCCAGCCGTTGGTCGCCGTCACCGCCTGCAGCGCGAGGCGCCAGCCGTCAACCCAGACGAACATGCCGATCGACCAGACCGCGAACAGCAAACCGATCAGCGCGAACACGCGCAGCGCCTGGCGCAGCCATTGCGGCAGCGGATGGAACGGCCGTTCGGCGCGCGCGACGGCGCCCGGCAGCGCGAGCAGCAGGAAGATCAGGAGAAGGTAGATGAACGCCCAGGGTGACGACACCATCGCCGACAGCGACGAGCGATAGCCCATCTGGGACATCGAGAACAGCCAGCGCGCGAGCAGCACGAGACCGATCGCACGCAACGCGAAGATCACACCGGCGCCGGGGGCCGGCGCTGCGCGCGTGGATTTCGTTCTCGCCAAGACTGCTCTCCTCTGGTTATTCGTGCGGGGCCGGATTTCACGGCACGGCCATTATAGGGACATTACCGTCTGGACAGACGGACGGATGCCCTGCCGGGCCGCTTCGGGGGCCGTTCGCAGCGTCGGGCGCGGCGAGAATACAACAGATCCGCGCCGTGGATGTGACAACGCCCCGCCGGGAACCCGGACGGGGCGTCGATGGCAAGCCGCGCGCCGCAGCGCGGCGGCGGCCCGCAATCAGCTTGCGTTGACTTCGCGCAGCACCGTGCGACGCTTCTGGCGCAGCAGTTCCTCGTAGCCTTTCACGTAGTTCTGCGCCATCACCTTCGACGAGAAGCGGGCTTCGAACGCGGCGCGGACCTTCTCGCGCGGCAGCGTATCGAGGCGCTTGAGCGCGGCAACGGCCGACAGCTCGTCTTCGACGACGAAGCCCGACACGCCGTTGTCGATCACTTCCGGCACCGAGCCGCGCTTGAACGCGATCACCGGCGTGCCGCAGGCCATCGCCTCGATCATCACCAGGCCGAAGGGCTCCGGCCAGTCGATCGGGAACAGCAGCGCATGCGCGTTGCCGAGGAATTCGGTCTTTTCCGACTCGCTGATTTCGCCGATGTACTCGACGTGCGGCAGCGCGAACAGCGGCTTGATCTTCTCTTCGTAGTACGCGCGGTCAGCCTTGTCGAGCTTCGCGGCGATCTTGATCGGCAGGCCGGCCTGCTCGGCGATGCGGATCGCCGTGTCGACGCGCTTCTCCGGCGAGATGCGGCCCAGGAACGCGAGGTAGCTCGGCTTCACGTTCGGGATCGGCGTCAGCAGGTTTTCCGGCAGGCCGTGGTAGACGGTCGACAGCCAGTTCGCCTGCGGCAGCGGGATGCGCTGGTTGTCGGAGATCGACACGACCGGCACGTCGCTGAATGCGTTGAAGATCGGCTGCAGTTCCGGCAGGTCGAGACGGCCGTGCATCGTCGTCAGATGCGGGACCGGCTGGCGCGAGAACAGCGAGAACGGGTAGTAGTCGATGTGGCAGTGCAGGACATCGAACTCTTCCGCGCGGCGGCGCACCTGCTCGAGCAGCAGCATGTGCGGGGCCATCACGTCGCGGATCGTCGGGTCGAGGCGCAGCGCCTGCGGCCAGCAGGCTTCGAGCTTCGCGGAGGTTTGCGAATCGCCGCTCGCGAAGAGCGTGACGTCATGCCCCATCTCGACAAGTGCTTCGGTGAGGTAGGACACCACTCGCTCGGTGCCGCCGTACAGTTTCGGGGGCACCGCTTCGTGCAACGGAGCGATTTGGGCGATTCGCATGCGTAACTCCTAAAAAATCGGCTAAAAACCAGGTATGGGTCGGCAACCTGCCGGCGGTCCGGGCTGGATGCAGGTCGTCCGAAGATCGGACGAATCAGCCTGCCGGGGGCGTCGAACCCGCGCTGCTCAAGGAGCGTCGGCGACGCGACAGGCATAGAACGTTTGAAACGAAGACCCGTTGACAGGGGTTCGTAAAAAACCTGGAATCGAACCCGGAGCCGATTATCTAGGGTTAATCCCGATACGGCGCACAACATTTCAAACACTTTACTTTGTTACAAAGGTGCAACACTTTGCAACCCGCGGACTTGGGCGTCCGTTCTAGAGTGGAAGGCCCTTTTGGCATTCCTTGACCCCGTGACCGCCGGCAGCGTGATTCCGGCACATGAGGCAGGACGGGATGCCGGATTTTATCTCAAAATCGACCGCGAGCCCCTGGCCAAGGCAAGATTCGCGCAGCGCGACACGCGGGCTTGTTTACAATGCCGGATTATTCAGTCCGGGCGAACGCCGGCCTGCGATCCAGCCGCCACGCTCACTCACCGAATCACCGCACGCATATTTTGGAATCTCTCACCCCTGCCCAGCGCAACGCCCACAACGCGAAGCTGTCGAGCTACGCGCATCGACCGATCGCGTTCCTGTTCCGCTACATCCGCCTGCATCCCGTCGCCCACCTGATCGTGCTCGGCAGCGTGCTGGCCGCCGTCGGCTGCGCGCTCGGCTCGCAATACGCGATCAAGCACCTGATCGACGTGCTGGCGACCGGGCGGCATCACCCCGGCCCGCTGTGGAGCGCGTTCGCGCTGCTCGTCGGGCTGATCGCGGCCGACAACCTGCTGTGGCGCGTCGGCGGCTGGTTCGCCGCGCACACGTTCGTCGCGGTCACCGGCGACCTGCGGCGCGACCTGTTCCAGTACCTGATCGGCCATTCGCCCACCTACTACGCCGAAAAGCAGCCCGGCACGCTGGCGAGCCGCATCACGGCCACGTCGAACGCGGTCTACACGTCGGAGAACACGATGGCGTGGAACGTGCTGCCGCCGTGCATCGCGGTGATGGGCGCGATCCTGATGATCATCGTCGTCAATCCGATGATGGCGGCCGGCCTGCTCGGCTGTTCGGCCGTGCTGTCCGTCATCCTGTTCAAGCTCGCCGGGCGCGGCTCGGCCCGCCACCACGCGTTCGCGGCGAAGGCCGCGGCGGTCGACGGCGAGCTCGTCGACGTGATCGGCAACATGGGCCTCGTGCGTGCGTTCGGGATGACGCTGCGCGAGCAGAAGCGCTTCGGTGCGACGGTCAAGGCCGAGATGGATGCGCGCCAGCAGAGCCTGCTCTATCTCGAGAAGCTGCGCCTGCTGCACGCGGTGATCACCGCGATGCTGTCCGCCGGCCTGCTCGGCTGGGCGCTGTGGCTGTGGGATCAGGGCCGCGCGACGTCGGGCGACATCGTGCTCGTCAGCTCGCTCGGCTTCACGATCCTGCACGGCACACGCGATCTCGCGGTCGCGCTCGTCGACGTCACGCAGCACATCGCGCGCCTGTCCGAGGCGGTCAAGACGCTGCTCGAGCCGCACGGGATGCCGGACAGCTCCGACGCGCAGCCGCTGTCGGCCAAGGGCGGCCGCGTCGATTTCGAGCGCGTGACGTTCGCGTATCCGCACCGCCGCGCGATCCTCGACCACTTCGAACTCCATATCGAGCCGGGCCAGCGCGTCGGCCTGATCGGCAAGTCGGGCGCCGGCAAGTCGACCGTGCTTGCGCTGCTGCAGCGCTTCTACGACACGCAGGACGGCGCCGTGAAGGTCGACGGCCAGGACGTGAAGACGATTACGCAGGACAGCCTGCGCCACGCGATCGCGCTCGTGCCGCAAGACATCTCGCTGCTGCACCGGACGATCTACGACAACATCGCGTACGGCCGCCCCGACGCGACTCGCGAGGAAGTGCTCGCCGCCGCGCGCGACGCCCGCTGCGCGGAGTTCATCGAAGCGATGCCGGAAGGCTATGACACGATCGTCGGCGACCGCGGCGTCAAGCTGTCGGGCGGCCAGCGCCAGCGTATCGCGATCGCGCGCGCGATCCTGAAGGATGCGCCGATCCTGCTGCTCGACGAAGCGACGTCCGCGCTCGACAGCGCATCCGAGGAAGCGATCCAGAGCGCGCTCGACCGCCTGATGGTCGGCCGCACGGTGATCGCGATCGCCCACCGCCTGTCGACGCTGCGCAACTTCGACCGGATCATCGTGATGAACAACGGCAAGGTGATCGACGACGGCCCGCCCGACGTGCTGCGCAACCGTCCGGGCCTGTACCGCGACCTGCTCGCGAAACAGCACGGCCGCCACCACCCGGCCCCCGACGGCAGCACGCCGACCGGCGAACGCGTGGCCTGACACACCGGCCCGCAGCCGACAAAAAAGCCGCAGTGCGCGTCGCACTGCGGCTTTTTCATTGCTCGATGAACCGCCGGTTACGCGTGCTGCAGATCGCGCAGGAAGTTGTCGCGCCACACCGACACGTTGTTCTCGCGCAGCTGCGCGATCATGTCCGTATAACGCGCGCGCCGCTCGGCGAGCGGCATCGTCAGCGCCTGCGACAGCGCATCGGCCATCCCGTCGATATCGATCGGATTGACGATCAGCGCCCCGGTCAGCTCGCGTGCGGCACCGGCGAAGCGCGACAGCACGAGCACGCCCGGATCGTCCGGATTCTGCGCGGACACGTACTCCTTCGCGACGAGGTTCATCCCGTCGCGCAGCGGCGTCACGTAGCCGACCCGCGCGAGCCGGTACAGCGCGGCGAGCAGCTGGCGGTCGTACTGGCGATGGATATAGAGGATCGGCGCCCAGTCGAGCTCGGCGAAGCGTCCGTTGATGCGCCCCGACTCCCCTTCGAGCTGCAGGCGGATGTCCTGGTACGCGCGCAGTTCCGCGCGGGTCGACGGCGCGATCTGCAGGAACGACACGCGATTGCGATGCGACGGCTCGTGCTCGAGCAGCTTTTCGAACGCGCGAAAGCGCTCGACGAGCCCCTTCGAGTAATCGAGCCGGTCGACGCTCATGATCAGCTTGCGGCCGCGCAGCGACGTCGCGAGCGTGCGCACTGCCTTGCCGTGCTCGCCGGCCTGCGCGAGCGACGCGATCTCGTCCGGATGCACGCCAATCGGATAGGCGGCCGCGCGCAGCGTCCGGCCGAATGCGTGCACCGTCGCCAGGTGGCCGTCGCGCTCGATCGCGCCGTCCGCTTCCGACTCGACGTAGTCGCAGAACGCGCGCAGGTCGGGTTCGGTCTGGAAGCCGAGCAGGTCGAACGCGCACAGCGACTCGACGAGGTCGCGATGCGGCGGCACGCTGACGAGCACCTGCGCAGCCGGAAACGGGATGTGCAGGAAGAAGCCGATGCGGTTCTTCACGCCGGCCGCGCGCAGTGCGCGCGCGAACGGGATCAGGTGATAGTCGTGCACCCAGATCACGTCGTCGTCCTGCAGCAGCGGCACGAGCTGCTGGGCGAGCCACACGTTCACGCGGCCATAGCCTTCGAACTCATGACGGTCGTACTGGATCAGGTCGGTGCGGTAGTGAAACGCGGGCCACAGCGTCGCGTTCGAGAAGCCGCGGTAATACTGGTCGTAGTCGCGCCGCGACAGGCCGATGGTCGCGAACGTGACCGGCCCGTGCTCCTCGACGCGGATCTGCGGCGCACCGGACGCGACGACCTCGCCGCTCCAGCCGAACCACATGCCGCCCGTCTCCTTCAGCGCATCGTAGACGCCGATCGCCAGACCGCCCGCTGCCGGTTCGCCTTCCGAAATCGGCGCGACGCGGTTTGAAACAATGATGAGGCGACTCATGCGTCCGGCTGCTCCGCACCGAGCCAGCGCGCGATCTGCTCATGCAGCGCGTCGACCGAATCGAGCCGCGTGCGGGCAGACGTCTCGCCCGCGCCGACCTTGATCGACAGGCCGCCGCGCGCGTTGACCACCGCGAAGCCCTTCTCGTCGGTCAGGTCGTCGCCCGCGAACACCGGCACGCGCCCCGCGAACGGCGGCTCGTCGAGGAACGCAGCGAGCGCGCGCCCCTTGTCGACGCCTTTCGGCTTGATCTCGAACACCATCTTGCCGGGCTGCAGCACATACGCATCGGCATAGTCGGCGACGAGGCGCTCGGTGGCCGCGCGTGCCGCCGCCTCGCGCTCGGGCGCGTTGCGGTAGTGCAGCGCGACGGCCGCGCCCTTGATTTCGAGCAGCATGCCCGGATGACGGTCGACGACGGCCGCCAGCTCGCGCTCGATGCGCAGCAGGCGTTCGTCGTTGAAGCCGATGCGCTGCGTGTCGCCGTTCGCATCGCGGCGCTCCGCGCCGTGCAGGCCGGCGATCGGCATGCCGGGCATCTTCAGGAACGTGTCGATGTTGTCGATGCCGCGCCCGGACACGATCGCGACCGCGCCGTGCGAGCGGCGCCGCAGCTCGTCGAGCAGCGTCAGCAGCGACGGCGGAACATGAATGCTGTCGGGCGTCGGCGCCAGTTCGACGAGCGTGCCGTCGAAGTCGAAGAAGAACGCGGTATCGGTCAGAGACAGGGAAGCCGGAACGGATTGCATCGATTCGATAGTGTGAGGGCCGGCCGGCAAACGCCGGGCGGCCGCTGCGCGAATGGAATTGTGCGCATCTTACCGCGCCTGCGCATCGAGATGGGCGAAACCGGTGCGGCGCCGGCATCGCGCCGCGGCATGCGTCAACTGCGACATATTGCCCCGCTCGCCCGCGGCGTACGGGTTTCGAAAGGACGCGGGCGCGCGAATTGCGCTACAGTCGCAACCGCCTGCCGCGCGACGCATGGCGCCGCGCCGGCCGGCCAACCTTCCGTCCGATCGAGCCCCAGGATGTCGTCTGCCTGCACCACGCCGCACCGGCGCTTCTCCCGCCTCATCCGCACGGCCGCGGCCCTCGCCGCCGCCGTGGCGCTCGCCGCGTGCACGCACGACGAGCCGCGCTGGAACCTGACCAACGTTACCGGCCACCTGCCCGACCTGTCGTTCACGCTGACGGGCGGCGACGGCCATCCCGTCGACGCCGACGCGTTCCACGGCCAGGTCGCGCTCGTCTACTTCGGCTACACGCACTGCCCCGATGTCTGCCCCGAAACGATGGCGCGGCTGATGGAAGTGCTGGCGAAGCTTGGCCCGCAGGCCAACAACGTGCGCATCCTGTTCGTCTCGGTCGACCCTGCACGCGACACGCCGCAGGCAATGCAATCGTATGTCGCCGCGTTCGACGCCGCGCATGCGCGCGGCCTGACCGGCACCGACCGCCAGATCGAATCGCTCGCGAAGCGCTATCGCGTCGCGTACCAGATGGAAAAGCGCGATCCGTCCGGCGGCTACGAAGTCACGCACAGCTCGGCCGTCTACATCTTCGACGCGAGCGGCCGCGCCCGCCTGCTGGCGACCGACCGCGACTCGCCCGACGCCATCGCCGCCGATCTGCGCCGGATCATCGACACCGCCTCCACGACCTGAATGCATCCCGACATGAAAACGAAAACGACCCTCAAGACACTCGCCCTCCTCGCCGCGCTGTGCGCCGGCGCCCACGCGTATGCCGCCGGCGCGGTCACCGCGCAGAACGCCTGGGTGCGCTGGCTGCCGAACAAGCTGCCGGCCGGCGGCTACGTGACGCTCGTGAACACGAGCGACAAGCCGGTCGATCTCGTCGACGTCGACAGCCCCGACTACGGGATGGCGATGCTGCACCAGACCGTCTCGAACGGCTCGACGCAGAAAATGGAAATGGTCGACAAGCTGACGATCCCCGCGCGCGGCAAGGTCGATATCGCGCCGGGCGGCTACCACTTCATGCTCGAGGAGCCGAAGCACGCGATCAAGCCGGGCGACACCGTGCACCTGCGCCTGAAATTCTCCGACGGCGCAACGGTCGATGCGCCGTTCGCCGTGAAATCGCCGGCCCAGGCGAAGTGATGCGCGCGCGATGAACCTCCTGTACTGGCTCGATCCGTGGGAACCGTCGCCCACCGTGGTGATCGCGGTGCTGACCGCCGCCGTGCTGTTCGCACGCGGCGTGAAGAAGGCGAAGGTGTCGCCGCTGCGGCAGTTCTCGTTCTGGTTCGGGCTAACGGCGCTCTACATCGCGCTGCATACGCGGCTCGACTATTTCTTCGAGCACGAGTTCTTCCTGCACCGCGCGCAGCACCTCGTGCTGCACCACCTCGGGCCGTTCTTCATCGCGCTGTCCTATCCGGGCGCGGCGATGCGCGCGGGCATCCCGTTTCGCTGGCGGCAGCGTTTCGTGCGCCCCGCGCTCGCGTGGGCGCCCGTGCGCGCGACGCTCGACGTGGTGTTCCATCCCGTCGTCGCGGTCGTGCTGTTCGTCGGGCTGATCTATTTCTGGCTGCTGTCGCCGATCCATTTCATCGCGATGCTCGACTGGCGTCTCTATCGCGTGATGAACTGGAGCATGGTGATCGACGGGCTGCTGTTCTGGTGGCTCGTCGTCGATCCGCGTCCCGCGCCGCCCGCGCGGTTGTCGCCGGGCCGCCGGATCCTGATCGTCGTCGCGGCGATCCCGCCGCAGATCGCGCTCGGCGCGCTGATCTTCTTCACGCCGCACGAGCTGTATCCGATCTATTCGATTTGCGGCCGTGCGTTCACGTGGCTGAGCCCGCTGCGTGACCAGCAGATCGGCGGCCTGCTGCTGTGGATTCCCGGCTCGATGATGAGCGTGATCGGCGCGCTGATCGCGCTGCGCCACTGGCTGCGGCTGTCCGCGCGCGGCCGCCTGATCGATGAACGTGCCGCGCAGCGCGCGAACCGGCCGCCGGTGGCGCACGCCGCGCACTGACTGCTGCGCGGCGCAGCGCGCATTACGCGCGTGCGCTGCTCATCCACACGTGCGGGATGCCGTCCTCGTCGTGCACGTCCGAACTCGGCGTGAAGCCGAATGCGCCGTAAAAACGCTGCAAGTGGGCCTGCGCATGCAGGCTCACCGGCGTCTCCGGCCACTGCGCGCGGATATGCTCGAGCGCGCGCGACAGCAGCCCGTTGCCGAGGCCCGCGCCGCGAAACGCGGCGGTCGTCAGCACGCGGCCGATGCGTACGTCGGTGTTCTGCGCATCGGGCAGCAGCACCCGCAGATAGCCGGCCAGGCGGCCTGCCGGATCGAAGGCGGCCAGGTGCCATGCAGCCTGGTCCGCATCGTCGATGTCGCGATACACGCAGTTCTGCTCGACGACGAACACCGCGCTGCGTGCTTCGAGGATCGAATAGACTTCACGCGCCGTCAGCGCGTCGAAGGATTTCCAGCGCCAGTCGAGATCGGCGGCGCTCGGGGATGCAGCGGATGCGTTCATGGTCGGTCCTGATTCGGGCGCGCCGGCCGGCGCGCGGCAATCGACGATTATGCCTCGAAGCGCACGCGCCGCGCGACCGACTGCCCGCGCATAAAAACAGGCCCCGCATTGCGCGGGGCCTGTCCGTCATGCCGGCATCTGGCCGAAGCGGCCGCTGTTGAAGTCCTCGATCGCGGTACGAATCTCCGCTTGCGAGTTCATCACGAACGGCCCGTAACCGACGACGGGTTCGTCGATCGGTTCGCCGCTCAGGATCAGCAGCTTCGCATCGCCGTTCGCTTCGATCTCGACGTCGCTGCCGTCGCGGCCGAGCTGCACGAACTGCGCTTCGCGGGCGACCGTTTCGCCGTTCACCTGCACGGTACCGCTCAGCACGACCACCGCGAGCGTGCGCCCTTCGGCGACCGGGAACCGCGCATGGCCGCCGGCCACGAGCCGCACGTCCCACACGTCGATCGGCGTATGCGTGCGGGCCGGCCCGCGCCGCCCGTCGAGTTCACCCGCGATGATCCGCGCGCGCCCCGCGCCGTCCGGCAGCTCCACCACGGGGATGTCGGCGTTCAGCAGCGTCTGGTAGCCGGGCGCCCCCATCTTGTCCGCGGCGGGCAGGTTCACCCACAGCTGCACCATCTCGAGCGGGCCGCCCCGCTGCGTGAACCCTTCCGAGTGGAATTCCTCATGCAGGATCCCGCTCGCGGCCGTCATCCACTGCACGTCGCCCGGGCCGATCACGCCACCCGCGCCGGTCGAGTCGCGGTGTGCGACCTCGCCGTCATAGACGATCGTCACCGTTTCGAACCCGCGGTGCGGATGCTGGCCGACACCGCGCGGTGCCGAGGCCGAGCCCGGCTCGAACGTGGTCGGGCCGGCGTAATCGAGCAGCAGGAACGGGCTCAGGTGCGCGCCGTGGGACTGGTAGCTGAACATCGAACGCACCGGGAAACCGTCGCCGACCCAATGGCCGCGCGGCGCACTGTACACACCCTGGATCTTCTTCATTGCCTTCTCCGAATTGCGGCGAAACACGTGTTTCGCATCCTGGGTAGAAATATAGTGGTGGAACGATCGATCCGGTAGACTGCCAAAATCGCACGCAGCGTTCCATTTCATGAACGATAAAGCGCGGGATCTGAACGATCTCTATTACTTCGTACAAGTCGTCGAACACGGCGGCTTCGCACCGGCCGGGCGGGCGCTGGACATGCCGAAATCGAAGCTGAGCCGCCGCATCGCGCTGCTCGAGGCGCGGCTCGGGATGCGGCTGATCCAGCGCTCGACGCGCCGCTTCACGGTCACCGACGTCGGACAGACCTATTACGCGCATTGCCGCGCGATGCTCGTCGAGGCCGATGCCGCCGACGAGGCGATCGCGCTGCTGCACGAGGAGCCGCGCGGCATCGTGCGCGTCAGTTGCCCGATCGTGCTGCTCGATTCGCTGGTCGGCACGATGATCTCCGCGTTCATGGTCGCGTGCCCGCGCGTCGAAATTCACCTTGAAGCGACCAACCGGCGCGTCGACGTGGTCGGTGAAGGAATCGACGTCGCGATCCGCGTGCGCCCGCCGCCGCTCGAAGACAGCGATCTCGCGCTGCGCGTGCTGGCCGAGCGCGGCCAGTGCCTCGTCGCAAGCCCGGCGCTGCTGCGCGAGTACGGCGCCCCGGCCGTTCCCGCCGATCTCGCGCGCCTGCCGAGCCTCGATCACGGCGCCCCGCAGTCCGCGCACGTGTGGCGGCTGCGCGGGCCCGACGGCGCTCACGCGGAAATTCATCACCAGCCGCGCTTCGTGACGGGCGGCATGCTCGCGCTGCGCGCGGCAGCCGTCGCGGGCGTCGGCATCGTGCAGTTGCCGACGATGATGGTGCGCGATGAGGTCGCGCGCGGCGAGCTGGTGACCCTGCTGCCCGACTGGGCGCCGCGTCGAGAAATCGTGCATGCGGTGTTCGCGTCGCGCCGGGGATTGCTGCCCGCGGTGCGCGCCCTGCTCGATTTTCTCGCGGAGCGGTTTGCTGAACTCGAACCTGATTGAGCGCGCCGCTTCACGCGTGACCGGGCGCTGCAAACCCTGCGCGCGTGCCGTAGACTGCGGTACGCGCATCGCGCATTCCACAACCCTGATCGCTTTCCCGCCATGTTCACGCTGTCCAACGACCCCAACGCCTCCAAGGCCGATCAATACGCGACGCTCGTCGAGCAGGCACGCGCGCTCGTCGAGTCCGAACGCGACCTGACCGCGAACGCGGCCAACTTCTCCGCGCTGGTCTACCACTCGCTCGACCGTCTCAACTGGGCCGGCTTCTACTTCTTCGATGGAACGGAACTCGTGGTCGGGCCGTTCCAGGGCAAGCCCGCCTGCGTGCGGATCGCGCTCGGCAAGGGCGTGTGCGGCACGGCCGCGCAGACGCGCGAGACGCAGGTCGTGCGCGATGTGCATGACTTCCCCGGCCATATCGCGTGCGACGCCGCCTCGGAATCGGAAATCGTCGTGCCGCTGGTGGCCGCCGACGGCACGCTGATCGGCGTGTGGGACGTCGACAGCCCGGTCGCCGCGCGCTTCGACGACGAAGACCGCAAGGGGATGGAAGCGCTGTGCCGCGTGTTCGTTGAATCCGCATGGCAGAAGGCGCGCAGTTGAGCGGCGGCCGGGCCGCGCTCCGCCACCAAGCAACCGTTCGCCGCGTTCGCGCGTAAATCGCGCCGCGCTTCGCGACCTCGAACGAAAACGAAACGGGCCCCGCAAAGGGGCCCGTTCCACTGTGCCACCGCACCACCCTTCGTGGCGCACTGCATGCGTCAGGCGGCGTGCGTGCCCGACAGCGCCGGGAACGCCTGCGGCTTCGCGTCCTCGGTCAGCACCTCGAAGCCCGTTTCCGTCACGACGACCATGTGCTCCCATTGTGCCGACAGCGAATGGTCCTTCGTGACCACCGTCCAGCCGTCCGCCAGCATGCGCGTGTCTCGCTTGCCCGCGTTGAGCATCGGCTCGATCGTGAAGATCATCCCCGGCCGGAGCGGCACGCCGGTGCCCGGGCGGCCGTAGTGCAGCACCTGCGGCTCGTCGTGATAGACGTCGCCGATGCCGTGCCCGCAGTACTCGCGAACCACGCTGAATCCTTCACGATGCGCGACCTGCTGGATCGCGTAGCCGACGTCGCCGAGCGTCGCACCCGGACGCACCGCGCGAATGCCCGCGTGCATCGCCTCATAGGTCGTCGCGACGAGGCGCCGCGCGAGCTCGTTCGGTTCGCCGACGAAATACATGCGGCTCGTATCGCCGAACCAGCCGTCCTTGATCACCGCGATGTCGAGGTTCACGATGTCGCCGTCGCGCAGCGGCCGCGACGTCGGAATGCCGTGACACACGACGTGATTGACCGACGCGCACACGGTTTTCGGAAAGCCGTGATAGCCGATGTTCGCCGGTATCGCGCCGAGCACGTCGACGATGTAGTTGCGGCAGAGCGCGTCCAGCTCGTCGGTGGTGACACCCGGCTTCACATGCTCGGTAATCATCGTCAGCACCTGCGACGCGAGCTTCGCGGCTTCACGCGACTTGGCGATTTCCGCGGCGCCGCGGATCGGGATTTCTCGTTTCGCCATTACGCCACCTGCTCGATGCCGTGCTCGACCGGTTCCGCCGGCCCCGTCTCACCGCCCCGCGCTTCGGCCTCGATCAGCATCCGGCAGATATCGCCGTAGGACAGCGCCGGATTGAGTTCCGACAGCATCCCGACGCGCAGCCAGTGTTCGGCCTGCGCGTTGATCGAGCGGCTCAGCGCCGTGCTGGTCGAGCGCAGCCGCTCGTGCATGTGCTCGGAAATCTTGATGATGCCCATATATCCCCAATTAAACGAAACGTAGTCGATTCGTATATTACGCCGCGCACGACTGCCGAGCAAGCCGTTCGAGTTCCGTCGAGCCGCCTGAGGTCGACCCCGTTGACATCGAATTCCAGTTTGCTGGAAAATAAATCCATCATGAAAGAATCAGCAACCGCCGTTGCCGACGACACCGGCATCAACGAACGCATCGCCCGGCGCGTACGCGACCTGCGCACCGTGCGAGGCTACACGCTCGATGCGCTGGCCGCGCGCTCCGGCGTCAGTCGTTCGATGATCTCGCTCATCGAACGCGCTTCGGCCAGCCCGACGGCCGTCGTGCTCGACAAGCTCGCGGCCGGCCTCGGCGTATCGCTGGCCGGCCTGTTCGGCGGCGACCAGGACGACACGCCCGCGCAGCCGCTGGCCCGCCGCGCGCAGCAGGCCGAATGGCGAGATCCGGCGTCCGGCTATGTGCGCCGCAACCTCTCCCCGGCCGGCTGGCCGTCGCCGATCCAGCTCGTCGAGGTGGATTTCCCGCCCGGTGCACGCGTCGCGTACGACAGCGGCGGACGTGAAAGCGCGCTGCATCAGCAGGTGTGGGTCATCAGTGGCCGCGTCGACGTCACGTTCGGCGACGCACTTCACGAACTTCACGAAGGCGACTGCCTGGCCATGCGGCTCGACCAGCCGCTGATTTTCAGCAATCCGTCGTCGCATGCCGCGCGCTATGTCGTCGCGATCTGCGATGCGTCTGCCGCCGCCGGCGTGCGGAACCCCTGATGAGCGCGTCGTCGCAGCAGCGATGCGCGCGCCCTATTTATTGCCTACAGGAGCCGGTATGAATTCCCCGAAACAGCGCGACGACGTCCGCCTGATCGATTGCAGCGAGGCCGAGCATGCGCCGGCCATCCTCGAGATCCTGAACGACGCGATCGCGAACTCGACCGCGCTGTACGACTACAAGCCGCGTCCGCCGGAAGCGATGGTCGCGTGGTTCGCGGCGAAGCGCGCGGGCGGCTTCCCGGTCATCGGCGCGGTCGACGCGTCGGGCACGCTGCTGGGCTTTGCGAGCTGGGGCACGTTCCGCGCGTTTCCCGCCTTCAAGTACACGGTCGAACACAGTGTGTACGTGCATCGCGACCAGCGCGGCCGCGGGCTGGGCGAGGTGCTGCTGCGCGAGGTAGTCCGGCGCGCGCGCGAAGCGCAGGTGCACGTGGTGGTCGGCTGTATCGATGCGACCAATGCGGGAAGCATCGCACTGCATACGAAGCTCGGATTCGCGCACTCGGGCACGATCACGCAGGCGGGATTCAAGTTCGGCCGGTGGCTCGACGCGGCGTTCTATCAGCTGACGCTCGACACGCCGGCGCAGCCGGTGGATGGTTGATCGCCCGCAGGCCGTCGCATGCACCATGCACGACGGCCGCAAGCGATGCAGAAAAAAGAAAAGCCCCGCCGAAGCGGGGCTTTTTCTCTTTCTACCTGGAGGCGCGAGCCGGAGTCGAACCGGCCTAAACGGCTTTGCAGGCCGCTGCATAACCGCTTTGCTATCGCGCCAAAAGCGGACTGTGCGAATGCCGTGAGGCAAGCGACAGATTTCTATTCGAGGACTGAAAGTCCATCAAATAAAAAGGGAAGCGTGGCTTCCCCATTACTTGGAGCGGGAGACGAGTCTCGAACTCGCGACCTCAACCTTGGCAAGGTTGCGCTCTACCAACTGAGCTACTCCCGCATTGTCCTGCATCTGCAGCGCTTCGCCGTACAACACGCTGCCAGAAAAATCTGGAGCGGGAGACGAGTCTCGAACTCGCGACCTCAACCTTGGCAAGGTTGCGCTCTACCAACTGAGCTACTCCCGCATGTGTCCTGCATCTGCAGCGCTTTGCCGTACAACACGCTGCCAGAAAAAATCTGGAGCGGGAGACGAGTCTCGAACTCGCGACCTCAACCTTGGCAAGGTTGCGCTCTACCAACTGAGCTACTCCCGCGTATTGCTGCGCTACTGCTTCCCCGTCACACACTTACTTCGTCGTGCAGCGGAGAAGCGAGATTATGTCGAAGGCACATTCGTGTGTCAAGGGCTTTTCCAGCCCTTTTTACAAAAACCTGCTCGACCGGACGCATCACGCGCCGCCGCGCTCGCGAATCTGCGGCCATGCAAGCTTCATGTAGTACAGCATCGACCAGATCGTCAGCACCGCCGCGAGATACATCAGCCATTCGCCCCACACGCGCGTGTCGATCGTTGCGACGCCGAGCGGCAGCGGCCCGTAGAACAGCAGCATCGGAATCGCGACCATCTGGCATGCGGTCTTGAACTTGCCGAGCTGGTTCACCGCGACGCTCTTCGACGCGCCGATCTGCGCCATCCACTCGCGCAGCGCCGAAATCGCGATCTCGCGGCCGACGATCACGAGCGCGATCGCCGCGTCGACCCGCGAAATCTGCACGAGGATCAGCAGCGCGGCCGTCACCATCAGCTTGTCCGCCACCGGATCGAGAAATGCGCCGAACGACGACGTCTGGTTCCACTTTCGTGCCAGATAGCCGTCGAACCAGTCCGTCAGCGCCGCAAGAATGAAGATCGCCGCCGCCGCGAGATTGCGGTGCGCGCCGCCCATCACCGTGTCCGGCAGATAGAACACGCCGACGACGAGCGGAATCAGCACGATCCGTACCCACGTCAGGAAAATCGGGAAATTGAACGGCATGGCATGCGGGACAGTAAAGGATTCGCAATTGTGCCGTGTCGACCGGCCTGCCACAAGAACGCTGGCAAGGCGGCCGGCCGCACGGCCGCGTCAGTGAAGCTGCTTGTAGATCTGCTCGGCGAGCGCGTGCGAGATGCCCTCCACGCTCGCGAGTTCCTCGACGCTCGCGGCAACCACGCCGCGCAACCCGCCGAACCGCGCGAGCAGCCGCTGCCGGCGCTTCGCGCCGACGCCCTCGAGTTCCTCGAGCCGCGATGTCTGGCGAGCCTTGGCCCGCTTGGCACGCATACCGGTGATCGCGAAGCGGTGCGCCTCGTCGCGGATCTGCGCGACGAGCATCAGCGCGGCGCTTTCCTTGCCGAGTTCGAGCGGCGTGCGGCCGTCCGCGAACACGAGCGTCTCGAGGCCGACCTTGCGCCCCTCGCCTTTCGCGACGCCGACCAGCATCGACGTGTCGAGGCCGAGCTCGGTGAACACCTGGCGCGCGATTTCGACCTGACCCTTGCCGCCGTCGATCAGCACGATGTTCGGCAGCAGGCTCGACGCCTCGGCCTGGCGCGTCGACTCGCCGTCGATGCCGGCCGCATCGTCGGCGGCAGCCGCCTGCGCGGCCTGCTCGACCATCTTCTCGTAGCGGCGCGTGAGCACCTGCCGCATCGCCGCGTAGTCGTCGCCCGGCGTGATCCCGGTGATGTTGTAGCGGCGGTATTCGCCCGACTGCATCTTGTGATGGTGGTAGACCACGCACGACGCCTGCGTCGCCTCGCCCATCGTATGGCTGATGTCGAAGCATTCGATCCGCAGCGTCGCGAGATCGTCGCATTCGTAGCTGAGCGTCTCCGCGAGCGCACGCGTGCGCGCCTGCTGCGAGCCCTGCTCGGACAGCAGCCGCATGAGCGCGATCTGCGCATTCTGCTCGGCCATCGACAGCCACGCGCGCCGCTGCCCCTGCGGCTGCCGCACCAGCGACACCTTGTGGCCGGCCTGCTCGGACAGCAACTCGAGCAGGTCGCGGCTCGCGGGCGCATGGCTCACGACCAGCACCGGCGGCACGCGGTTGCCGAGATAGTGCTGCGCGATGAACGCGTCGAGCACTTCGGCCTCGACCGACGCCACCGCGTCACCGCGCGTGCGGCCGGGTTCTTCCGCGGGCAGGTCGGGCAATACATCGGCGGACGCATCGGCCGCCTCCGCCAGCTCGGACCCGTCGCCGATCCCGCCCTCGGCGAGCGTCAGCGCGCTTTCGACGTGCGTCGGGAAATACGCCTTGTCGCCGAGATGCCGGCCGCCGCGCACCATCGCGAGGTTCACGCACACGCGCCCGCCTTGCGCGACGACGGCCAGGATGTCGACGTCGCTGTCGCTGCCGACCTCGATCGCCTGCTGGTGCAGCACCGTCGCGAGCGAGCTCATCTGGTTGCGCACGGCCGCCGCCTGCTCGAATTTCAGTTCGGCCGCGAACGCGTGCATCTTCTGCTCGAGCTCCTTCATCACTTCGGACTGCCGGCCGAGCAGGAAACGCGCGGCATTCGATACGTCGATCGCGTAATCCTCGTCGGAGATCGCACCGACGCACGGCGCCGTGCAGCGCCCGATCTGGTGCAGCAGGCACGGTCGCGTGCGGTTGTTGAAGACCGAATCCTCGCAGGTGCGCAGCTGGAACACGCGCTGCAGGATCTGGATGCTCTCGCGCACGGCCCAGGCACTCGGGAACGGCCCGAAATATTGGTTCTGCTTGTCGACCGAGCCGCGGTAGTAGGCCATCCGCGGAAAACGGTGCGCGGTGAGCTTCAGGTACGGATACGACTTGTCGTCGCGAAACAGGATGTTGTAGCGCGGCGCGAGCGCCTTGATCAGGTTGTTCTCGAGCAGCAGCGCCTCGGCCTCCGAGCGCGTGACGGTCGTCTCGATGCGCGCGATGCGCGTGACCATCATCGCGATGCGCGGCGACAGCTGCGTCTTCGTGAAATAGCTCGATACGCGCTTCTTCAGGTCGCGCGCCTTGCCGACATAGAGCACGGCGCCCGCCGTGTCGTAATAGCGATAGACGCCCGGCATGTGCGGCAATTGCGCAAGGATCTTCTTCGGTTCGAACGGGGTATCGGAAGCTTCAGGGGATGTCATGCGTGATCCGGGCGCCTTGTAACGCGGAACGGGTCTATTAGAATCGCCAGTTTAGAGCATTCACCGGCCCGCTTCGATGCCCCGCACCACCGCTGCCCCCCTGCCCGCCACGCCGCTCGCGCCGGGCGAACCGATTGCCTGCGACCTCTTCTGTACGGTGATCGACAATTTCGGCGACATCGGCGTCTGCTGGCGCGTCGCGCGCCAGCTCGCGCACGAGCACGGCTGGCAGGTTCGCCTGTTCGTCGACGACCTGCGCACATTCGCGCGCCTGCTGCCCGGGGTCGATCCCGACGCGGGGCGGCAGACGGTCGACGCGATCGTGATCGAGCACTGGCATGCGCAAGCCGGCGACGCGCTGGAGATCGCCGATGTCGTGATCGAAGCGTTCGCGTGCGAGCTGCCCGGCGCGTATCTCGCGGCGATGGCGCGACGCGAACGGCGCCCGGTGTGGATCAACCTCGAATACCTGAGCGCCGAAGACTGGGTCGCCGATTTCCATCTGCGGCCGTCGCCGCATCCGCGCTACCCGCTGCTGAAGACGTTTTTCTTCCCCGGCCTGTCGGCCGGCACCGGCGGCGTTCTGAAGGAGCATGACCTCGATGCGCGCCGCACGGCCTTCGAAGCCGACGCGGCGGCGCGCGATGCCTGGTGGCAGCGCGCGACCGGCGGCGCGCCGCCGGCCGCCGGCACGACGGTCGTCAGCCTGTTCGCGTACGAGAATCCGGCCGTCGACACGCTGCTCGCGCAGTGGCGCGACGGCCCGACGCCGGTCGTCGCACTCGTGCCGGCCGGCCGCGTGTCGCCTGCCGTCGCCCGTTTTTTCGGGGTCGAGTCGTTCGGCGCGGGCACGCATGCGCGCAGCGGCAACCTGACTGCTCACGGGCTCGCGTTCGTCCCCCAGGCCGACTACGATCCGTTGCTGTGGGTGGCCGACGTCAATTTCGTGCGCGGCGAGGATTCGTTCGTCCGGGCGCAGTGGGCCCGCAAACCGTTCGTGTGGCACATCTACCCGCAGGCCGACGACGTCCACCTGCCGAAGCTCGACGCGGCGCTCGCGCACCTGTCGGCCGGCCTCGCCGACGCGCCGCGCGCGGCGCTCGAGCGGTTCTGGCATGCATGGAACGGCGTCGGCACGCCCGACTGGGCCGATTTCTGGCAGCACCGCGCCGCACTGGACGCCAACGCGGCCCGCTGGGCCGATGCGCTCGCGGCCGTCGGCGATCTCGCCGGAAAGCTGGCGGAATACGCAAAATCTCAGTTAAAATAAGCGGTTATCCGACGGCTGACCAGGCAAGCGCTCGCTTTTGGCGTCCACCGGAATGCACCGCTTGGCGCCTCACCCGTTGCGCAACGCTCAGGCACCTATTTATTTGATTTGATCAGGACAGTTTTTTATGAAAACCGCACAGGAACTCCGCGTAGGCAACGTCGTGCAGATCGGCAGCGACGCATGGGTCATCGCCAAGGCTGAATACAACAAGTCGGGCCGTAACTCCGCCGTCGTCAAGATGAAGATGAAGAACCTGCTGACGAACGCAGGCCAGGAAGCGGTCTACAAGGCTGACGACAAGTTCGACGTCGTCGTGCTCGACCGCAAGGAAGTGACGTACTCGTACTTCGCCGATCCGATGTACGTGTTCATGGACGCCGACTACAACCAGTTCGAAGTCGAAGCGGAAATGATGGGCGAAGCGCTGAACTACCTCGAAGACGGCATGGCTTGCGAAGTCGTGTTCTACAACGAGAAGGCAATCTCGGTCGAACTGCCGACGGTCCTGGTTCGCGAGATCACCTACACGGAACCGGCAGTCAAGGGCGACACGTCGTCGGGCAAGGTGCTGAAGAACGCCAAGCTCGCAACGGGCTTCGAACTGCAAGTGCCGCTGTTCTGCAACACCGGCGACAAGATCGAAATCGATACGCGTACGAACGAATACCGCAGCCGCGCGTAATCGCCAGCGATACCCGCATCGAACAAAGCGCCCTTCGGGGCGCTTTTTGTTTGTCCGGCACCAACAACCGGGCGAGAGTCAGGCTCATGTAAAGCACAAAAGCCACCGGTAAAGATATTCAATTTGTATCATCGGTAACTGTTTTATAGCGCCGGAGAAATATTGCTCGTTACGCGTTCAGCGGGGCATAAAATCAGTCTTTAATCTGACATGCGGCTGCGGCCACGATGACCGACAGCCCGCCTCTCTTGACTCGACTTGCGTCCACCATGCCACACGCCCTGATTGTCGAAGACGATCCCAACAGTCTGTCCGGCCTCACCGCGCTGCTCGCCGCGGACGGCTTCTCGGTCGACACGGCCACGTCGCTCGCAGAAGCGCGCACGGCGCTCGGCCGCTCGATTCCCGATGTCGTCCTGGTCGACCTGAACCTGCCGGACGGCAGCGGGTTCGACCTGCTCCAGCACCTGCCGCAGCAACAGCCGAACGGTTCGCTGCCCGTGATCGTGCTGACCGGCAATGCGACGGTCGAGAGCGCCATCGAGGGGCTGCGTCACGGCATCTGGGACTACCTGCTGAAGCCGATCAACATTCCGCGCCTGCGCAGCCTGCTCGCGCGGATCCCGCGTCCGTACGAACTGATCGACGAAGTGCAGTCGTTGCGCGCGTCGCTGCGCCATCTCGGCCGCTTCGGCGCGCTGGTCGGCCGCAGCGACGCGATGCAGCACGTGTACGACATGATCGAGCACAACGCGCGCACCGAAACGGCGGTGCTGTTCTCGGGCGAAGCGGGTACCGGCAAGAAGCTGGCCGCGCGCACGCTGCACGACCTGAGCCGGCGCCGCAAGGGGCCGTTCGTATCGTTCGACTGCCGGACGATCGCACAGGCCGGCCGGCACGGTGCGTCGCTCGACAGCGTGCTGTTCGGCCATGAGCGCGGTGCGTTCGATGGCGCCGAGCGCCGCGAATCGGGCCTGTTCGAACAGGCCGGCGGCGGCACGCTGTTCCTCGACGAAATCACCGCACTGCCGCTCGTGCTGCAGGAAGCGCTGCTGCATGCGCTCGATTCGCAGAACTTCATGCGGATCGGCGGCACGAGCTCGATCACGAGCGATTTCCGGCTGATCGCGACCACGCGCCGCCCGGCGCGCGAAGCGGTCGCGAACGGCACGCTGCGCGAGGATCTGTGGCTGCGCCTCGATGCGGCATCGATCACGATGCCGCCGCTGCGCGAGCGCGACGGCGATGCGCTCGCGATCGCGGATGCGCTGATCGACGAACTGAACCGCGACGCGCGCGCAACCGGCCGCAGCACGACCGACAAGCGCGCGGCGCCGGGCTTCGTCCGTGAATGCCTGTCCTACGAATGGCCGGGCAACGTGCGCGAGTTGCAGGAACGCGTGCGCTTCGCGTACGACGCATCGGGCGATTTCATCGAGACGCTGCGCGCGGGCGAGCCGAGCTTCTCGGCCGGCGCCTCATTGAACGGCAGCAGCGTGCAGATCAAGGTCGGCACGCCGCTGTCCGATGTCGAGGATCTGCTGATCCGCGCGACGCTCGACGCCGTCGGCGGCACGCGCCACCGTGCGGCAACGTTGCTCGGCATCAGTCCGAAGACGCTGTACAACAAGCTGCAGCGGATGAAGGTGAACTGAGCAGGCGGCGATGCTCGAGGGTACTGCATGGCTTGACCGTTAGTTGCGCTGAAACTCACTACGTCGACCTGCCTGATTCCTGAAGCTGCCCGGTTCGCACCAGCAGTAATCCATGAAAAAGCCGCGCGATTGCGCGGCTTTTTGTTTCGGTAACCGGAACGGCGCGGGGCGCGCCATCCCCTCCCCGCTCAGGCCAGTGCGCTGCTCAACAGCGCCTGCGCCTGCAGATACTCGGGCTGCGCGATCAGCTTGTCCCACTTGAGCGCCTTGCCGCGCCCACGCATCCGCTTGATACGTCGCACCGACTCGTCCGTGGCCCGCGCTTTCAGCCCGTTCAGCACGACCTCGGCCGCGTCCGGCTGGTTGCAGACGAGCACCATGTCGCAACCGGCCGCGAGCGCGGCGTCGGCCGCCTGCGTGAGCGTGCCGCCTTCGCGCGCGGCTTCCATCGACAGGTCGTCGCTGAAGATCGCGCCCGTGAAGCCGAGCCGTCCGCGCAGGATGTCCTGCAGCCACACGCGCGAGAAACCGGCCGGCCGCTTGTCGACCTGCGTGTAGATCACGTGTGCGGGAATCACCGCGGACAGCGACAAACCGAGCCAGTCGTACGGTGCGACGTCCTGCTTGAGGATCGCGTCGAGCGTACGGTCGTCGGTCGGCAACGCGACGTGCGAGTCGGCCTCCGCGAAGCCGTGCCCCGGGAAATGCTTGCCGCAGTTCGCCATCCCGGCGAGCGACAGCCCGTGGTTCAGGCTCTTCGCGAGCAGCGTGACGACGCGTGGATCGCGATGGAACGCGCGATCGCCGATCACTTTCGAGTGCCCGTAGTCGAGGTCGAGCACGGGTGTGAAGCTCATGTCGATCCCGCACGCGCGCAGCTCGGCGGCCAGGACGTAGCCGACGGCCGTGGCGACCTTCGTCGCGAGCAGCACGTCGCGATCCCACAGCTCGCCCAGGCGGCGCATCGCGGGCAGCACCGTGAAGCCGTCGGTGCGGAAACGCTGCACGCGCCCGCCTTCGTGATCGACGGCGATCAGGATGTCTTCGCGCACCGCGCGGATCGAGTCGGTCAGCGCGGTCAGTTGCGCGCGGTTCTGGAAGTGCCGCGCGAACAGGATCACGCCGCCGGTATTCGGATGCGCGAGGCGCCGCGCATCGTCGCGCGACAGGGCCGTGCCGACGACGTCGAGCATGACCGGGCCGGGAGTCGTTTTCATCGAATCGGGTATTCCGTCAGGAGGAGGTTCGGGAAACAGGTGCAGGCGCGGCGTCCGTCTCGGCGACCACGAACGACACCGCATAGTCGCGTTCGTCGCTGACCGTCACGCGCGCCGTGATGCCACGGGCCGCCAGCCAGTCGGCCAGCTCGCCCGATGCGACCACGTACGGCTCGCCGCTCGGGTGGTTGAGGGTCTGCAGCGCACGCCACGTCATCGGCCAGTGCATGCCGAGGCCGATCGCCTTCGAGAACGCTTCCTTCGCGGAAAAGCGCGTCGCGAGGAACGCGATGCCGCGCGCCTCGGAGCGGGCGCGGCGCGCATGGAACACGCGCAGCTCGTCCGGGCCCAGCACCTTCTCGGCAAACCGGCCGCCCGTGCGTTCGAGCACGGCCGCGATGCGGCTCACCTGGGCGATGTCGGTACCGATGCCGTAGATCGCCATGTCAGTACGCGCCGGTACGACCCGGCCGGGCCGGGTCAGGCATGACGCGCGACGCGCGGTGGCATGTCATCTTCAGCGCGCGCCGCCATGCAGCGCGGCAACGCGTGCGGCGACCATGATCGCCTTCATTTCGCGCACCGCGTTGTCCCAGCCCGCGAAAATCGCGTGCGCGACGATCGCGTGGCCGATGTTCAGTTCGACGATGCCGTCGATCGCGGCGATCTGCTGCACGTTCGTGTAGTGCAGGCCGTGACCGGCATTGACCTTCAGGCCGAGCTGCGCGCCCGCCTGAACGCCCGCGACGATGCGTTCGTATTCGCGCTGCTGCTCGGCTTCGTCGTGCGCTTCCGCGTAACGGCCCGTATGCAGCTCGATCACCGGCGCGCCCGCTTCGTGTGCGGCACGGATCTGCGTCTCGTCCGGGTCGATGAACAGCGACACGCGCACACCCACGTCGGCAAGCTGCTTGCATGCCGCACGCACGGCCTCGAAGTGGCCGGCGACATCGAGACCGCCTTCGGTCGTCAGTTCCTCGCGCTTCTCGGGCACGAGGCACGCGTCGTGCGGACGCACTTCGCAGGCGATATCGAGCATCTCGGCCGTCACCGCGCATTCGAGATTCATGCGCGTCTTCAGCAGCGGACGCAGCTTGCGCACATCCGCATCGACGATGTGGCGGCGATCCTCGCGCAGGTGCAGCGTGATCGCATCCGCACCGGCTTCTTCGGCGGCGAGCGCCGCGCGGATCGGATCGGGATAGGTCGTGCCGCGCACATTGCGCAGCGTCGCGACGTGGTCGATGTTGACGCCGAGGTCGATGGCGGTGGGCGTTGTCAGGAAGAAACTCATAGGTTTTGCAGGTCGATCAGGATCTGACGCGTGGCAAGCGGCGTACCGCCGAGATAGGTGTTCAGCAGGAAGCGCATCAGCGTCTTGCTTTGCGCAACCGTCTGGGCTCGATGGTAATCGTCCTGCTCCATGTCGAGCAACGTCTGTCCGGAAATGACCGGCCAATGCGACGGGACTTCGTCGTCCGCGTTGCGCACGCCACGCTCGGGATCGAACACGTAGCGACGATCGGGCTCGACCGCGCGGCGCGCGACCGTGCGGTTCAGCGCCATCGCGTAGCCGGTCTCGCGCAGCAGCACGCGCTCGAACGAGCGCAGCACCTGCACCGCGGGTTCGCCGTGCGCGAGGCGCGTGAGGGTCAGCACGTAATGATTGAAGAGCGGCGGCTGGGGATCTTCGCGTGCGCAGAATTTCACGAGCAGCTCGTTCGCGTAGAAGCCGCACAAGAGCCCGTCGCCGCCGAGCGGCAGCATCCCGCCGACCCACTCGGCGCCCGTCAGCGTGCGCACCTCGGATTTGCCGGACCAGGACAGCAGCAGCGGCTGGAAGGTCTGCAGTACGCCGCGCAGCGCGGAGTGCGGGCGCTTCGCGCCCTTCGCGACGAGCGCAAGCCGGCCATGATCACGCGTCAGCACGTCGATGATCAGGCTCGTTTCCCGATACGGATAACTGTGCAGCACGTATGCCGGCTGCTCCGCGACGCGGAAATCGGACGTGCGTGACGTCGCGCGCCGCGCCTTGCGCGGCGGTTCAGGCGGTGCCGGCAGCGGCGCGTCGTTCGCGCCGGCCGTCACCGCGTCTTCAGTCGACGTCAGCGCGTCATTCGTACCCATAGGCGCGCAGCCCTGCCTCGTTGTCGGCCCAGCCGCTCTTCACCTTCACGAAGGTCTCGAGATACACCGGGCCGTCGAACAGCTTCTCCATGTCCATCCGCGCCTCGGTGCTGATCTGCTTGAGCTTCTCGCCCTTCTTGCCGATCACCATCGCCTTGTGCGAATCGCGCTCGACGAGGATCGTCGCGAAGATGCGCTTCAGGCGCCCTTCCTCCTCGAACTTGTCGATCAGCACGGTGCTCGTGTACGGCAGTTCGTCGCCGGTCCAGCGGAACACCTTCTCGCGCAGGATTTCAGCTGCGAGAAAACGCGAGCTGCGGTCGGTCAGCTCGTCCTCGCCGTAGATCGGCTCGCCTTCCGGCAGGTATGGCTTGATCGTGTCCAGCAGGCGCTTGATGTCTTCCGGTTTCTGCGCCGACAGCGGCACGAGCTCGGTGAATTCGCGCAGCTCGCTCACCTCCTGCATGAACGGGAACAGCGTGGCCTTGTCGTTCACGCGGTCGATCTTGTTCGCGATCAGCAGCGTCGGCATGCCAGGCGGAATCAGGTCGAGCACCTTCTGGTCGTCGGGGCCGAAGCGGCCGGCCTCGATCACGAACAGGATCACGTCGACCGACGTCAGCGTCGACGTGACCGCGCGGTTCAGCGAACGGTTCAGCGCGGTGCTGTGGCGGGTCTGGAAACCCGGCGTGTCGACGAACACGAATTGCGCGTCGTCGAACGTATTGATGCCGGTAATGCGGTGGCGGGTCGTCTGCGCCTTGCGCGACGTGATGCTGATCTTCTGGCCGACGAGTGCGTTCATCAACGTCGACTTGCCGACGTTCGGGCGGCCCACGATCGCGATCATGCCGCAACGGAAACCGGTAGGAGCGGGAGTGTTCATATCGTTTGGGAGACAGGTTCGGAAACGGCCGCGCGGCGCGCGGCACGATCGATGGGCAATTCAGTGGTCGGCATCGGCCACGCGCGCCTGCGCAGCGGCGAGGCTCGCGCCGCCCGGCGGCGTCTCGGAATCCGGTGCCGCGGCGTCGCGTGTGCGCGCAGCCGCACGCGAAGCGGGGTCGGTACCGGCGGAAGACTTGTCGGCGGACGACGATGCCGGATCGGCGGACTGGCCAGCCGGCTTGTCGGCTGCGCGTGCAGCGGGCACGGCTTCCGCGGGCTTCTCCGCGGCCTTGTCGGCTCGCTCGGCCGGCTTGTCGCCAGGCTTGTCGGCCGCCGGCTTCGCCGCCCGTTCGCCCTTTTCCGCAGCCGCGTCGACATGCGCCGCGCGAATCGCGGCCATCGGCGCCGCGGCCGGCTCGGTACCGGTCGCAGCGGTGGCCGCAGGCGCCGCACCGGCCGCCCTCGCCTCGCGCGCCGCCGCGCGTTCCTTCCGCTCCGGCGAGCGCAGGTCGAGCGCTTCCTGCACGCCCTTCACGCCCGGCACGATTTCGGGTTCGACATGCTTCGACCCGCGCGCGTTTTTCGAGCGCTTCGGCTTCGCGGCCAGCATCGGCGCGGCCGCCATCACTTCATCGAGCGCCTTCTTCGCGGCAGCCTGCTCGGCTGCGCGCCGGCTCGCACCGGAGCCCGACACCTTCACGTCGAGCTTCGGCACCGTGCATTCGACTTCGAATTGCTGATTGTGCGCCGCACCATGCGTCGCCACCACCGTGTAGGTCGGCAGCGCGATCTTGTGCCCCTGCAGGTATTCCTGCAGCAGCGTCTTCGCGTCCTTGCCGAGCGTGCGCGGATCGATGTGGTCGAGAATCGGGATATAGAGGCGCTTGATGACCCCTTGGGCGGCTTCGAAGCCGCCATCGAGGAACACGGCCCCGATGATGGCTTCGAACGCGTCCGCGAGGATCGACGGGCGGCGGAACCCGCCGCTGCGCAGCTCGCCCTCGCCGAGCCGCAGTCCGTCCGAGATATTCAGGGCCTGAGCAATTTCGTACAGCGACTGCTGTTTGACGAGGTTGGCGCGTACGCGCGACAGATCGCCTTCGTCCAGCTTGCCGAAACGCTGGAACAAAAGGGCGGCCACCGCGCAATTCAGAACGGAGTCGCCGAGAAACTCGAGCCGTTCGTTGTGCGTGGCACTGTGACTGCGATGGGTCAAAGCCTGGCGCAACAATTCCGCATTGCGAAATTCGTAGCGCAGCCGGCTTTCCAACTGGGATGAGGGCATGTGCAGGAGTATAACGCGGGCGCCCGGTCGGGCCGAAACGGCACGGCCGGACGCGAAAAGGCGTGACGAGGCGGTGTTACCGCCGGTTCTTAAAGTAGTTCGGCAATACGCGACGCGGCCCGTGCGTCGCGTAGTGCGAGT
Organism: Burkholderia sp. AU45274; assembly: GCF_030482505.1. Taxonomy (NCBI): domain Bacteria; kingdom Pseudomonadati; phylum Pseudomonadota; class Betaproteobacteria; order Burkholderiales; family Burkholderiaceae; genus Burkholderia; species Burkholderia sp. AU45274. The sequence goes on along the minus strand of NZ_JAUJQE010000006.1, from coordinate 50,631 downwards.
GAGTCGATTGCGATCAGTTGAAGGAACCGATGCGCTTCAGGTCGCTGAAGTTCATCCAGATGAAGAACGCGCGGCCGACGATGTTCTGGTCCGGCACGAAACCCCAGTAGCGGCTGTCCGCACTGTTGTCGCGGTTGTCGCCCATCATGAAGTAGTGACCGGGCGGCACCTTGCAGATCACACCGCGGCTGTTGTACGTGCAGTTGTCGCGAAACGGATAGTCGTATGCGCCCATCACGAACGGCGGCACGGCCGGGTTGTTGAGGATCGCGTTCTTCTTGTTGCCGATCGTTTCCTCGAACTGCTTCGCGTAATTCTGGCGCTCGTCGTCGAAGAAATCGGGCAGCGGCGTTTCGGGCACCGGCTGGCCATTGATCGTGAGCTGCTTGTCCTGGTACGCGACGGTATCGCCCGGCAGGCCGATCACGCGCTTGATGTAGTCGACCGACTCGTCCTTCGGATAACGGAACACGACGACGTCGCCGCGCGACAGCGGGCTGCCCTGCGTGATCTTCGTGTTCGTGACCGGCAGGCGCAGCCCGTATTCGAACTTGTTGACGAGGATGAAATCGCCGACGAGCAGCGTCGGCACCATCGAGCCCGACGGAATCTTGAACGGCTCGACGACGAACGAACGCACGACGAACACCGCCAGGATCACCGGGAAGAAGCTCGCCGTGTACTCGAGCCACCACGGCTGGCGCAACTTCTCGTCACGCAGCTTCGAACGCGTCTGCACCGCGTTTTCATCCGCGAAGCGCTTGTCGATGCGCGACTGCTGGCGATCGAACTCCTCGATCGCCGAGTCGGCCGCCTTGCGACGCTGCGGCAGGAACACCAGTTTGTCCAGCACCCACGCTACGCCCGTCAAGATGACGAGCACAAAAAGAATCAGCGCAAAATTCATAAAAGGATCAGTCCTGTTATTTGTCTTCGACGCGCAAGATCGCAAGGAACGCTTCCTGCGGGATCTCGACCGAACCCACCTGCTTCATTCGTTTCTTGCCTTCCTTCTGCTTTTCGAGCAGCTTCTTCTTTCGCGTGATGTCACCGCCGTAGCACTTCGCGAGCACGTTCTTGCGCAGCGCCTTGATGTTCTCGCGCGCGACGATGTGCGCGCCGATCGCGGCCTGAATCGCCACGTCGTACATCTGGCGCGGGATGATCTCGCGCATCTTCGCGGCCACTTCGCGGCCGCGATATTGCGACTGCGAACGGTGCACGATGACCGACAGCGCATCGACCTTGTCGCCGTTGATCAGCATGTCGACCTTCACGACGTCCGACGAACGGTATTCCTTGAACTCGTAGTCCATCGACGCATAGCCGCGCGACACCGACTTCAGGCGATCGAAAAAGTCGAGCACGATCTCGGCCATCGGGATCTCGTACGTGAGCTGCACCTGGCGGCCGTGATACTGCATGTTGATCTGCGAGCCGCGCTTCTGCTCGCACAGCGTGATCACCGAGCCCACGTAATCCTGCGGCATGTACAGGTTCACGGTGACGATCGGCTCGCGGACTTCGGCGATACGGCCGGGCTCCGGCATCTTCGCCGGGTTCTCGACCTTGATCGTCGAGCCGTCGCTCTGCACGACCTCGTAGACGACCGTCGGTGCGGTCGTGATGAGATCCATGTCGAACTCGCGCTCGAGCCGCTCCTGCACGATTTCCATGTGCAGCAACCCGAGGAAGCCGCAGCGGAAACCGAAGCCGAGCGCCTGCGACACTTCCGGCTCGTACTGCAGCGATGCGTCGTTCAGCTTCAGCTTCTCGAGCGATTCGCGCAGCGCGTCGTACTGGTTCGCCTCGACCGGATACAGCCCCGCGAACACCTGCGGCTTCACTTCCTTGAAGCCCGGCAGCGGCTCGGTGGCGGCCTTGGACACGTGGGTGACGGTATCGCCGACCTTCGCGGCCGTCAGTTCCTTGATGCCCGCGATGATGAAGCCCACCTGCCCCGCCGACAGCGATTCGAGGTTGCGCGACTTCGGCGTGAACACGCCGATGTGCTCGACCGGATACTGCGCGCCGGTCGCCATCATCTTGATCTTGTCCTTCGGGCGCAGCGTGCCGTTGACGATACGCACCAGCATCACGACGCCGACGTAGTTGTCGAACCACGAGTCGATGATGAGCGCCTGCAGCGGCGCGGCCGGGTCGCCCTTCGGCGGCGGCACCTTCGCGATCAGCGACTCGAGCACGTCCTCGACGCCGAGGCCCGTCTTCGCGCTGCAACGCGTCGCGTCGGTCGCGTCGATGCCGATCACGTCCTCGATCTCCTCGATCGCGTTCTCGGGGTTCGCGGCCGGCAGGTCGATCTTGTTCAGCACCGGAACGACCTCGACGCCGAGCTCGATCGCCGTGTAGCAGTTCGCGACGGTTTGCGCCTCGACGCCCTGGCTCGCATCGACGACCAGCAACGCGCCTTCGCACGCGGACAGCGAACGGCTGACTTCGTACGAGAAGTCGACATGCCCCGGCGTGTCGATCAGGTTCAGGTTGTAGACCTTGCCGTCGCGCGCGCGATAGGACAGCGCGGCAGTCTGCGCCTTGATCGTGATGCCGCGCTCGCGCTCGATATCCATCGAGTCGAGCACCTGCGCTTCCATTTCACGGTCGGCGAGGCCGCCGCATACCTGGATGATGCGATCCGCGAGCGTCGACTTGCCATGGTCGATGTGCGCGATGATCGAGAAATTGCGAATATGATCCATTCAGTGCCGATCAAGCGAAAAAGGCGCGCTCGACGACTGCAGAGCACGCCTTGTGTAAGTCGGTGAAAAAACAGCTTATTTTAGCCGAAAAGGCCTTTGCCGGGCGGTATTTCCTACGCCGGGCCGGGCGGTGGTCGCCGGGGGGGGCGCCCGGCGGGCCAAGCCCCGTGCGAAACGACGCGCACCCGCGGCAGGTCAGGCTCGGCGCCGGGCCGCCAGCGCGTCGCGCACCCGCGCGTCGTCGAACCGGTGGCGGCATACCTCCGCCCCGTCCAGCAACAGCACGGGCACGTCCTCGTCGTAGCGGGCGACGAGCGCCGCATCGGTGTCGATGTCGACGTAATCGACCGCGACGCCGAATTCGGCCGCCACCGGCGCCAGTGCGTCGCGCATGTCGTCGCACAGGTGGCACCAGCCGCGGCCGTAAAGCGTGAACATCGGCGCGTTACTTCTGGCGCGGCCGCACGGGCACGAATTGCGTGTTGTCGCCACGCCGCACGAGCACCGCGACCGCCTTCTGCGGATCGAGCTGCGCGGTCACGTCGGCGAACTGCTTCGCGTTCGTGATGTCGGTGTCGCCGACGCGCAGCACGATGTCACCGCGCTGCAGGCCCGCACGGGCGGCCGGGCCGTCGACGCCGTCGATCTGCACGCCGTTCTTCAGCTTCAGCGTCTTCATCTGCTCCGCCGTCAGGTCGCTGACCGTCAGACCGAGCGAATTGGTCTGGCGCGGCTTCTGCGGCGCGTTCTTGCGCTGCTCGGCCTTTGCCGTCGTTTCGGCCGGTGTTTCCGCGATCGTGATCGGCAGATCGCGTGCCTGACCCTTGCGCCATACGCTGACCGTCGCCTTCGTGCCGGGCTTCGTGTCACCGACCATGCGCGGCAGATCCGACGCCGCGTCGACCGAACGACCATTGAACTTCAGGATGATGTCGCCCGGCTGGATACCCGCCTTGTCGGCCGGGCCACCCGGCTCGACGCTGCTGACGAGCGCGCCCTCGGCCTTCGGCAACCCGATCGAATCGGCCACGTCCTTCGTCACCTCGCCGATCGCCACCGCGATCCGGCCGCGCGTGACCTTGCCCGTCGCCTTCAACTGGTCGGCCACGCGCATCGCCTCGTCGATCGGAATCGCGAACGAGATGCCCATGAAGCCGCCGGTACGACTGTAGATCTGCGAGTTGATGCCGATCACCTCGCCCTGCATGTTGATGAGCGGGCCGCCCGAGTTGCCGGGGTTCACGGCAACGTCGGTCTGGATGAACGGCAGGTAGTCACCCGTATTGCGGCTCTTCGAGCTGACGATGCCGGCCGTGACCGTGTTGTCGAGGCCGAACGGCGAACCGATCGCGACGACCCACTCGCCGACGCGCACCTTGTTCGAATCGCCGATCGCGACGACCGGCAGGTTCGACGCCTGGATCTTGACGACCGCGACGTCCGTGCGATCGTCGACGCCGATCAGCTTCGCCTTGAATTCGCGCTTGTCGGTCAGCGTCACGTAGATGGTGTCCGCATCGTCGACGACGTGCGCATTGGTCATCACGTAGCCGTCGGCCGACACGATGAAGCCCGAGCCGACGCCGCGATTCTGTTCGGTGTCGGGCGGATTGTCCGGCGTCGGCGCGTTCTTCGGATTGCCGCCGCCATTGCCGCTACCGTTGCCCGGCGCCTGCGGCAGCGGAATGCCGAAAAAGCGGCGGAAGAATTCCGACATGTCGCCGTTGTCGAAGCCCGGCGGAAGCACGCCGCGCGGGCCGGGTACCGGCACGTTCGCGGTGGTCCGGATGTTCACGACCGCAGGGCCGACCTTTTCGACGAGATCGGCGAAATCGGGAAGGCTGGCAGCGGGAGGCGTGACAGCGACCGCGGTTTGCGGGACGAGCGGCAGGCAGGCACACAGCGCCGCCGCCGCGAGCACTTTGCGCAGCGTGAGTTTCGTCATGTCGGAAGCCGTAGCGTTACTTGGAAGCCTTGTATTCTATGGCAGACGCGAACTGCTGCAACGTAGCCGGCGGCACTTCTCCGAGTACGGTGATCCAGTAGTCGCCACGGCGCTTCACGAGAACGTTCGTTGCACCGGTGCTGCCCGCGCCTTCCTTGCGCGTATTCTTTTCGGCCGGCTCGATGAACACCGAGATCGTCGCGAGACCGTCGGTGAAGACGGCCTGATCGACCGGGATCGGCGGCTCGCCCGCGTCGCGCGCGGCCATCGGCCGGCGCACTTCACGAATCTTCTGGAAACCGGCCACGCTCGGGGCGAGCTGCCAGCCCTGCGCTTCCATGTCGACCGTCGCGACCGGCGGCCGCACGACCGTCCAGCCGTTCAGGTTGCGCATGCCGGCCGCGATCGCGGCCTTGTCGCCGCTTGCGCCGCCCGTCTGCAGTTGCGAGAACGCGATCTGCTCGAGCACGTGATCGTTCGCATCGAGCGTCTGCGAGCGCAGCAGCAGCCCCGTGCGCGCGTCGGCCCACAGCTTGTACGTGAAGCGGTACGCATCCTTCGGCACGAGTTCGACGACCTGCGCGTCGATCCCTGCCACGCGGTCCTTGCCGAGCGACTTCGCGTCGTAGACGGACATCACGTGCTCGCCGCTCGCGCCGAGCAGCGCGGGGAACGAGTCGCGCGTCTGACGGCGCTCGACCACGCACAGCTTGCGCTCGGGCACGAACGTGTACAGCTCGTCGTTATGTCGCAGAAGCCTGCGCGGCTTGCCGTCGAGCGTCTCGATGCGCTCGAACTCGCCGTCGCGGGACGCGACGTGCGCGATGCGCGACGACTGCACATACCCGCCGCGCTGGTAGACGAACGTGCCTTCGTAACTCTGCTGCTGCGCCGCTTGCTGGACACGGTCGAGCCAGTCGGCGGCACCCTTGCGGGTCGCGACGGGATCGTCCGGTTGCTGGGCGCTGGCAGGAAGGGATTGAACGGACAACAGGGCGGCTGCGCAAAGCAGGAGGGCCGGCAGCCGCTTCCATCCGGAGATGGCGTGATTCAACTGCAATGTCCGCATCGGGTTTATTGGCCTGGCGTGGTGGTCACGGCAGCGCGGATCAGCGGCATCGAACCCGTGACGACGGGCTGCTGCGCGAATTGCTGGTGCGCTTCAAGGTATTGGTCGAGGCTGGCGTCGCGAATGATGTTGACGTCCTGCAGGCCCGGCTGGGCCGATGCCTGCGCAACCGTCACGCGCTGCAGGTTGCCGCCTTGCGGCGCACCGGCCGACGCGACCTGGACGGCGCCCGGGGCCCCGGCCGTCTGCATTTGCGGGACGACGATCCACGTCAGCGTGGCCGCCGCGGCAGCAACCGCGAACGCGGGCACGACGCGCCGGCGCAGCGACAGCAGCTTGCGCGCGACGGGCGCGGCCGCCGGCGCGAGCAGGTGCGGCTCGCTTTCGAGCGCAGCCGACATGCGCGCCGTGAACGCCACGCTCAGCGCGGGCGACAGCGCGAGCTCGTCCGAGCGCAGCGCATCGCCGATCAGGTGGTAATGGGCCCACGCAGCGCGATCCGCGCGGTTGAGCTCAGCCAGAAACTGCCCGTTGTCCGGGCCCTCGAACATTTCGCCGTCGACCAGCGCGGAAAGGCGCTCGCCGCGCGAGCACGCTTGCGACTGCGTATTGACCGACCCCATGATGCTCCCCATCTTGCACACCCCGTCGTGACTTCACGACTCTAACCGTAACTAGACCCCGACCCGCGTCGCTCCGCCCATCGCGCTTACCAGCGCTTGCCTTCGGGCGTATCGAGCAGCGGACGCAATTTGGCAGCGATTGCCTCGCGTGCGCGGAAGATCCGCGACCGGACCGTCCCGATCGGACAGCCCATCATTTCCGCGATCTCTTCGTAGCTCAGGCCCTCGATCTCGCGCAGCGTAATTGCCTGGCGCAGTTCTTCGGGCAGCAGAGCCATGGCAGCGTTGACCGTCTCGGCAATCTGCTTGCTCATCAACATCGACTCAGGCGTGTTGATATCCCTTAGTTGGTCTGCGTCGGAGAAAGTTTCCGCTTCCTCCGCATCGGCCTCCGTCGAGGTCGGCGCCCGGCGGCCTTGCGTCGCAAGGTAGTTCTTCGCCGTGTTGACGGCAATTCGGTACAACCACGTATAGAACGCCGACTCGCCGCGGAATTGCGGCAGCGCACGATACGCCTTGATGAACGCGTCCTGGGCCACATCCTCGACCTCGGCGGGATCCCGCACGAGGCGCGAAATCAGCCGAATGATCTTGCGGTGGTATTTGGAGACCAGGAGTTCGAACGCTGCCTTGTCGCCCTTCTGTACGCGCTCGACCAGAGCCTGATCGATTTCTTTTTCACTCACCTGACAAATCCGTTAACTAGGGATGCAACGCGGAGCGCTATTGTAGCGTTCCCGCGCCGGCCGCTGGTTACGGTAGGTAACCGTGCCGCCGTCAAACCCGCCCCGCCGCGCCCGCCGTTCTCGCCAGCACGGACAGCGCGCTGAACGATGCGGCGTCGAGCGCATCGGCCGGAATCAGCAGCGGCCGGGCCCGCCGGGCGCCCTGCCCGACCGACAGCACCAGCAGCAGGCTGCTCCAGTGCGCATGCCCCGTCACGCGGCCGCGTGCCAGCAGGCGCCCGGTGCGGCCAAACGCCGCGATTTCCCCGAATGCGTCGATCTGCAACTCGGCCGGCAGCCGGCGGGCACAGGCCCGCGCAGCGCACACGGCCAGCAGCGCGGCCGTCACGGCTGACACGCCTGCACCGGCGGCCGCGCCCGCGCGCGGCGCCCAGAACAGATAGGCCGACGCGGTAGCCGACGCGACGAACACGGCCAGCACGAAATACGACACGGCCGAGGCCCGCAACGCAAAACGTTGCGGGCGCCCGGCCGGAGCATCGAATGGACTCGTCAAGCGATTACGGCGTCAGACGCGCTTGAACACCAGCGTGCCGTTCGTACCGCCGAAGCCGAAGTTGTTCTTCACGGCAACGTCGATCTTCATGTCACGCGCGGTGTTCGCGCAGTAGTCGAGATCGCACTCCGGGTCCTGGTTGAAGATGTTGATGGTCGGCGGCGACACGTTGTTGTGCAGCGCCAGCACCGTGAACACCGATTCGAGGCCGCCCGCGCCGCCCAGCAGGTGGCCCGTCATCGACTTCGTCGAGTTCACGACGATCTTGTACGCATGCTCGCCGAAGGCCGCCTTCACCGCGTCGGACTCGTTCTTGTCGCCCAGCGGCGTCGACGTGCCGTGCGCGTTCAAGTACTGGACCTCGTCCGCGTTCATGCCGGCGTCGCGCAGTGCCGCGACCATGCAGCGGCGCGGGCCGTCCATGTTCGGCGCGGTCATGTGGTACGCGTCGCCCGTCATGCCGAAGCCCGAGACTTCCGCGTAGATCTTCGCGCCGCGTGCCTTCGCCGCTTCGTACTCCTCGAGCACCATCACGCCGGCACCCTCGCCCAGCACGAAGCCGTCGCGGTCCCTGTCCCACGGACGGGATGCGCTGGCCGGATCGTCGTTGCGGGTCGACAGCGCACGCGCTGCCGCGAAACCGCCGATGCCGAGCGGCGACACCGTCGATTCGGCGCCGCCCGCAACCATCACGTCGGCGTCGCCGGCCTGGATCAGGCGCGCGGCGAGGCCGATGCTGTGCAGGCCGGTCGTGCAGGCCGTCACGGCCGCGAGGTTCGGGCCCTTCAGGCCGAACATGATGCTCAGGTGACCCGAGATCATGTTGATGATCGAACCCGGCACGAAGAATGGCGAAATCCGGCGCGGACCACGATCGACGTAGGTCTGGTGCGTATCTTCGATCATCGGCAGGCCGCCGATGCCGGAACCGACCATCACGCCGATGCGCTCCGCATTGGCTTCGTTCACTTCCAGCCCGCTGTCCTTGATGGCCTGGACGCCGGCGGCGATGCCGTAATGGATGAACGTATCCATGCTCCGGGCTTCCTTCGCCGGGATGTACTCCTCGGCGCTGAAGCCCTTCACTTCGCCCGCGAAATGGCAGGCGAGGTTCGACGCATCGAACTTCGTGACGGTGGCGATACCGGACTTGCCGGCGACGAGATTGGCCCAGCCGTCGGCAACATTATTGCCAACAGGCGAAATCAGCCCCAGGCCTGTAACAACAACACGACGGCGGCTCACGGTAACCTCTTTTCCATTATTGGATGACAAAAACAAAAGCCACAGTGGCCACAGGAACCAGCCCTGCGAGCCCTGTGGCTGTTAGTCCGTCCGGCGCGAAGCCGGCAGGATGGCGCGTCAATCGCGAAGATCGCGGCGACGTGGCGGACAAGCGCGAAAGGCGCTTACGCCTTGACGTTTGCGCGAGCGTAGTCGATCGCTTGCTGAACGGTCGTGATCTTCTCTGCTTCTTCGTCCGGGATTTCCATGCCGAACTCGTCTTCCAGAGCCATCACCAGTTCGACCGTGTCGAGCGAGTCGGCGCCCAGGTCGTTCACGAACGAAGCTTCGTTCTTGATCTCGGCTTCCGCGACGCCCAGTTGTTCAGCGACGATCTTCTTGACACGTTGTTCGATGTTGTCCATTACCCCTCCGAGGGAAAGTTCAGATTTACAAGTGCGCGCATTTTATCAGGTTTGCTGACGCCAAAACGCGCGTTGGCTTGATGGTCGATCAAGCGCCGGTCCGCCTGAAAAACGGGATACGGCGCGGATGGTAAACGAAAATCGTTACGACATGTACATGCCGCCGTTCACGTGCAGCGTCGTACCGGTGATGTAACCGGCTTGCGGCGATGCGAGGAACGCGACGGCATGGGCGATGTCTTCCGGGCTGCCGAGGCGGCCGAGCGGAATCTGGGTCTTGAGCGCGGCCTGCTGTTCTTCCGGCAGCGTCTTCGTCATGTCGGTGTCGATGAAGCCCGGCGCCACGCAGTTCACGGTGATGCCGCGGCTGCCGATTTCACGTGCAAGCGCACGCGTCATGCCCGCCACGCCGGCCTTCGCAGCCGCGTAGTTGACCTGACCCGGGTTGCCGGCCGAGCCGACCACCGACGTGATGTTGATGATGCGGCCGCCACGCGCCTTCATCATCGGGCGCAGCACCGCGCGCGACAGGCGGAACACCGACTTCAGGTTGGTGTCGATCACCGCGTCCCAGTCCTCGTCCTTCATCCGCATCGCGAGCTGGTCCTGCGTGATGCCCGCGTTGTTGACGAGCACGTTCAGCGCGCCGAATTCCTTCACGGTCGCGTCGATCAGCGCCTCGGCGGCTGCCGCGTCGTTGACGTTCAGCACCGCGCCGCGGCCCGTGACGCCCGCCTCCGCGAACGCCGCGGTAATCGCAGCGGCGCCCGATTCGCTCGTCGCCGTGCCGATCACCGTCGCACCCAGGCGCGCGAGCTCGAGCGCGATCGAACGGCCGATGCCGCGCGATGCGCCGGTGACGATCGCAACCTGTTTATCGAGAGTCTTGTCCATGAATCGAATATCCGTCTCTTGAGAAAAGGCGCCGCGTCAGGCGGTCACCAGCTTGAGTGCTTCGTCGAGCGAAGCCGGATCGAATACCGACGCGCCCGTCAGGTTGCCGTCGATGCGCTTCGTCAGGCCGGCGAGCACCTTGCCCGGGCCGCATTCGATCACGTGCGTGACGCCCGTGCCGGCGATGTGCTGCACGCATTCGACCCAGCGCACCGGGCCCGCGGCCTGGCGCACCAGCGCATCCTTGATCGCAGCCGGATCGCTGACCACGGCGACGTCGATGTTGTTGACGACCGGAATTTGCGGCGCCTTGACGTCGACGTTCGCAAGATAGTCGCGCAGTTGGTCCGACGCCGGCTTGAGCAGCGACGAATGGAACGGCGCCGACACCGGCAGCGGCAGTGCGCGCTTCGCGCCCTTCGCCTTCGCGATCTCGCAGGCCTTTTCGACCGCGGCCTTGTTGCCTGCGATAACGACCTGCGCGGGTGCATTGAAGTTCACCGCTTCGACGACGCCCGCTTCCGCGGCTTCGGCGCAGACCGCGCGCACCGTGTCGTCATCGAGGCCCAGGATCGCGGCCATGCCGCCCTGGCCGACCGGCACGGCCGTCTGCATCGCCTGCGCACGGAAGCGCACGAGCGGCACCGCGTCCTTGAACGCGAGCGCGCCGGCAGCGACGAGCGCCGTGTATTCGCCGAGGCTGTGGCCGGCGACGATCGACGGCGCCGGGCCGCCTGCCTGCTGCCACGCGCGATAGCACGCATAGGCTGCGGTCAGCATCACGGGCTGCGTGTTGGTGGTGAGGTTCAGCTCTTCGGCCGGGCCTTCGGCGATCAGCTTGCCGAGATCCTGATTGAGTGCATCGGACGCTTCCTGGAGCGTCTCGCGCACGACGGCCAGATCGGCGAATGCGTTGAGCATGCCGACCGCCTGCGAGCCCTGCCCCGGAAATACGAATGCAAATTTCATATCGTCCCCAATTGAATCGATTCGGACGGCGCGCACGAATGGCGCGCCGATGGGATCCGCGCGCAGCAGTCGCGCACCGCGGATCAGTAGCGGAAGACCGACGCGCCCCAGGTAAAGCCGCCGCCGACGCCTTCGATCAGCACGTGCTGGCCGCGCTGGATGCGGCCGTCGCGCACCGCGGTATCGAGCGCCAGCGGGATCGACGCGGCCGATGTGTTGCCGTGCTGGTCGACCGTCACGACCATGCGCTCCTGCGGCAGGCCGAGCTTGCGGCAGGTGCTGGTCATGATGCGGATGTTGGCCTGGTGCGGAATCAGCCAGTCGATCTGCTCGGGCGCGAGATTCGCCTTCGCGAGCGCCTCGATCGCGACCTTCTCGAGCACGTTGACCGCGAGCTTGAACACGGCCTGCCCGTCCATGTACAGGAACGCGCTGCCTTCGATCACGCCGCGGTTGACGTTGCCCGGCGTGCAGAGGATGTGCGAATAGCTGCCGTCCGCGTGCAGCGCGCTGCCGAGCACGCCCGGCTCTTCCGACGCGGACAGGATCACCGCGCCCGCGCCGTCGCCGAACAGCACGCAGGTCGTGCGGTCCTTGAAGTCGAGAATGCGCGAGAACGTCTCCGCGCCGACGACGAGCGCCGTGCGGTGCTGGCCGCTGCGGATGAAGCTGTCGGCCGTCGCCATCGCGTACGCGAAGCCCGAGCACACGGCCTGCACGTCGAATGCCGCGCCGCCGTTCTTGATGCCGAGCTTGTTCTGCAGCAGGCACGCGGTGCTCGGGAACACGAAATCGGGGGTCGAAGTCGCGACGATGATCAGGTCGATCGACTGCGGATCGATGCCGGCGGCCTCGATCGCGCGACGCGACGCCTCGAGCGCGAGATCGCTGGTCGTGACGTCGGGTGCGGCGAAATGGCGCGCATGGATACCCGTGCGCGCAACGATCCATTCATCGCTCGTCTCGATGCCTTCCTTCGCAAGGCGATCGGTCAACTGCTGGTTCGTGACGCGGTCAGGCGGCAGGTAGCTGCCCGTGCCGAGCACGCGGGAATAGAGAGTCGATTGGGCCATTTATGCTTTAGAGGATTGCGCAGCGGAAGGGTCGGCGTGATGGCCTGCGGCAGGGCTTGCATGGCCCGCACCGCCCGCGTCGTGCTCGCCTTCGCCGAGCGACACTGAATTATCCGCCATCGCGCGCGCGAGGCGCTCCAGCACGCCGTTTTTGACGGCATCATACCCGCGTTTGATCGCCCACTCAAACGCGTAGGCATCGGCCGAACCGTGGCTCTTGATCACGAGGCTTTTCAGCCCCAGCAGCGCCGCGCCGTTGTACTGGCGGTGGTCGACGCGCTTCTTGAAACGCATCAGGACTGGCAGCGCGAGCAGCGCCATCAGCTTCGACATCAGCGAACGGCCGAACTCCTCGCGGATGATGTCCGACAGCATCTGCGCGAGCCCCTCGGACGTCTTCAGCGCGACGTTGCCGACGAAGCCGTCGCACACGATCACGTCGACCGTGCCCTTGTAGATGTCGTTGCCTTCGACGTTGCCGCGGAAATTGAGCGTGCTGGCACGCAGCAGTTCGCCTGCGCGCTTGATCGTCTCGTTGCCCTTGATCACCTCTTCGCCGATGTTCAGCAGGCCGATCGTCGGACGCTCCTTGCCTTCGAGCGCCGCCACGAGTGCGTGCCCCATTTCCGCGAACTGCAGCAGGTGCTGCGGCTCGCAGTCGACGTTCGCGCCGAGGTCCAGCATCATCGTGTAGCCGGTCGGGTTCGGCAGCGCGAACGCGATCGCGGGCCGCTCGATGCCGGGCAGCGTCTTGAGTACGTAACGGGAAACGGCCATCAGCGCGCCGGTATTGCCGGCGGAGATGCAGGCCTGCGCCGCGCCTTCCTTGACGTGGTTGAGTGCGACGCGCATCGAAGAATCCTTCTTCTTGCGCAACGCCACTTCGACAGGGTCGTCCATCGCCACGACTTCGGTGGCGGGAACGATGGTCAGCGCGGGATCGTCGAGGGCTTTCAGCTTTTTCAGCTGAGCGCGGATCGCGCTTTCGATGCCGACGAGCATCAGGTGCGCATCGGGATGCGCGCGGACGAACTTGACTGCCGCGGGAACGGTCACGGACGGGCCGTGGTCGCCTCCCATGCAATCGATTGTGAGCTTTACGGTCATGGAATGCGACGAATTTCAGGCACAAAAAAGCGGCAGTTGAATGCCGCCTTTTTGTTGAGCCAGGAAAGTGTCAAGCGAACCAGTTGTCACGCGAACGGCAAGCGTAGCGCGCAACGCGTGACTTGACGCTTAGTCGTTCTTCGTCTTGACGACTTTCTTGCCGCGGTAGTAGCCGTTCGGGCTGACGTGGTGACGCAGATGCACTTCACCCGTGCTCGGCTCGACTGCCAGCGGCGCTGCCGTCAGGAAATCGTGCGAACGATGCATGCCGCGCTTCGACGGCGACTTCTTGTTTTGCTGGACTGCCATGACTAACTCCTAAATAATTTTCCGGATTCTAACACAGCCCGATCCGGCGCTTAACTACCCTGGCCCAAAGCCTTTACGCCTTCCCGCGCCACAACTGCTTAGTGTTTCTTGGTGCCGTCACCGTCCTTCTTCAGCGCTTGCAGCGCTGCGAACGGATTCGGCCGTTTGCCTTCGTCCCCGGTTTCGTCGGACTCTTCGTCCGCCGCTTCCGCGGGACCGCTCGCACCCGACACGAGGCTTTCGTGAACTGCCGGGCAAACCTCGTGCTTGGGCACGAGCGGCAACGAAAGCAGTAATTCCTCTTCGATCAAGTCGACGAGATCGAACTGGCGTGAGCCCACGATCACATCGGCTTCATCGTCGTCGAGCGGAAATTCTTCAGCTTCTTCTTCGGTCGCGACGATCCGGTACGTCATGTCGACGTCGAACGCCTGGTCGTACGGGGCCATGCAGCGCTGGCACGTGAGCCACGCATGGCCGTGCACCGCAAGTCGCAGATACGGCTGCTGCCCGTCGGCGCCGTCGTCCTGCAATTCCTTCTGGGTGAACCCTTCCGCCTGCCATGTGAAGACCGTGTCGCGATCTGGCGCGTCCGCGGGCACTTCGTTTAACATGCGCGGCAGTTGCGAGAGGCGCACCGCACCAGATGCCTGCCGCCCGCTGCGGGCGAACTCGAACAGGTCGATTGCATGCGGATCAAGCGCCGCAGCCGGTTTGCCAGAAGAAGTATTCATGTGCGCTCCTGCCTACAGGCTGACTTGCGAATCCGGCTTGGTACCGCTCGCGTACGGCTCATCCACGGATGACGTACTTTACTTCCGAAGACCCGGCAGGCGCCACCACACGGAAGCCTGCCGACGAAAAGCGGGAAAGCATACCTGTTTTACCTTTTGCGGTCAATCACTTAAGCTTGCGTCCGCGCAACGCCGCACAACACCTGACGACTCACCGATCCAACCGACCATGCCGGATACCGTTTGCCGCCCGCCGCGGCTGATTCTTGCCTCCAGTTCACGCTACCGCCGCGCGCTCCTCGAGCGCCTCGGCATCCCCTTCGACGTCGTGTCGCCCGACCTCGACGAAACCCCGCACGACGGCGAAACGCCGGCCGCGACCGCCCTGCGGCTCGCCGGCGCGAAAGCGCGCGCCGTCGCCGCGACGATCGACGCGCCCGACGGCGTGCTCGTGATCGGGTCGGATCAGGTCGCGACCTTCGACGGGCTCCAGATCGGCAAGCCCGGCACCCATGAGCGCGCGCTCGCGCAACTCGTGTCGATGCAGGGCCGCGAAGTCGAATTCCACAGCGCGCTGTGCCTGTACGACAGCCGGACGGGTGAAGCGCAGGTCGAGGACATCGTCACGCACGTCCGCTTCCGCTCGCTGCCCGAGGCCGAACTCGATGCGTACCTGCGCGCCGAAACGCCGTACGACGTCGCCGGCAGCGCGAAGTCCGAAGGGCTCGGCATCGCGCTGCTCGACGCGATCGACTCGAATGACCCGACCGCGCTCGTCGGCCTGCCGCTGATCGCGCTCACGCGCATGCTGCGCGCCGCCGACTATCCGTTGTTTGCAACCACCCGTGGAGACCGCGCATGACCGCCGGCACGCTTTACCTCGTCCCGAACACGCTCGGCGAAGGCGACGAATCGATGCTCGCGGCCGTCCTGCCCGCGGCCGTGCAGGCGCGCGCCGGCACGCTCGGCTATTACATCGGCGAGAACGCGAAGACGACGCGTGCATTTCTGAAGAAGATCGGCACGACGCGCCCGATCCAGGAAATCGAGATCAGTGAACTGAACGTCAACACGCCGGCCGGCGCCATCGACCGGCTGCTCGCGCCCGTACTGGCCGGTGCGGACGCCGGCCTCGTGTCCGAAGCCGGCTGCCCGGCCGTCGCCGACCCCGGTGCGTTGCTGGTGCGCCGCGCGCACGAGCGCGGCGTGAAGGTGGTGCCGCTCGTCGGGCCGAGTTCGATCCTGCTCGCCCTGATGGCATCGGGCCTGAATGGCCAGAGCTTCGCATTCAACGGCTACCTGCCGGTCGACGCGGCCGCGCGCGCGAAACGCCTGCGCGAACTCGAACAACTGTCACGCAAGGCGCGCCAGACGCAGATCTTCATCGAAACGCCGTACCGGAATCAGGCGATGCTCGACACGCTCGTCGCGACCTGCGCGCCGTCGACGCAGATCTGCGTCGCGGCCGACCTGACCCTCGCGACCGAGACGATCGCGAGTCGTACCGTCGCGGACTGGAAAAAGGCGCCTGCGCCGAATCTGCACAAGCGCCCTGCGATCTTCCTGCTGCTGGCGAACTGAACGCGGCAGGCGCTCCGCCAGGTGAACGGCGGGGCATCGCGGCCCGCCCGCCTCCGGTCAGCGCAGGCTGACCGACGCGCCGCCGGCCGTCAGCGCCTTCATCGCGGCGCCGCCGACGGCCGCACCGAACTTGCGCGCGACGCGGTTCGTCAGGCTTTCCTTCACCGTATAGTCGACAAGATCCGGCGCCTTCAGCACGTCGCGCGCGACCGTGTCGGTCGTGCCGTAACCGTCCGCCAGCCCGAGCTCGACGCTCTTCTCGCCGGTCCAGAACAGTCCCGAGAACATGTCGGGTGTCTCGTGCAGCCGCTTGCCGCGGCCATCCTTCACGGCCTTGATGAACTGCGCGTGCACCTGGTCGAGCAATGCCTGCGCATGCGCGTCCATCTTCGGCGTTTCCGGCGAGAACGGGTCGTAGAAGCCCTTGTTTTCACCCGACGTATGCAGGCGCCGCTCGACGCCGAGCTTGCCCATCAGCCCGGTAAAGCCGAACCCGTCCATCAGCACGCCGATCGACCCGACGATGCTCGCCTTGTCGACGAAGATCTTGTCGGCCGCGGACGCGATGTAATAGCCGCCCGATGCGCACATGTCGGTCACGACGACATACAACGGCTTGTCCGGATGCTTCGCGCGCAGCCGGCGGATCTCGTCGTAGACCATCCCCGCCTGCACCGGGCTGCCGCCCGGGCTGTTGATCCGCAGCACGACACCGGCCGTGCCGTCGTCGTCGAACGCGGCGTCGAGCGCCGTGTTGATGTCCTCGGCATTTGCGTTGACGCCGGCCGCGATCTCGCCGTCGATCGTCACGAGCGCCGTATGCCGCCCGCTCGACGAGAACTTCGAATCGCTCGAGAAATCGATCAGCGCGAACGCGAACAGCACGAATACGGCGAGGAACGCGAAGCGGAAGAAGATCTTCCAGCGCCGCGCCGCGCGCTGCTCCTTGACGGCCGCGAGCGCGATCCGCTCGAGCGCCGCACGCTCCCAGTTCGGTTCACGGCTATCGGAACGGGGGGAGGAATCAGGGGAATTCGGTTGGTCGGCCATGCAGGGTTGTCGTTAGTCGGTCGTGGCGGGAACAGCGGGACGCAGGTCGGCGTCGGGCACCCAGAATACCGCACGCCCGTCGGACGTGTCGCGCTCGTCGACCTCGACCGGCCGCAGGCGGCCGCCGCGGCACGGGCCGCCGACGCACTTGCCGGTGTTCGGCTCGTAGATCGCGCCATGCGTCGCGCACATCAGGTAGAGGCCCGACGATTCGAAGAACTGCCCTTCGGCCCAGTCGAGCTCCATCGGCACATGCGCGCAGCGATTCAGGTAGCCGTATGCGTGGCCCTCGTAGCGCACGAAGAACACGACGGCCTGCTCGCCGCGCAGCGTCGCATCGACGCGCACGCCGGCGCCGCCGTCGGCCAGCGCATCCGATGCGCACACGCGCACGGCGTCCGGCGCCGCGCTCATGCGTGCTCCCGCAGCCACGCGGCCAGCGCGCCGACGTCCGGCGCGACGAAGCGCGGCGCGAGCGCGGCCAGTGCGTCGGCCGTGTGCGCGCCGTACGCGACGCCGACGCCGGCGGCCCCGGCACTCGCGGCCATCTGCAGGTCGTGGGTCGTGTCGCCGATCATCACGGTGCGCGACAGGTCCTGCCCCAATTCCCGGGACAGTTCGTGCAGCATCGCCGGATGCGGTTTCGAGAAGGTTTCGTCGGCGCAGCGCGTCGCATCGAACAGGCTCGTCAGCTTCGACTGGTCGAGCACGCGGTTCAACCCGACCCGACCCTTGCCGGTTGCAACGGCGAGCAGATAGCCCGTGTCGCGCAACTCGGCCAGCAGTTCGCGCACGCCGGCGAACAACTCGATGCGCTGGTCGTCGAGCAGATAGTGATAGCGGTAGCGCTCGGCGAGCCGCGAATAGTCGGACGGATCGAGGGTCGGAGCCGTAATCTGCAGCGCATCGCGCAAGCCGAGGCCGATCACGTAGCGTGACGCCTCGTCGGACGGCGTGGGCAAGCCGAGATCGCGGCATGCGGCCTGGATGCTGTGCGCGATGTGCGCAGTCGAATCCATCAGCGTGCCGTCCCAGTCGAATACGATCAGGTCAAATTGCTGTCGAGCCATGCAGTTCAGGCGGTATCGCGCAGTGCGCTGAGTTGATCGAGGAAGCGCCGGCATTCGTCCGGCAGCGGCGCATCGAACTGCAGTGCCTCGCCGGTCAGCGGGTGGGCGAGGCGCAGCCGGTACGCATGCAGGAACATCCGTTTCAACGACGGCTGCGCATTCGCGCGCGCCAGCGCCTTGTTCAGTGCGAAATCGCCGTACTTGGCGTCGCCGGCGATCGGCAGGCCGAGATGCGCGAGGTGCACACGGATCTGATGGGTCCGACCCGTTTTGAGTTCCGCCTCGAGAAGCGCGTACTCGGGCCACAGGTCGACGAGGTTGAACACCGTATGCGACGGCAGCCCGTCGTCCTGCACCCGCACGCGGCGCTCCCCTTCCGGGGTCGAATACTTGAACAGCGGCGCCTTCACCGCGCGGCGACGCCCCCAGTCGGACTGCCATTCACCGTGGACGCACGCGAAGTAGCGCTTGTCCATCCTGTTCTCGCGAATCTGTTCGTGCAGGCCCACCAGCGCCGTACGCTTCTTCGCGAGCATCAGGATCCCGGACGTCTCGCGGTCGAGCCGGTGCACGAGTTCGAGGAATTTCGCGCGCGGGCGCGCCTGGCGCATCTGCTCGATCACGCCGAACGCGACGCCGCTGCCGCCGTGGACCGCCACCCCGGCCGGCTTGTTGATGACGAGCATCGCGTCGTCCTCGAACAGCACGTCGAAGTGCGCGGGCGGCACGATGGTGGCTTCGGCACGCGCGAGGTCGGCGGCGGCCACGCGCACGGGCGGCACGCGGACGATGTCGCCGAACGCGAGCCGGTACTGCGCATCGACCCGACCCTTGTTCACGCGCACTTCGCCGCTGCGCAGGATCCGGTAAATATGGCTTTTCGGCACGCCTTTACAGACGCGCAACAGGAAGTTGTCGATACGCTGACCGGCCGAGTTTTCATCGATCTCGATCATCGATACCTGGCCGCTTGCGACCGAATTCTGGGATATTTTGCCTAACTCGTTCATACTGAATATAATTTTGCCCAGCCTGACGTTGCGGGCGGCCTCACCGGCCGGCCCGGACCAACCGGGCAAGGCGCAAGCGCAAACCGTTATTTTACTTGCGCCGGGGGTCTGCTGCTCGCCCCTAATCAAAGAGATGCAGCAAGTTGCACGCACGGCGCCGCCCGTCGGCAAGGATCGCGCCCACAGGCGGATTCGGTCGGCAAGGCGCCGCGGTAACGGAAAGTTGGTTGAAAAGAATTTGATCGGCAGCCCGACGGCGCGAAGTGCGTCCGCGCAGGCTGCCGGTTGCGAAAATTACGGCGTTGCGCCCGATTTGGCTCCGCGAAGCGTGCGGGGCCTGGCGACGTCAAACCAGGGAAGTACACCCCAGGCGGGAAAGTCGGGCTGGATTCGATACTCCCCGCTGCGGCCCGAGCCGCAGCATCTGCCGCCCGTTGGCACGCGCGTCGCATGGCGACGCGCCCCGCGGCAGTGCCCGGCCTCAGGCTTAGCGCGCTTTGACAGCGTGCGGTGTGTGGACGCCGTGCTTTGAAGCCGTGTTCGCAGGTGCCCTATGGCCGCCGGCCCCGTCTTTCGGGCCCAAGCGCCTCTTCAGGCAATTCTCCCCGCCATCGTTCCCGCTCCAGCGTGCTCGTGACAACACAACAAGGTGCGGCCTGCCGTCGTTCCCGCCCTCGCGACTGACAACCGCGAGGCGCCGCCAGCAGAGCCGCCTGGAGTCGTTCATGAAACGCATGCTGTTCAATGCGACGCAGCAGGAGGAGCTGCGCGTCGCCATCGTCGATGGGCAAAAGCTCATCGACATCGACATCGAGACAGCCGGGCGCGAACAGCGCAAAGGCAATATCTATAAAGGTGTCATCACCCGTATCGAGCCGTCGCTCGAAGCGTGCTTCGTCAACTACGGCGAGGACCGCCACGGCTTCCTGCCGTTCAAGGAAGTCGCCCGCCAGTACTTCAAGGAAGGCATCGACATGCGCTCCGCGCGCATCCAGGATGCCCTGCGTGAAGGCCAGGAACTGATCGTCCAGGTCGAGAAGGAAGAGCGCGGCAACAAGGGCGCCGCCCTCACCACGTTCATCTCGCTCGCCGGCCGCTACCTGGTGCTGATGCCGAACAATCCGCGCGGCGGCGGCGTGTCGCGCCGGATCGAAGGCGACGAGCGTCAGGAACTGCGCGAGACGATGGCGCAACTGCTGATCCCGGACGGCATGAGCATGATCGCCCGTACCGCGGGCATCGGCCGCAGCGCCGAGGAACTGCAGTGGGACCTGAACTACCTGCTGCAACTGTGGCGCGCGATCGAAGCGGCGTCGCAAAGCGGCAACCCCGGCCAGCCGATGCTGATCTATCTGGAATCGAGCCTCGTGATCCGCGCGATCCGGGACTATTTCCAGCCCGATATCGGCGAAATCCTGATCGATACGAACGAAATCCACGATCAGGCCCGCGCCTTCATGGACATCGTGATGCCGGACAACGTCGCGAAGGTGAAGCGCTACCACGACGACGTGCCGCTGTTCTCCCGCTTCCAGATCGAACACCAGATCGAAACCGCGTATTCGCGCACGGTACCGCTGCCGTCGGGTGGCGCGATCGTGATCGACCACACCGAAGCGCTCGTCGCGATCGACGTGAACTCGGCGCGTGCGACCAAGGGCGCGGACATCGAGGAAACGGCGACCCGCACGAACCTCGAAGCGGCCGACGAAGTCGCCCGCCAGCTCCGCCTGCGTGACCTCGGCGGCCTGATCGTGATCGATTTCATCGACATGGAATCGGCGAAGAGCCAGCGCGAAGTCGAGCAGCGCCTGAAAGACGCGCTCAAGCATGACCGCGCGCGCGTCCAGATGGGCAAGATCTCCCGCTTCGGCCTGATGGAACTGTCGCGCCAGCGCCTGCGTCCGGCCCTGTCGGAAGGCAGCCACGTGACCTGCCCGCGTTGTAACGGCACCGGTCACATCCGCGATACCGAATCGTCCGCGCTGCAGGTCCTGCGGATCATTCAGGAAGAAGCGATGAAGGAAAACACCGCGGCGATCCACTGCCAGGTGCCGGTCGAGGTGACCGCCTTCCTGCTCAACGAAAAGCGTCAGGAAATCAACAAGATCGAGTCGCGCTTCAAGGTCGGCATCGTGCTGATCCCGAACAAGCACCTCGATACGCCGCACTACAAGCTCGAGCGCCTGCGCCACGACGACGCCCGTCTCGACGACCCGCGCGCGTCCTGGAAGATGGCCGAGGAAGCCGCCCGCGAACTCGAGTCGGAAACTGGCTACAGCAAGCGCGCGGCGGAAGTGAAGCCGAAGCAGGAAGCCGCGGTCAAGGGCATCACGCCCGAGCGTCCGGCCCCGAGCCCGGCACCGCAGCGCCCGGTCGAACCCGTTGCAGCGCCCGCGCCTGTCGCGCCGGCAACCGGCGGCTTCATCGGCTGGCTGAAGGGTCTGTTCGGCGTATCGCCGGCGCCCGCACCCGCACCGGTTGCTCCGGCCCCGGCGAAGGAGCAGGCAGCCCGTCCGGCTCGCGGCGAACGCGCCGAGAAGTCCGAGCAACGCGGCGAACGCGGTGGCGATCGCAACCGCAACCGTCGCGGCGGCGCCCAGCAGGCGCAAGGCGGCCGCGACCAGGTCGCGGCAGGCCGTGGCCAGCCGCAACGCCAGGAGCGCGAAGGCAAGGAAGTGCGCGAACCGCGTGAGGCTCGTGAGCCGCGTGAAGGCCGCGAACCGCGCGAGGGTCGTGAACCGCGTGAAGGTCGCGAGAACCGCGAAGGTCGCGAGGGCCGCAGCCCGCGCGAAGGCCGCGAGCCGCGTGAAAGCCGTGAGCCGCGCGAACCGCGTGAGAACCGCGAACCGCGTGAACCGCGCGAGCGTGTCGAGCAGCCGGAAGGCGTTGAAGCTGCGGGTCGTGGCGAGCGCCAGGAACGTCGCGAGCGCCGCAAGCCGACTCAGCATGCGGCCACGCTGGAAACCGTCACCCGCGGCGAAACCCATCCGGACGCGGAAGCCGACAAGGCCGTCGCGGAAGCCCTGCCCGGCGCCGAGCTGGCAGCCGATGCGGAAGCCGGCGCGCGTGATGGCGAGGAACGTCGCCGTCGCCGTCGCGGCCGCCGCGGCGGTCGTCGCGAGCGCGAGGAAGACGGCGCAGTCGTCGACCACGCCGAGCAAGGTGCAGAAGGCGAAGTGACGGTGCAAGCCGTGACGCCGGAAGCACCGGCTGCTGCCGAACCGGCCCACCCGGCCGCACCGGCAGTCGTCGTGGCAGCCGCCGCGGCAAGCGCCGTCGTCGCCGAAGCCGTGGTCGAGCACCATGCCGAACCGGCAGCAGCGGCCGCTGTCGAGCCGCAGCCGGCACCGGTACACGTCGAGGCAGCACCGGTCGAAGCAGCCGTGGTCGCCCAGGCAGCAGAACCGGTACCGGTCGCACCGGCCGTCGATACGGAAGCCGGTCCGGCTCCGGTCGCGGTTTCGCCGACCGACGCGTTCGAAGTGCCGGCAGCGCCCGTCGCCGTCGAGGCGCCTCAGCAGGCCCCCGTCGAGCAAGCCGCACCGGCCGTGACGACCGAAGCCGCTCCGGTGGTTGCGGAGCCGGCCCATGTCGAAGCCGCGCCGGTCGAGGCCGTCGCCGCACCGGCACCGGCACCGACTCCGGCCCCCGCCCAACCGGCAGCCGCGCCCGCTTCGACGAGCCTGGATACCGTGCTGGAGCAGGCTGGTCTCGTCTGGGTGAACACGGACGCCGGCAAGTTCGCCGCTGCGCAGGAAGCCGCGTCGCGCCTCCCGCGTCCGGCTCGCGTGCCGCGCGAACGCAAGGCGCTGCCGCCGGTCGATACGGCCCCGATGCAGCAGGTCGAAACGACGCATCACTGATCGACGTATCGTCCGACCAGGAAAAGCCCGCCTCCGGCGGGCTTTTTCATGTCCGCGCTGCGGGTTTCCGCCCACCGGACCGACCGGCCGCTTGCGGCTAAAATAGAGGTCTGGTTCGCACTTCTTTCAACATGTCCCGACGCATCATTCCTCTCGCCGACGTCAGCGGGATGCCGGACGTCTCCGGCGTCGCGCACGCCCCGGACGGCACGCTGGCCGACACGTTCGCCAGGCCGCTGCGCGACCTGCGCATTTCGGTGACGGATCGCTGCAACTTCCGCTGCGTGTACTGCATGCCGCGCGCCGTCTTCGACAAGGACTACCCGTTCCTGCCGCACAGCGCGCTGCTCACGCACGAGGAAATCGAACGCGTGGCGCGACTCTTTGTCGCACACGGCGTCGAGAAGATCCGCATCACGGGCGGCGAGCCGCTGCTGCGCAAGAATCTCGAATTCCTGATCGAGCGCCTCGCCCGCCTGACCACGCATGACGGCCGCCCGCTCGACCTGACGCTCACGACCAACGGTTCGTTGCTCGCACGCAAGGCGCGCGCACTGAAGGACGCCGGGCTCACGCGCGTGACGGTCAGCCTCGACGCACTCGACGATATGTTGTTCAAGCGCATGAACGACGCCGAGTTCGCGAGCGCCGACGTGCTCGACGGCATCTTCGCGGCCCAGGCCGTGGGCCTCGCGCCGGTCAAGGTCAACATGGTCGTGAAGCGCGGCACCAACGACAGCGAGATCCTGCCGATGGCCGAGCGTTTCCGCGGTACCGGCGTGATCCTGCGCTTCATCGAATACATGGACGTCGGCACGTCGAACGGCTGGAACATGACCGAGGTGCTGCCATCGGCCGACGTCATCGCCCGGATCGCCGAACACTTCCCGCTCGTACCGCTCGATCCGCACACGGCGGCCGAAACCGCGCAGCGCTGGGGCTATGCGGACGGCGGCGGCGAGATCGGCGTGATTTCCAGCGTCACGCAGGCCTTCTGCGGCGACTGCACGCGCGCGCGGCTGTCGACCGAAGGCAAGCTGTACCTGTGCCTGTTCGCGTCGACCGGCCACGATCTGCGCGCGCTCGTGCGCGGCGGCGCGAGCGACGCCGAGATCGCGACCGCGATCGCCCGCATCTGGCAGGCCCGCACCGACCGTTATTCGCAACTGCGCGGCAGCGCATCGGCCGACGCCGTGCCCGACGGCGCCGGCAAGCGGGTCGAGATGTCGTATATCGGCGGCTGACGCACGCCGCCCATCCCGCCCTCTTACCATGCCCGCTTCCGCCTCTCCCACGATCGCCGGCCTGCTGCTCGCAGGCGGGCGCGCCACACGCATGGATGGCGTCGACAAGGGCCTGCAGTTGCTCGACGGCATGCCGCTCGCGCTGCACGTGCTGCGCCGGCTCTCGCCGCAGGTCGACGAGACGCTGATCAGCGCGAATCGCCATGCCGATCGCTATGCCGAACTCGGCGCGCCATTCGACGCGCGCATCGTCGCGGACGAAACACCCGACTTCCCCGGCCCGCTCGCGGGCCTGCTCGCCGGCATGCGGGCGGCACGCGCGCCGCTCGTCGCGTGTTCGCCATGCGATACACCCTATCTGCCGGCCGACCTCGTCGCACGGTTGCAAGCGGCGCTCGACGCGCGGCAGGCCGACATCGCCATGGCGGTGACCGTCGATGCACAACAAGTGCGCTCGCCGCAGCCGACGTTCGCGCTGCTGCGCACGTCGCTGGCCGACGATCTCGCCGCCCGGCTCGCCGCCGGCGACCGCAAGGTGCGTGCGTGGTACGCACGCCACAAGACGGTCGAAGTCGAGTTTCACGACGAGCGTGCGTTTTACAATGCCAACTCCTGGCAGGAACTCGCCGCGCTGGCCCGCCGCTGACGGCACCCGCGCGGTTCCCGCCCGCCGCACGCGCAACCCGCGCCCAGGCACCCTCCTCGCGCCACCGGCCACGAACCCGATACGCCTTGCGGCGCAGTCCGACTGATGATCACGCAATCCTCGCCCGCCCCCCGAACCGCACCCGATTCCGATGCCCCGCTGTCGCTCGCCGACGCGCAGGCGCTCGCGTGCCGCTTCGCGGTGCCGGTCGACGCGTGTGACACGGTGACGCTGCGCGATGCACTCGACCGCGTGCTCGCGGCCGACGTGAACGCCCCGTTCGACATTCCCGCGTACGACAACTCGGCGATGGACGGCTATGCGTTCGACGGCAGCACGGACACGCACGCATCGCCGCAAGCGGAGGTCGCGCTGACGATCGCCGGCACCGCGCTCGCCGGCCATCCGTTCGACGGCGCCGTGGCCGCGGGATCATGCGTGCGCATCATGACGGGCGCGCCGATGCCGGCCGGCTGCGACACGGTGATTCCGCAGGAACGCGTGCGCGTCGACGGCGACACGATCCACTTCGCCGCGCACGACATCGCGCGCGGCGCGAACTGCCGCAAGGCCGGCGAGGACCTCGCGCGCGGCGCGTGCGCGCTTGCCGCAGGCCGCATCCTGCGGCCGTCCGATCTCGGCCTGCTCGCGTCGTTCGGTTTCCCCGAAGTTGCGGTGCGCCGGCGCGTGCGCGTCGCCGTGTTCTCCACCGGCGACGAACTGCGCGAGCCCGGCGAGCCGCTCGGCCCCGGCGCCCTGTACGACAGCAACCGCGGGATGCTGATCGCGATGCTCGAAAGGCTGCATGTCGACGCGGTCGATCTCGGGATCGTCCGCGACGACCCGGCCGCGCTCGAAGCCGCCTTGCGCAGCGCGGTCGCCGCGCAGGCCGATGCGGTGATCACGTCGGGCGGCGTATCGGTCGGCGAAGCCGACTTCACGCGCGACGTCATGGCACGGCTCGGCGACGTAACGTTCGCCAGCCTCGCGCTGCGTCCCGGCCGGCCGCTCGCGTGCGGCACGCTCGCACGCGCCGCCGACGGCGCCGGTCACACGCTGTTCTTCGGCCTGCCCGGCAACCCGGTCGCGTCTGCCGTGACGTTCTACGCGATCGTGCGCCCCGCGCTGCTGACGCTGGCCGGCGCGCAGGCCCAGCCGCCGGCGATGCATACCGCACTCAGCACGCAAGCGCTGAAGACGCGCCCGGGCCGCACCGACTACCTGCGCGGCGTCGCGACGCGCGCCGCCGACGGCCGCTGGCACGTCGCACCGGCCGGCTCGCAGAGTTCCGCGTCGCTGAGCGGCCTCGCGGCCGCCAACTGTTTCATCGTCCTGGGCCACGATACCGCGGCAGTCGACGCGGGCACCCCGGTCGACATCCTGCCGCTCGACGGCCTGATCTGAATTCCACTATCGGTATATCTCTACGGGGGCAATCCGCACATGAAGAAACAAATTTCGTCGATCGCCGCGGGGCAGACCGCAAAAGCGCTGATCCTCGTCTACCTGACGTTCAGCGTGCCGATCGTGCTGCTCGGCATTCTCGTCGCGTACGTTCGCTACGGGATGGTCGAACTGAGCACGATCCTGAGCGCGCTGCTGCTGAACGCCATCCTCGGCTTCGTACTGCTGTGGATCGCATGCCACGCGTACAACTGGGTCGCATCGCGCTTCGGCGGCATCGAGATCGTGCTGTCCGACCCGCCGGAAGAAGCGTGAGCGGCACACCGCTGATCCGCGCGGCCCAGGCACGCGACGTCGGCGCGATCCTCGCGCTGATGCGCGAGCTGGCCGAGTTCGAGAAACTTGCGCACCTGTTCGTCGCGACCGAGGCCGATCTCGCCGACGCGCTGTTCGGCGAGCAGCCTGCCGCCGAGGCAAGGGTGGCCGAGCACGACGGCGCGATCGTCGCGTATGCGCTGTTCTTCCACAATTATTCGACGTTCCTCGGCCGTCGCGGCCTCTATCTCGAGGACCTGTACGTGCAGCCGTCGCAGCGCGGCACGGGCCTCGGCACCGCGATGCTGCGTCACCTCGCTGCCTTGGCCGTCGAGCGCCGTTGCGGACGCTTCGAATGGTCGGTCCTCGACTGGAACCAGCCGGCGATCGATTTCTACGAAAAGATGGGCGCAACCGTGCTGCCCGACTGGCGCATCGTTCGCGTCACGGGCGACGCACTGGATACGCTCGCCGGGCATTGACCGCGAGCCGGCCACGCCGGCCATCGCGTCAAAAGAAAACGGGCGCCGCGGCGCCCGTTTTTGCTTTCCAGCCGATGTCGGCCATGTGCGTCATGCGTCGTCCGCATCGGCACCGTCGGCCCCTTCCGCACCCAGCAGCCCTGCCGCCGTATCGCCCGGCAGCGCCTCGACCTGCTTGAGCTTGCGGTTCATCACGCGGGTGCGCTGCTCGGCGGCCTCGATCGAGCGCGTGACCGTTTCGAGCTGCGACTTCGTGCGCGCGAGCACGTCGCCGAACTTGCCGAACTCCGTCTTCACCGCCCCGAGCACCTGCCACACCTCGCTCGACCGCTGCTCGATCGCGAGCGTGCGGAAACCCATCTGCAGGCTGTTCAACAATGCGGTGAGCGTCGTCGGGCCGGCGACCGTCACGCGATAGTCGCGCTGCAGCAGGTCGGTCAGCCCCGGGCGGCGCAGGATCTCCGCATAGAGCCCCTCGGTCGGCAGGAACAGCAGCGCGAAATCGGTCGTGTGCGGCGGCGCGACATACTTCTCGGCGATCGTGCGCGCCTCCAGCCGCACGCGTGCCTCGAGCGCGCGGGCCGCCGCCTCCACCGCCACCGCATCGGCGCGCTCCTGCGCGTCGATCAGCCGCTCGTAGTCCTCGCGCGGAAATTTCGCGTCGATCGGCAGCCACACGGGCGACGCGTCGCTCGTGCCGGCCTCGCGCCCCGGCAGCCGGATCGCGAACTCGACGCGCTCGCTGCTCTTCGGCACCGTCGCGACGTTCTTCGCGTACTGCTCGGGCGTCAGCATCTGTTCGAGCAGCGCCTCGAGCTGCACTTCGCCCCAGGTGCCGCGCGTCTTCACGTTGGTCAGCACCTTCTTCAGGTCGCCAACGCCCGCCGCGAGCGTCTGCATCTCGCCGAGCCCGCGATGCACCTGCTCGAGCCGGTCCGACACGAGCTTGAACGATTCGCCGAGCCGCTGCTCGAGCGTCGCGTGCAGTTTCTCGTCGACGGTGCGGCGCATCTCCTCGAGCTTCGCCGCGTTGTTCGTCTCGATTTCCTTCAGCCGCTGTTCGAGCGTCGCGCGCACCTCGCCGATCCGGCGGTCGTTCGCTTCGGTCAATTGCGTGAGCTGCCGGTTCAGCGTGTCGCCGAACAGCCTGAGCGCGCCCGTCTGCTCCTCGCGCGCCTGCTGCGCCTGCCGCTGCACGCTCTCGCGCATCGCGTCGAACTGCTGCGCGTTGCCGGCGACGAGCTTGCCGAGCTGCTGTGCAAAACCCTCGATCTGGTTGTTCTGCACGGTCGCGACGCTCGTCAGTTGCGCGGCGAGCGTCTGCTGAAGCTGCGCGAAGCTGCCGGCCAGCTCGGTGCGCGAACCGCGCGCGTTCTCGACGATCTCGCCGCGCAATTCGCGCTCGAGCCGCTCGACTGCGCGCGCCTGCGCATGCGCGGCGTCCTCGATCTGGTCGCCGAGTATCGCCGCGTCGTCGTGGCGGCCACCGCCACGCACGAGCGCGACGATCGCCACCGCAAGCGCGACGGCCAGCACGACGACCGCCGCAAGCAACAACGTCATCGTCATGCGCGCGGCTTCCCGATCACGTCAGGGTTGATCGGATTCGGCGGTTGCCCTGCGCGCGGCCCCTCGCCCAGCGCCGCGATCAGGTTGTCGGCGGCGAGGTTCGCCATCGCGCGGCGCGTCTTTTCGGTCGCACTCGCGATATGCGGCGTCAGCACGACGTTCGGCACCTCGAGCAGTGCCGGATGGACCGTCGGCTCGCCTTCGTACACGTCGAGGCCGGCCGCGGCGATCGTCCCGGCGCGCAGCGCGACGGCCAGCGCCGCGTCGTCGACGATCCCGCCGCGCGCGATGTTGGTCAGCGTCGCGGTGGGCTTCATCTTCGCGAGTTCGGCCGCGCCGATCGTGTGATGGTTCTCCTTCGTATACGGCAGCACGAGCACGACGTGATCGGCACGGGCGAGCAACGCGTCCTTCGACACGTATTCGGCATTGAGCTCGGCCTCGATCTCGGGCGCGACCCGCGACCGGTTGTGATAGATCACCTGCATCCCGAAGCCGCGCGCGCGGCGCGCGAGCGCCTGGCCGATGCGCCCCATCCCGATGACGCCGAGCGTCGAGCCGTAGATGTCGCTGCCGAGGAAACCGTCGTACGCCCACTTCTGCCAGTGGCCGGCCCGCAGCCAGTGCTCGGATTCGGCGATCCGGCGGGCCGCGGCCATCATCAGCGCCCAGCCGAAATCGGCGGTCGACTCGTTCAGCACGTCGGGGGTGTTGGTGCCGAGCACGTTCGCCGCGTTGAACGCGGCCATGTCGAAATTGTTGTAGCCGACCGCCATGTTCGCCACGACGCGCAGGCGCGGCGCCGCCGCGAGCTCGGCCGCACCGACCGGATCGCCGGCCGTCAGCGCGCCGTCCTTGTCGGCCAGACGCGCGGCGAGCGCGTCGGGCGCGAGTGCGTCGCCGTTGTTCCAGTCGACGTCGAAATACTGCTTGAGCCGCTCGATCACGTCCGGAAAGATCGGACGCGCGACCAGGATCTTCTGCATCGCCATCTCCGCATGCCGCGGGCGGATCGCTGCGCGCCGTGCGCCACTGGAACCACCCGCTCTAGGTTGAAAATCGTCAGCTTACGCCGTGAAGAAGATCCACGACGTAAGCAGGAATACCGGTATCAGCACGATCAGCGCCCAGCCGAGATAAGCGAAGAAGCTCGGCATCTTCACGCCGCGCGATTCGGCGATCGCCTTCACCATGAAGTTCGGCGCGTTGCCGATATAGCTGTTCGCACCCATGAACACCGCACCTGCGGAAATCGCGGCCAGCGTCGACGCGCCGGTCGTCATCAGCGACTGCGCATCACCGCCCGCGAGGTTGAAGAACACGAGATAGGTCGGCGCATTGTCGAGGAACGACGACAGGATGCCGGTCGCCCAGAAGTACATCGCGTCGATCGGCTTGCCGTCCGGCCCCGTGACGAGATGGACGATCTGCGCGAATGCGCCGTCGGCACCGGCGCGCAGGATCACGATCACCGGCGCGATCGTCACGAAGATCCCCGCGAACAGCTTCGCGACTTCCTCGATCGGCGCCCAGTTGAACGCGTTGCCCTCGCGCGCGGAACGCGGCGTCAGCGCGAGCGAGGCGAGCGTCACGCCCACGAGCGCGACGTCGCGCACGAGATTCTGCAGCGCGACGTGCGTGCCCCACACGTCGAACGTGATGCCCGGCTTCCAGATGCCGCTCATCAGCACCAGGCCGATCACGGCCGCGAGCAGCACGAAATTGATCTTGCCGTCGATCGACAGCCGGGCACTGTCGGGTGTCGGGTCGAGTGCGGCGGGCCGCTCCTCGCCGCCCTTCCGGTAGAAGTACGTATCGAGCGCGAAGAACAGCGTCAGCAGCACCACGCAGATGAACAGCATCGGCAGTGCGAGGTGCGTGGTCGTCCAGAAGAAGCTCACGCCATTCAGGAAACCGAGGAACAGCGGCGGATCGCCGAGCGGCGACAGCGAGCCGCCCGCGTTCGCGACCAGGAAGATGAAGAAGATCACGACGTGCACGACATGCTTGCGATTGTCGTTGGCGCGCAGCAGCGGCCGGATCAGCAGCATCGCGGCGCCCGTCGTGCCCATCACGCTCGCGAGCAGCGTGCCGAGCGCGAGGATCGCGGTGTTCAGCTTCGGCGTGCCGTGCAGGTTGCCGTTCACGCAGATGCCGCCCGCGACCGTATAGAGCGCGGTGAGCAGCACGATGAACGGGATGTATTCCTCGAGCAGCGCATGCACGAGCGTGCCGAACGCGGTGCCCGCGCCGAACGCGAACGCGAACGGGACCAGGAACACGACCGCCCACCCGGCCGCGATCTTGCCGAAGTGGTGATGCCAGAACACGGGGGCGACGAGCGGGAACAGTGCGATGGACAACAGGATCCCGGCGAACGGGATGCCCCAGAGAGCGGACAGCGTGGCACCGTCGAGCGTTGCGGCCGATGCAAGCGCGGGGACGGCGCCAAGCGCGATCCCCGACGCCATGCCCGCCCAGGCGGCATGTCGTTTCATGCAGAACTTCCTTGTTCGAGTGGTAGTGGATGCAGCGGGCGCGTCATGCGCCCCGTACGACGATCACGTGCACGCGGTACGGGCCGTGCGCGCCCAGTACGATGGTCTGCTCGATATCGCCCGTGCGCGACGGGCCCGACACGAAGTTGACCGCGCGCGGCAATTCGCCGCGCTCCGAGCGGATCAGCGCAAAGGCGTCTTCATGACCGGCGACGATCCGCGACGCGGGAACGATCGCGATGTGCGTTTCCGGCAGCAGGCCGGCCGACGCATAGGTGTCCGGGCCGGACAGCAGCACCAGCGAGCCCGTTTCGGCCGTCGCGCAAAAGCAGCCGGTGAGGCCGACCAGATCGCCGTCGCGCGGCTTGCGGCATTCGACCGACAGGCCTGCGCCCGCCCAGTCGAAATCGGCCAGCGTGCGCCACGCGACGGCCTGCGTCGGCAGGCCGTGAGCGGAAAGGTAGCGAGCCGCGGCGGCCGGTACGTCGGCAAGCGTCGCGACTTCGTCGACCGTCGTCGACAGGCGTACCGCTTCGTCGACGAAGGCAGCGACGAGATCGGCCGGCGCCGGCGGGCGCGGGCCTTCCGGATGACGGGCGAGATAATCGGCAACGCCGTCGCGCTCGGCCGCATCGGGTTCGGCCGCACGCCCCTGCGCCGCGCGAATGCGCGCGAGGATCTGGCGACGGGCAGCGGAAGTGTCCATGAACGGTCCTCGTGACGTTGGCGGGCGATACCGTCGGATTATACCGGCCGACCCCGCCGCCACGCAGTTTTGGCCGTTCGGCCGACGCTTACTTCGACGCGTCTTCCTCGACCGGCTGCGCGATGCCGAACACCTGGCGCAGGTACGCGAGATACGCCTTGTCGTCGCACATGCTCTTGCCCGGCGAATCCGACAGCTTCGCGACCGGCTGGCCGTTGCAGCGGACCATCTTGATCACGATCTGCAGCGGCACGTAGCCGAGATCGTTGGTAAGGTTCGTGCCGACGCCGAACGCGAGCTTGCAGCGGCCGCGGAAACGTTCGTACAACTGCATGACCTTCGGGATGTCGAGTGCGTCCGAGAACACGAGCACCTTGGTCCGCGGGTCGCAACGGTTCATCTCGTAATGACGCAGCATCCGCTCGCCCCATTCGAACGGATCGCCCGAATCGTGGCGCGCGCCGTCGAACAGCTTGCAGAAGTACATGTCGAAGTCGTTCAGGAATGCATCCATCCCGTAGACGTCCGACAGCGCGATCCCGAGGTCGCCGCGATATTCCTTCGCCCACATCTCGAAGCCGTAGATCTGCGAATCGCGCAGCCGCGGGCCGAGCGCCTGGCAGGCCTGCAGGTACTCGTGCGCCATCGTGCCGAGCGGCGTGATGCCGTGCTTCATCGCATACAGCACGTTGCTGGTGCCCGCGAACTGCGGGCCGAGGCCGTCGCGCAGCGTGAGCGCGACCTCCTCGTGCCAGACCTTCGAGAAGCGTCGGCGCGTACCGTAGTCGGCGATCTTGCAGTCGGCGAATTCGGGCTTCGCACCGAGCAGCTTGATCTTCTCGCGCAGCCGCTCGCGGCCTTCGCGATAGTCGGGCTCGCGCTGGGTATTGCGGAAATACACTTCGTTGACGATCGCGAGCACCGGGATCTCGAACAGGATCGTGTGCAGCCACGGCCCCGTGATCTCGATGTCGATTTCACCGTTGCCCTTCGGCGACGGCGTGATCGAGATGTACTTCTCGTTCAGGTGGAACAGCGCGAGGAAGTCGACGAAATCGCTCTTGATGAAGCGCATCCGCCGCAGGTAGTCGAGTTCGACGTCGGAAAAACGCAGCGCGCACAGGCCGCGCACCTCGTCGCGGATCTCGTCGATGTACGGCACGAGATCGACGCCGGGCGTGCGGCACCGGAAACGGTATTCGACGCTTGCAGCGGGAAAGTGATGCAGGACGACCTGCATCATCGTGAACTTGTAGAGATCCGTGTCGAGCAGCGAAGTGATGATCATGATGACGGCACCGCCAATATCGTGACCGGGCCCCGGCGCACCGCGCGCCGCCCGGTCTGTCGGCCATGTTACCCGAATGCGGGCCCGACCATCGTGAAACCGCCTGCCGCCCTGCTCCGGCCGCACTGCCCGTTCCGGCGTATGGGGCACGCACTGCCGCTGGTGCGTCCCTTCAGCGCCCCTTTGGGGAGCCCATAAACTAATCACGAAACGATATAAGCCGGATAGCCGACCACGCCATGCGGGTTTTGCGCTTCAGTTACAATGCCGGTTTTGGCGCAAACGCCACCCCATATATACCGCCAAGCAGGAGCGTTTTAATGACTCACGTTGTGACCGAAGGCTGCATCAAGTGCAAATACACGGACTGCGTGGATGTGTGCCCGGTGGATTGCTTCCGTGAAGGTCCCAACTTTCTCGCCATCGATCCGGACGAGTGCATCGACTGCGCCGTATGCGTCGCCGAGTGCCCGACCAATGCGATCTATGCCGAAGAAGACGTTCCGGGCGACCAGCAGCAGTTCACCGCGCTGAACGCCGAGCTGGCGAAGGACTGGCCGTCGATCACGAAGACCAAGCCGGCACCCGCCGACGCGGACGAGTGGAAGGACGTGCAGGACAAGCTGCACCTGCTCGAGCGCTGATCGCGCAGCCGCCGCAGAAATTTTTTTGTGCACCGCGGCTCAAAAGTGTTGACGACCTGATCAACGCTCCATATAATCCCGTTTCTCTGCTGTTGTTGTTTGTTCCCCGATAGCTCAGTCGGTAGAGCGCCGGACTGTTAATCCGTAGGTCCCTGGTTCGAGCCCAGGTCGGGGAGCCAAAAACGCAAAGGCCCGTTGAAAGTGGACGGGCTTTTTGCTGGTAGACAAACACGCATGCAGATGTACCGATTTATTCCCCGATAGCTCAGTCGGTAGAGCGCCGGACTGTTAATCCGTAGGTCCCTGGTTCGAGCCCAGGTCGGGGAGCCAAATAGAGAAAGGCCCGTCATTCGACGGGCCTTTTGTTTTTCCGGCCTGCCATTCGGCTTTCATCGTCCGGTCGCGCGCATGCTAGAGTCTCTGTCCCGCATTCGCATCCGGTTCCATCGATGAAGCACCGCCTCCTCCGCTTAGCCCCCTTCGCCCTCCTGCTTTCCGCGTTCGCCGCGGCGCCGCTCGCGCACGCGGAGGAAGTCGGCAGCGTCAACACCCATTTCCGCGTCACGGGCTCCGATCGCGTGGTCGTCGAGGCGTATGACGATCCGATCGTGAACGGCGTGACCTGCTACGTGTCACGCGCCCGCACCGGCGGGATCAAGGGCACGCTCGGCGTCGCCGAGGATCCGAGCGAGGCGTCGATCGCATGCCGGCAGGTCGGCCCGATCAGCTTCAAGGAGCCGCTCAAGCAGCAGACCGACGTGTTCAGCGAGCGCATGTCGTTCATCTTCAAGACCCTGCACGTCGTGCGCGTGGTCGACACCAAGCGCAACACGATCGTCTACCTGACCTACAGCGACCGCATCGTGAGCGGCAGCCCGAAGAACGCCGTCACCGCGGTACCGATGCCGGCCGGCACGACGATTCCGGTCAAGTAAAGCCCGCGCCTGCCGGGCGCGCGAGCGATACACTGTCGATTCGACCGCTCCCGCGCCCGATCATGTCCGCCACCCGCCTTCCCGACTCCGCACGCTACTGGCGCACGCCGCTGCTGCCGGATGCGGACCTCCTCACGGCCACCTATCGCGATCATGCGTTCGCCCCCCACTGGCACGACGCGTACACGATCCCCGTGATTCTCGAAGGAGCGGAGCGCTTCACCTATCGCGGCAGCGGCTATGTCGCCGAAACCGGCTCCGTGCCCGTCATCAATCCCGGTGAGGTGCATACGGGGTCGCGCGCGGCCGATGAAGGCTGGTGCTATCGCGTCAGCTACATGCCGGTCGAATTCATCCGCGAACTCACCTGTTCGATCGCCGGCCGCCCGCAGGACGCGCCGTGGTTTGCGCCCGACGTGATTCGCGACGCCGATCTTGCGGCCCGGCTCACGCTCGCGCACCGAATGATGGAGGCCGGCAGCGAGCGCGCACTGCCGTTGCAGGCACACGGGCAGCCGGCGCATGATCCGGCGACCGGCGCACCGCGCGCCTACGATCCGCTCGCCGCCGAAACGGCGATGCTCGATGCGTTGTCGACGCTGATCGTGCGCCATGCCGACGCACAGCCGCGACCGGCGCCGCTCGCAGCGGACGAACCGCGCGTCGACGTCATGCGCGAGCGGCTCGCCGCCGACCTCGTGTGCACGGTGACGCTCGACGAAGTCGCGCAGGCGGCCGGCCTGTCGCCGTTCCACGCGGCGCGCCTGTTCACCCGCACGACCGGCATGCCGCCGCATGCGTGGCGCAACCAGTTGCGCTTGCAGCGCGCGCTGGCGCCGCTGCGCGCGGGCGTGCCCGTCGCCGACGTCGCGGCGGCCAGCGGCTTCGTCGACCAAAGCCACTTCACCCGGCATTTCAAACGCATGTTCGGCGTGCCGCCCGGGCGCTGGCAGGCGAGCTGACGCGCAGCGTCCCGCCCGCCACCGCGATACCGCCCGACCCCGCAAGCGCAAGAACATACAAGCCGGCACACCCCCTGCCCGCTATCCTCCCGTTCATGGAGGAGCACCCTTTGAATCCGATACCCGCATCGCCTGCCCGCCGTCCATTGAACGAATGGCTCGACGGTGCGCGCGACACGATCCCGATGATGATCGGCGCCGCGCCGTTCGGCGTGATTTTCGGCACGCTCGTGGGCGGCGGCCCGCTCGCCGCCTGGCATGGCGCACTGATGTCGCTCGCCGTGTTCGCGGGCTCCGCGCAGTTCATCGCGCTCGGCCTGATCGCGGGCAGCGCGAGCTTCGTCGTCGTGCTCGCGACCACGCTGATCGTGAACCTGCGTCACCTGCTGTACAGCGCGACGCTCGCGCCCTATGTCGCCCACCTGCCGCTGCGCTGGCGCGCGACGCTCGGCGCACTGATGACCGACGAGGTGTTCGCGGTCGCCTATGCGCACTACCGGCATTTCCCGCCGGGCGCGATCGGCCCCCACTACTTCTTCGGCTCGGGGCTCGCGATGTACCTGAACTGGCAGGTCTGGACGCTCGCGGGCATCGGCTTCGGCGCGGCATTCCCGGGCCTGCAGTCGCTTGGCCTCGATTTCGCGATGGCGGCGACCTTCATCGCGATCGTCGTCCCCCAACTCGGCACGCTGCGCTATTTCGCGGCAGCCGTGACGGCCGGCACGCTCGCGTACTTCTGGCAGGGCTGGCCGTACAAGCTCGGGCTGCTCGGCGCGGTCGCCGCCGGCGTCGCGGTCGGCGTCGCGCTCACGTTGCGGCACGAACGCACGCGCGCCGGCTCGCGCACGGAGGCCGCATCGTGAGCTACGCGCTGCTGATCCTCGGGATGGCCGTCATCACGTACGCGATCCGCTCGACGCTGTTCCTGTTCGGCGAACGGCTGACCTTCCCGCCGCTCGTGCGGACCGCGCTCGGCTTCGTGCCCGTCACCGTGCTGACCGCGATCATCGTGCCGATGGTCGTCTCGCCGCACGGCGGCACGGCCGAGCTGACCTGGCGCAATCCACAGCTCGTCGGCGCGCTCGCCGCCGTGCTCGTGTCGGCCGCCACCCGCCGCCCGCTCGTGACGATCGCGGTGGGGCTCGCGGTGTTCTTTTTCTGGCAAGGGGTCGTGCTGCCCCACTGGCTACCCGCCTGAGTACACACTCGGTCATTCGTACTCAAGTTTCCGCCCGGCGCGCCGATATAGGGAATGAATACCCGCCA
Source organism: Burkholderia sp. AU45274 (assembly GCF_030482505.1). NCBI lineage: Bacteria > Pseudomonadati > Pseudomonadota > Betaproteobacteria > Burkholderiales > Burkholderiaceae > Burkholderia > Burkholderia sp. AU45274. The sequence continues at coordinate 13,764 of NZ_JAUJQE010000006.1, read as the reverse complement.
CCGGCCTCGGCGCGCACCGGTCAGTCGACGCTGCGCCCGTCCCGGTGCGCCGTGCCGGCCGCCGGCTGGCACGGGCCGCCATCGAGACGATTCATGGGCCAGATCACCCTTTCCCTCAAGGACGACACGCTCGAGTCCCTGCGCAAGGACTACGACGCGTTCGTCCGCGTGTCGCTGAAACTCGACCCGCAGTTCGCGACGCCGTCGTTCGAGGATTTCCTGCGCGCCAAGCTGCTCGACAACATGGTGCCGCTGACCGAACACGCGGTGCAGCGGATGCTGCAGGGCGGCCAGTACGCGTGGGCAAAACGCACGCTCGACAAGGAATTTCCGGACGTCGTCGCGATCCTGATGCGACAGGCCGGCGAATTCGGCTTCGGCTTCGCGTCGCGCTCCGAATGGACCCCCGACGAACTCGCGAAGGCTTGCCGTGACTGGGCGAAAGCGATCGTCGCCGAAGCGCAGGGCGACCCGTCGCTGATCGATCCGCTCGCCTCGCAGATCAAGGGAGCCGCGCAAGACATCCAGACGCTCGAGGAACTGATGCAGACGCCTGCGTGGCGGCTCGCGGAATCGCTGCGACAACGGGTCTACGAGGCCAAGCTCGCGTGCGAGATGAGCATAGGCAGCACCGCGCGCGACAAGCTCGGCGAACTGCGCGGGCTGCTGCGGCTCGGGCTCGCGCACGGTTCGTTCCAGAAGCAGGAAGCACAGCAGATCATGGAATACCTGCGGCTGCTGAAGCCGGAGATCTTCGTCGAGGAACCGTACGACGTCTTCGCCCGGCTCGCCGCATGGTTGCGCAGCGTATTCACGCCGACGGCCGCGCGGCCGGCGCAGGGTCAGCCGGGCCAAGGGCAGAGCCAACGGCGGCCCTAACGGCGCGCCCGAACCCATCGACAAATGAAAGCGGCCCGGTTCGCGCAACGCGAACCGGGCCTTCGGATGGCCGCCGTCGCGACGCGTCGTCGAGGGCGAGCGTCGCGCGGCGCCTGGCACCGCTTACTGCGTGGCGCCCTGGGCCGATGCACCGCCCTCTGCGCCGACCGACGCACCGCCTTCGGTTGCTTCGCCGGCCTTCGCCTTGGCCGAGCCGACATGGCTCTTGGCCGACTTCGCGGCATGCTTCGTATGCTTCTTGGCCGAGTGGACGGCCGACGACGTCGAGTCCTTCGCGCCATCGGCTGCCGCGCCGACTGCATCGGTTGCACCGCCTGCCGCATTGCCCGACGCATTCGCGCCCGCACCGCCCTGCATGCCGGCACCGGCGCCCGCCGCCGGCGTCTGCGCCTGAACGCCGGCACCGGCTGCGCCCTGCACCGCCGTACCCGTCTGGGCAAATGCGGCCGAAGTGGCGAACGCCGTCAACGCGGCACCGATCAGCATCGTACGAATCTTGGACATGGCAATTCTCCTCAGGAAGTTGTGCGCCCGAACCGCAGCGATGCGGTCCGTTGCGTCCCCCGCCGCAACACGCAGCAGGTACGACAGAAGACCCGCAGCCCGCGCGGCCAGTTCTCGAATCTCTCAGACTGTTACCCACCGTTTCATTTGCTGACGAATGGCTCACACTCCCTAACAACTGCGGGCGGCGGCCGGCCGCGCTCGCGCGCCGGCCCGCGGTGCCGTATGATGCGAGGCGATTCCTCCCGCGCTTTGCGCACCTTCTTCGTCATGCCCAATCTGGATTTCACGCTGACCGGCGAATACGTCGAGCTGCACAACCTTCTCAAGATCGCCGGCCTCGCGGACAGCGGCGGCACCGCGAAGCTGATCGTCGCGTCCGGCGCGGTGAAAGTCGACGGCGCGGTCGAGTTGCGCAAGACCTGCAAGATCCGCGCGGGCCAGGTCGTCCTGCTCGGCGACACGCGCATTGCCGTGCGCGAAGCCTAGGGCCGACGGTTCCCCCTGCCTGCGACATGGCCATCGGCGCGCGCGTTCGACACCGTTCGAATAAAGCCGTAAGCTAGCCGTCTCTCAAAATAAATACATATAGCGCGGGCCCGCACCCGCGCGAGCGCCCATTCCATGTCGCATTCCGGTCTTACGCGGACGGCCGCCGCGCCGCCGTCCCTGTCCAGTCATGCCGCCGATACCGCGCGCCTTGCCGCGCCGCTCGCGATCGCGCAGCTCTCGCAGATGGCAATGAGCGTCACCGACACGGTGCTGCTCGGCTCGCTCGGCCCCGATTCGCTCGCGGCGGGCGGCCTCGGCGCGAACTTCTTCTTCGTCATCGTGACCGTGCTGCAAGGCGTGCTGTCGTCGGTCAGCGTCAGCGTCGCGCATGCGCGCGGCGCCAAGGCCGACGAGCGCGTCCCGCACATCTACTGGACCGGCTTCGCGCTGTCCGTGCTGCTCGCGATTCCGGCCATCATCGCGCTGTCGCTGTCCGAACCGATCCTGCTGATGTTCCACGAGCCGCCGCTGCTCGCCCATCACGTCGGCGAATACACCGGCATCCTGCGCTTCGCCGCGCTCGGCAGCCTGATCGGCGTCGGGCTGATGCGCGCGTTCCTGCCGGCGATCGGCGCGGCGCGCCGGCTGCTGTGGGTGTCGATCGGCGGCGTCGGCGTCAATGCCGTGCTGAACTACGGGCTGATCCACGGCGCGTTCGGACTGCCGCGCCTCGGCTTCCTCGGCTCGGCGGTCGCAACGACGATCACGATCTGGCTCACCGCATTCGCCCTGATCTGGCTGCTGCACGGCCGGCAGCGCTTCCGTCATTTCGTCACCGCCGCCCGCCCGAAGCTGCCGATGATGGGCGAACTGATCGGCATCGGCTGGCCCGTCGCGATCACGTACGGGGTCGAGTCGACACTGTTCCTCGCGACCGGCCTGACGATCGGCGTGCTCGGCGCGACGTCGCTGGCCGCGCACCAGATCGCGCTGAACGTCGCATCGGTGGCGTTCATGGTGCCGCTCGCGATCGGCCAGGCCGCCAACGTGCGGGTCGGTTACTGGGTCGGCGCAGGGGCGCCCGTCGCCGCGCGGCATGCCGGCTTCGTCGCACTCGGCCTCGGTGTGGCGTTCATGACGCTGTCGGGCATCGTGCTGATCGTCGCGCCGCATGCGATCGTCGGCCTGTACCTGAACCTCGACGATCCGGCCAACGCAGCCACCGTGTCGCTCGCCGCGTCGCTGCTCGGCATCGCCGCGGTGTTCCAGATCGTCGACGGCGCGCAGACCGTCGGGTCGGGTGCGCTGCGCGGCCTGAAGGACACGCGCATCCCGATGCTCGCAGCCACCCTCGGCTACTGGGGCATCGGTTTTCCGACCGGCTACTGGTTCGCGTTCCACGTGGGCCTCGGCGCCCGCGGCCTCTGGTGGGGCCTCGCGGCCGGCCTCGCCAGCGTGGCCGTGCTGATGGCGTGGCGCTTCCATCTGAAGAGCGCGTCGCTCGTGACGTCGCCGCACTGAGCGCGACAAGACGCGAAATCCGCGCCGGCGCTATGCTAGTCGGCTGAAGATCTCGAGACGCCGCGCGAGCGGCGCGACTGCCTCACGATACGTCTGATTACGTCTGATGCCGCGCGACCACGCGCGGCCTTTCCCCTTTCCTGGAGGAGTGGATCATGAACGAAGCAGTTCGGATGGAACGCGATACGTTCGGCGAGATCGCCGTGCCGGCCGACCGGCTCTGGGGCGCGCAAACCGAGCGCTCGCTGCAGAATTTCCGGATCTCGACCGAGAAGCAGTCGCCCGAGCTGATCCACGCGCTCGCGATCGTCAAGCGCGCCGCGGCGGCCGTGAACCAGTCGCTCGGCGTGCTGGCCGACGACAAGGCGCGCGCGATCATCGACGCGGCCGACGAGATCATCGCCGGCAAGCATCCGCGCGAATTCCCGCTCGCCGTGTGGCAGACGGGCTCCGGCACGCAGACCAACATGAACCTCAACGAGGTGATCGCGAATCGCGCGAGCGAACTGATGGGCGGCGAGCGCGGCGAAGCGCGCAAGATTCATCCGAACGACGACGTGAACCGCGGCCAGTCGTCGAACGACGTCTTTCCCACCGCGATGCACGTCGCGGCCGCGTACGCGATCGTCAACCACCTGCTGCCGGCGCTGCGCACGCTGCGCACGACGCTCGACGCGAAATCGAAGGCATTCGCCGACATCGTGAAGATCGGCCGCACGCACCTGCAGGACGCGACGCCGCTCACGCTCGGCCAGGAGTTTTCCGGTTACGTCGCGCAGCTCGACCAGGGCATCCGTCACGTCGAATCGGCATTGCCGCACCTGTACGAACTCGCGCTCGGCGGCACCGCGGTCGGTACGGGGCTGAACGCGCATCCGGAGTTCGCGGTGCGCGTCGCCGATGAAATCGGCCGGCTTGCGAAGCTGCCGTTCGTGACGGCGCCGAGCAAGTTCGAGGTAATGGCGGCGGCCGATGCGCTGGTGTTCGCACACGGCGCGCTGAAGACGGTCGCGGCCGGCCTGATGAAGATCGCGAACGATGTCCGCTGGCTCGCAAGCGGGCCGCGCTGCGGGCTCGGCGAACTGTCGATTCCTGAAAACGAGCCGGGCAGCTCGATCATGCCGGGCAAGGTGAACCCGACGCAGTCCGAAGCCGTGACGATGCTGTGCTGCCAGGTGTTCGGCAACGACGTCGCGGTCAACGTCGGCGGCGCGAGCGGCAATTTCGAGCTGAACGTGTTCCGGCCGATGATCGCGCACAACGTGCTGCAGTCGGTGCGGCTGCTCGCCGACGGCGCGCAGAGCTTCAACGATCACTGCGCGGTGGGCATCGAGCCGAACCGCTCGCGGATCGACCTGCTGCTGAACGAATCGCTGATGCTGGTGACGGCGCTCAATCCGCATATCGGCTACGACAAGTCGGCGCAGATCGCGAAGAAGGCGCACAAGGAAGGCACGACGCTGAAGGCGGCCGCGCTCGCGCTCGGCTACCTGACCGAGGCGGAATTCGATGCGTGGGTACGTCCCGAGCAGATGATCGGGTCGCAGTAACGGCAGGAAGAGGCAGGATGACGGGCGCGGCGCGATGCGCGGCGCCCGCAGCGGTCAGACCGCGCCCTTCGCGACCTCTTCCGGCTTCATCTCGACGATCTTGTCGAGCGCGGCCCGCACGTCGGCCGCATATTTCGCGAGCACCTTCTGCTCGTCGGTCTCGGGCACGAACGGCGGCACCGGCACCGGGTTGCCGTTCTCGTCGACCGCGACGAACACGACGAGGCAATCGGTCGTCTGGCGCAGCATGCCGCCCTTCGGATCGCCGGCATGCACGGACACATGGATGTGCATGCTGGTGCGGCCCGTCGCGACGACGCGCGCCTTCAGCTCGACCAGATTGCCGACCATGATCGGACGCTGGAAACGGATGTTGCCGACGCTGACCGTCACGCAATAGCGGCTCGACCAGACGGCCGCGCACGCATACGCAACCTCGTCGATCCACTTCATCAGCGCGCCGCCGTGCACCTTGCCGCCGAAGTTCACGGACGACGGCTCGGCGAGGAAGCGGAATACGGTTTCGGTGCGGTCGAGGGCGGCCGGTACGGGGGACGGTTGGGACATCTTGTTGGCTCCAGGCGGCAGGGGCGCTGTAATCGGGCCATTATACGTTGCACTGCGGCAACGCGTCGCGGGGCGCCCCGTATGGCGCGGCTGCCGGGGATTGGCCCGGCGCGCGCTCGGCCGGCACCGGTCAGCGGCGCACCGTGATGCCCTGATCGATGGTTCCGTACATCTCGATGCTGCCGCCGCGCTCGCCGGACGCACCCGCACCGCCCTGCGCACAGGCCGCGCAGACGAGCGCGGCCGCCAGCAAACAGAAAATCGTCTTCATCATTGCATCGTGTCACGTGCGGCCGCCCGCTGCGGCCGCTTTCAGCCATTCTACGCGCGCGCCGCAAGCGGCCGCAGCCCGGCTCCGCCGCATCGACGACGCCCGCGCCAGTGCATCCGACATTTCAGCCAAAAGCGAAACATCGAATGCGCACGCCCACTACACTGAAGCTCATCCCGCCTGACGAGACACGACGATGACCGACCAAGACGACCACCACTTCCCGGGCCTGAGCCGCATCGGCTCGCTGATCGCCGACCCGGGGCGCGCCGCGATGCTGTGGGTGCTGATGGACGGCAGCGCGCGACCGGCAGGCGAGCTGACGATGATCGCGGGGCTGTCGCCGTCCGCTGCAAGCGCCCATCTCGCGCGCTTGACCGAGGGCGGCCTGCTCGCGCTCGACGTGCGCGGCCGGCACCGCTACTACCGGATCGCGTCGGCCGACATCGCGGCCTCGCTCGAGGCGCTCGCGAACGTCGCCCGCGCAGCCGCGCCGCATCGCCCGGTTCCGGCGCCGTCCCGCACGGTCCCGGCCGAGTTGCGCTATGCGCGCACCTGCTACGACCACATGGCCGGCGAACTCGCGGTGCGCATCTTCGACGGGCTCACCGCGCGCGGCTGGCTGCTTGCCGACGGCGATGCGATCGAGACCACCGAACTCGGCACCCAGGCGCTCGCGCAATGGGGCATCGACGTCGCGCAGCAGCGCACGCGCCGGCGCCGCTTCGCATGCGGCTGCCTCGACTGGAGCGAACGGCGCTCGCATCTCGGCGGCGCACTCGGTGCGGCGCTGCTCGATAGCTTCTGCGCGCACGGCTGGATCGAACGCGCCGCACGGCCGCGCGTGCTGCGCGTCACGGTGCCCGGACAGCAGGTTTTCGACGAGTGGCTTACGTCCGCTTGACGCCTGGATTGCGTCTGCACGACAACGGCGCGCGATCGACAGGTTTTGTTACATCGCGTGCCATTCGACTTACAAAACACCGAGCATTGAAACAGGCCGAGCGGATATTGTGAACTCAACGGCACGAATCGACGCGCCGCGATAATGACGAAGACGCTCACCATGGCCACCCTGTTCACGCTCAAGCGAACCGCCCGCTGCACGCTGGTCGCGTTCGTCGCGCTTGCGGCACTGCCCCCCGCATTCGCGCAATCGGCCGGCGCGCCGCCCTATGCGGCCGCAGCACGGCAACCGGGCGGCGATCCACCCAGCCGGGTCGCGCGGCTCAATTACCTGTCGGGTGCCGTGACGACCGAACCGGCCGGCACCGATACGTGGTCGTATGCCGCCGTGAACCGGCCGCTGACGACCGGGGACCAGCTCTGGAACGATGCCGGTGCGCGCTCGGAGCTGCACATCGGCTCGACCGCGGTGCGGCTGGGCGAGTCGACGAACCTGTCGGTGCTGAACCTCGACGACACGACGACCCAGCTGAAAGTGGGGCTCGGCACCGTATCGACACACGTGCGCGATCTGCCGGCCGGCGGATCGTACGAAATCGACACGCCTAATCTCGCGCTCGGCATCACGGGCCCCGGCGACTATCGCGTCGACGTCGCGCCGAACGGTGCGAGCACGACGGTCACGGTGCGCAGCGGCAGTGCGACCGTCTACGGCAGCAACGGCCAGTACCCGCTGTCGCCCGGGCAGCAGGTCGTGTTCACGGGCACCGACCTGCAGGTCGCGCAGCAATCCGCCGCCCCGGGCCCCGATCCGCTCGACCAGTGGGCCGCCAGCCGCGACGCGGCCGAGGAGCGCTCGGTATCGGCCCGCTATGTGTCCCGCGACATCCCCGGCTACCAGGATCTCGACGCGAACGGCACGTGGCGCGAAACCCCGAACTACGGCCAGGTCTGGGTGCCGAACGATACGCCGGCCGACTGGGCGCCGTATCACGACGGCCACTGGATCTGGCAGGCACCATGGGGCTGGACGTGGGTCGACGACGCCCCGTGGGGTTTCGCGCCGTATCACTACGGCCGCTGGGCATACGTGGACGATAGCTGGGCCTGGGTACCGGGCCCGATGGTCGTCAGCCAGCCGCCGGTCTATGCGCCGGCACTCGTCGCGTTCGTCGGCGGTGGCGGCGGCCCCGACTGGAGTGTCGCGCTCACGGTGGGCGGCGTCGCCGCGGCCGGCTGCGCGTGGTTCGCGCTCGGCCCGGGCGAACCGTGGCATCCGGGCTGGGGCGGCTGGAGCCCGCACTACTACGACCGCGTGAACCGCAACATCGTGGTGAACAACGTCAACGTGAACAAGACCGTGAACGTGACGAACATCACCAATATCACCAACATCAACAAGACGTACGTGAACTTCCGCGCGCCGCACGCGATCACGGCCGTACCGGCCTCCGCGTTCGTCCACGGCCAGCCGGTCGCGCACTTCTCGCAGCACGTCGATCCGCAACAATGGCGCAACGCGCACGTCACGCCGGGGACACCGGGGATTGCGCCGGTGCGCCAGAGCTTCACGGGCGGGCTGCGCAATGCGAGCTACCGTCCGCCTGCAGCGATTGCCCAGCACCCGTACGTCGCGACGCGCAATCCCGCCGTGCCGGCCGCGTATCGCGACCACGCGGCGGCCCACCTCGCGCAGCAAGGCGGGCGCGTACCGGGTGCCGGCGCACCTGTCGTGAAGACGAACGTGCCGGCCGACTACACGGCTCGCCCGGTCCGCGTTCCGGGCAAGCCGGACGGCGGCGCATGGGCGATGCACAACGTGCAGCTCGTGAATCCGCACGGCCCCGTCGTGCAACCGGCTCGCGCGCCTCGCGAAGGCCAGCCGGCCGCCGGGCAGGCCGGGCGGCCGGGCACACCGATGCCGGGCATGCCGAATGTCGCGCGGCCGGCGAACGGCGAAACCCCCAACGCAGCGCGTTTCGCCAACGGCGGCATGCCGCAGGCGCCCGGCAACCCGGTGCCGCATCAGGCATTCGGGCCCGGCAACGGCGTCCCGCATCCGCCGGTCGCGAACAACGGTCCGGCGGGCATCGGCAATGCACATGCGGCCGAGACGCCGTCACCCGCGTGGATGCAGCCGCACACACCGATGGAACGTCAACGCCCCGCGCCGCCGACCGCGCTCCACGCGGCGGGACAGAATGCGCTGCCGCCCGTGCGAAGCGCGTCGGTACCACATCCGGAAGGCGTGCCGACTCCGCAGGGCGCGCAGCCCGGCAGCCGGAACGAAGCGCCGCGCGCCCTGCCGCAACCGCGGCTCGACAACACGGCGCAGATTCCGCAGCCGCGTCCGCGCCCCGATTTCCAGTCGCCGGCGCAGCATGGGCAATCGCAACCTGAACGGGCCGCACCTGCGCCGCAACCGCACGCCGAATTCGCGCAACCGGCACCGCATCGCGAAGTCGCGCCGCCCCGTGTGAACGAGTACCGTCCGCCGGCCCCCGCCGTGCATGACATGCCGCGCCAGCAACCGCAGGCGCCGCGCATGGAGCCTCGGCCGCAACCTGCACCGCGTATGGAGCCGCGACCGCAGCCGGCGCCACGCATGGAACCGCGTCCGTCGATGCCCGCTCCGCACATGGAACCGCGGCCGCAACCGGCGCCGCACGTCGAGGCACCTCACCCGAGCAACCCGCCGCCGCAAGGCGGTCACGAAGAGCGGCATCGCCAGTAAGCGCCGCAAACGTGAAACAAAATGGCCCGACCGGGATCAGCCGGTCGGGCCATTTTTCTACGGGGCGCGGCGCGATGCATCCGCGCGCCCCGGCTTGCTCGATCAGACCGCCATCGGTGCGGTCAGCGGCTCATGATGGCGGTAGCCGACGAGCGAGAAATCGGACGGCTCGATCTGTTCCAGCCACTCGGGCGCGTAGACGCCCGTCTTCGCGTATTCCGGCACGCGCTCGGCAATCTCGAGCCGCGGGCTGTCGTAAGGCTCGCGCGTGAGCTGGCGCTGCAGCATGTCGAGCTGGTTCTCGTAGATGTGCGCGTCGCCGATGAAGTACGTGAACCAGCGCGGCGTGTAGCCCGTCAGCCGGCCGACGAGTTCCAGCAGCGCCGCCCCTTCCGTCAGGTTGAACGGCGTACCGAGGCCGACGTCGTTGCTGCGGATGTACAGGCACAGCGAGATTTCACGCTTCGTCGCATTCGGCAGGAACTGGTAAAGCAGGTGGCATGCGGGCAGCGCGATCTGGTCGAGTACGGCCGGATTCCACGCGTGAAACAGGATGCGGCGGTCGGACGGATTCTCCATGATCGTGTCCAGGCACTGGCGCAACTGGTCGATCGCCTTGTACAGCAGCACCTTCGGCGCACCGTCTTCGTCGAAACGCGTGACGATCCGGAAGCCGCGGCGCGTCGCATCGGCGATCTGCGCGTCGGCGCCCGCGTCGAGCACCTTGTAGCCCGGCCACTGGCGCCATTGCACGCCGTACACGTCGCCGAGATCGTCGACGCCCTGGCGATACGGGTTCGCGAGCCATTGCGCGTTCTCGTTCGCGTTCGCATCCCACACCTTGCAGCCGAGCGCGCGGAAATCGGCCGCGCTGCGCGTCGCGCGCAGGAAGCCGACCAGTTCGCCGATCGCCGACTTGAAGGCCAGCTTCTTGGTCGTCACGGCCGGGAAGCCTTGCTGCAGGTCGAAGCGCAGCATCGCGCCCGGCATGCTGATGGTGCGGATCCCCGTGCGGTTCTCCTGCCAGGTGCCGGTATCGAGAATGGTACGAACGAGATCGAGATACTGTTTCATGCGGGTTCCTTCGGCCGCGAGGGCGGCCGTACCCGCCAATTTTAGCAAGCGTGGCGAGGAAGCTCCGGCAACGGCGCCGAAAACCCTGCCAGCGTGTCGCCGCGATCGCGCATGCCGTGTGCGCACATCAGCCGGTACAGCGTGACGCGCGACACACCGAGTTCGCGTGCGGCATCCGCGAAACGGCCGCGATGCCGCAACAGCGCCTGCTCGATCGCCTGCCGTTCGGCCGCCTCGCGCGCCTCCAGCAGCGACACGGGCGCAAGCGTCGCGAAGTCGTTCAGCTCGAGATCGGCCGCGGTGATCAGCCGGCCTTCCGACATGACGATCGCGCGGCGCACGCGATTGATCAGCTCGCGCACGTTGCCCGGCCACGAATAGCCGTACAGCGACGCGACCGCGTCAGGGGAAAAGCCGCGCAGGCGACGATGCGCGTCGCCCTTGAAACGCTCGAGCATGTGGCGCGCGAGCACCTCGATGTCCTTGCCGCGCGCGCGCAGCGGCGGCTCCTCGATCTTCAGCACGCACAGGCGATGGAACAGATCCTCGCGGAACCGCCCTTCGCGCAGCGCCGCTTCCATGTCCACGTGCGTCGCGCAGATCACGCGCACGTCGACGGGCACCGACACATGGGCACCCAACCGCTCGATCTTGCCTTCCTGCAGGAAGCGCAGCAGGCTCGCCTGGCTTTCGAGCGGCAAGTCGCCGATTTCGTCGAGAAACAGCGTGCCGCCGTTGGCAGCCTCGACGCGGCCGATCTTGCGCTGGTTCGCGCCGGTGAACGCGCCGCGCTCATAGCCGAACAGTTCGGCCTGCAGCAGCGTCGACGGAATCGCACCGCAATTGATCGCGATGAAAGGCGCCTGCGCGCGCGACGAACGTTCATGAATCGCGACCGCCGTCAGTTCCTTGCCGGTACCCGATTCGCCGGAGATGAACACCGGCGCGTCGGTCGCCGCGACACGGCGTATCGTCCTGAAGAGCCCGAGCATCGCATCGCAGGTCCCGACCATTTCGCCTTCGCTGCGTCCGGCGCCGACGGGCGGCGCAACGGTTTCGGTCAGCGCGATCATTCCGTGTGCATGGCCAACAGTCTCGACGATCCGCGCCGTTTCGTACGGCATCGTCACGTAGTCGAAACAGTAGTCGCGAATGAGATGGCGCAGCGTAGCGTCCTGCAACTGGCCGCGGCGCGTCGCCGCGATCCAGCCGATGTGCTGAATGCTCAGACAGGATTCGAGTTCGCGCAGGTCGGAAGGCTTGAAGCCCGGCGAAAAATCGAGCAGCCCGGCCGTTGCGACACCATGCTGCACGACGCGCCGTACGTCTCGCACGGTCTCCGCGAGATCGACACGCCAACCGCATTCGTCAAAATGGCCGCGCAACGCGTCGTTCGGTTCGCGCGAATAGTAGATCACGTGCCGCTGATCGGCGCCCATAGCTCACCCCGTTCATCAACCGTCTAACGATTGCCGTGCACGCCAGGTCACGTGCGAAAAGGATCGAATCGGGTCAGCCGAAGGCGGCTCGATTCGCCATGCCGATGCGTGGCGACGACAAAGCCTCGCATGATGGCGCTTATCTCGCGTCCAGTTATTTTGATCAAGACAGCTTAGTTATAGGCACTGAATACGACAATCCAATTTCAGCGCGGTGGGCGATGCGGCCGTATCGCTCAGGAGGTCGATGCATGTCAATCGTCTGCACATAGCCCCGGCGCAGCGATACGCTCTGTCATCAACACTTGCGACGATTTTCATCCTTGCGGCGTATCGATTGAATCAGCAGTATTCCCAAGCCCCCTCGTTTCACGCCTGAAACATTTTCAGCCGTTTTCCGACACAATTCGCAACGCTTGAGCACGAATCGCAGTCTCGACAACGGTCCCGGCGCGATGGCATGCATTTCGCTGAACATGGAAACCGTCGGAGACAGCGACCATGCGAAAACATCTTTTTCTTTCTTTCGTGCCGCTGACCATTGCGGTCGCGGCCGCCGGCCCGCCCACGCCCGTACACGCAGACGAAGGCACGAATCCGGGTCGCGCCATGCTGCTTGCGGAAAACACGCCGAGCATGCAGCACGGCAACGGGTTCGGCATCGTGACCGTGTCGTCACCGCAACCGCTGCCGACCGGCAGGACGTCGGTGACCCTGTGGGACGAGATCCCGCCACCACCGCAATTGCCGATGCCGCTTCCGGCACCGCAGCCGGGCGACGTGCAGCACGTGATGGAAGGCACCACGCACGGCAGTACCCATCAGTGATGGCACGAGTCGAACCACTTGATCAGGATGACGTATTGATTTGTACGAGCCGGACAGCATCGACCCGATGCTGGCATCGTCGCGCTCGCAACACGAAACGGTTTTTGTGCTCCGTCCCCCGGCGGGCACTCTTTTTATTCATTCCGTCGCCGCGACGCATTGCCTCGGGCGTCGCGGCGCGCAGTGCGGAAAGGCGGATGCGCATACCCGGAACCGGCGCAGGCCGCCGTTCCGGTAAAATCGGCGCCATTCCGGTTTTCCTTTCCCCCGACCTTCATGACGACGTTGACCCTGATCGTCGCGCGTGCCCGCAACGGCATCATCGGCCGCGACAACCAGTTGCCCTGGAAACTTCCCGAGGATCTCGCCTTCTTCAAGCGCACGACGATGGGCGCACCGATCGTGATGGGCCGCAAGACCCACGAGTCGATCGGCCGGCCGCTGCCTGGCCGCCGCAATATCGTGGTCACGCGCGACGCGACGCGTCGGTTCGACGGCTGCGACACGGTCACGTCGCTCGCCGATGCGCTGACGCTCGCCGCGCGCGACGGCGTGCCCGAAGCGTTCCTGATCGGCGGCGCGCAGCTCTACACGGAAGGTCTCGCACTCGCCGACAGGCTGGTCGTCACCGAGATCGATGCCGACTTCGACGGTGACGCCTCGTTCCCTGCACCCGACGCCGCGCAGTGGCAGGAAGTGTCGCGCGATGCGCACCAGGCGGCCGCACCGAATACGTTCGGCTATGCGTTCGTCGTCTACGAGCGCAAGCGCGGCTGACGCGTCAGCACGATGAAAAAAGCCCGACCGGCGCGATGAACTGACCCCGTAAAGTTGGACGGGTTATGACGGCTAGGGCTGAGTTCTGTATTGCACGGGACTCAGCCCTTTTAGTTTCAGTTTGATGCGGTCGTGATTGTAGTAGTGGATGTAGCTTGCCAAGCCGGTTTGCAGTTCGTCCAGGTTGCGGAACCGATTCAG
>NZ_JAUJQE010000005.1:0-607326 GCF_030482505.1 Burkholderia sp. AU45274 | reverse complement strand
AGCCGACGTTCACGCACCAGAGGCCGGCCATCCCGTCGATCACCTTGTTGCCGTCCGAGTCCCACAGGTAGACGCCGTCGGCCTTCACGATCACGCGGCTGCCTGCACGGTTCAGCGCGCCCATGTCCGAGAACGGGTGGATGTGGTGCGCGGCGTCGAGCGCGCGGTATTCGGCGGTCGTGCGCGCCTGCGTCGCGCGCGGTGCGGCGGCCGTGGCGCTCGGTGCGGCCGGTTGGACCCAGGCAGATTCGTTGCGGTACGTCATGTTTCCTCCGTGATTCCGTATTCGGTCGAGTGCACGCTCAGACGTGCAGCAGCAGATGGCGGCGTTCCCACGAGCTGATCACGCGGAAGAACGCTTCGTATTCGGTTTCCTTCAGCGCGAAATACGCCTTCAGGAACTTGTGGCCGAGGATCTCGCCGAGCGGCTCGCAGGCGGCCATCAGCGTCAGCCCTTCCTCGAGGTTGCGCGGCAGCTGGTACGGCAGGTCGTAGCCGTCGCTGACGAGCGGCTCGGTCGGCTCCAGGCGCTGCGTCATGCCGAGATAGCCGGCCGCGAGCGTCGCGGCGAGCGCGAGGTACGGGTTGCAGTCGACGCCGGGGATGCGGTTCTCGATGCGGCGTGCCGACGGGCCCGAGTGCGGGATGCGGAAGCCGACCGTGCGGTTGTCGTAGCCCCACTGCACGTTGATCGGCGCAGCCATGAAGCGCGACAGGCGGCGATACGAGTTGATGTACGGCGCGAAGATCGGCATCAGCGCCGGCGTGTACTTCTGCAGCCCCGCGAGGAAGTTGTAGAACATCGACGTCGCGCCGCCGGTTTCCGGCGACGTGAACAGGTTCTGGCCCGTTTCCTCGTCGACGATGCTCTGGTGCACGTGCATCGCCGAGCCCGGTTCGTCTTCCATCGGCTTGGCCATGAACGTCGCGTACATGTTGTGACGCAGCGCGGCCTCGCGCACCGTGCGCTTGAACAGGAACACCTGGTCGGCGAGCGACAGCGCGTCGCCGTGCATGAAGTTGATCTCCATCTGCGCGGCGCCGACTTCGTGGATCAGCGTGTCGATGTCGAGGTTCTGCGCTTCGCAGTACTCGTAGATGTCCTCGAACAGCGGGTCGAACTCGTTGACGGCCTCGATCGAATACGACTGGCGGCCCGTTTCGGGGCGGCCCGTGCGGCCGACCGGCGGGCGCAGCGGCAGGTCGGGGTCCTTGTTCATGTCGACCAGGTAGAACTCGAGTTCCGGCGCGACGACGGGCTTCCAGCCCTTCGCCTTGTACAGGTCGAGCACGCGGCGCAGCACGTAGCGCGGCGAGATCTCGACCGGCGAGCCGTCGAAGTGCACGCAGTCGTGGATCACCTGCGCGGTCGGGTCGACGGCCCACGGGATCAGGCGGATCGTCGACGTGTCGGGCACGCACACCATGTCGGGGTCGGTCACGCCGGTCAGCGAGCCGTCTTCCGGATATTCGCCGGTGACGGTCTGCACCATCACGGCCTGCGGCAGGCGCATCGACTCGCCGGACGTGAACTTGTTGCGCGGCGTGATCTTGCCGCGCGCGATACCGGCCATGTCGGGAATGATCGCTTCGATCTCGGTGATCCGGTGCTGCTTCAGAAAGTCTTCGATGTCTTGCATGTCTGTTCTCGTTGGTTGGGTCGGCGCTCAGGCGAGCGCGGCGGCGGCCATGGCGCGCGTGCGGGCAGCGCGGCGGACGCGGCAGGCATCGCCGAAGGCGCGGAAGATCGCGCTCGACAGCGGGTCCTGCGCATGGCGCCACTCCGGATGCCACTGCACGGCGAGGGCGAAAGCCGGCGCATCGACGACGCTCACGGCTTCGATCAGCCCGTCCGGCGCGACGGCCTCGACGGCGAGGCCGGAGCCGAGTTGCGCGATGCCCTGCTTGTGCAGCGAGTTCACGTGCACTTCGTCGCGGCCGCCGGCGAGCGCGTGCAGCGTGCCGCCGGGCGTCAGGCGCACGACGTGCGCGGGGCCGTACTGCGTCTCCATCGGCGCGTCGTCGTCCTCGCGGTGATCGGCGAGGCCCGGCACTTCGTGCACGCGCTGGTGCAGCGTGCCGCCGCAGACGACGTTCAGCTCCTGGAAGCCGCGGCAGACGGCCAGCACGGGCACGCCCGCGGCGATCGCCGCGCGCAGCAGCGGCAGCGTGGTCGCGTCGCGGGCCGGGTCGTGCTTCGTGCCCGGTGCGCTCGGTTCGCCGCCGTACCGGTGCGGCTCGACGTTCGAGTAACTGCCGGTAAACAGCAGGCCGTCGACCGTGTCGAGTACGTCGTCGACCGACTGGCGCTCGCCGAGCGCGGGCAGCACCATCGCGAACGCCTGCGCACCATCGACGATCGCGGCGACGTATTTGTCGCCGACCGTATGCGACGCATGCGCGCCGATTTGCGTGTGGTCGGCGGTGATGCCGACGAGGGGTTTCCTTCTATCCATGACGTCAATCAGTTATCCGGAGGGTTGTTGCGTCTTGCTTGCCGGATGTGGCGAAACGCCGGCGTGCAACAGCCCCGCAGCCTTGCGCGAGACGCAGGGCCGCTGGTGAATGGGCGCAACGGGATGGCGTGGCGATCCGCGCTGCGCGCGACGATCAGGCCGTCGTTCGTTTCATTGCGACACGCGACGCGGCAACGCATGCGCGAACGCGTTCCGTCACCGCATGGACGATGCGGTTGGCGAATCAGCAGATGAAACGAACGACGTAAAGAAAGGAGAGGCGCTACGGCAGCAGCGACGCCACTTCGTCGGTATCGACGGCGACGAATGCGCGTGCGGAAACGGCGTTGTGACGCCGAACGGAACGACGGGACAGGATGGTGTAGATCGACAGGTGAAGCAGGCGAGGACTATGCCAGCCGCAACTGCCGTCGTCGGAAGCGGACGCCGCGCTGCGCAAACTTCGCACATCGCCTCGATCCCACCTCACCAGAGGGCCACGGACTCTCACGATTACACTCGACTGGGTTGTTGAAAGTATTGAACACCTGACCGTTTCGACGCGCGGGGCGTTTAAAATAATCAAGGCGCCGGTTACGCGTTATTTACATTGATGGGCATCAATTTTTGCGTTGCAATAACGTTTTTTGCTGCCGATGAATGCTTGATGACGCTAACCTGAGAGCCAGCATATACGAGCCAAAAACGGCGTCAAATGTTTTTTAACGGTGCTGTATCAGGGCTTTCCCGAGCAGTGCGAACAAAAGATTCGCAAAAGGAATAATCGACGGGGTGTTCATTATTTCGAACGCCTTTCAGGGTTTTCCCCGCTGATGTGCGGCATAAAGTGATTAGAATATTCAACGGCTGTCCACCGCGTCGTTTCACTTTGTCATCGCACTTATCGTGTCCGAAACCGAATCGATGTCCACCGAAGTCGCCGAGCGCCTGCGTTTCGTGCGCAACAAGCATGGCCTGTCGCAGCGCGAACTCGCGAAGCGGGCCGGCGTGACCAACGGCACGATCTCGCTGATCGAACAGGGCCGCGTGAGCCCGTCGGTCGGCTCGTTGAAGAAGCTGCTCGAATGCATCCCGATGAGTCTCGCGGAGTTCTTCACGTTCGAGCTCGTCGAATCGCGCTCGGTCGTGTCGCGTCGCGACGAGATGCCGAACCTCGGCAACGACACGCTCGCGTTTCATCTGGTCGGCGCGAGCATGAAGGATCGCAACATGTGCATCCTGCGCGAGATCTACCAGCCGCAGGCCGATACGGGGCCCGAGATGCTCGTGCACGCGGGGCACGAGGGCGGGGTCGTCGTGTCGGGCCGGCTCGAGCTGACCGTCGACGGCGCGACGTGGCTGCTCGACCCCGGAGACGGCTACTACTTCGAAAGCCGTTTGCCGCACCGTTTTCGCAATCCCAGCGCGGACCTGATCTGCGAGGTCGTCTCGGCCAATTCGCCGGCGACCTTCTGAGCTCCCCCCGCGCGTCACTGCATTCGCTGCCGGCCGGCTGCGCGTCATGCGCAGCGGCGTGTCGCATCGCGAATGCCAAAAAACTGAGGCATCCTGATGAACAAGTTGACTTTGGCTGACTGGCAGGACAAGGCGGCGTCGCTCGAGATCGAAGGGCGCGCATTCATCGACGGCGCGTCGCGCGACGCGCACGGCGGCAAGACGTTCGACTGCGTGAGCCCGATCGACGGCCGCGTGCTCGTGAAGGTCGCCGATTGCGGCGAAGCCGACGTGAACGCGGCCGTCGCGGCCGCGCGCCGCGCGTTCGACGCGGGCGTGTGGGCCGGCATGAACCCGCGTGCGCGCAAGGCCGTGCTGCTGCGCTGGGCCGCGCTGATGCGCGAGCATCTCGACGAGCTGTCGCTGCTCGAGACCCTCGACGCCGGCAAGCCGATCGGCGACACGACGACGGTCGACGTGCCGGGCGCCGCGTACTGCGTCGAATGGTTTGCCGAAGCGATCGACAAGGTGGGCGGCGAGGTTGCGCCGGCCGATCATCATCTCGTCGGTCTCGTCACGCGTGAGCCGGTCGGCGTGGTGGCCGCCGTCGTGCCGTGGAACTTCCCGATCCTGATGGCCGCGTGGAAATTCGGCCCGGCGCTCGCGGCCGGCAACAGCGTCGTGCTGAAACCGTCGGAGAAATCGCCGCTGACCGCGATCCGTGTCGCGCAACTCGCGGTTGAGGCCGGCATTCCCGCGGGCGTGTTCAACGTCGTGCCGGGCGCGGGCGAGCCGGGCAAGCTGCTCGCGCTGCATCGCGACGTCGACTGCATCGCGTTCACGGGCTCGACGGCGGTCGGCAAGCTGATCATGCAGTACGCCGCGCAGTCGAACCTGAAGCGCGCGTGGCTCGAACTCGGCGGCAAGTCGCCGAACATCGTGCTGCCCGATTGTCCCGATCTCGACCGCGCGGCGCAGGCGGCTGCCGGCGCGATCTTCTACAACATGGGCGAGATGTGCACGGCAGGTTCCCGCCTGCTCGTGCATCGCGACATCAAGGACGCGTTCATCGAGAAGCTCGTCGCGGCCGCACGCGCGTACGTGCCCGGCAATCCGCTCGATCCGTTGGTGTCGATGGGCGCGATCGTCGACGGCATCCAGCTCGAGCGCGTGCTCGGCTATATCGAGGCCGGTCGCAGCGAAGGCAGGCTCGTCACGGGTGGTGCGCGCGTGAAGGCGGAAACGGGCGGCTTCTACGTGGAGCCGACGGTGTTCGAGGTGAAGCCCGACGCGAAGATCGCGCGCGAGGAGATCTTCGGGCCCGTGCTGTCGGTGATCGTGTTCGACGACGTAGACGAAGCGGTGCGGATCGCGAACGACACCGAATACGGGCTGGCCGCGGCCGTGTGGACGTCGAACCTGACGACCGCGCACGACGTGTCGCGCCGGCTGCGTGCGGGCACCGTCTGGGTGAACTGCTACGACGAGGGCGGCGACATGAACTTCCCGTTCGGCGGCTACAAGCAGTCGGGCAACGGCCGCGACAAGTCGCTGCATGCGCTCGAGAAATACACCGAGCTGAAGTCGACGCTGATCCGGCTGCGCTGACGCGCAATCGGGCGCGGGCGCAGCGCCGGTCGGCGGTGTGCCCGCGGTTCGCAGGGTGCGGACGTTATGCGGCGCGCAGCGCGGGGTGGAAGCCGGCGGCTTCGATGATCGACTGCACGCGCTCGGCGCCTTGCGCCGATTCGACCTTGACGATCTTCGCCGCGACGTCGATGTCGAGCTTCGCGGCGGGATCGGCGGCCGTCACCGCGCGCGTGATGGCGTTGGCGCAGCCGCCGCAGGTCATGTCCTGGACTTCGAATTCCATCGTGTTCTCCTGAGTTGACGATTGACAAGCATCGACAGCATGAAGCTTGCCACGGTGGGAAGGTCAAGCGTACGCGTGTTGCGGGAAATCCGTGTCGCGGCGTCGCTGCAGCGACAGACGGTTGTAAACGTGAAGTCTGACGAATTGCGGTCGCGCCTTTGACGTCATTCGGAATTTATCCCGATTGACGGCGAAGCGTTCCGGGCACGGCGGGGCGGATGCCTTGCCGGGCAACGCGCGACTGCGATCCATGAAGCGTGATCACCATGTCGCCAGTAAGGGTACGCGAGTTGAAAATGCGAATCGATCTTAGTATCGGTTCCCTTCGATATTTCAATTCGTTACCCTCATGAACCGTTTTGCTTTCGGCTTCGCACTGGCCCTGCTGGGCGCATCGGCCACGTCCGCATTCGCGGCCGACGATGTCGTCAACCTGACCCTGAAGGACCACAAGTTTTCGCCCGATGGCGTGACGATCCCGGCCGGCAAGAAGGTGAAGTTCGTCGTGAAGAACCTCGACGCGACGCCCGCCGAATTCGAGAGCGACGACTTCAAGGCGGAGAAGGTCGTGCCCGCGGGCAAGTCGGTGGAGATCCTGGTCGGGCCGCTGAAGGCCGGCACGTACGAATTCCACGACGAGTATCACGAAGCGCAGTCGAAGACGCACCTGACCGTCAAATAAGCCCCTATCGCCATGTTGTCTACTGCCCTGATCGTCTTTCGTGAAGTGCTCGAGGCCGCGCTGGTGGTGTCGATCGTGATGGCCGCCACCAAGGGCGTGCCGCGGCGCGGCTGGTGGGTCGGCGGCGGGCTGGCGGGCGGCGTGATCGGCGCCGGCCTGATCGCCGCGTTCGCCGACGGGATCTCGCAGTGGGCGTCCGGCATGGGGCAGGAAGTCTTCAACGCGGGTGTGATGTTCGTCGCGACGCTGATGCTCGCGTGGCACAGCATCTGGATGAGCCGGCACGGCCGCGAGATGGCGATGCAGATGACCGCGGTCGGGCGCGCCGTCGCGGACGGCAGCAAGCCGCTGACGGGGCTGGCGATCGTGGTCGGCGTCGCGGTATTGCGCGAAGGCTCCGAGGCCGTGCTGTTCCTGTACGGCATCGCGGCGGGCGATCCGGGGCAGACGCCGCAGATGATCGTCGGCGGGCTGCTGGGTGTGCTGGGCGGCGCCGGGCTCGGCTACGGGATGTATGCGGGCCTGCTGCAGATTCCGCTGAAGCGCCTGTTCTCCGTCACCAACTGGCTGATCGTGCTGCTCGCGGCGGGGATGGCCAGCCAGTGCGTCGGCTTCCTGCTCTCGGCGGGCCTCGTGCCGTCGTGGGGCGATACGATCTGGGATACGTCGTGGCTGCTCAAAGATTCGAGCCTTGTCGGCAAGGCGCTGCATGCGCTGATCGGCTATACCGCGCGACCGGCGGGGATCCAGATCGTCGCGTACCTCGCGACACTGGCCACGATCGTCGGGCTGGCACGGCTCGTCGGCCGGCCGCAGACGGCCATGCGGCCGCCACGGCCTGCAGCCTGAGTTGTTCGGGGTCGACGAGGAAAGGGGCGTCCATGACGCCCCTTTTTTTCATTTGCGGTGTGCAGCCGGCCGATGCGTGGCGCCGGCTCAGCGGTGGCTGTCGATCCAGGCGCGAGCCCATTCGAGCCCTGCTTCGCGCGCATCGTCCTCGGTGTCGAACACACCGAGCACGCCCGACGCCTCGACCAGCTTGTTGTTCTGCGTGATCGTGCCGCTCGCCGCGAAGCGCTCGGGTTGCAGGATCTCGTCCTGCTGCAGGATCGCGTGGCCCCAGATCTGGTAGCCGTGGTAGGTTTGCGCTTCCATTATCGAGTCACCTCCGCGGAGCGGCCGTGCGTGCCGACCTGCAGCACGTTGCCGTCCGGCGTGTATTGACGCGGGATGTTGGAGTAACTCAGTGCGTGCGGCGCATCGGGCGCAGCCGGCTGCATCACCGTCAGGCGTCCCGGTGCGGGCTGCGCAACGGGGCGCGGAGCGGCCGGCGTCCCGGCCGCGGGCGGGCGATGCGAATCGGCTTTCACCGCCTGCGCGACGCGGCGCTTGTGCGGCTTCGCCGCGGCTTTCGGGGTGGCGTTCGCGTGCTTCTCCGCGCTCTTGCCGGTGCGCGCGTCGGCGCCCGTGTGCGTGGCCGGGGTACGGGCGTCCGGCATACGGGCTTCCGGCGTACGGGCTTCCGGCGCATGGGCCGCCGGCTTCCGCGCCTCGGGCGGGTTCCAGACCTCGACGTAATGCTCGGCGGCCCAGCCCGTCGACGCGAACGTCAGCGCCAGCACACCGCATCCAATCAGTCTTACCATTGTCTCTCCGTCATATTCCTTGCGACCCGCGTTCGGCCGGCCGTGCATGCGCATTCGGGGCAGTGGCTCAGGAGAACACCTCGAGCCCGTGCTTCTCGACGATCTGCAGCATCCGGGCGGCGATGCCGCTCGGCCGCTTGTCGCCCTGTTCCCATTGGCGGATCGTCGAAGCCGTCGTGTTCAGGTAGAGCGCGAACACGCTCTGGCTGACGTTGACGGATTTGCGGATGCGGGCGATTGCCTCGGGGTCGAACTGCGGCGCGGCTTCGATGCAGAGATCGTCGTATTCGCGCATCGTCTTCTTGTCGATCAGCTTGGCGCGATAGAGGCCCGACGCGGCGCTGTGAATCGCCTCCGTCGCATCGCTCTTGAATCGACTCTTAGCCATTGCAAATCTCCACAAGCTCTTTAAGTGCGATCAGCGTCGCGACCTCGGTGTCGCTGCGGCGCCCGATATCCGCGGCGAGCTTTCTGAAGGCGCGCAGTTCGCGTTCGTCGATGTCGTCCCGATCGCGTTTCGCGAACAGGAACACGAACACCCACGCTCGCCCGACCTTGCTCAGCACGATCCCGCGCTGCCGATTGCCGTCCAGGCGCTTTTTCCAGACGTTGCCGCCGAGCTCGGTGCCCTGGCCGCGTGCCAGTTCCTGCGCGACGCGGCAGCGTTCGGCATCGGCGATACCTGATTTTCTCGCTGCCTTGTGAAACCACTTCGTCTTGAAGACGCGTCGTACGGAAGCAGGCATGTCGGGTCGGTCGAGTTTGCACAGGATTATATACCACCAAGTGGTATATATTTCGACCTGGCCGAATGGCCTGCTTCACGCCGGACCGCGCCCGGGACGGCCCGGCGGAGGCCATCCCGACTTCCCGCCTTATTCCACCGTCACCGACTTCGCGAGGTTCCGCGGCTTGTCGACGTCGGTGCCGCGCGCGCACGCGGTGTGATACGCGAGCAATTGCAGCGGCACGACGTGCAGGATCGGCGACAGTTGCCCGTAGTGCTCCGGCATCCGGATCACGTGCAGGCCGTCGTCGTTGACGATCTGCGTGTCGGCATCGGCGAACACGTACAGCTCGCCGCCGCGCGCACGCACTTCCTGCATGTTCGACTTCAGCTTCTCGAGCAGCGTGTCATTCGGCGCGACCGTGACGACCGGCATCGCTTCCGTGACGAGCGCGAGCGGCCCGTGCTTCAGTTCGCCGGCCGGATAGGCCTCGGCGTGGATGTACGAGATTTCCTTCAGCTTCAGCGCGCCTTCGAGCGCGATCGGGTAGTGCAGCCCGCGGCCGAGGAACAGCGCGTTTTCCTTGCGCGCGAATTCCTCCGACCACGCGATGATCTGCGGCTCCAGCGCGAGCACGCTGTTCAGCGCGGCCGGCAGGTGGCGCAGCTGCTTCAGGAATTCGGCTTCCTGCGCGGCATCGACGTGCCCGCGCAGCTTGCCGAGCGTGGCCGCCAGCACGAACAGCGCGACGAGCTGCGTCGTGAACGCCTTCGTCGACGCGACGCCGATCTCGGTGCCCGCGTGCGTCAGGAACTGCATTTCGGTGAGGCGCACCATCGCGCTCGTCGCGACGTTGCAGACCGCGAGCGTATGCGTATGGCCGAGCGACTGCGCGTGCTTGAGCGCGGCGAGCGTGTCGGCGGTCTCGCCCGACTGCGAGATCACCAGCACGAGCTGGCGCGGGTTCGGCACCGATTCGCGGTAGCGGTATTCGCTCGCGATCTCGACCTGGGTCGGGATCTTCGCGATCGATTCGAGCCAGTACTTCGCGGTCAGGCCCGAGTAGTAGCTCGTACCGCACGCGAGGATCAGCAGGCTGTCGATCTCCGCGAACGCGGCGGGCGCGGCGTCGCCGAACAGCGTCGCGTCGAATGCATCCGTCTGCGGCACGGTATCGCTGAGCGCGCGCGGCTGCTCGAAGATTTCCTTCTGCATGAAGTGGCGATACGGCCCGAGTTCGACCGCGCCGCCGTAGGCGCTGACCACGCGGATCTCGCGCTGCACGGTGGCGCCGTTGCGGTCGACGATCTTCACGCCATCGAGCGACAGCTCGCACACGTCGCCTTCCTCGAGGAACGTGAAGTGGTCGGTGCTGCCCGCGAGCGCGAGTGCGTCGGACGCGAGGAAGTTCTCGCCGTCGCCGTGGCCGACCACGAGCGGCGAACCCTGGCGCGCGCCGACGACGGTGTGCGGCTGGTCCTTGTGGATCACGGCGATCGCATACGCGCCGTGCAGCTGGCCCACCGCCTCGCGCACCGCGTCGAACAGGTTGCCGCGATACAGGCTGTGCACGAGGTGGGCGATCACTTCGGTGTCGGTCTGCGACACGAATTCGTAGCCCTTCGCGCGCAGCGCTTCGCGCAGCGATTCGAAGTTCTCGATGATGCCGTTGTGGACGAGCGCGAGCGCGTTCGACGAGAAGATCGGATGCGCGTTGTGCGTGACGGGCGCGCCGTGCGTCGCCCAGCGCGTGTGCGCGACGCCGGTGGTGCCTTCGAGGTGCGATTCGCGCACCTGCGCGTCGAGATCGGCGACGCGTGCGACGCTGCGCGCGCGCTTCGGTGCGCCCGGCTCGAGCACGGCGACGCCGCACGAGTCGTAGCCACGGTATTCGAGGCGCCGCAATCCTTCGATCAGCACCGGAACGATATTACGCTGCGCAACTGCGCCGACAATGCCGCACATGAATGAGTGAGTCCTGTAAGTCGACGCGGACGCCGTCGGGGCGCCCGCAAAAGGTTCAGCTTTTCTTCTTGACCGGGCGGACGTAGCCGCTCTTCGCGGTCTGGGTCTTCTCGTTCAACGCGAGCAGGCCGTCGGCCACGTCCTTCCAGATCGTCGTGCCGGCGGCGATCGTCACGCCGCGGCCGACGCGCACGGGCGCGACGAGCTGCGTGTCGGAGCCGACGAACACGTCGTCCTCGATCACGGTGCGGAACTTGTTCGCGCCGTCGTAGTTGCAGGTGATCGTGCCCGCGCCGATGTTCACGCGCGCGCCGATGTCGGCGTCGCCGATGTACGTGAGGTGGTTCGCCTTCGAGCCGTGGCCGATCACCGCGTTCTTCACCTCGACGAAGTTGCCGACGTGCGCTTCGTCCGCGAGTTGCGCGCCGGGGCGCAGCCGCGCGTACGGGCCGATCACGGTGTGCGCGCCGAGCTCGGCGCCGTCGATGTGCGTGAACGCGTCGATGCGCGTGCCCGCGCCGACCGACGCGTTGCGGATCACGCAGTTCGCGCCGATCGTCACGTTGTCGGCGAGCGTCACGTTGCCTTCGAACACGCAGTTCACGTCGATCGACACGTCGCGGCCGCAGCGCAGCGTGCCGCGCACGTCGACGCGCGCCGGATCGGCGAGCGTGACGCCGTCGACGAGCAGTGCGTCGGCGATATTGCGCTGGTGGATGCGCTCGAGCTCGGCGAGCTGCGCCTTGCTGTTCACGCCGAGCGTTTCCCATTCCTCGTCGGGCTGCGCGGTGACGACCTCGAAACCGGCCTCGATCGCCAGTTCGACGACGTCGGTCAGGTAGTACTCGCCCTGCGCGTTCTCGTTCTTCAGCGCGCCGAGCCACATCGACAGCTGGGCCGTGGGCGTGACGATGATGCCGGTGTTGATCTCGGCGATCTTCAGCTGTTCGGGCGACGCGTCCTTCTGTTCGACAATGCGCGTGACGAAGCCGGCCGCGTCGCGCACGATGCGGCCGTAGCCGGTCGGATCGTCGAGCGTGACCGTCAGAATCCCGTAGCGGCCTTCGCGCGCGGCGTCGACGAGGCGCTGCAAGGTCGACGCGCGCGTGAGCGGCACGTCGCCGTACAGCACGAGCGTCGGTTGCGCGGGATCGAGGAGCGGCAGCGCCTGGCGCACCGCGTGGCCGGTGCCGAGCTGCTCGGCCTGCACCGCGAACTGGACGTCGGGCGCGGCGACGGCGGCCTGGACCTGCTCGGCGCCGTGACCGACGACGACGACGAGCCGGGACGGCTGCAGCGTGCGCGCGGTGTCGATGACGTGGGAGAGGAGCGGCCTGCCGGCCAGGGGATGAAGCACTTTCGGCAGCGCGGAACGCATGCGCTTGCCGGTGCCTGCCGCCAAAATCACGATATTCATGGCGCCAGCTGTAAGAGGAGTTCGAAGCCGCCTATTTTAGCATGCGGCCCCCGGCGTCCCGGGCCTGTCGCGGCGGGGCGACAGTGCCGGAAAGAGGACTTGCCGCCCCGTTCCGACAAGGGTTCCGGCCCCGCTTACAGGTCGTCGAACTGGACGATCGAGATCGGTTGGGCGCCGCCCGGCGCCGCGCTGTCGTCGCCCGACGCGCACGGTTCCTCGTCGAACGCGATGTCGCCCTGCGGATCGGCCTCGCCCGTCGCGCGCAGCGACTGGAACGGGTACAGCGTCGTGTCCATCAGGTGCGACGGCACGACCTTCGCGAGCGCGTTGAACATATTCTCGACGCGGCCCGGGAAGCGCTTGTCCCATTCGCGGATCAGCGCCTTCATTTCCGCGCGCTTCAGGTTCGGCTGGCTGCCGCACAGGTTGCACGGGATGATCGGGAATTCGCGCAGTTCCGCGTATTTCTCCAGATCGGTTTCCTTCACGTACGCGAGCGGACGAATCACGATGTTCTTGCCGTCGTCCGACTGCAGCTTCGGCGGCATCCCCTTCAGCTTGCCGCCGTAGAACATGTTGAGCAGCAGCGTCTGCACGATGTCGTCGCGGTGGTGGCCGAGCGCGATCTTGGTCGCGCCGAGCTCGCCGGCCACGCGGTACAGGATCCCGCGGCGCAGCCGCGAGCACAGCGAGCAGGTCGTCTTGCCCTCGGGCACGAGGCGCTTGACGATGCTGTAGGTGTCCTGGTTCTCGATGTGGAACGGCACGCCGACCTGCTTCAGGTATTCCGGCAGCACGTGCTCGGGAAAGCCCGGCTGCTTCTGGTCGAGGTTCACCGCGACGATGTCGAAATCGATCGGCGCGCGCTCGCGCAGGCGCAGCAGCACGTCGAGCATCGCATAGCTGTCCTTGCCGCCCGACAGGCACACCATCACCTTGTCGCCCTGCTCGATCATGTTGAAGTCGCCGATCGCCTGGCCGACCTGGCGCACGATCCGCTTGAACAGCTTGTTGTTCTCGTACGCGTCCTTCTGTTCGCGGCGCGTGAGCGCCGGGCGGCCGGCCGGGGCCGCGGGCGTGTCGAGGGTGGCGGCATCGGCCGCCGTGTCATTCATGTGGGGGGCGTTCATGCGCGCTCCTCGTCCTTGATGCGAAAGACTTCGACGCCGACGGCGTCGCAGTCCGGATAAGCGTCCGGTTTCTCGGTACAGACGCGTACCGCGCGCACGGCATCGTGCGCCAGCAGGCGCGCGGCGATCGCGTCGCACAGCGTTTCCTGCAGGTGGATGTGGCCGCGCGCCAGGCATTGCGTGACGCTCTGCTTCATCAGATCGTAGTCGACGATTTCATGCAGCCGGTCGTCGACGGGGGTGGACAGCGCGAGCGGCACGAACAGGTCGACATTGATGACGACGCGCTGCTCGCCGCGCTTCTCGTGTTCGAAGGCACCGATGTTGATGTGCACTTCGTAGTCGCGCAGGTAGAGCCTGCGGCAGTCCGCGAGGCGGGGGTGCAGGAGAGCGGAAAACATGGTCGTCCCAGTCAAATTGGCGTGCGCACACGCAAAGCGGCGCGGGCGGCGGCGCTCAGGCCGCGCGTTTCCGCGCAGTTCATTCATTCGGGCCGACGGCGGGCGGCACGAGGTGCTCGCCGCCGTCGACGGTCAGCGTCGCGCCGGTGACGCCCGGCGCGCTCGCGAGATAGCAGGCGGCCGCCGCGATGTCGTCCGCGTGCGGCGCGTGGCCGCGCACGAGCGCCGCGACCCGCACCTTCGGCGCGAGCGCCAGCGCCAGCGCCGACGTCGCGCGATTCAGCGCGGCCTGCATCAGCGCGTGCGACATCTGCGCCGGCGCAGGGTGAAACAGGGCCTGATCCAGCACGTGGATCGCGCAGGCGCGCAGCGCCTCGTGCTCGCGCGCGTCGTCGGCGCCGGCGCTGGCGCTCACGAACACCGCGCACGCGGGCCGGCCGAGCGCCGCGCCGCACGCGGCGACGAGTCCGGCGGCGTCGGCTTCCAGGGCCAGATCGGCGTCGAGCACAATCGCGCGGCGGCCGAGCGCCGCGACTTCGGCGACGAGTGCGTCGGCTGCCGCATGCGGCGCGCCGTGGCTGCGCTGCAGCGCGACGTCCCAGCCGCGCCGGGCGAATCCGGTGGCGAGCGCACGACCGATCGACGCGGCGTCGGCCGCGCTGCCCAGGGCACCCGTGACGAGCGCCACGCGCTGGGTCGACATATCGGCTGAAACGGTCATTTACAATGCCGGGATGAACCCGAAAGCTCACGAACCCGCTAGTTTACCTGCTCCCGGCCCTGACGCGCTTGCGCAGTCCGAAACCCTCGCCGCGCAACTGCGCGACGAGATCGCGGCGGCCGGCGGCTGGCTGCCGTTCGACCGCTTCATGGAGCGCGCGCTGTATGCGCCCGGCCTCGGTTATTACAGCGGCGGCGCGCGCAAGTTCGGGCGCCGCGCCGACGACGGCAGTGACTTCGTCACCGCGCCCGAGCTGTCGCCGCTGTTCGCGCAGACGCTCGCGCAGCCGGTCGCGGAAGCGCTTGCGGCGAGCGGCACGCGCAGCGTGATGGAATTCGGCGCCGGCACGGGCAAGCTCGCGGCCGGGCTGCTCGCGGCGCTCGACGCGCAGGGCGTCGAACTCGACGCCTACCTGATCGTCGACCTGTCCGGCGAGCTGCGCGAGCGACAGCGCGACACGATCACGGCCGCCGCGCCGGCGCTCGCCGCGAAGGTGCGCTGGCTCGACGCGCTGCCCGAGCGGTTCGACGGCGTCGTGGTCGGCAACGAGGTGCTCGATGCGATGCCGGTGCGCCTGTTCGCGAAGGCGGGCGGCGCATGGCAGGAGCGCGGCGTCGCGCTCGACGCGCGGCAGGCGTTCGTGTTCGAGGACCGCCCGGCCGCACCGGCCGGCTTGCCGCCGGTACTCGCGGGCCTCGACGATGCGGCGGACGGTTACGTGACCGAGACGCACGAGGCCGCGCTGGCGTTCACGCGCACCGTCTGCACGATGCTCGGGCGCGGCGCGGTGCTGCTGGTCGACTACGGCTTTCCCGCGCACGAGTACTACCACCCGCAGCGCGACCGCGGCACGCTGATGTGCCACTACCGTCACCATGCGCACGACGATCCGTTCCTGTACCCGGGGCTGCAGGACATCACCGCGCACGTCGAATTCACCGGCATCTACGACGCGGCCGTCGCGACCGGCGCCGATTTGCTCGGTTATACGTCGCAGGCGCGCTTCCTGCTGAACGCGGGCATCACCGACGCGTTGTCCGCGATCGATCCGTCGGACATCCACGCGTTCCTGCCGGCCGCGAACGCGGTGCAGAAGCTGATTTCCGAAGCCGAGATGGGCGAGCTGTTCAAGGTGATCGCGTTCTCGCGCGGCATCGACGGCACGCTCGACGCGTTCGCGCGCGGCGACCGCTCGCACGCACTCTGACGGGAGCCGACATGCTGCGCTGGCTGATGACGTCGTTCGTCGCGG
The DNA here is from genome assembly GCF_030482505.1 of Burkholderia sp. AU45274. Lineage (NCBI taxonomy): Bacteria > Pseudomonadati > Pseudomonadota > Betaproteobacteria > Burkholderiales > Burkholderiaceae > Burkholderia > Burkholderia sp. AU45274. The sequence goes on along the minus strand of NZ_JAUJQE010000005.1, from coordinate 591,600 downwards.
TGATGATCCTGACGCGCTGCTGGCCGTGGCTCGGCAAGCTCGGCATCGGGCGGATGCCGGGCGACGTCACGCTGACGCTCGGCGGGCGGCGCTACCCGTTCCCGTTCATGTCGACGCTGGTGCTGACGATGCTGCTGTCGATGGTGGCGCGGCTGCTCTGAGCCGCGCCTGAATGGCGGCGCGCTACAGCTCGATTTCGCCGAGGATCCGGTGCGCGAGCGCCTTTGCCTCCTCGAATGCTTCCTCCTCGCTGGGGCTCGTCGAGTGGACGTCGTAGCGCGTGTTCTCGGTGTCGTCCCCGTCGTCCCGCGCGAGGATCACGTAACCCTGGAACTGCCCGTTGCCCGCATGCTGGGTATGCGCCTTGGCCGTGTAGATGCCCTTCGTGAACGTGTTGGTGTCCATGGTGCTCTCCCGCAAAAGGACACTTCATCGTAGCACTGCGGCGCAGCATGTACAGCGCGGCTTATCGGTGACCGAACGGAGTCCGGCCGCCATCCTGCCCGTCATCGTTCGATCAGCGCGACGACCTCGTCGAGCGTCGGCGCGTGCGCGCCCGTATGCCGGCAGGCCGCGGCGCCCGCCGCCAGCGCGAACACGAGGTGCTCGCGCCAGGTTCGCTGCGGCGCGGCCATCAGGCTGAACAGCATGCCGCCGATCGATGCGTCGCCCGCGCCGACGGTGTCGGCGACCTCGACGCGCGGCGGGCTCGCTTCATGCACGTCGCCGTCCGCGTAGAGCGTCGCCGCCTGCGCGCCGCGCGTGACGAGCACGGCCGCGTGCGGGTTCAGCGCGCGCACCGCGGCGATCGCGTCGGGGCCGTCGCCGCCGAACAGGTGCCGCAGGTCCTCGTCGGACACCTTGATCAGGTCGGCGAGCGCGGCCATCTTCTCGAGCGTCGGCCGGAATGCGGCCGTCATCAGGTTCCGGACGTTCGGGTCGAAGCTGATCTTCACGCCACGCGCGTGCAGGTCGGCCGCGAGCGCGGCCAGCGTGCCGGCGAGCGGTTCGCGCACGAGGCTGATGCAGCCGAAGTGCGCCCATTTCACGTGGTCGGTCCAGCCGGCCGGCAGCCGCGCCGGATCGAACGCGAGGTCGGCGCTCGCTTCGCCGATGAAGAAGTAAGCAGGCGGGCGCGTCTCGTGGACGATCGCGAGCAGCGGCGGCCGCGCGACGCGCTGCAGGAAGCGCAGGTCGAGCCCGGCCGCTTCGCTCGTGCGCCACAGCACGTCGGAGAAGCAGTCCTCGCCGATCGAGCCCGCGAGCGCGCTCGGCACGCCGAGCCGCGCAACCGCGCGTGCGACGTTCCAGCCGGCGCCGCCCGGCACCGAGGTCCATTGCGCGTCGCCCGCGCGCACCATGTCGGTCAGGATGTCGCCTGCCGACACGAAAGCCGGAAACGTGCCGCCGCTCATTGCGTCGGCTCGCTGCGTTGCGCGCGCGCGAGGGTCGCGAGCACGTCGTAGCACGCGCCCATCGTGTGATAGTCGGTCTTGCCGGCCGGGCTCTTCTCGTCGCTGTACTTGCGGTTGTCGCAGGTGAGGATGCGGTACCACGCGCCGTAGCGGTGATCGACGAAGTGGGCCCAGCTGTAGCGCCAGATCTCGTCGTACCAGTCCCAGAAGCGCTCGCTGCCGGTGCGCGCGCCGAGCATCGCGGCGGCCGCGAAGGTTTCCGCCTGCACCCAGAAATACTTGTTGTGGTCGCAGATCGTGAAGTCGGGGCCGAAGCCGTAATACAGGCCGCCGTGATCGGCGTCCCACGCATGCGTGAGCGCCGCGTCGAACAGCTCGGCCGCGCGCGGCACGAGCCAGTCGAGCGGGCGATGCCGCTCGAGGATCAGCAGCAGCTTCGCCCATTCGGTCTGGTGTCCGGGCTGGAAGCCCCACGGGCGGAAGATGTTCGAGCTGTCTTCCTTGTTGTAATCCCAGTCGACCGACCAGTCCGCATGGTAGTGCTCCCACACGAGCCCGCCCGACAGCGCGGCCTGGCGCTGCGTGATGTGGGACGCGAGCTTTTCCGCGCGATCGAGGTACGTGAGGTGGCCGGTCGCCTCGTACGCGGCGAGCAGTGCCTCCGTCATGTGCATGTTCGCGTTCTGGCCGCGGTACGACGACACGATCCAGTTCGGCGTCGCATCGTCCGCATAGAGGCCCGCGGCCGCATCCCAGAAACGGTGCTCGGCGAGCTCGAAGGTGGCCGCGATCAGCGGGCGGGCCTCGTCGAGGCCGGCCATCGTCGCGTGCGCGGCCGCGAGCAGCACGAACGCGAGCCCGTAGCAGTGGCGCGTGCCGTCGAGCGTCGCGCGCTTCGCGCCGTCGCGCCAGTCGAGTTCCCAGTCGTAGCCCTGCAGTGCGTCGTCCCAGTGCGCGTCGCGCAGGAAGCGCAGCCCGTGGCGCGCGTATTCCAGGTGGCGCGGATCGCCGAAATGCCGGTACGCCATCGCGTAGTTGAAGACGAACCGGCAACTGCTGACGAGGTGGCGCGACGTGCGGTTGTAGATGCTGCCGTCGTCGCGGAAGTAGTGGTAGAAGCCGCCCGTCGGGTCGAACGCGTTCGTCGCGTAGAAGCGCAGCGTGTCCTCGATGTGCGACAGCAGGAACGACGGGTCGCGGAAGCTCGCGACGAACGGCGCGGCTTGCGTGTGGGCGGCCGGCGCGGCCGTGCAGGGTTGGACCGGGGGCATGTTCATGATTCGGTGACCGTGGCGGTATCGAGTGCCGGGGAGCCGGCGGGCTGGCTGCTGGCCCGCACGATCAGCTCGACGGGCAGGGAGATCTCGGTGCGCTCGGGCGCCTCCGCGAGCAGCAGCTCGACGCCGCGGCGGCCGAGCGCCTCCTTGTCGACCGCGAGCGTCGTGAGCGGCGGGCTCGCGTGCGCGGCGGCGGGGATGTTGTCGAAGCCGACGATCGCGATGTCGTCGGGAATGCGCAGCCCGCGCGCGGTGCAGACGCGCTGCGCGGCGAGCGCGGCCGCGTCGTTGTACGCGAACACGGCTTCCGGGCGCGGGCCCGGCGCGTCGAGCAACTGCTCCATCGCGCGTGCTGCGCCGGTGTCGGGATCGAGCCCCGCATCGATCGTCACTTCGTACGCGGGATCGAACAGCCGCCCGGCCTCGAAGAATGCGCGCCGGTAGCCGATCGCGCGCTGCGCGATGCTGTAGTGCGCGGGCGAGCCGCCGATGAACGCGATCCGCGTGCGGCCGGTGGCGAGCAGGTGGCGCATCGCGAGCGCCGCGCCCGTCGCGTTGTCGATGTTCACCGAGCGCAGCCCGGGCGCCCACAGGTCGATCAGCACGAGCGGTCGGCCGGTCGCGGCGAGCGCCTCGATCGTCTCGGGCTCGATGAAGCCGGCCACCGCGATCGCGTCGGGCGCGTGCGGGCGCATCTGGCGCAGCACGTCGTCGTTCGGCCCGACCGTGAGCAGCGTCGGCACGATGCCGCGCTCGCGGCACGCATCCTCGACGCCGTGCAGCACGTGCGAGAAGAATGGGCTGGCCGGGAAGCGGTTGTGCTGGCGATGCAGCAGGAACGTGAGCCGGCGGATGCGCGGCCGCAGTTGCGCGGGATCGTAGCCGAGCCGCTGCGCGATCTCGACGATGCGCGCACGCGTCGCTTCGGACAGGCCCGGCTGGTTTTTCAGCGCGCGGGAGACGGTGCCGATCGAGACCTCTGCCGCCCGCGCCACATCGCGAATGGTCGTACCCATCGTTCGGGGTCCGGTTTGTTTAGGGTGAAAGCGATTGTATAGTAAAACGTATTGCGGAATTCGGGCCGGATAGCCGGGGAATACCCGCAAATTCCCGGGTTTTAAGCGCTAATCTGCGAAAACACCGTTACTAAAAATACTAAACAAAGCGCGAAAAAGGCAAGGTGAACGTGCGGGTGCATGGCGAGCGGGAAGCGGGCGGCAAGCGGGCTGGCTTCACGCATTCGCGCGAGTCGTGCGCGGTTGCCTCCGCCGGCCGCCGGAAAGGTGCAGTGCAACTAACGGTCTGGCTGCATGGTGCATGAATGCGCGCCCCCGCCGCACCGGGCGCGTCGTGTCTGCAAACGGCGATCGCCCGCCGTTCAGCGGATTGCCACGGCCGGTGGTTCGCCGCGATGGCGCAGCGCAGCGCGGCCCGCATCGAGGTCGACGACCGCGAGCCCATCCGGCTGCTGTTTCGCGCGCCGCTTCGCGAGCGCGGCGACCGATGCGATCTCGTCGCTGCCGTAGTGTTTCGCGCCGTGCGCGCCGGCCGCCACGCCGACCGCGCCGATCGCCATCGTCACGAAGCCGAAGAACGCCGGGTTGCCATGGCGGTCCTCGCCGTGCAGCCCGCCCGCCTGCCGGTCGGCCTGCGTGTAGAAGAGCTGCGCGCCTTCGTTGAAGCGGGCGATCGCGTCGGCGGCGCGTTCGCGCCAGTCGGCGCGCTGGAACAGCACGAGGAAATCGTCGCCGCCGACGTGCCCGAGAAAGTCGCGTTGCGGGTCGCACACGCCGGCCAGCACCGTCGCCGCGAACTTCAGCACCTCGTCGCCCTGCCAGTAGCCATACTGGTCGTTGAACGGCTTGAACTGGTTCAGGTCGACGTAGCACGCATGAAAGCCGGCGTCGCGCTGGAGCAGGCGGTCGATGTGCGCGCTGATCGGGATGTTGCCGGGCAGGAACGTCAGCGGATTCGCGTAGCGCGCGGCCTCGATGCGCATCTCGGTCACCGCGCGCACCAGGCTCTCGCCGGTGCCGAGCCCGACGTAGCGGCCGTGTTCGGTGATCACGAAGCCGTCCGCGAGATAGCGCTGGTCGTGGCTCGCGAGCAGCATCGCGAGCTGCTCGAAGGTCGTCGCGTTGTCGATCATCAGCGGTGCGTCGTTTGCGAACTGCAGGCACGGCTTCTTCCCGAACACCTCGCGGTGATACGGCAGCGCGAAGCGGTCGATGAAGCCGCGGCGATTCACGAGCGCGACGGGCCGCCCGCGTTCGACGAGCGCGACCGCATGCAGGTCGGGCATCCGGTTGAACAGGTCGAGCACGTCGTTGCTGGTCGCGTCGCGCGGCAGCGCCGGCGCCGGCACCAGCATCTTCCCGGCAATCGTGCCGGCCGGCCGCACCGAGCGCGTCGCGCCGGGAAACACCGCGATGTGCGGCGCGCGGATCGCATCGCGCGCGGCCGGCGCGACGACCCGCGACGGCTGCGCGTTCGGCCGGCCGAGCAGGAAACCCTGCACGCAGCAGATGCCCATGTCGCGCACGACGATCAGGTCGCTTTCGTTCTCGATGCCTTCCGCGATCAGTTTCGCGCCGCTCGCCTGCGCGAAGTGCTGCATCGCCTTCACGGCTTCGAACTTGAGCGGGTCGCGGGCGATGTCGTGGATGAAGAAGCGGTCGATCTTCACGACATCCGGATGCAGGCGCAGCCACAGGTTCATGCTCGCGTTCGCGGTGCCGTAGTCGTCGAGCGCGAACTGGATGCCGGCGTCGCGCAGCGAGGCGACGGCCGGGCCGATCTGGGCGACATCGGGAATCGCATTCTGCTCGGTCAGCTCGATCACGATGCGCTCGGCGCCGATCCGCGCGCGCACGAGGAGCTGACGTGCACGCTCGCGTTCGCTGGCGAGCTTCAGGATCGTCCCGGCGCTGAAGTTGAGGAACAGCTTGCCGTCGCAGCCGAGTGCCGCGAATGCGTCGAGGCAGGTGCGCGCGGCGGCCTGTTCGAGCGCGATCGTCTCGCCTTCGCGCGCGGCCTGCGCGAACAGCGCGGCGGGTGGTTCGAGGTCGGTGCCGCGCGGGCCGCGTATCAGGCCCTCGTAGCCGACGACCGTCCCCGACCCGAGATCGACGATCGGCTGGAAGACGGCGGCGAGCGCGCGATCCGCGATCAGGCGCGTGATGCTGGCTGCAGCGGAATCGGAGTGGGGCGCGGGCATGGGCGAGAGCAGCCGAATCGACGGGACGCCCGACATAACGGCATCGCGCGCGGAGAATTGAATGAAGATTTCGTGACGCGATGGGCGTTGGTGGTGCATCGCGCCGGGTGTGAAGCTGGAAGGGCGGTGAGGCGGTGAAGCCGGAAGCGGACGGCGGAAAGCAGGAGGGCGGAAAGCAGGAAGGCGGAAATCAGGAGGGCGGAAATCAGGAGGGCGGAAATCAGGAGGGCGGAAGGCAGGAGGACAAAACCGCCGGAACGGCACCCCCCGCTGACCGTCCCGCCGCCCTGCTCGTCAGCGCTTGCCCGGGCTCAGCGCGCCGGACGTCGATGCCGCGTCGCCCTCGTCGTGCTCGCCGCTCATGTCGCGCGCGCCCCAGCGCTGCGCGAGCGCCGCGCACGCCATCAGCTGGATCTGGTGGAACAGCATCAACGGCAGCACGATCGCGCCGACCGCGTTCGCCGAGAAGATCACCTTCGCCATCGGCACGCCGGCCGCGAGGCTCTTCTTCGACCCGCAGAAGATGATCGTGATCTGGTCGGCGCGGTTGAAGCCGAGCCGCTTGCTGACGAACGCGGTCAGCAGCAGCGCGATCGCGAGCAGCACGAGGTTGACGACGAGCAGGCCGCCGAGCGCGCGCGGCGGGATCTGGTGCCACAGGCCTTCGTTGACGGCCTCGCTGAAGGCAACGTAGACGACGAGCAGGATCGAGCCCTGATCGACGAAGCGCAGCACGCCGCGGTTGCGGTCGATCCAGCCGCCGATCACGGGCCGCAGCAACTGGCCGGCGATGAACGGCACGAGCAGCTGCAGCACGATGCTGCCGACGGTGCTCCATGGCGACGCGGCGGCCGCCGACTGCGACGTGATCATCAGCCCGACGAGCGCCGGCGTGACGAAGATCCCGAGCAGGCTCGACGCGGATGCCGCGCACACGGCGGCCGGCACGTTGCCCTTCGCGATCGACGTGAACGCGATCGACGACTGGACCGTCGACGGCAGCGTGCACAGGAACAGCACGCCCGCATACAGCGTCGGCGTGACGAGCGGCTGCAGCACGGGTTTCAGCGCGAGGCCGAGCAGCGGGAACAGCGCGAACGTGCTGAGCAGCACGACCGCGTGCAGCCGCCAGTGGGTCGCACCCGCGATGACGGCTTCGCGCGACAGCTTCGCGCCGTGCAGGAAGAACAGCAGGCCGACGGCGATGTTGGTCGCCCAGTTGAACGCATGGGCGGCCGGGCCACGGCACGGCAGGAAGCTTGCGAGCACGACGGTGCCGACGAGCGCGAGCGTGAAGTTGTCGGGAAGAAAACGGGGACGGGCCATCGGGAACTCGATTCGGAAACGGCAAAGGCGCGCGTCGCGCGCGCGGATGGCGTCATTGTCCCGGTCGGCGATTCACTACACAAATGCATTGTGGGAATCGATTGATGAGCTGATCTCATGCAACAGCGCCCGCGGCATCGGCCCGGCCGGGCGCAAAACGGCAGAAGAATGTTCTGTCGCGGTCGCGCCCGGAAGTGAAAAAACCTAGCAGTAACATGGTGTTACACCGATGCCGGCGACATAACACTTTTTGGCTCGACACGCTTTCGGCCCGCTCATAAATTACTGCTGAAAGCCTTGGGTCGGCCGAAAGGAGCCGGCGGCGGGCGTGGACAGGCACTGAACGATGACGGAACGGGTGAAACGGAAGATCGGACGATGGGTGGCAGGCGTGTTCGGCGCGCTGCTGTTGCCGCTCGCGCTCGCGCAACCGCCCCACGGCGGCGGTCATGCGTTCGGCGGCCACGGCTTCGGTGGCGGCGACATGCGCGCGTACGGCGCGTACGGTCAGCCGGCTGGTGGTGGGCCCGTCTGGCGCCGCGCGGCGCCCCTGGCCGGTGCACGCGCCGGCGGCGTGAACGGCTACGGCTCCCGCTGGGGGCTGCGGCCGACGCCGTCGTATGGCCATTACGCCGCGCAAAGCCCGTATCGTCCGATCAGCGCCGACGTGCGCCAGGTGCCGCGCCCGCCGGGCGGCGGCAACGTGCCGCTGCGTGCCGGTTCGATCCGCGCCGACGTCGCGCGCTACAACGAGGAGCGCGGCGGACGTCCGATGCCGCCGCCCCGCTCGCAGGAAGAGCCTGCGCACTCGCCGTCTTTCTCCCCGTTCTACCGAAACTGAGCGCCCGCGCGCTCGTCCCTCCGCCGGCTGATGCGAATTCGCCACAGTCGCGCACAGATTTCCGCTGATTTTCCCGTCGCATTGCGCTATCTTTCGCGCCCGGCTCGCGTGTGCCCCGCTGCCGTCCCGCCGCGCGACCGCGTTCGTGCGGGGCCGCCGGCAGGTGCCCGGCCATGTATCCATTCCGCGAAGTTAATGCTGGCGCTATACCAGCAATAAGTGTGCGCAATTTTGGCCGGACGAATGATCCGTAAAGATGGCTGCGCCCCATACGACGCAAGCACTCGGCTCCATAAAACAACGCTCGCGCCACTTATCGACAATTCGACAAAATCTGGAGATCCAATGAAAGCATTCGCTCGCCGTGCGTCGCGCACGTCCGTCAAGCTGATCGCCGCGGCCGCCTGCGTGGCGGCTACCGCCCCCGTCCATGCACAGTCGAGCGTGTCGCTCTACGGGCAGGTCGACGAATGGGTCGGCGCAACCAAGTTCCCGGGCGGCAACCGCGCATGGAACGTGAGCGGCGGCGGGATGTCGACGTCGTACTGGGGCCTGCACGGCGCCGAGGATCTCGGTAACGGCTACAAGGCGATCTTCACGCTGGAAAGCTTCTTCCGCGCCCAGAACGGCCAGTTCGGCCGCTTCCAGGGCGACACGTTCTTCGCACGCAACGCCTACGTCGGCATCGATTCGCCGTACGGCACGGTGACGGCCGGCCGCCTGACGACGCACCTGTTCCTGTCGACGATCCTGTTCAACCCGTTCTACGACTCGTACACCTTCTCGCCGATGGTGTATCACGTGTTCCTCGGCCTTGGCACGTTCCCGACCTACCCGAGCGACCAGGGTGCCGTCGGCGATTCGGGCTGGAACAACGCGCTGTCGTACACGTCGCCTTCGTTCGGTGGCCTGAATTTCGGCGCGATGTACGCACTCGGCAACCAGGCCGGCGACAACGGCTCGAAGAAGTGGAGCGCGCAGTTCAACTATGCGAACGGTCCGTTCGCGGCGACCGCGGTCTACCAGTACGTGAACTTCAACAACGGCCCGCGTGACCTGAGCGCGCTGGTGGCCGGCATGAAGAGCCAGGGCATCGCGCAAGTCGGCGCGACCTACGACCTGAAATACGTGAAGCTGTTCGGCCAGTACATGTATACGAAGAATGACCAGGTCGCGGGCAGCTGGCACGTGAACACCGCGCAGGGCGGCGTGTCGGTGCCGCTCGGCGTGGGCAACGCGATGGCGTCGTACGCGTACTCGCGCGATTCGGGCGGCCTCGACCAGACGCGCCAGACCTGGGCCGTCGGCTACGACTATCCGCTGTCCAAGCGCACGGACGTCTACGCCGCGTACATGAACGACCACATCAGCGGCCTGTCGACCGGCAACACGTTCGGCGCCGGCATCCGCGCGAAGTTCTGACGCGCACGCGCGGCCGGCGTGCCGGACGCGGGTGAAAAGCGCGTCCGGACTGCATGTTTTCCCGCCAAAAACGGCGCTGCGACCCCGCGGCGCCGTTTTGCCTTTCTTGACCTTTCTGTTTCCCCGCCTTTGTTACCCTATCTCGTAATTGGACCATTCCCCGTCATTACGAGCTAGTTCGATGGATACCCTCGTCAGCATGAATGTGTTTCGCTACGTCGTCGAAGTGGGCAGCTTCGTCGGCGCGGCCGAGCGCATGCAGATGTCGGCTGCGATGGCGAGCAAGCACGTGATGCATCTCGAGCAGCAGCTCGGTGCGCGGCTGCTGCATCGCACGACACGACGCGTCGCCCCTACCGAGGCGGGACGCGAATACTATGAGCGCCTCGTGCAGGCGCTGTCCGAACTCGACGAAGCCGGGCAGGCCGTCGGCGCCGCGAGCGTGGTGCCGCAAGGCCGGCTGCGCGTCACGTCGCTATCGGCGTTCGGGCTGCGTCATGTGATGCAGGCCGTCACCGACTATGCGGGCCGGTTCCCGGACGTGACCGTCGACATGACGCTGTCCGATCGCGTGGTCGACCTGATCGAGGAAGGCTACGACGTCGCGGTGCGCGCGGCGCCGAACGGATTGAAATCGTCGTCGCTGGTCGCGCGGCAGATCGCGACCGCGCACATCCTGCTGGTCGCGTCGCCCGAGTATCTCGAGAAGCACGGCACGCCCGCGACGATCGGCGATCTCGCGCACCACAACTACCTGCGGCGCGACTCGAATTCGACGATGCTCGACGCGCTGGTGATCGACGCGGCCGCCGCGTCGCGCGTGAACCTCAACGGCAACCTGATCGTGAATCATCTCGAAGGGCTGCGTGCGGCCGTGCTCGCGGGCGCGGGCATCGCGCTGCTCGGCACCGAGGTGGTCGGCGACGACATCGAGTCCGGCCGGCTCGTGCCGGTGCTGCTCGATGCGGTGCCGCCGCACGAGGCGCCGATCTACGCGGTCTACGCGAGCCGTCGTCACGTATCCGCGAAGGTGCGTTCGTTCGTCGACTTCCTGGCGGCGCGTTTCGAAGGGCAGTCGCTGTGCCCGTCGATCGAATCGCGCCTGCGCGTGATGCCGATCACGCGGATGAAGCGCGCGGTCTGAGCCGCCGTGTGTCCCGCTACAGCGGGGCAATGAAAAAGCGCGAACCGCTGCGGTTCGCGCTTTTTGTTTTGTCCGCCGGCATGCGCGCCGGCGGCGGCCGCGAGGGCCGACGCATCCGTCAGCGCGGAATGCCGAGTCGCGCCTTCGCGTCGTCGTATTCGCGCTTCAGGCGCTCGACGAGCGCGCCCACGCTCGGCAGGTCGTCCATCAGGCCGACGCCCTGGCCGGCGCCCCAGATGTCTTTCCACGCCTTCGTCTTGTCGCTGCCGAAATTCATCTTGGTCTTGTCGGATTCCGGCAGCGCCTCCGGATCGAGGCCGGCCTTCTCGATGCTCTCGCGAATGTAGTTGCCGTGCACGCCCGTGAAGAGGTTCGTGTAGATGATGTCCGACGATTTCGCGTTCACGATCGCGTGCTTGTAGTCGTCGATCGCGTGCGCTTCCTGCGTCGCGATGAAGCGCGTGCCCATGTACGCGAAGTCGGCGCCCATCGCCTGCGCCGCGAGGATCGAGCCGCCGTTCGCGATCGCGCCGGACAGCACGATCGGGCCGTCGAAGATCTTGCGGACTTCGCCGACGAGCGCGAACGGCGACGTCGTGCCCGCATGGCCGCCTGCACCGGCCGCGACGAGGATCAGCCCGTCGACGCCGGCTTCGAGCGCCTTCTGCGCGTGGCGCAGGTTGATCACGTCGTGCAGCACGATGCCGCCGTAGCTGTGCACCGCATCGACGATCTCGCGCGCCGGTGCGCGCAGGCTCGTGATGAAGATCGGCACCTTGTGCTCGACGCACACGCGCACGTCGTGCTCGAGCCGCGCATTCGACTGGTGGACGATCTGGTTGACCGCGATCGGGCCGATCACCGCGTCCGGATTCTTTGCCTGGTGATCGGCGAGCTCGGACTGGATTTGCGTGAGCCACTCGTCGAGCAGTTCGGCCGGACGGGCGTTGAGCGCGGGGAACGAACCGACGATGCCCGCCTTGCATTGCGCGAGCACGAGTTCGGGGTAGCTGACGATGAACATCGGCGATGCGATGACGGGCAGCGTCAGGTTCTGCAGGACGGTGGGCAATGCCATGTGATGTCTCCAGTCTCCAGGGGCGCCCGCGCGGTCGCGCCGGCGCCATGCTTTGCGGTCGAACGGTGATTCGAGTGTAGCGGCGAAACGATGTCGTCCTTATTAATACGAACGATCGTGCGATTCTACGCGAGCTTAACAAAATGCGCGGTGTGCCGGCAATCGAGTGAGTGTTCTCTTTCTACGGATTCTGGCTGTTGCCCCGCTGTGCTGACGCGCAAGCGCTCCTAAAATAGCCGCCATAACAAACCAACGAGAAATAAACCATGTCGTTTGAGGCGTTTGCACCGTTTCGCGTGACGGTGCAGGACACCGACATCTTCGGTGTCAAAGGAGGCGCGGGTCCGCCGCTCCTGTTGCTGCACGGACATCCGCAAACCCACATGATCTGGCATCGCGTTGCGGCGACGCTCGCGAATCATTTCACGGTGATCGCCACCGACCTGCGCGGGTACGGCGCGTCGGGCAAGCCGCCGAGCGACGCGCAGCACGTGCCGTATTCGAAACGGGCGATGGCGGCCGACCAGGTCGCCGTGATGCGGCATTTCGGCTTCGAGCACTTCCATGTATGCGCGCACGATCGCGGCGCGCGGGTCGCGCACCGGCTCGCGCTCGATCATCCGGACGCCGTCGAGCGGATGATGCTGCTCGACATCGCACCGACGCTCGCGATGTACGAGAAAACCGATCGCGCGTTCGCGACCGCATATTTCCACTGGTTCTTCCTGATCCAGCCGGAGCCGTTGCCCGAGACGCTGGTCGGTGCGCATACCGATGCGTACATCGAGCGCGTGATGGGCAACCGGTCCGCCGGGCTGGCGCCGTTCGCGCCCGAGGCGCTCGCCGCGTACCGCGCCGCGCTCGCGCAGCCGGGCGCCGTGCATGCGATGTGCGAGGACTACCGCGCGTCCGCGACGATCGATCTCGAGCACGACCGTGCGGATCTCGAGCGCGGCAACAAGGTCGCGTGCCCGCTGCGCGTGCTGTGGGGAGAGAACGGGATCGTCGGCCGCTGCTTCGATCCGCTCGACGAATGGCGCCGTGTCGCGCGCGACGTCAGCGGCCGTGCGCTCGAGTGCGGGCACTACATTCCGGAAGAGGCGCCCGTCGCGCTGATCGACGAACTGCTGGCGTTCTTCGAGGCGCGCGACGCGGCTGCCTGACGGTACGCGCGGGCACCCGTCGGCACGCGGGCGGCGCGGCCGCGTACCGGCTCGTTCAGCGGTGCGCGCCGTCGTCCTCGACGAGCGGCGGCAGCCGGCGCGGCACTGGTGTCGACTTCACGATCGCGGTGCTCGTCTCGGCGCGCTCCGTCACTTTCGACAGGATGTCGTCGAGGTGCGCGATCGTGCGCAGGTAGAGCCGGCAGATGAAGCAGTCGTCGCCGGTCACCTTGTCGCACTCCACGAATTCGGGAATCCGCCGCAGCATCTCTTCGACGAGATGCAGCTGGCCGGGCAGCGGCTTCACGCGAACGATCGCCTGCAGCGTGTAGCCGAGCGCGCGCGGGTCGAGCTCGACGGTGAACGCGGCGATCACGCCTTGCGCCTCGAGCCGCCGCACGCGGTCGGCGGTCGCGGGCGCCGACAGCCCGATCTGCCGGGCGAGTTCGCTGGTGGCGATGCGCGCGTCGTCGGCCAGCGCCGCGAGGATCGCGCGGTCGGTCGCGTCGAGCGACGCGACGGCGGGCGGGGAAAGGCGTTTCGGCATGATCACTTTGCTTTCGAAGGTGAATCGGTCGATTCACTTCAGTTTAGCCGTGGTTGCCGCGAAAGCAAGTTTCTAGAATCGAAGTCATCCACTCTTCTGAACGGAGTTCACGATGGCTTCGAATGAAATTCGCCGCGGCGCCGCCGAGATGGTCGTCGCGATGATGATGTCCGGCACGATCGGCTGGCTCGTGATGTCGTCGCAGCAGCCGCTGACGAACGTCGTGTTCTTCCGCTGCCTGTTCGGCGCCGCGACGCTCGCGATCGTCTGCGCGGCGTTCGGGTTCCTGCGCCGTGCACTGTTCTCGCCGCGGATGCTCGCGCTGGCGACCCTCGGCAGCGTCGCGATCGTCGCGAACTGGCTGCTGCTGTTCGCCGCCTATTCGCGCGCGTCGATCTCGATGGCGACCGCCGTCTACAACACGCAGCCGTTCATGCTCGTCGCACTCGGCGCGATCGTGTTCCGCGAGCGGATCACCGCGTCCACCGTCGCGTGGCTCGCGCTCGCCTTCGTCGGGCTCGTCGCCGTGGTGCGCGTCGAGCCGGCCGTGCTCGCGGTGCCGGGCGAATACCTGGAAGGCGTCGCGCTGTCGCTCGGCGCGGCGTTCCTGTATGCGATCTCGTCGATCGTCACGAAGCACCTGAAGGGCACGCCGCCGCATCTGCTCGCGCTGCTGCAGGCCGGCCTCGGGGTCCTGCTGCTCGCGCCGTTCGCGCACTTCGGCACGTTGCCGGCGACCGCCGGGCAGTGGCTCGACCTCGTCGTGCTCGGCGTCGTGAACACCGGTCTGATGTATGTGCTGCTGTACGGCGCGATCCAGAAGCTGCCGACCGCGATGACCGGCGCGCTGTCGTTCGTCTATCCGGTCGTCGCGATCGTCGTCGATCACGTCGCGTTCGGGCAGACGCTCGCGTGGACGCAGGTGGTCGGCGCGCTGCTGATCCTGCTCGCGGCGGCCGGCGTGAATCTCGGCTGGCGCATCGTGCCGGCCCGTCGTGCGGCCGTCGGCCATTGAAACGGTCGTGCGATTCGGCGAGCCGCTACGGGGCAGCGCAGCCGCTCGTCGAATGCGTATTTCGGGCGCGTGTATTGCGGAGACGGCGTGTGCGTGACGAGCAAAAGTCGTGCGCGCGCACGCGTCCGAGACGCTGTAAGAAGTTGTAGGGAAACACCCGATGCGATGCGGCCGCGTCGCTCGTATGATGCGGGCTGTGACGTTGATCACGTTCACAGGATTCCGATCTCGATGCCGTTCGCCTGTCAGGTTGAACGGCTTTTTTTTATGCGCCGCTTCTCGCCAGCAGACGCCGCCGCGCATCGAGCCGCGCGAGCAACGCGCGCCGCGCGTCGTCGTCCGACGCACGCCATCCCTTGATCTCGCCGCGCGTGCGCAGGCAGCCCGCGCACCAGTCGGTGCGCGGATCGATCCGGCATACGTCGGTGCACGGCGACGCGACCGTGCCGACCGGCACCGTCACCGGCACGTCGCTCATGCGGGCTCCCGCAACGCGACGTCCGCGACCGGCGCGCCCGTCAGCGACACCAGTTCGTTCGGCGACAGGTTGAACACCGCGTGCGGATGGCCGGCGGCGGCCCACAGGCTGTCGAGCTCGAGCAGGTCGGCGTCGATCAGCGTGACGGGTTCGACGAGATGACCGATCGGGCACACGCCGCCGATCGCATAGCCGGTGTGGTCGCGCACGAACTTCGCGTCCGCGCGGCCAACCGCGCCGACTTGCGCGGCGACCTTCTTCTCGTCGACACGATTCACGCCGCTGGCGACCACGAGCACCGGCGCGCCGTCCGACTGGCGGCGAAACAGGATCGACTTCGCGATCTGCGCAACCGAGCAGCCGAGCCCGGCCGCGGCTTCGGCCGAGGTCTTGCCGGTTTCGGCGAGCATCACGATGCCTTTCGCATGGCCACGCTCGCGCAGCAGCAGCGCGACGCGTCGCGCGGAGTCGGGGAGGGAATCGAATGAAGCAGGTGTCGTCATGTTGAGGAATCCATCGAATACCGGGGTCATACGCAGTTCGCGGCGTCGGCCGCGCTCTGCGCCTTGGCGAGCAGGGCGCGACCGGCGCGCGACACGTTCGCGCGGCCGATCGCGTTCGAGATGAAGTCGCCGGCGGCGACGACCTGCGCGAGGTCGATGCCGGTGTCGATGCCGAGGCCCTGCATCAGGTACAGCACGTCCTCGGTCGCGACGTTGCCGGTCGCGCCCTTCGCGTACGGGCAGCCGCCGAGGCCCGCGACCGACGCGTGGAAGATCTCGATTCCTTCGAACAGCGCCGCGTAGATGTTCGCGAGCGCCTGGCCGTAGGTGTCGTGGAAGTGGCCCGACAGGCGTTCGCGCGGGAACACGCGCGTGACGGCCGCGAGCACTTCGCGCGTGCGCTTCGGCGTGCCGACGCCGATCGTGTCGGCGATGTCGATCTCGTCGCAGCCGAGCGCCGCGAAGCGCTCGACGACGTCGACGACCGATGCGACCGGCACGTCGCCCTGGTACGGGCAGCCGAGCGTGCACGACACGCTGCCGCGCAGCCGCAGGCCCGCATCCTTCGCCGCCTTCGCGACCGGCTCGAAGCGCGCGATGCTCTCGGCGATGCTGCAGTTGATGTTCCGCTGCGAGAACGCCTCGCTCGCCGCGCCGAAGATCACGACTTCGTCCGCGCGCGCCGCGACCGCATTCTCGAAGCCCTTCAGGTTCGGCGTGAGCACCGAATACACGGTGCCCGCGCGGCGCTCGATGCCGGCCATCACGTCGGCGCCGTCGGCCATCTGCGGCACCCATTTCGGCGACACGAACGACGCGGCCTCGACGTTGCGGAAGCCGGCGTGCGACAGGCGGTCGACGAGCGCGATCTTCACGTCGGTCGGCACGAAGGTCTTCTCGTTCTGCAGCCCGTCGCGCGGGCCGACTTCGACGATCTTGACGGCGGTGGGGAACGTCATGGTTGTCTCCTGGTGTGCTTGTAGGTTCAGTAGCCGCGTGCGTAATCGACGATGCCGCCGATGCGCTCGCCGCGCTCCAGTGCGCGGATCTTGCCGGCGATCTGGGCGATGGCTTCGTCGCGCAATGTCTCGGCCGAGCTGTGCGGCGTGATCGTGATGCGCGGCGCGTGCCAGAACGGATGGTCTTCCGGCAGCGGCTCGCGGTGGAACACGTCGAGCGTCGCGGCGGCGATCTGGCCGCTCGCGAGCGCGTCGAGCAGGTCGGCTTCGACGAGATGCGCGCCGCGCGCGACGTTGACGACATACGCGCCGGGCGCGAGCCGTGCGAACGTGCGCGACGCCAGGATGCCGTCGGTGTCGGGCGTGCTCGGCAGCAGGTTGACGAGCACCTTCGCGCCGTCGATGCACGCATCGAATGCGCCGTCGCCCGCGAAGGTCGTCACGCCGTCGAGCTGCTTCGCGCTGCGGCTGTAGCCGCGCACGGGCAGGCCGAGCGCGGCGAGCGCGCGCGCGACCTGCGCGCCGAGCACGCCGAGGCCGAGCACGGCGACGATGAAGCTGGCGCGCGCATGCGGTTCGAGCGGTTGCCAGCGGCGCTCGCGCTGCAGCACTTCGTATTCGTCGAAGCGACGCAGGTAGCGCAGCACCGCGTGCGTCACGTATTCGACCATCTGCTGCGCCATGCCCGAATCTTCCAGCCGCACGAGCGGCACGTGCGGCGGCAGCGTGCCCGGATGCGCGTGCTCGAGCGCGAGCAGCGCGTCGACGCCGGCACCGAGGTTGAAGATTGCGCGCAGGCCGTCGCGCGGGGCGAAGAATTCGCGCGGCGCGCGCCAGACGAGCGCGTAGTCGGCGGCGGCCGTGTCGCCCGGCTGCCACGCGCGCAGTTCGGCTTCCGGCAGCGCATGCGCGATCTGGTCGCGCCACGCGGCGGCTTCCTGGTGCGGGGAATGGAACAGGATCTTCATTGGATGACGGCGCGCGCGCCGGCGAGGCGCGTCACGGGAACGGCGAGCGGGGCCGGGCGCAGCGCGCCGGCGGGCGTAGCGGACATCGGGCGTCTCCTGACGACCGGGCGCCCGGCGCGTCGGCGCCCGGCCCCGGTTCCGTGTGAAGCTGACGGGAAGCCCACATTCTACGGTTTCGCGGCGCATCGCGCGCCGGTGCGCGAGGCGGGCGGACGCCCGGATGGCCTGCCCCCGGATGGCCGGCCCATGCAAAAGCAAAGCACAAAATATTGGTTCGGCCGCCGCAGACGCCGCGCCACAATCGAATCCCGTCTTCAAGCAAGCGAGGGCAATCATGCGCGCATGCAGCAAATCGGCGTGGCCGCCGCGGCTCGTCACCGTTCCGGGCCTGCACGGCAGCGAAGGCGCTCACTGGCAGACCTGGCTCGAACGGCAGTTCCCGCGCTCGCTGCGCGTCGAGCAGGACGACTGGGATGCGCCCGATCTCGCGCGCTGGGCGCAATCGGTGCGCGCATTGCTCGACCGCGAACGCGGCCCGTTCGTGCTGGCCGCGCACAGCTTCGGCTGCCTCGCGACCGCCCATGCGCTCACGCAGTGGCCGCATACGGGCGATGTCGCGGGCGTGTTGCTCGTCGCGCCCGCCAGTCCGAAGAAATTCACGTTTGCCGGGCCGTTCGACGCGCGCCGGCTCGCCGTGCCGTCGATCGTGATCGGCAGCGAAACCGATCCGTGGATGCCGCTCGGCGACGCGCGCACGCTCGCGCAGCACCTGGGCAGCGCGTTCGTGAACCTCGGCGACGCGGGGCACATCAACACCGCGGCCGGCTTCGGGCCGTGGCCGCGCGCGAAGTACTTCATCGATACGCTCGTCCATTGCGCGGCACCGCTGCGCTTTCGCGACGCGGACGACGGCTTCGAAACCGCGCTCGTCGACCGCGCGCTCGCGCACGCGGTCTGACGGGCGGGCGGCGCGTGCCGCGCGGCGGCTGTCGCGGCATCGCGTGCCGTTGCGCGTGCGGCGCACGCACGGGCCTGACGCCGGCCGGGGCCGAATCGCTCGGCCGGCCGGGCTCGGCGTGGCCCGCGAGGTGGCGCGACGCCATGCCGTTTGCGCCGCCGCCGACCGTGACGTCATGTCAGCGACGCCTCCCAACGAATGCCCACCGCTCTCCCCGAGCGGGTCCGACTCATTTCACGTGGTGGCGGGATCAGCCCGGCGACGACGCGGCCGCGCTGGAGGCGGCTGCATTCGCGGCGGGCTTCGCATCGTCGTCGTCATCGGGCGGGTAGTGCACGACGGGCGGCGCGAGCGGCGCGGCATCGGACGCGGCGGTATTCGCGCTCGCGTCACTGTTGAACGCGCCGGCGGCGCCGCTCGATGCGCCGCCGGCCTGCTGCGCGGCGTCGGTCGCGTTGGCGTCGTGCGGCGCGTCGTCGCTGCAGGCGGCGACGAAAACGGCGGCACATAGAACGACGGCGACGAAAACGCGACGCATGACTTCTCTCCTGGCAGGCTGATCGGGAAACGTTTTCGAGTATGCCGCCGCGATGCGACGTTTCGGTGAATCGTTTGCGATGCGAGTGTGATCGCGACATGTTTTCGTCAGGCCGACGGAACGCCTTCGCGGCGATCCGCCGGCACGCGTGGCGGAATTTTCCAGCAGAGACGGATGCTGCGCGCATTTACACGGCGCGCCACGACGCGACCCGGCCACGGCGACGCAAGCGCCGTGTGCGCCGCGGCACATGCACCCGGCAACTTGCGACCGATGTGTGGCCGGATGCGCCGGAAAACCGGGCGTTATTGCCGCTTCGTCAGCGAACGGCCAGCCGCGCGCCAGCGTGGTGTCATGAAGGCAGGGTCAGCGGCAACGTGTTCCGTCTGCCGCCCGTGCCGCGCCGCGCACGGGTGACTGACGCGACACATCGGCGTTGCCCCGCCGTTTCGCGGCACCGGAATTGCTCGTTGCCGATGGGCGTGCCGCCCGCGCCGCCATCCGGGCGCGGGCAGCACATCTGCGTCCATCGACCATTGAGCGAGCAGAAGCCATGTCCAGCGATCGATCCGATTCTCCGTCTGCCGAACCGGCGCGCGATGCCGCCCCGTCGCCGCTCGGGCCCGGCCATTCAGCGGCGCCGCGGTTGCCGCACGACACGCCGTCCAGTGCCGCGCGGCGCCGCTTCCTGCAATCCGCGGCGGCGGCCGCCACCGTCAGCGCCGCATCGCACGTTCATCCGCCGCCGTCGTACGCGGCATCCACGCCGGCCGCGCCCCGCCGCGATCCGGTGCCGGCGCAGCCCGTGCGTCTCGACATCAACGGGCGCGCGTACACGCTGCAGCTCGAACCGCGCGTCACGCTGCTCGACGCACTGCGCGAATACGCCGGGCTCACGGGCACGAAGAAGGGCTGCGATCGCGGGCAGTGCGGCGCGTGCACGGTGCTCGTCGACGGGCGGCGCATCAACGCATGCCTGACGCTCGCGGTGATGCACGAAGGCGCACGAATCACGACCGTCGAAGGGCTGGCGCGCGGCGGCGTGCTGAGCCCGGTGCAGCGCGCATTCGTCGAATGCGATGCGTTCCAGTGCGGCTACTGCACGTCCGGCCAGCTCTGCTCGGCGACCGCGCTGCTCGACGAGTTCGCGGCGGGGGCCGGGAGCGCCGCCACCGACGACGTGCGGCGCCGTCCCGCGCAGCTGTCGGACGACGAGATCCGCGAGCGCATGAGCGGCAACCTGTGCCGCTGCGGCGCGTACCCGAACATCGTCGCCGCCGTGCGCGCCGCGCATGCGGCGCGCGGCTAGCCGACGGAGGGCACCACAATGGAAGCGATCTCCTACGAACGCGCGACCGACGTCGCCGGCGCCGTGCGCGCGGCGCAGCGGCCCGGCGCCGCCTTCATCGGCGGCGGCACGAACCTGCTGGACCTGATGAAGGGCGGCGTCGCGCGGCCCGTCACGCTCATCGACATCACGCACATCGCGGGCCTCGATACGGTCGAGGCGCTGCCCGGCGGCGGCGTGCG
The DNA here is from genome assembly GCF_030482505.1 of Burkholderia sp. AU45274. Taxonomy (NCBI): domain Bacteria; kingdom Pseudomonadati; phylum Pseudomonadota; class Betaproteobacteria; order Burkholderiales; family Burkholderiaceae; genus Burkholderia; species Burkholderia sp. AU45274. Next base: position 571,221 of record NZ_JAUJQE010000005.1, on the reverse strand, counting down.
CATCGGCGCGCTCGTGCGCAACAGCGATGCGGCCGATCATCCGCGCCTGCGCGCCGACTATCCGCTGCTGTCGCAGGCGCTGCTCGCCGGCGCGTCCGCGCAATTGCGCAACATGGCGACCGTCGGCGGCAACCTGATGCAGCGCACGCGCTGCCCGTATTTCTACGATCCCGCGTTCGCGCAATGCAACAAGCGCGAGCCGGGCAGCGGCTGCGCGGCGATCGGCGGCCACAACCGGATGCACGCGATCCTCGGCGCCAGCCCCCAGTGCGTGGCGGTGAACCCGTCGGACATGAGCGTCGCGCTCGCCGCGCTCGACGCCGTCGTGCAGGTGAGCGGCCCGAGCGGCGCGCGGCAGATTCCGATCGCATCGTTTCACCGCTTGCCGGGCGATCGTCCCGACCTCGACACGGCGCTCGAGTCGGGCGAGCTGATCACCGCGGTGGACTTGCCGCCGCCGCGCTTCGCCGACCATGCGCACTATCTGAAGGTGCGCGATCGCGCGAGCTATGCGTTCGCGCTGGTGTCGGTCGCGGCTGCGCTGCGGATGGACGGCCCGCGCGTCGCCGATGCGCGGATCGCGCTCGGCGGCGTCGCGCACAAGCCGTTGCGTGCGATGGAGGCGGAAGCGCATCTCGTGGGCCGCACGCCGACCGACGCGACGCTGCGCGAGGCGGCCGCGCTGGCGTTGCGCGACGCGCGGCCGCTCGACGGTAATGGCTTCAAGGTCGCGCTCGCGCAGCGGGCGATCGTCCGTGCGGTCGAAACGGCAGCCGCCACGACGGGAGGTGCCGCATGAACACGATGACGGGACAGCCGCTGGACCGTGTCGACGGCGTGCTCAAGGTGACGGGGGGCGCACACTACGCGGCCGAATTCTCCGATGCGCGGCTCGCGCACGCGGTGCTCGTGACGAGCACGATCGCAGCCGGGCGCATCGAGTCGATCGATGCGGCGCGCGCCCGCGCGATGCCGGGCGTGCTGATCGTGATCACGCACGAGAACGCGATGCGGCTGCCCAACGGCGGCCGGCCGCCGCTGTCGCCGCCCGCCGGGCGCCGACTCACGTTGCTGCAGGACGACACGGTGCGCTACAGCAACGAACCCGTCGCGGTCGTCGTCGCCGAAACGCTCGAGCAGGCGACCGACGCCGGGCATGCCGTGCACGTGCGCTATCGCGCGAGCGATGCCGTGGCGGATTTCGCGCAGGCGTTGCGCTGCGCGCGCGTGCCGCCGAAGCAGGAGGGCCGCCCGATGGATACGCAGCGCGGCGACGTCGATGCGGGCCTGCGCGAAGGCGCGGTGCGCATCGACGCGACCTATACGACGCCGATGCAGCATCACAACCCGATCGAGCCGCACGCGACGATGGCGCGCTGGGACGGCCCGACGCTCACGCTGCACGATGCGACACAGGGCGTGTCGGGCGCGAGCACGGCGGTGGCCGCGGTCTTCGGCATCGCGCCGGACCACGTGCGCGTGATTTCACCGTTCCTCGGCGGCGGCTTCGGCTGCAAGGGTTCGTCGTGGTCGCACGTGTCGTTGTGCGCGATGGCCGCGAAGCAGGTCGGGCGCCCGGTTCGTCTCGCGCTGACGCGGCCGCAGATGTTCGGCCCGGTCGGCGGGCGGCCGTTCACCGAACAGCGCATCGTGATGGCCGCCCGCCAGGACGGCACGTTGACGGCGATGCGCCACGACACGATTGCCACCACGTCGACGTTCGAGGACTGGATGGAGATGTGCGGGATGCCGTCGCGGATCATGTACGCGGTGCCGAACCACACGACCACGCACCGGATCGTGTCGCTGAACGTCGGCACGCCGACGTTCATGCGCGCGCCCGGCGAGGCGTCGGGCTCGTTCGCGCTGGAATCGGCGATGGACGAGCTCGCGTGGCAACTCGGCATGGACCCGGTCGCGCTGCGGCTCGCGAATTACGCGGCGGTCGATCCGCAGGACGGCAAGCCGTGGTCGAGCAACAAGCTGCGCGAATGCTACGAGCTCGGCGCGCGGCGCTTCGGCTGGTCGCGCCGCACCGGCGCGCCGCGCACGATGCGCGACGGCGACACGCTGATCGGCCTCGGGATGGCGGCCGCCACGTATCCGGCGAACCGCAGCGAAGCGTCGGCGCGGGCGCGCATCTTGCCGGACGGCACGGCCGAAGTCGCGTCGGGCACGCAGGACATCGGCACCGGAACCTACACGGTGATGACGCAGGTCGCGGCCGATGCGCTCGGTTTCTCGCCGCAGAACGTGCGCTTCGTGCTCGGCGATTCCAGCCTGCCGCGTGCGCCGGTATCGGGCGGCTCGCAGTCAGCGGCGAGCGTGGCGCCGGCCGTGCGCGAGGCCGCGCTGCAGGCGCGCGCGAAGCTGGTCGCGCTGGCGGTCGCCGCCCCCGGATCGCCGCTGCACGGCGTCGCGGCCGACGACGTGACGGTCGACAACGGCTGGGTCGTGCATCGCGACGACCCTTCGCGGCGCGATCCGGCCGCGGCGGTGATCGCGCGCGCGGGCGGTCAGCCGATCGACGTGCAGGCGACGACGAAGCCGGGCGACGAGAAGTCGCGCTATGCGTCTCATTCCTTCGGCGCGGTGTTTGCCGAAGTGCACGTCGATGCCGAACTCGGCACGATTCGCGTACCGCGCATCGTCGGCGTCTACAGCGTCGGCAGCCTGCTCAACGCGAAAACGGCACGCAGCCAGTTGATCGGCGGGATGGTGTGGGGGCTCGGCACCGCGCTCGAGGAAGGCTCGCATCTCGACGTGCGGCACGGCCGCTTCACGAACGCGAATCTCGCTGAATATCACGTGCCCGTGAACGCGGACATCGGCGAGCTGGACGTGAGTTTCGTCGACGAGCGCGACACGCATTTCAATCCGCTCGGCATTCGCGGCATCGGCGAGATCGGCATCACCGGCGTGCCGGCCGCGATCGCCAATGCGGTCTTTCACGCGACCGGCGTGCGGGTGCGCGATCTGCCGATCACGCTCGACAAGGTGGCGATGCCGATGCGGGCGTCAGCGCCGCGGCGTCCTGCGCCGCACTTCGCTGCGCAGCCAGTCGAGCCAGGTGCGGATCGCCGCTTCGTGCGGATGGCCGGGGCGCCACACGACGTAGTGCGCATACACGTCGGTCACGCGCACCGTCGACACGCGCACGAGCGTGCCGTTCGCGAGTTCGGGCTCGATCAGCGAGCGGCGCGCGAGGGCGACGCCGCGGCCTTTCAGCGTCGCGTCGATCAGCGCATTCGGATCGGTGAAGCGCGGCGCGCGCGCGGATTCGGTGAGGTCGAGCCGCGCGGCCTGGAGCCACGGTTCCCACGGCTGCGCGGGATGGCGCAGCAGCGTCGCGCGCACGAGATCGGCCGGCGCGCGCGGCGCGACGCCGTCGCGATTGCGGTACGCGGGGCTCGCGACTGGAAAGATCGTCTCGTTCATCAGCTTCTCGGCGACGACGCCCGGCCACGTGCCGGGCCCGTAGCGCAGCGCGACGTCGATGCGGTCGCGCTTGCGCAGCGGCGCCAGCGCCACGTCCGGGTGCAGCGCGATCGCGATGTGCGGATGCGCGGCCGCGAAGCGCGGCAGGCGCGGCGCGAGCCAGCGCTCGGCGACGCTCGGCAGCACGCTGACGTTCAGCGTGACGTCGCAGGTGCGCGGGCGACTGCGCACGGCGAGTGCCGGCTCGAACGCGCGCTCGAGCACGCTGAGGCCCTGGCGTACCTGCAGGGCGAGCGCGTGCGCGGCGTGCGTCGGCGTCGCACCGTTGCGCTCGCGCGTGAAGAGCGGATAGCCGAGCTGCGCCTCGAGCGCGCGGATGTGCTGGCTGACGGCGCCTTGCGTGAGCGCGAGTTCATCGGCCGCACGCGTGAAGCTCTGCAGCCGCACGGCGGTCTCGAACGCGCGCAGCGTCTGCAGCGGAGGGAGGTGGATGCGTCGCATGCGGGTATTAGTAACACTAATGTCCGAGCACGACAATTCATCGTTTGCGGCGGGCGGGCACGCGTTCCTACACTCGGTTCCGTCTTCCACAGCCTCGTCGGGCCCCACCACCATGAACGCCTATCGTCTCTATCTATCGCCGGGCGCCTGCTCGCTTGCCGTCCACATCGCACTGGAGGAAACCGGCGCGCCGTTCGACGTCGAGATCGTCTCCGTGCAGAAGCAGCAGAACCTCGAGGCGCGCTATCTCGCGATCAACGCGAAGGCGCGCGTGCCGGTGCTCGCGATCCCGGGCGAGCCGCACGTGCTGACCGAAACGCCGGCGATCCTCACGTATCTCGCGCGCCGTTATCCCGAGGCGCAGCTGCTGCCGTTCGGCGATCCGCTGCGCGAGGCACGGTGCCACGAATGGCTCGCCTGGCTGGTCGGCTGGGTGCATGGCGTCGGCTATGGCGCGCTGTGGAGGCCGGGCCGCTTCATCGGCGATCCGGCCCTGCATGGCGAGGTCAGCGCGCACGGCCGACGCACGATCGAAGCCGCGAACGAGGCGATCGAAGCCGCGCTCGCCGACGGCCGCACGTGGGCCGAGCCGGGCGCGCATTCGATCGTCGATCCGTTCCTGTTCGTGCTGTATCGCTGGGGCGTCGCGATCGGGCTCGACATGACGCGGCATGCGGCTTGGACTGCCCACGCGCAGCGCGAGGCCGAGCGGCCGGCGTCGCGGCGTGCGCTGGCGCGCGAGGCGGCCTGACGGATCGCGCGGGCGTCGTGGCGTGCGCGGCGACGCCCGCATGAGACGTGCGGCTGCTATTTCGCGGCGAACAGCGGATAGGTCGCGCCGGCGACCAGCGCGGCCGCGAGCCACACGACACTCCACGAACTGACCGCGAGCAGCGGTGGAATCGCGAGTGGCGTCGCGAACAGCCCGAGGTAGACGATGGTATTGGCCATCCCGAGTGCGGTGCCCGCCTGATTCGCGCCCGCGAGCGTCGCGAGCTCCGTGTACGCGACGCCGTGCCACGCGGACACGCAGATGCCGGCGAAGACGAGAATCGCGACGATCGCGGCGAGCGGCACGTGCGCATGGCCAGCCGTCGCGGCTGCGAGCAGCGCGAACGAGCCGGCCGCGACGAACACCGATCCGCGCAGATACGCGCGCCGGTTGCCGTGCCGGTCGGTATGACGGCCGCTCCACACGCGCATCACCATCGCGCCCAGCTGCAGCGTGACCATCGCCGCACTGATGCCGGCGAGGCCGAGCCGGCCGAAGTCGTGCAGGAACACCGTCGCGAACGTGAGCACCGCGAACTGCGGCGCGCACAGCAGGCCGATGCCGAGCACGATGCGCCACACGGGGCCGCTCGCGAGCGGGTTGCGCCCCTGCCGCGCGGACGGCTGCTGTTCGACGGGGCGATGCGTGGCCGGGTGTGTCACGGCCGGCTCGGCCGGCGGCTCGTGCAGCCAGCGCCAGGTGAGCGCGGCCGAACCTGCACACAGCAGCATCAGCGCGCCGAATACCGCGGCGAAGCCGATATGCGATGCGAGCGACGGCAGCAGCGCCGCGCCGATGCCGCCGCCGAGCGGCACGGCCGTCTGGCGGATGCTCATCGCGAGCCCGCGTTCACGCTCGCCGAACCAGCGCATCACCGCGCGCCCGCTCGACCCGTTCACGCTGCCGCCGAGCAGGCCGACGCAGCACATCGCCGCGACGACGCGCATCAGCGGCGGCACGCCGTGCGCGCTCGGGACGATCGTGCACACCATCAGCGCGAACATCGCGGCCGTCGCGACGAGCCCGGCGAGCAGCACGCGGCGGTCGCCGAAGCGGTCGGCGGCCATTCCCCACGGCAGCTCGGACAGCGCGACGCCGAAGCCGAGCGCGCCGAGCACGAGGCCGAGTGCGCCGTTGTCGAGGTGATAGGCCGTGCGCATCCACACGGCCGTGGTCGGAATGCCGGCCGCCGCGGCCGAAAAGCTCATGTTCGCGGCGACGCCGGCCGCCAGCACGCGCCAGCGATGAGCCGCGCCGCGCACGTCGCGGGCGGGCGAGGAGGGGGAAGCGATGCACGAGGTATCCATGACGGCAGGCCCGGTTGGAAATTGACATCCACAGTCTGGCGACCTACATTCATCCTGAAAATCGGAAAGTTTTTGATGAATCGCTCGATAAAACAGGATGGTTGAGATGTCCGGACAAGACATTCCACGCGACGACGGCGAGTCGCTTGCGCTGGCCCGGCCCAACTTCGACGTGGCGGCGCTGCGCAGCCTCGTCGCCGGGGTGGATCTCGGCAGTTTTGCGAAGGCGGCCGACCGCGTTGCGCGCTCGTCGTCGGCGGTGAGCGCGCAGATCCGCAAGCTCGAGGAGCAGGCCGGCACGCCGCTGTTCGTGAAGGCCGGGCGCGGGCTGGCGTTGACCGACGCCGGCGACGCGATGCTGCGCTACGCGCGGCGGATGATCGAGCTGAACGACGAGGCGGCCGCGGCCGTGCGCGGCATGAATCTCGACGGCTGGGTGCGCGTCGGGCTGCAGGAGGATTTCGGCGAGGCGATTCTGCCCGACGTGCTCGGGCGGTTCGCGCGTGCGCATCCGAAGGTGCGGATCGAGGCGCGCGTGGCGCGCAATGCCGACTTGCTCGACCGGCTCGACGCGAACCAGCTCGATCTCGCGCTGGTGTGGGGAGACCCGGCGTCGGCGGCGCTGGTGGCGCGCGCGGGGATCGATAGCGAAGCGATCGCGCAGGTGCCGATGCAGTGGGTGGGGGCGGCGGGCTTGGCCGCGGGCGGCTTCGGCATGCCGGGCGGCGGTGCCGAGGAGGGGATGGACGGCGGCGCGGTCGAAACGGGCGATCGTGCGGGGCGGGAGCCCGGCGAGCCGCTGCCGCTCGTCGTGTTCGACCGGCCGTGCCGGTTCTTCGGCGCGGCGACCGGCGCGCTCGATCGCGCGGGCGTGCCGTGGCGCGTTGCGTTCACGACCCCCAGTCTCGCCGGGCTATGGGCCGCGGCAGCGGCCGGCCTCGGGCTGACGGTGCGCTCGCAGTACGGGCTGCCCGCGTCGGTGCGCGTGCTCGATGCGGCTTCGAGCGGGCTGCCGGCCCTGCCGAGTTTGCCGCTGATTTTGCTGCGGCGGACGTCGTCGGCGACGCCGACCGTCGATCGGCTCGCGCGGATCGTGAAGCAGGCCGTGCGGGATGCGACGGAGGGGACGGGGGTGGCGCTGGCGGCGTGACGAAACGCTCGATTGCCGCTGCGGGTTGCAATTGGGCAGCCCCTCTGCCGATCGGTCGAATGGATCGATCAGGTGAACCTCTCTACAGTGATGATCACTTGAAACGGAGGTCATCATGCAAAACGCGAATACGCCCGGCACCAATGCGGTCGATCCGGCCCAAAGGGCAGATGCCACGATCCGCGGTGACGGGACGTCAACTGATCGACTTGTGCCCGGCGATCCGCCTGTTCGGTTCGGTGTCCTGCAAGGGCAGGCGTGGATCGCGGACGACTTCGATGCTCCGCTGCCCGATTACCTGCTGGATGCCTTCGAAGGGCGCTGATGCGGCTGTTGCTCGATACGCACATCTTTCTGTGGATCGTGACCAATGACCCCAGGCTGAGCGCAAGGGCGCGCCGCCTGATCTCGGCCGCCGACGTACGTTTCGTCAGCAGCGCGAGTATCTGGGAGGCCGCCATCAAGGCCGGCCTGGGGCAGCTCGATATCGACGTCGGCAAGCTGATCCGAGCGATCGGCTCGAGCGGGATTCGCGAGCTACCGGTTCGGGCCGCGCATGGGGCCGCGGTTCGTGATCTGCCGCACCACCATCGTGATCCATTCGATCGCTTGCTGGTCGCACAGGCCCGTCACGAGCCGCTTCAGCTCGTGACGGCCGATGCCCATCTTGCGCGGTATGACCGGTCGCTCGTTCTGACAGTTTGAAGCAATCTGTCGGGGCGAAATCCATCGGTCGGCTGCACGTCATGTGGCGTCGCGGTTCATGCTGCCGCGACGTCCGGCTCGATTTCGTCCAGTTCCGCACAAATGGCCGCCAGCCGCTCTCTCAACCCTTCACTCGCCGGCACGAACGGCAGCCGCAACCCGTCCTCGCACCACCCTTGCGCGGCCAGCACGGCCTTCACCGGCGCCGGGTTCGGCTCCGCGAACAGCGCCGCGACGAGCGGCTGCAGCGCGACCGACAGGCGCCGCGCATCGGCGAGCCGGCCGTCGCGCAGCAGCGCATGGATGCGCACATGCCATTCGGGCAGCACGTGCGCGCTGCTCGCGATCGCGCCGTGCGCACCGGCGCACATCGCCGCGAAGTTCTGGTTGTCGTCGCCGGACAGGATCGCGAGCGGCGTGTCGTGCACGAGCCGGCTCATCCGGTCGAGCGTGCCGCCGCATTCCTTGATGCCCGCGACGCGCGCGTCGCGCGCGAGCGCCTGCAGCGTGTCCAGTTCGACGTTCACGCCGGTGCGGTACGGGATGTTGTAGACGAGCACCGGCAGGTCGGCCGCGTCGACGATCGCCTCGACGTGGCGGCGGATGCCGTCCTGCGTCGGCCGAACGTAGACGGGCGGCGTGACGAGCAGCCCGTCGGGCCGCAGCGCCGCGAGTTCGCGCGCACGGGCGGCCGCGAAATGCGTCGCACTCGCGGTCAGCCCGACGACGATCGGCAGGCCGGGCGCCGCGTCGCGCAGCGTCGCAAACACGGCGTCCTGTTCGCGCGCGTCGAGCAGCACGCCTTCACCGGTCGTCGCGCCGGCGACGAAGCCCGCGAGGCCCGCGGCCGCATAGTGGCGCGCGAGTCGCGCGAGCGCGGCATGGTCGACTTCGCCGTGGTGGAACGGCGTGATGATCGGCAGCCAGATACCTTCGAAACGTGTGTTCATGCAAAGCCTCAGGGTGGAAACGGAGTGGGAAGGAACCGTTCCGCCGGCGGAGAGCCGGAGTGAGGCGTGCGAGCAAGGAGAAAGAAACGACCTGCGGGCATCCCGTCCGGCATTCGCCTGACGGGACGCGACGTCCCCGTCAGTCGAGGAGTCGTTTTTTCAGTTTCAGCCCGGCCGCGCGCGCACCTGCCGCGACGGCGGCGAGGATCGGAAGCGAGCGCAGGGCAGCGGACATGGGAGAACCGGGAAAATGGGCTGAGCGGCGATCTTAACACCGGATCCGATCCGCACGCGAGCGCCCGCCGCCGTTTAGCAGGATTCGAGATTTGCTTTCCACGACTGATTGGAAAGCGCGCCGCGCCCGGCCGCTAGAATGCCCGCTTACGTTTCGATGACAGCGCGTACGCGTGCCGTCACGCACATTCACCACCACTGGAAACGGGGCATATCACGATGGCAAGCATGAAGGGGATCGGCCGCTGGCTGCACACGGGCGCGGCGGCGGCGCTGGTCGTGGCGGCAACGGCCGCGCACGCGGATACGTCGATCCTGAACGTGTCGTACGACGTGACGCGCGAACTGTACAAGGACATCAACGCGGGTTTTGCCGCTGCCTACAAGCAGAAGACCGGCGAGACGGTCGCGATCAAGCAGTCGCACGGCGCGTCGAGCGCGCAGGCGCTGTCGGTGCTGCAAGGGCTGCAGGCCGACGTCGTGACGATGAACCAGCCGAACGACATCGACCTGCTCGCCGAGCGCGGCCAGCTGCTGCCGAAGGACTGGCGCGCGCGTTTCCCGGACAACAGCTCGCCGTACTCGACCACGATGGTGTTCCTGGTGCGCAAGGGCAACCCGAAGGCGATCAAGGACTGGAGCGATCTCGCGAAGCCGGGTGTCCAGGTGATCATCGCAAACCCGAAGACGTCGGGCAACGGCCGCTATGCGTATCTGGCCGCGTGGGGCTTCCAGAAGCAGAAGGGCGCGACCGACCAGCAGGCGATCGACTTCGAGAAGGCGATCTTCCGCAACGTGCCGGTGCTCGACTCCGGCGGCCGCGGCGCGACGACGACGTTCACGCAGCGCGGCATCGGCGACGTGCTGGTCACGTTCGAGAACGAAGTCGCGCTGATGGACACCGGCGCATCGGGCGCGCAGTTCGACGCGGTGTATCCGTCGGCGAGCATCCTCGCGGAGCCGCCCGTCGCCGTCGTCGACAAGGTCGTCGACAAGAAGGGCACGCGCAAGGTCGCGCAGGCGTATCTCGACTACCTGTACACGCCGGAAGCGCAGGAAATCATCGCGCAACACCATCTGCGCCCGCGCGACGCGAACGTGCTGAAGAAGCATGCGGCCGAATTCAAGTCGCTGAAGACGTTCAGCGTCGAGCAGGTCTTCGGCAGCTGGGCGAACGCGCAGAAGACACACTTCGCGGACGGCGGCACGTTCGACCAGGTGATCGTCGACCGCAAGTGAGCACCGCTCGCAAGTGAGCACCGCTCGCTTGCCCATACGCTGAAGACGCAGCCGGCCGTTTCCGCGGCCGGCTTTTTTTTGCGTCGCGCGGCCGGTGGCGCGACGGATTTCCATTCCGAACCGGTACGCATATCCGGCCGCCGCCGCGCGTGCTACGCTCATCGCCTCCCTGCTTCCGGCACCGCGCGATGATCGTCGATTCGTCCTCCCCAGCCTCCCGCGGCCGTGGCCGCAAGCTCTGGTCGGGCACCCGCCCGGTGATCGCGTACGGGATGCCGCCGCTCGGCTGGCGCGACCTCTATCACCGCGCGCTGACGGTGAGCTGGCCCGTATTCTTCCTGTCGCTCGCCGTGCTGTTCCTGCTGCTCAACGGCGCCTTTGCGACGCTCTACCTGCTTGGCCATGCGCCGATCGCGAACCAGTCGCCGGCCGGCTTCGGCGGCGCGTTCTTCTTCAGCGTCGAGACACTCGCGACCGTCGGCTACGGCGACATGCATCCGCAGACCGTCTATGCGCACCTGGTCGCGACGTTCGAGATCTTCGTCGGGATGTCGGGCATTGCGATGGCCACGGGGCTCGTGTTTGCGCGGTTTTCGCGGCCGCAGGCGAAGATCCTGTTCGCACGCTACGCGATCGTCCGGCCGTTGAACGGCAGGATGACGCTGATGGTGCGCGCCGCGAATGCGCGCCAGAACGTGATTGCCGAGGCGCAGGCGAAACTGCGGCTGATGCGTGTCGAGGGCACACACGAGGGCTATACGCTGCGCAAGATCCACGACCTGGCGCTCGTGCGCAGCGAGCATCCGATCTTCCTGCTCGGCTGGAACCTGATGCACGTGATCGACGAATCGAGCGCGCTGTTCGGCGAGACGCCCGAATCGCTTGCCGCGCGCGACGCGTCGTTGCTGATCACGATCGAAGGCTCGGACGAGACCACCGCGCAGGTGATGCAGGCGCGTCATTCCTGGGAGCATGACGAGATCCGCTGGCGTCACCGTTATGTCGACCTGATGCACGACGAAGACGGCATCACGCACATCGACTACACGCATTTTCATGAGGTGGTGCCGGTCGACACCGATACCGACGAGCGCGGCTCGCCGGGTGCGGTGGTCAATGCCGGCGCCGCGACGTCGGGCCCGGCTGCGTAGGCGTGCTCGCGGGCGGCGGGTAGCGCCGCCCCCCGCACGACACGCGTACACGTCACGCATGCAGCAGGCGCGCCGCTTCGCGCTGTTCGATCGCGACCGCGCGGCGGAATGCGTCGCGATCCTCGGCGCGCGCGACGTAGTCGCCGAGCACGCCTTCGTGCGGCAGCAGATGCGCGTCGAAGGCGATCTTCAGCGTGCTGGCGAGCAGCAGGTCGGCCGCGGTGAAGCGGTCGCCGACGAGCCACGGACGATGGGCGAGCGCTTGCGCGAGGGCGCGCTGCACGCGCGTGATGTTGCCCCAGCCGAACGCGACCGGATTGCCCGACGCGCCGGTGAATTTTTCGGCCATCGCCGGTTCGAGGCAGGTCGGCGTGAAGAACATCCATTGGAGGAAACGGCCGCGCAGCGGATCGTCGGGCGCGACGCCGAGCCCGGCGCCGGGGCAGCGGTCGGCAAGATAGAGCAGCACGGCGCCCGATTCGGCGAACGGCACGCTGCCGTCGTCGAGCGCGGGCAGCTTGGCCATCGGGTTGACCTGCACGAACGCGTCGCTGCCCTGTTCGTGCGAACGCAGGTCGATCGGCACGAGTTCATACACCACGCCGAGTTCTTCAAGCATCCACAAGGCCCGGAATGCCCGGGTCTTCGGCCAGTAGTAGAGCTTCATCGTGCCTCCGCGTTGGGGTGCAGCTGTCGGTCCGGTGGATGCTCCAGCGTACCCGAGCAGCGGCGGTTCGGACAGAGGCGCCCGGCGAGGGGCGGCTATCCGCGTGTGATGACCCGATGCGCTGTGTGTCGGGCGTGAATCAGGCAGAAGACCGGGCAAAGCCTTATGGTACAAGGATGTATGTTGATAACTAGTTATATTTAAACTAGTTATGGATGTGACGGATATCACGGTTAGGCCGGCATTCCGCACACGGCATCACGGAGCCAGCAACGTCCGTGCACACGCCAACACGGGCATCGTTCCGCGAGCGCGGATGCATCACGAAACAGGGAAGTCATGAGAGACAACTCACGCATGGCAAACGACGATCGCACCACGATCATTCCGAGAAGAACGCCGGAATCGGCGGCGATGGTGGCCGAGGTCAGGCGGGCGATGTCGATCGCCGCGCGGATCAATCGCCTGACGTTCGACGATGCCGCCGAGGTTCGCACATTATTCGGAGAACTGATCGGCACGCAGGTGGACGACGGCTTCATGTTGATCCCGCCGTTCCATGCGACGGGCGGCACCGGCATGAAGCTCGGGCGCAACGTGTTCGTCAACCAGAACTGCACGTTCTACGATCTCGGCGGGCTCGAGATTGGCGACGACGTGATGATCGGGCCGAACGTCAGCCTCATCACGTCCGGCCATCCCGTCGAACCTTCGGGGCGGCGCGACTTCGTCGTCGCGAAGCCGATCGTGATCGAACGGAACGTCTGGATCGGCGCCGGCGCGACGATCATCGGCGGTGTGACGGTGGGGGAGAACTCGGTGGTCGCGGCCGGGGCCGTCGTCACGCGGGATGTTCCGCCGGATGTGCTGGTCGGCGGCAATCCGGCGGCGGTCATCCGGTCGATTGCCGAGTAATCCGGATTGAGGGCGCGTGCCTGGTCGAGGCAGCCTTGTTGGACTGATGTGGATAACGCACCTCAACGGCGACTCGAAACGCTGTGCATTTGAACGGTGAGCGTGCCGCCGAGGCAGTCTGGAGGGGGCTTTCCGGTAAAGGCCCGATAGCGGCTGGCGGATGCGTGCGCCGTTCCGGTCGATGGTCGGACGAAAGTCGCGCCGCGCGATCGGTTGTGGATATCCTCACGCCGAAACGACTCGGCGCCCTGTGCGTTTCACAGGTGAGGGTCACCGGATGATACGGAAGGCATGAAGCGGGTTGTGGACAACTCGCCCGCGAAACGACGCGAAATGCTGTGGAATTCAACGGTGAGGGGCGGCGTCCGATCGGGCGATGCGCCTTTTCTGGCGCGGTTTTCCGATCTTTGCGTGGTTCGAGGCGTCGCGCATTCTAGCCGAACGCGCGCATGCGTGGCGGAACCGCGTGCGTGCCGCGACGTGAAGATCCGGTTCCGGCTGTCACCCGAAAGGCCGTGCATTTTAACGGCGAGTGCGGGTGCGTGGTCTGCAACGTGCAGATTTCGCGGCGCATCGCGGCGTTCGCAAGCGACTCGAAACGCTGCGCAATGCAGCGGCGAGCGCGAATACGCGATCGGCGATCGGCAGTCGGCGATCGGCAGTCGGCAGTCGGCGCGGCAAGACGCGATTGTTCGGCCGGCGGTTCCGTCCGACGTGGCGTGCATGTCCGGTTCGGACGCGAGCGTGCGAGCGGGGCCAACGCGAGCCCCCGTGTGGATATCCGATCACCGAAACGACTCGCGACACTGTGCATTTCGACGGTGAGTGTTAGCACCGATCGGCCGGTGAGCCTTTTCCCGCAAGGATTCCCAGCCGGTCGCACCTTCCGCGGCGCCCATCCGTTATCGCATCGGTAGACGCGCTTGCATGTGGATATCCTGCGTCGCGGACCACTCGAAGCGCTGTGATTTTCAACGGTGAGGGTGCCCGCGTGGTTGGTCGGCAATGCCGGATCGGGCGTGGATAACCACTGTTGCAGACACTCGAAGCCCTGTGTATTTCAACGGTGAGCGCGAGCCCGCGATTGTGCCGCATGCGCGTTGCGGCGTACATGTCCGGCCGATAAACCTACTCGTGCCCAGTGTGTACTTCTGCGGAGAGTGTGAATCTGCGATTGCGCAGCATGGGGGTTCCGGCGTGCCTGTTCGGCCGATAAGCCCGCTCCCGACTCAATGCATTTCCCTGGTGAGCGCGAGCCCGCGATTGTGCGCCATTCGGGTTCCAGCGTGCTCGTCCGGCCGATAAACCCGCTCGCGACCCAAAGCATTTCCACGAAGAGTGCGAGCCCGCGATTGCCCGGCATTCGTGTACCAGTGCGCCCGTCCTGCTGATAAACCCACTCGCGACCCAAAGTATTTCCTTGTTGAGCGCCCGCTCGCGATTGTGCAGCATGCGGGTTCCGGCACGCCTGTCCGGCCAATAAGCCCGCTCGCGATCCAGTGTATTTCCACGATGAGCGCCCGCCCGCGATTGCGCAGCATGCGTGTTCCGGCGTGCCCGTCCTGCTGATAAACCCACTCGCGACCCAACGTACTTCCACCATGAGCGCGAGTCTGCAATTGCCCGGCATGCATGTTTCTGCACGCCTTTCCAGCCGACAAACCCACTCACGACCCTGAGCATTCGAACGTTGAAGGCGAGCCGCCGATCGACACAATACGCCATCGCCGATGTGGATATCCGCAGCCGAAACCCACTCGCCGCGCTGTGAATTTCAACGGTGAGCGTCGAAGCAAGAGCCCAACGCATGCCGACAACGATGTGGACATCCCGGCCTCCACGCCACTCGAAATGCTGTGCAATCGAACGGTGAGCGCGCGAGCCCGATCGGCCGAGGGGCGCGGCGTTGTGGACATCCCGCGCCGCCGACCAATCGCAACGCTGTGCATTTCAATGGTGAGGGTCACCGCCAAGATGCGCTGAAACCCTTGCCACACGGGGCACGAGCGCCACCCGCCCCCTACCCGGAGCCACCATCGGACCGCCACACGTTTCCCCGACAAACGACCCGCCCACCCCGACGCGTGGCCCATCCCGCCCGACCGCCGTGCGCGAAAACTCTCTCAAATCCCGCCAAAAAGCTGCGCAGTTTTTCTCACAGGGGGCCCGCCCGAGCAAGATGAGAAAAAACATTCTCGGCTGCGCGCGAAAAAATAGAGCCATTCGCTGCCGCCAGTCACGCGTCGCCCGACGCCCTGCCGAGCAGCCCAGAACAGCACAATCCGGAGACATCCCCCCATGACTGCCCGCCTGCCCGTCGACGGCACGCCTGCCCTGTCCGACTACCGCCTGACCGACAACCTGACCGCGACGCGCGGCCGGATCTTCCTGACCGGCACGCAGGCGCTGGTTCGCCTGCTGCTGATGCAGCGCACGGTCGACGCCGAACAGGGGCTCAACACGGCCGGCTTCGTCAGCGGCTATCGCGGCTCGCCGCTCGGCATGGTCGACCAGCAGCTGTGGAAGGCGAAGAAACTGCTCGACGCCGGCGGCGTGCGCTTCCTGCCCGCGATCAACGAGGAACTCGGCGGCACGGCCGTGCTCGGCACGCAGCGGGTCGAGGCCGATCCCGAGCGCACGGTCGAGGGCGTGTATGCGATGTGGTACGGCAAGGGGCCGGGCGTCGATCGCGCCGGCGACGCGCTGAAGCACGGCAACGCGTACGGCTCGTCGCCGCATGGCGGCGTGCTGGTGGTGGCGGGCGACGACCACGGCTGCGTGTCGTCGTCGATGCCGCACCAGAGCGACTTCGCGATGATCGCGTGGCACATGCCGGTCGTGAACCCGGCGAACATCGCCGACATGCTCGAATTCGGCCTGTACGGCTGGGCGCTGTCGCGCTATTCGGGCGCATGGGTCGGCTTCAAGGCGATCTCGGAGACGGTCGAATCGGGTTCGACCGTCGACCTCGACGCGTTGCAGACGCAGTGGCCGGCGCCGGAAGGCTTCACGCCGCCGGCGGGCGGCCTGCACAACCGCTGGCCCGACCTGCCGAGCCTCACGATCGAGGCGCGCCTTGCCGCGAAGCTCGACGCGGTGCGCCATTTCGCGCGCACCAACAGCATCGACAAGTGGATCGCGCCGAGCGCGCAGGCGAACGTCGGCATCGTGACCTGCGGCAAGGCGCACCTCGACCTGATGGAAGCGCTGCGCCGCCTCGACCTGACGGTGGCCGATCTCGACGCGGCCGGCGTGCGGATCTACAAGGTCGGCCTGTCGTATCCGCTCGAGATGACGCGCGTCGAAACCTTCGTCGACGGGCTCGCCGAAGTGCTCGTGATCGAGGAGAAGGGTCCCGTCATCGAACAGCAGATCAAGGACTACCTGTACAACCGCACGGAAGGCGCGCGCCCGCGTGTGCTCGGCAAGCACGACGCCGCCGGCGCGTGCCTGCTGTCCGAACTCGGCGAGCTGCGCCCGTCGCGGATCCTGCCGGTGTTCGCCGACTGGCTCGCGCGCCACAAGCCGGCGCTCGACCGCCGCGAGCGCGTGGTCGATCTCGTCGCGCCGCAGATCCTGTCGAACGAGGCGGACGCGGTGAAGCGCACGCCGTACTTCTGCTCGGGCTGCCCGCACAACACGTCGACGAAGGTGCCGGAAGGCTCGATCGCGCAGGCCGGCATCGGCTGCCACTTCATGGCGTCGTGGATGGAGCGCGACACGACGGGCCTGATCCAGATGGGCGGCGAGGGCGTCGACTGGGCCGCGCACGCGATGTTCACCAACACGAAGCACGTGTTCCAGAACCTCGGCGACGGCACCTACTTCCACTCGGGCATCCTCGCGATCCGCCAGGCCGTGGCCGCGAAAGCGAACATCACGTACAAGATCCTCTACAACGACGCGGTCGCGATGACGGGCGGCCAGCCGGTCGACGGCAGCATCTCGGTGCCGCAGATCGCGCGGCAGGTCGAGGCGGAAGGCGTGTCGCGCTTCGTGGTCGTGTCCGACGAGCCGGAGAAGTACGACGGTCATCACGGCCAGTTCCCGACGGGCACGACGTTCCATCACCGCAGCGAACTCGACACCGTGCAGCGCGAGCTGCGCGAGACGCCGGGCGTCACCGTGCTGATCTACGACCAGACCTGCGCGGCCGAGAAGCGCCGCCGCCGCAAGAAGGGCGAATTCCCCGACCCGGACAAGCGCCTGTTCATCAACGACGCCGTGTGCGAAGGCTGCGGCGATTGCGGTGTGCAGTCGAACTGCCTGTCGGTCGAGCCGCTCGAAACACCGCTCGGCCGCAAGCGCCGCATCGACCAGTCGTCGTGCAACAAGGACTACTCGTGCGTGAACGGCTTCTGCCCGAGCTTCGTGACGGTCGAAGGCGCGGCGCTGAAGAAGGCCGCCGGTGCCGCGTTCGACGAAGCCGCGCTCGCCGCGAGGGTCGATGCGCTGCCGGTGCCGGCGACGCATCTCGATGCGGCGCCGTTCGACATGCTCGTGACGGGCGTCGGCGGCACGGGTGTCGTGACGGTCGGCGCGCTGATCAGCATGGCCGCGCACCTCGAAGGCAAGAGCGCGTCGGTGCTCGACTTCATGGGCTTCGCGCAGAAGGGCGGGTCGGTGCTGTCGTTCGTGCGGATCGCGTCGAGCGACCGGTGGCTGAACCAGGTGCGCATCGACACGCAGCAGGCGGACGTGCTGCTCGCGTGCGACATGGTCGTCGGCGCGAGCGCCGAGGCGCTGCAGACGGTGCGTCACGAGCGTTCGCGGATCGTCGTCAACACGCACCGGATCCCGAACGCGTCGTTCGTGCAGAACCCCGATGCGAACCTGCATGCGGACGCGCTGCTCGAGAAGATGCACCACGCGGCCGGCGACGGCTACCTGTCGAGCTGCGACGCGCAGGCGCTCGCTGCGAAGTTCCTCGGCGATTCGATCGGCGCGAACATCCTGATGCTCGGTTACGCATGGCAACTCGGCCTCGTGCCGGTGTCGCTCGCAGCGATGATGCGCGCGATCGAGCTGAACAACGTCGCGGTGCCGATGAACAAGCTCGCGTTCTCGATCGGCCGGATGGCGGCCGGCGACGCGGCGGGCCTCGATGCGTTGTGGAACGCGCGTCACGCGGTGGCCGCGCATGCCGCGCCGGAGACGCTCGCCGAGCTGATCGCCGATCGCGAAGCGCGTCTCGATGCGTACGGCGGCGGGCGCTATGTCGAGCGCTACCGTGCGCTCGTGAGCGCGGCGCGTGCGAAGGGCGATGACGCGCTGACGCGCGCGGTCGCGACGACGTTCTACCGGCTGCTCGCGGTTAAGGACGAATACGAGGTCGCGCGGCTGTACACGGACGACGCGTTCCGCGCGGCGCTCGAAGCGCAGTTCGAAGGCGTGCCGGGGCAGGCCTATCGCGTGAAGTTCAACCTGGCGCCGCCGACGGTCGCGAAGGCCGGCCGCGACGGCAGCGCACCGAAGAAGCGCGTGTTCGGCCAGTGGATGTGGCCGGTGTTCGGCATGCTGGCGCGCGTGCGCAGCCTGCGCGGCACGTGGCTCGATCCGTTCGGCCGCACCGTCGAGCGCAAGATGGAGCGTGCGCTCGCCGACGACTACGAGACGACGCTCGCGCGTGCGCTCGCCGCGATGACGGCCGGCAATGCGGCGCAGGTCACGCAACTGGCCGATCTGCATGCACGTGTGCGCGGCTTCGGGCACGTGAAGGTGCGCAATCTCGCGGGCGTGAAGCGCGCGGAGCGCGAGCTCGCATTGCAGCTCGGCATCGAAGCGGCGACGAGCGCGGCCGTGCAGCACGCGCTCGACGAGATGAAGGGCGCGGGGATGCTGAAGGGGATTCCGGTCGTCGTCGCGAAGTAACGCGAACGCGGGTGGATGTGAAAACGGCGACGCGTGTGCGTCGCCGTTTTTTATTGGGCCGCGGCTGCTGCGTACAGGCAGCGGCCGGCCCTTTAGAGAATGCCTTTCTTGCGCGTCGACAGCGCGGTTTCCGACAGGTCGATCTCGCGGAGCAGCTTCGTCAGCGTCTCGTCGGAAATCTTGCTCTCGCTGCGCAGCCGGTACAGCGCGGAGCGTTCCGCGCGCACGGCCGCGATCCGCATCTGCAGTTCCATCGTTTCGGCCTGCTTCGCTTCCGCGCGCGGTGTGGGGCCGTCCTCGGCGAGCGTCGCGAGGCGGCGGCGGTACTGGTCCATCACGCGTGCGGAGATATCCGCGCAGCGTGCGGCGCCCGATTCGTCGAGATCGACCGAGATCGCGTCGTGCGACGAGTCGATCGCGCGGATCGCGGCCTGCGCGGCGGCCGCGCGCGCGGCGCGTTCCTCGTCGCCGAGCGGGCTGCGCGACGAACGCACGCCGCGCAGCAGCAGCGGCAGGCCGACCACCGCGACGACGAGCGAGCCGAGGATCACGGCCGACGCGACGAAGATCGCCGTGTCGCGGCCCGGCAGCGGCACGCCGTCGGACAGCGCGACCGGAATCGACAGCACGCCGGCGAGCGTGACCGCGCCGCGCACGCCGCCGACCGTCATCACCGCGATCGTGCGCACGCCGGCCATCGTGCCCGCGAGGCCGTGGCGCGCGGCGCGACGGCTCGCGAACCAGCGCAGCAGCCAGACCCACAGGAAGCGGATCGCATACAGCGCGAGCATCATCGCGCAGACGTTGAAGATCATCCGGCCGACGAGCGCGTCGCTCGTGTGGTGCGCGTCGACGAGCGTGCGGCCGATGATGTGCGGCAGCTGCAGCCCGAGCATGATGAACACCATGCCGTTGAACACGAACTCGATCATCGCCCACGTGCTTTCGGCGCGCACACGCGACGCGACGGTGCTTTTACGCGAGAAGCTCGTGTAGTTCATCATCATCCCGGCCGACACGGCCGCCAGCACGCCCGACAGGTCGAGGTGCTCGGCGAACAGGTAGGCCGCGAACGGCACGAGCAGCGTCATCACGATGCCGGGGGCCGGATCGCCTTCCTGCTCGGCATTCAGGAAGCGCGTCGACAGCGCGCTGAACGCCCACGACACGAGCGCGCCCGTCGCGAGCCCGCCGGCCGCGACGATCACGAACGTCACCGACGCGTCGCGCAGCGAGAACATGCCCGTCAGCGCGGCCGCGATCGCGAATTTCAGCGCGACGAGGCCGGACGCGTCGTTCATCAGCGCCTCGCCTTCGAGGATGTGCATCAGTTGCGGCGGGATCCGGCCCTTTCCGGCGATGCCGGACAGCGCGACCGCGTCGGTCGGCGACAGCACGGCCGCGAGCGCGAACGCGATCGGCAGCGGCAACTCGGGTATCAGCCAGTGCGCGAAGTAGCCCACTGCGAGTACCGTCATGAACACGAGCCCGAACGCGAGCATCAGGATCGCGCGGCGCTGCAGGTACAGCTCGCGCTTCGGAATCCGCCAGCCGTCCGCGAACAGCAGCGGCGGAATGAACAGCAGCATGAAGATTTCGGGATCGAACGTGACGTGCAGGTTCAGCTTCGGCCACGCGAGCATCGCGCCGAACGCGATCTGCATCAGCGGCAACGGCAGTTGGAATGGCAGGTTGCGAGTGACGGCGCCGGACAGCGCGACGGTCAGCAGCAGGATCAGAACGGTGAAGACGATTTCCATCGATACGGCGAATACGGGGAATGAAACGATCGTACGGAGTGTAGCGTGCTGGCGTGACGGGTGCGTTCGAGCGGCCGGTGCGCGTGCACGAAAACGGTGCGCGCGACCTGCGCCGGGATGGTGCGGCAACCCGGCGCGAGCCGTGCGGCGCACGGGCTGTCGGCGCCTTGCACGGAGCTTGCTTGAGGTTCGGCAGCCGTCCGGCGTCGACCGGGCAACCGAGGGTCCAACCAATGACATTGCACGCGCCGCTCGCTTCGTCGGGCGCCGCGTTCGAAGGCAATACCAGGAGGAAGGCATGACGATCGTGCAACAGGAGCGTCCGGCCGCCGCGTCGCCGTACCGGTTCGAGCGGGAGGTGAGTTCCGGCTTCGAACGTCTGGCGACGCAGCACCGCGACATGACGCTCACGACCGTGTTCCAGCCGATTTTCAGCCTGTCGCACCAGCGTGCGGTGGGCTACGAGGCGCTGCTGCGCGCGCACGATGCGCTCGATCGCGCGGTGTCGCCGCTCGACGTGTTCGGCGAAGCCGCGCGCCGGGGCGAGCTGCTGCAGCTCGACCGGCTCGCGCAGGCGCTGCATCTCGAGAACTTCGCGCTGCTCGGCGCCGAGCGCGAGTGGCTGTTCCTCAACGTGCATCCGGGCGTGCTCACCGACCCGTTCCAGGCAGCCGCGCTGCTCGCGAACCTGAAGCGGCTCGGCATGCCGCCGCGCCGCGTCGTGCTCGAAGTGCTCGAGCAGCGCGCGGAAGACGTCGAGCGGCTTGCCGAGGCCGTGCGCGAATTCCGCACGCACGGCTTCCTGATCGCGCTCGACGATTTCGGCGCGGGGCACTCGAACCTCGAGCGGATCTGGCAACTGAACCCGGACATCGTGAAGCTCGACCGGATCATGCTGTCGCACGCGGCGCATCGCACGGGGCTCACCGCGATCCTGCACGGGCTCGTGACGCTGCTGCACGAGGCCGGCAAGCTGGTGCTCGTCGAGGGCATCGAGACCGAGCACGAGGCGCAGATCGCGCTGTCGTGCGAGGCCGATTTCGTGCAGGGCTATTACTTCGGCCGGCCGGCGCCGGGGCTGCCGGACAGCGCGGCCGCGACGGGCTGCATCGGCGAGCTGACCGAGCGCTTCCGGCAGCAGACCGACGCGCGCGAACGGCGCGATGCGCAGCGGCTCGCGCCGTACCTGCGCGCGTTCGAACGTGCGGCCGAGCGTCTCGCGGCCGGCGAGCCGCTCGACGAGGTGTGCTGGAACTTCCTCGCGCTCGACGCGGCCGCGCGCTGCTTCCTGCTCGACGCGCACGGCCGCCAGTCGGGCCGCAACGTCGTGCTGCGCGCCGACCGCGCGCTCGCCGAGGCGCGCTTCTCGCCGCTGGCGGACGCGCAGGGCGCGAACTGGCTGCGCCGGCCGTATTTCCGCTCGGCGATCGCCGAGCCGGGGCGCGTGCAGGTCACGCGGCCGTACCTGTCGATCAACGAGGCGCAGCCGTGCGTGACGCTGTCGGTGGCCGTGCGCATCGGCGACGCGCAGCGCGTGCTGTGCGGCGATATCGACTGGCGCGACGACGAGGCGGACGCCGGCTAGCGCCGCGCGCATCGCCGCCGGCACGCTGGCGTCCATCACGCGGCTCGGCTAGGATGCGCGAATTGTCCTGACGATTCGCGGGCCGCCCATGAACCGAAACGCCGCCTCCTCCGTTCTCCTCGAAGTGATCGCCACGACCGTCGGCGATGCGAAGGCCGCCGCCCGCGCGGGCGCCGACCGCCTCGAACTCGTGACCGCGATCACCGAAGGCGGGCTGACGCCGAGCGTCGGCCTGATCGAAGCCGTCGTGGCCGCCGTGCCCATTCCCGTCAACGTGATCGTGCGACCGCACAGCCGGTCGTTCGTCTATGACGCCGACGATCTCCGCGTGATCGAACGCGACGTGCGCGCAGCCGTCGCGGCCGGGGCGAACGGCGTCGTGTTCGGCGCGCTCGACGCACGCGGCGACGTCGATCTCGGCGCGCTGGCGCGCATCGCGGCCGCGGCGGACGGCCGCGCACTGACCTTCCACCGCGCGTTCGACGTGTCGCGCGACCTCAACGCCGCCTTCGACGCGCTGCTGCGCGTGCCGGCCGTCACGTCGGTGCTGACGTCGGGCGGCCATCCGTCGGTGCTCGACGCGGTCGCGACGATCACGCGGCTCGCGCGGCAGGCGGCAGGCTCGACCTGCACGGTGCTGGCCGGCTCGGGGCTCACGGTCGATGCGGTCGGCGATTTCGTCCGCGCGACCGGCGTGCGCGCGGTGCATTTCGGCTCGGGGGTGCGGCCGCGCGGCGAGGTGCTGGCGCCGGTCGATCAAGCACTCGTCGAGCGCGTGCGCGCGGCGATCGACGGCGCGGCGGCACACGTGTGATGCACATGGCGCACGGCAGCGGCCGCTGCCGTACGCGCGGATACGACACACCGGTGCGCCATCCGGAAGGGCCGGCCACATGACGGGGGCGTCACCCGACACGCAGGACGGCGCAGATGACAGCGCACGCGTCGATCCGGTGCAGGCGCAGCGGCGCTGCCGGCGAGCATGCGGTCGACGGGCTCGACGGCGTGCGCTGGCGGGTCGGGAAGACCGTGATTCTCGACGCGCAGGGCAACGCGGTGCAGGCGATCGGGTGAAAAAAAACCGGGGCATGCCCCGGCTTTTTCGTGGGTACGCGATGCTGCCGCTTACGCGTTCGCCGTCATCGCGTCCGCATCGCTCGAACGGATCCCGAGGCGTTCGAACAGCGCACGGTCCTTCTGCGACTGCGGGTTGCTCGTCGTCAGCAGCTGGTCGCCGTAGAACATCGAGTTCGCGCCGGCGAGGAAGCACAGCGCCTGCAGCCCGTCGTCGAGCTGCTCGCGGCCGGCCGACAGGCGCACCACGGCCTTCGGCATCGTGATCCGCGCCACCGCGATCGTGCGCACGAATTCGAACGGGTCGAGCGGTGCGGTGCCTTCGAGCGGCGTGCCTTCGATCGCGACGAGGTTGTTGATCGGCACCGAATCCGGATACGGATTCAGGTTCGCGAGCTGCGAGATCAGGCCCGCGCGTTCGCGGCGCGATTCGCCCATGCCGATGATGCCGCCGCAGCACACGTTGATGCCCGCGTCACGCACGCGGTCGAGCGTGTCGAGGCGATCCTGGTAGGTGCGCGTCGAGATCACCTGGCCGTAGAACTCCGGCGACGTGTCGAGGTTGTGGTTGTAGTAGTCGAGGCCCGCGCTCGCGAGTTCCTGCGCCTGCTCGTCTTCCAGCATGCCGAGCGTCATGCAGGTCTCGAGGCCGAGTTCCTTCACGCCGCGCACCATCTCGGTCAGCGCCGGCATGTGGCGCTCCTTCGGGTTGCGCCACGCGGCGCCCATGCAGAAGCGGCTCGCGCCGTTCGCCTTCGCCGCGCGCGCGGCGTCGAGCACCGCGTCGACGTCCATCAGCTTCTCGGCCTTCAGGCCCGTGTCGTGGTGCGACGACTGCGAGCAGTAGCCGCAATCTTCCTCGCAGCCGCCCGTCTTGATCGACAGCAGCGTCGACAGCTGCACCGCGTTCGCGTCGAAGTGCTCGCGGTGCACCTGCTGCGCGCGGAAGAGCAGGTCGTTGAACGGCAGCTCGAACAGCGCGACGACGTCGGCGACGCGCCAGCGCTGCGAGACCGGAGCGGCCACGGGAATCGCGTCGGGTTGCACGGTGGCGGCGGTCTGGGCTTGGGTCATATCGTTTTCCTGTCCTGGTCGGGGATGAGGGATCGGGGGATCTGTTTCGGTTGGTCAATGCTGCGCGGTGCGCAGCGTCTCGACGAGCGTGGCGATGTCGAGCATCGCCGCGGCGGATTCGGGGGCGGCCGGGCTCAGGTGCGGAATGCGACCGAGCAGCGGCGCGCCATGCTCGCGCGCGAGCCAGTCGCGCATCGTCGCGATGTTCTCGTCGGGGAACGACATCGCCGGGTCGACGTGGTTCGCAACCCAGCCGGCGAGCTTGAGGCCGCGCGCGGCGATCGCGTCGGCGGTGAGCAGCGCGTGGTTGATGCAGCCGAGCCGCACGCCGACCACGAGCACGACCGGCACGCCGAGCGCGACCGCGAGATCGGCCATGTCCTGCGTGTCGTTCATCGGCACGCGGAAGCCGCCGGCGCCTTCGACGACGACGATCTCCGCGCGCGTCAGCGCTTCGCGATGGCACGCGACGATCGTGTCGATGTCGAGCGTCACGCCTTCCTGCGCGGCGACGATATGCGGCGCGGCCGGCGCCTTCAGCAGGAACGGCGTGCGCAGCTCGGGCGGCAGCACGACGTTCGCGGCCGCGTCGAGCTGGTCGGCGTCCTCGTTGCGCCACACGCCGTCGCGTTCATACGCGCCGGCCGCGACGGGTTTCAGCGCGGCCGCGCGCAGGCCATGCCGCGCGAAGCCGTGCAGCATCGCGGCTGAGACGAAGGTCTTGCCGATTTCGGTGTCGGTGCCGGTAACGAACAGCGAGAGCGGGGCGGTCATGCCGCAGTCTCCCGCCGGGCCGCCCCAAGGGAGGCTGCAGCCCCCTCGGGGGGAGCCGTGCATGGGACCGGAGTAAGCGCTGAAGCGCCAACTCCGGTCGACAGCGAACGAAGTGAGCGTGGGGGCTGTTCTGCCTCCTGCGCGGCCTGCGCCTCACTGGCTTCGATCAGCGCGGCTTCGAGCCGCGCGAGATCGTCGAACGAATGCGCGGCCGACAGCGACACGCGCAGCCGCGACGTGCCGACGGGCACCGTCGGCGGCCGGATCGCGGGCACCCACAGGCCGTGCGCGTCGAGCGCGCGCATTGCCGCGAGCGTCGCGTCGTTGCTGCCGATCACGAGCGGCTGCACGGCCGTGTGCGAATCGACCGGCTGCCAGCGCGTGTTGCGCAGCAGCGCGCGCGTGCGGTCGATCAGCGCGGCGAGATGGGCGCGTCGCGCGTCGCCTTCGTCGCCCGCGATCACCTTCAGGCTGGCCGATACCGCGTGCGCGACGGCCGGCGGCGCGGCCGTCGTGAAGATGTAGCTGCGCGCGCGCTGGATCATCCATTCGATCACGGTCTCGTGCGCGATCACGAACGCGCCCGCGACGCCGGCGGCCTTGCCGAGCGTGCCGACGTATACGAGATGCGGCGAGCGCAGCGCGGCGGCCGCGAGCGCGCCGCGGCCTTGCGGGCCGAGCACGCCGAAGCCGTGCGCATCGTCGACGACGAGCCACGCGCCGTGGCGTTCGGCCAGCGCGACGAGTTCGGCGAGCGGCGCGATGTCGCCATCCATGCTGAACACCGTGTCGCTGACGATCAACTTCGTTTCGGCATCCGATGCGTCGAGCAACGCGGCGAGCGCGGCCGTGTCCGCATGCGGATAGACCTGCACGTTCGCGCGCGACAGCCGCATGCCGTCGATCAGCGACGCGTGGTTCAGCGCGTCGGAGAAGATCGTCGCGCCTTTGCCGGTGAGCGCCGTCATCGCGGCGAGGTTCGCCATGTAGCCGGTGCTGAAGTACAGCGCGCGCGGCGCGTCGGAGAAGCCGCCCGAGAAGGCCGCGAGTTCTTCTTCGAGCGTCGCGTGCGCACGCGAATGGCCGCCGAGCAGGTGTGAGCCGCCGCTGCCGGAGCCGTAGCGCTGCGCGCCTTCGGCGAACGCGGCGACGAGCGCCGGATGCGCGGCGAGGCCGAGATAGTCGTTGCTCGCGAAGCCGATGATCTCGCGACCGTCGACGGTCATGCGCGCATCGCACGCGGTGTCGGCGGTGCGGCGCACGCGGCGCAGCCCTTGCGCGTCGAGCGCGGCGAGGCCGCGTTGCAGGGTATCGAGCAGAGGGTTCGTCGCTGCCTCCCGCCGGGCCGCCCCAAGGGAGGCAGCCGCCCCCTCGGGGGGCAGTGAACGAAGTGAGCGTGGGGGCTGTTGTGTCATCCGGTGATCTCCGCGAGCGTTGCATCGAGCGTGTCGCGCGTGCTTTGCGCGAGCCAAGCGATGTCGTCGTCGCTCATCACGTACGGCGGCATCAGGTACACGGTCGTGCCGATCGGGCGCAGCAGCAGCTCGCGTTCCAGCGCGCGCTCGAAGAAGCGACGCGAGAAGCCGCGCGCCGCGTCGCCGTCGAGCGCGACGTCGAACGCGAACAGCGTGCCGCGCTCGCGCAGGTGCCGTACCTGCGGGTGCGCATCGAGCGGCGCGAGCGCGGCGCGCAGCGTCGCCGACTTGCGGGCATTGGCCGCGAGCACGTCGTCGCGCTCGAACAGGTCGAGCGTCGCGACCGCCGCGCGGCACGCGAGCGGGTTGCCCGTGTACGAATGCGAGTGCAGGAAGCCGCGCGTCGTGTCGTCGTCGTAGAACGCGGCGAACACGTCATCGCGCGTGAGCACGAGCGACAGCGGCAGGTAGCCGCCGCTGATGCCTTTCGACAGGCACAGGAAATCGGGCCACACGCCGGCCTGCTCGCACGCGAAGAAAGTGCCGGTGCGGCCGCAGCCGACCGCGATCTCGTCGGCGATCAGGTGCACGCCGAATTCGTCGCACAGCGTGCGCAGCCCGCGGACGTACGACGGATCGTGCATTGCCATGCCGGCCGCGCACTGCACGAGCGGCTCGACGATCAGCGCGGCGATCCGGTCGCCGCGCTCGACGAACAGGCGCCGCACGTCCGCAAGCGCGCGGCCCGCGACGTCGGCGGCCGTTTCGCCCGGCAGCGCGCCGCGTGCGTCGGGTGACGCGACGACGTGCGCATGGCGGATCAGCGGGTCGTACGCGTCCTTGAACAGCGCGACGTCGGTCACGCCGAGCGCGCCGATCGTCTCGCCGTGATAGCTGTTGGCGACGCAGACGAATTCCTGCTTGTTCGCGCAGCCGCGGTTGCGCCACGCGTGGAAGCTCATCTTCAGCGCGATCTCGACCGCCGACGCGCCGTCCGACGCGAAGAACGCATGGCCGAGCGTGCGCTGGGTCAGCGCGTGCAGCCGCTCCGCGAGTTCGATCGCGGGCTCGTGCGTGCAGCCGGCGAGCATCGCGTGCTCGAGCGTGTCGAGCTGGTCCTTCAGCGCCGCGTTGATGTCCGGGTTCGCATGGCCGAACAGGTTGACCCACCACGAGCTGATCGCGTCGAAGTAGCGGCGGCCGTCACGGTCGTACAGCCACAGGCCCGCGCCGCGCGCGACGGGGATCAGCGGCAGGCGCTCGTGATGCTTCATCTGGGTGCAGGGATGCCAGACCGCGCGCAGGCTGCGCGCGACCCAGTCGTCGGTGGCTGGCGTACTCAAGGCGACTCCGGGGGATAAAACGGCTGCGCGGCATCGACGGGATGCCGCGCGGCGGGACACGAAACGCGCTGAGATTAGCGTGTTCCGCGACCCGTTGCACTACCGGTTACAAACACCGCAAAGCCTTGCCGGGCGGGAGTTCGACGCAGATCGGAGCGGCTCGGGACGGTACGGTTCAGATATCCCGAAATGACCGCAGATGACGGCGTTCGAGTGAGACCCCCCAACTGAAAAAAATCGCGGGGCGGATGGGGCGTGATGGCGCAGAAATATGGGGAATGATGAAATGGGTGGTTTGTGGCGACACGGGGAGATCGAATGATCCAGCGTCGCGCGTTGCCCGATCAGGCCGGCGGGTGACCAATCGCGTCGAGATACCGAAGCCACTGCCCCAGGGCGACGCCAGGATCGCCTTTCTCGACGCCTCGTTTTGCTGAACGCGGCGCGAAACGCGCAGACGGGCGAGCGCTTCGCCAACGAGGGCGGCTTCCGCGAGAACGGTTGGGCCGGCGGCGGCTTGATTAACCTTCATGTTCGTAAAATCGATCGTTATGTCGACAGGGATCGAAATAACGATCACGGCTACATGAATTCAAGCTGGATGCTCGTAAAAACGAGCGTTCCCCGGATTGCGCTCGATTTTACGAGCACGAGCGAGGCGTGAAGTGAGGCGCTGAGATGGCCTCGGCGTGACGGGCGAGGGGAGGGAAATGACGGACTTGCGTCAGCGCGAAGCCAGCGCCGGCGTGCCGGTGTCGCGTGCGTTGCCGTCGTCGTTGTCGGCCGTCTGCGTCGCGTCGTTCCACACGACCCGGTCGTTGACCGCATACAGCCGGCACGAACCTGCGCCCTGCTTCGAGCAGTTGTCGAGCGCGAGCGCCATCGGATCGTCGCCGCCTTCGGCCCACGACCACGCGCCTTCCGACGACACCGCGAACGCGCGGCTCGGATGCTGGTTCAGGAAGCGGCGGTAGCCTTCACGGCCGGCTTCGTCGACATACGGCACGGCGTTGACCGCGTCGATCGACGCATAGCCGCTCGCCTTCGGCTCGTGCGGGTTCGCGACCGCGTAGCGCACCGACGTCGGCAGGTTCAGCTGCGCGAGGAACGCGTTGACGGCCGGCCACCACACGGGCACGCCGTCGCGATCGACGATCAGCCGGTGCGCGTCGTCCTTGTAGCGGCCGAAATCGATGAACTGGGCCTGCGTGCCATGCGAAACGTACGCGTCGTGCATTTGCGCGACGAGCCCGGGCGTCCACACCGAGTCGTTGTCGCCGTACAGCCACAGCGACCGCACGGCCGTATGGGCGCCGTACTGGTCGAACGCATCGACGAGGTTTTTCTGCCAGCCGTCGCAGAGGTCCTGGCGCAGCCCGCCGGAGAAGTTGATGATGCCGCGCACGCCCGGTGCGGCTTCGGTGCCGTACGCGACCGATACGAGGCCGCCATGCGACGTGCCGGCGACGACGATGCGCGACGCATCGACGTACGACTGGTGCGACATGTAGCGCACCGTCGCGTCGACGTCGGCCGCCTGCGCGAGGCCGTTCTTGCCGACGTTGCAGCCTTCCTGCTGGTACGTGCCGTCCGAGCCCGCGAAGCCCTGGCGGTTCGGCGCGATCACCGCATAGCCGCGGCGCACGAATTCGCGCGCGAACGCGAGCGGCCGGCTGCGCGGCTGCTGATGGAGATCGCCGGTGTTCTTGCCGTGGTTGAAGACGACGAGCGGGAACGGGCCGGGCCCGTTCGGCTTGAAGAGCGTGGCCTCGAGCGTGACGGTGCCCGATGCGTCGGCCGGAATGCGGAGGATCTGTTCGTTCAGGTCGGCGGCGACCTGCGGCAGGTTCGAATCGGCGTAGTCGAAGCGTTCGGCGTGGGCGAGCGACCCGCTGGCGCCGGCACCCGTCCCCGTATTGGCGTTCGGCAGCGTACCGGCCTGAGCGGCCGACAGCGCACACGCCGCCATCCATCCCACCAATCCCTTGCTGAACGCCATTCGTAAGCCCTGCCATGCAACATGACCAATTCGAGGTCATCGTAGCCGGACAAAATGGGGTTGTGCAATGCGGGAATTACCCGGCGTCTGACACAGCAACTATTTGTCAACGTTCACTGACTTCGCCGTCGACGTAGCGCCAGAAACCCTGTTCGTCGCGCTCGAAACGGCTCGTCTCGTGGAGCCGGTAAGCGCGTCCGCCAACCTTGTAGCGGGCCACGAACTCGACCTCCGCGTGGCGCTCGTCGAGCGGCGCGTGGCGTTTGACCGCGAGGCCGAGCCACCGCGGCGCGTCGGGCGCTTCGGGGTCGGTGTCGAGATCGGGCGGGCAGGTGCGTGCGGCCCAGGTCGCGCGCAGGTAGTCGGTCGCGCCGAGCACGTACGCGCTGTACCGCGAGCGCATCAACTCGAGCGCGGTCGGCGCGGCCTCGCCGCCGTCGATGAAGCGGCCGCAGCAGGCCGCATAGCGGGGCGCCGGCGCTTTGCCGGCGGGAGCGGGGGACGCGCCGCCGCACGGGCACGCGTCAGGTCGGTTCAAAATCATGCGAAACAGGAATTAACGACGCAAAGTTGTCGGCTGCCTACCAGCTCACCAGCTCAGCTCGATACCGTCGTACTGGAAGAAACGGCCGTTTGCCTGCGATACGTCCGCGCCGGATTCGGCGATCACGCGGCGCATGCCGGCCACGCTGGTTTCCGGGTCGATCGCGGCCTGCGCGCCGCCCATGTCGGTGCGCACCCAGCCGGGATGGAGCGAAATGCACGCGGCGTGGCGCGTCTGCAGCGACGCGATGCGCAGCGCGTCGTTCAGCGCGGCCTTGCTCGCGCGGTACAGCCAGCCGGTCGTGCCGGTCGCCTCGGCGATGCTGCCCATCCGGCTCGACACGACGGCCAGCACGCCGCGCGCGTCCTCGACGAGCGGCAGCACGATCGGCAGCAACTGCATCGGCCCGCGCACGTTCGTATGCATCACCGCGTCGAAATCCTCGGCGGTGACCGTCTCGACCCCCTCGGTGCGCGGCCCGTACACCCCCGACACCAGCACGGCCGCATCGAGCCGCTCGCCGTCGAGCTTCCAGCCGAGCGCCGCGATCTGCTCGGGCTGCGTGATGTCGAGCGCATGGGCCTGCGCGCCGAGCGCGCGCAGTGCGTCGAGCGACGCGTCGTCGCGCGCGGTG
Organism: Burkholderia sp. AU45274; assembly: GCF_030482505.1. NCBI lineage: Bacteria > Pseudomonadati > Pseudomonadota > Betaproteobacteria > Burkholderiales > Burkholderiaceae > Burkholderia > Burkholderia sp. AU45274. Next base: position 540,119 of record NZ_JAUJQE010000005.1, on the reverse strand, counting down.
GCGATCACGTTCCAGCCGTCGCGCCGGTATTGGCGGACGAATTCGCGGCCGAGGCCGCGCGATGCACCGACGATCAATGCGGTTTTCATGCCCGTCGCTCCTTTGCTTGGCGCCGCCGTGGCGGCAGCGCCGAGGTCAGATCCGTTCGATGGGTGGCGCAGCGGCACGCCAGCGTAGCGATCCGCGGCGCAGGCTAGCGCGTTACTTTGCGTCGTCGCACGGCTTCAGCGTGGCGGCGACCGCCTGCGCGACGCCTTCGAGCCGTGCGGCGTCCGCCGCGATCATGTCGTTGTCCGGGGCATGCTCGCCGCCGGCGACGAGCGCGGCCACGCAGCGCTTGTAGGTCTCGTCGAGCGCGTCGAAGCTCGACACGGCCATCCCGAGGTTGCGCATCCGGCCGTCATGCACGCCGTACACGAGCCCGTGCACGGTGAGCGACTGGCCGCGCGCCCACGCGTCGTTGACGATCGTCGTGCGGCACACGTTGACGACCTGCTCGATCGCGTTCAGCTCGATCAGGCGGCGATAGCGCGCTTCGCCCACCGGCCATGCGTCGAGCAGCGCCGTGTGGCGTTCGCGCACGTCCTGCACGTGATGCAGCCAGTTGTCGGCGAGGCCGACGCGGCGGTTGAGCAGGGCGGCGTTCACGCCCGAGCAGCCGTAGTGGCCGACCACCATGATGTGCTTCACGCGCAGGATGTCGACCGCGAACTGGATCACCGACAGGCAGTTCAGGTCGCTGTGCACGACCACGTTCGCGATATTGCGGTGGACGAACACTTCGCCCGGCGGCAGGCCGATGATCTCGTTCGCGGGTACGCGCGAATCCGAGCAGCCGATCCACAGATATTCCGGCGCCTGCTGGTGGGCGAGACGCGCGAAGAACTGCGGGTCGTCCTCGAGCTTGTGCTTGACCCAGGCGTCGTTGTTGTCGAACAGGTGTGAAAGCGGATTGTCTTGGGGGTTCATCGATGTGGATTCCGTTGACGGAAATCGGGTCGCAATCGGTGCGGTCTAGCGGGCGTCAGGCGGCGCGCTGCGCGTCGCCGGCGCCCTCGTTCTGGTCAGTCGCGCCGAAGCGCGCGGGGTAGCGCACGCAAAAGCGCAGCGCGGTGTCGTACGGATAAAAGTCGGGCAATTCGCCCTGGATCAGCTTGTCCTTGCTGGCCTGCCACAGCGCGGGATCGAAAAAGTCCGCGTGATGCTTCATGAAGACGTCGCGCACGCGCGGGTCGCCGAGCAGGAACGGCCCGTAGGTTTCCGGAAAGATGTCGTGCGGGCCGACGGTATACCACGGTTCGCCGGACAGCTCGTCTTCCTCGTTGCGCGGCGCCGGCACGCGGCGCACGTTGCAGTCGGTCAGGTACTCGATCTCGTCGTAGTCGTAGAACACCACGCGGCCGTGGCGCGTGACGCCGAAGTTCTTGTACAGCATGTCGCCGGGGAAGATGTTCGCCTTCATCAGCTCCTTCACCGCGTTGCCGTACTCCTTCACGCCGTGCTCGACGTCGGCATCGGAGCCGTTCTGCAGGTACAGGTTGAGCGGCGTCATCCGGCGCTCGATGTACAGGTGCTCGATCACGAGATTGCCGTCCTCGTATTCGAGCAGCGACGGCACTTCCTTTTCCAGCTCGCGCACGAGCGCGTGGTCGAGCCGCGCGAGCGGCAGCGCGACGCTCGAGTACTCGAGCGTGTCGGCCATTCGCCCGAGGCGGTCGTGGCGCTTCACGAGCTGGTACTTCTCCATGATCTGCGCGCGCGTCGTTTCCTTCGGCGGCGGGAACTGATCCTTGATGATCTTGAACACGTACGGGAACGACGGCAGCGTGAACACGAGCATCACGAGGCCCTTGATCCCGGGCGCGATGATGAAGCGGTCGCTCGAATGCGACAGATGGTGCAGCAGGTCGCGATAGAACAGGTTCTTGCCCTGCTTCTGCAGGCCGACCGACGTGTAGATCTCCGCCTTCGGCTTGCCGGGCATGATCGTGCACAGGAAGTCGACGTACGCGGACGGCACGCCCATGTCGACGAGGAAATACGAGTGCGAGAAGCCGAAGATGATCATCAGCTGGTCGCGGCGCAGCAGGACGGTGTCGAGCGCGAGCACGCCCGGGCGCACGTGGCGGATCGGCACCGCGAACGGCAGCACGCGGTCGGCGTTGATGATGCGGCCGACGATGTACGCGCTCTTGTTGCGGAAGAACAGCGACGACAGCACGTGGATCTGGAAATTCGGCGCTTCGTCGAAGTGGCCGAATTCGTCGTGGATCGCCTGCATCACGCATGCGATGTCGCGCGGGAGATCGTCGAACGCCGGCTCGAGCTGGAAGTTCGTGACGATCCGCTCGAGCGTGGCCGCGAGCCCGTCGGTGCCCGGATAGTACGCGCGGTAGGTCGGCTTCGCGGCCGGCTCGTCGTTCTCCAGATACTCGGTCGAGATCGCCGGGCGCACGAAGATGAAATCGTTGCTGAAGTACGAGCGGTGCAGGATCTTGCAGCACACCGAATTGAAGAAGGTCTCCGCGCACTCGGGCTGGCGGTGCGACGTGAGCAGGCCGATGTAGTGCAGCTTGATCTGCTGCCACACTTCGTCGTCGATGTTCTCCGCGTCGTATTCGTCTTCCAGCACCTCGACGCATTCCTTCACGCGATCGTCGTACGACGTGATCCGCTCGCGCGCGAGCCGCTGCAGCCCATGCCAGTCGCCACGCTCGAACAGCGTCTTCGCCTCGACGGCCGCCTCGCGGAAGATCCGGTAATGGCGGTCGAAGTTTTCGAGCATCGTCTGCGCGACGTCGAAACCGATCTGCGAGGACAGCAGTTTGGGGAAGTGATTCATCGCGTGCAGGCTCGTTCGGGAGGGGCTGTAAGCACTCGCCATTTTAGCGCCCAAGCGGGCGGTTCAAGGGCTTTGCGGCAAGGCGCGGCTGGCCGGCAAGCGGCGGGTTGCCCGCCGTTGGGTGCCGTTCGGTGCATCTTCGCGTAAAGATACGGGTACGGAACCGATTCTGGCACGAACTTTTTTTGACGGGCAGCAAGCCGCCGGGCACGCGTTCCTCGGGACGGCGATAGAATCGGCGGAACGCCCGCCGCGGCCTGCCGCCGGCGCGCAACCGCACCGATAACGACGAGACGCCCCACCGATGAACGCACTGGAACACCAACTCGACTATCCCTTCGCCGATACGCTGCCCGCCGCGGGCGACACGTTCGAGGTCGCGCCCGGCGTGCGCTGGCTGCGCATGCCGCTGCCGTTCTCGCTCGATCACATCAACCTCTGGCTGCTGCGCGACGAAATCGACGGGCAGGCCGGCTGGACGATCGTCGATTGCGGGATCGCGTCGGATGCGATCCGCACGCACTGGGAGCAGATCTTCGACACGCATCTCGACGGCCTGCCCGTGCTGCGCGTGCTCGTCACGCATTGCCACCCCGATCACTTCGGCCTCGCGAACTGGCTGTGCGAAGGCGGCGACAAGGGCCGCTGGAACGTGCGGCTGTGGATGACGCTCGGCGAGTACATGTTCGGCTGCCTGATGGCGGCCGGCAACGGCTCGAACGCGGGCGGCGCGGCCGCCGCCGATCACTTCGCGCGCCACGGGCTGACCGATCCGGCCGCGCTCGACAAGCTGCGCAACCGCCGCAACTACTACTCGGATCTCGTGCCGGCCGTGCCGCCGCGCTACCGGCGCTTGCGCGAAGGCGACGCGGTGACGATCGGCGCGCGCACTTGGCGCGTCGTGACCGGCTTCGGCCATTCGCCTGAACATTGCGCGCTGCACAGCGAAGCGGACGGCGTGCTGATCTCCGGCGACATGGTGCTGCCGCGCATCTCGACGAACGTGTCCGTGTTCGACCTCGAACCGGAAGCGAACCCGCTCGCCTTGTACCTGCAGTCGCTCGGCCGCTACGAGACGATGGCGCCCGATACGCTGGTGCTGCCGTCGCACGGCAAGCCGTTCCGCGGCGTGCGCACGCGCATCACGCAACTGCGCGAACACCACGACGCGCGCCTGGCCGAAGTGCGCGTCGCCTGCGCGGAACAGCCGATGAGCGCGGCCGACATCGTGCCGATCATGTTCCGCCGCCGCGAACTCGACATCCACCAGATGACGTTCGCGCTCGGCGAGGCGCTCGCGCACCTGAACCTGCTGTGGCTCGCGGGTGAGCTCGTGCGCGAGCAGGGCGACGACGGTGTGCTGCGGTTCCGCACCGCCGGCTGACACCGTTTCGTTCTCCTCAAGCGACGGGTTCGTAGCGCCACCCGTCGCGATGCCATTGCATCGTGTGCGTCGGGTCGAGCGCCGCGAGAAACGCGGGGTCGTGCGACGCGACCACGATCGCGCCGGGGAAGCCCGCCAGTGCGGCTTCGATCGCCCGCACCGATTCTAGGTCGAGGTGATTGGTCGGCTCGTCGAGCAGCAGCAGTTGCGCGGGCGTGCCGCGCCACAACGCGCACGCGAGCGCGGCCTTCAGCCGTTCGCCGCCGCTCAGCTGCCGCGCCGGCTGCGTTGCGCGCACCGCGTCGAGCTGCAACAGCGCGAGCCGGCTGCGCAGGTCGCCTTCGGCGAGCGGCGTATCGAGCAGCCCCAGTTGCTCGACGATCGAGCGATCGGGATCGAGCAGCGCGAGTCGCTGGTCGAGATACGCGGCGCTCACGTGTGTCGTGCACGCGCCTGAGCGCGGCGAAAGCTCGCCCGCGAGCATGCGCAGCAACGTCGATTTGCCGCAGCCGTTCGGGCCCGTCAATGCAATGCGCACCGGGCCGCTGGCCGACCACGTGATCGCGTCGGCATCGCCGGCGATGCGCCACGGCAGTTGCGCGCGGTCGAGCGTGAACAGCTGACGGCGTGCGCTGACCTCGGTGCCCGGCAGCGACACGAGCACGGGCGCATCGGCTTCGACGCGCGCGGCCGCTTCCTGTACGCGTTCGTCGAGCGTCGCCTTGAATTCGTTCTGGTGGCGCCGCACCGTGCCCATGATGCTGCGCGCCGCACCCTTGCGACTCTGTTTTGCCCCCGACGACAGGTTGGCCGTCTTCGCGTCGCGCAGCGACGCGGCCGCGTGACGCTGGATCGTGTCGTGTTCCTGTTCGAGCCTGCGCCTGACGCGTCCGCGTTCGGCACGCGCGTTGTCGAGCGCGGACTGCGCGGCATCCTGTTCCGCGTCACGCTGCGCACGATAGAGCGCGTAGTTGCCGCCGTACGAGCGCACGCCTTGTGTCGTCAGCTCGACGATGCGCTGCACGTCGGCGAGCAGCGCACGGTCGTGGCTCACGATGACGAGGCCACCGTGCCAGCCGTCGAGCGCCGCGCGCAGCCACGCACGGCCCGACGCGTCGAGATGGTTGGTCGGTTCGTCGAGCACGAGCAAGCCCGCGCCGGAGAGCAGCGCGCCGATCAGCGCGACGCGCGCGAGCTGCCCGCCGCTCAGTGCCTGCGCGGGCGTGTCGGGTTGCACGTCGTCCAGGCCGGCTGCGTCGAGCGCGGTGCGCAGCCGCTCCGCGAGATCCCAGCGATCGCCGATCAGGTCGAAGTCGTGCGGTTCCGCGCGGCCGTCGGCGAGACGCGCGAGCGCGCCGAGCGGTGCATCGAGCGCGGCGATCTGCGCGACGGTTCGCGAGCCGGCCGATACGCCACCGTAGTCGTGCTGCTGCGCGACGTAGACGACTGGCGTGTGCCGCTCGATCGTCCCCGCGCTCGGCGCGCAGTACCCCGCGATCAATTGCGCGAGCTGGCTCTTGCCGATGCCGTTGCGGCCGACGATGCCGGTCGGCGTGCGATCGATGGAAAGGTCGAGCGAATCGAACAGCGTGAAGCCGTCGTCGAAGCGGAAGGAAACGTGATGAAGCGCGACGAGCGCGCCGGTGGGCGTGGCTGCAGCCATAAGCACCTCCAAAAATGCGTGAAGACCTTCGCGCGCGGCGTGCGTGGCACGGCGGCGAAAACATTTTGGGAAGGCTTAGTTGTTCACTTTGGCTGGCGTCCGGTATGAGGAATAGGCGCGCAGTGTAGCAAGCGCGGCGCGCGGGCCGCAAGCGATGGTCGGACGCACCGTCGCTTGCGCGCCACGCGTGAGGGTCGCGTTACTGCACGGCGACGGACGTGAAGTTCTGCCGTCCGAACGGACTCACGTGATAGCCGCTCACGTTCGTGCGCGTGAGCGCGGCCGCGGTCGGATAGCCGAGCGGAATCCACAGCGCCTGGTCGTGGATGATCTTCTGCGCCGCTTCGTACAGCTTCGTGCGCTTGGCCTGATCGGCGGTCGACTTGCCGTCGGCGATCAGCTTGTCGAGCTGCGTGTCGCAGAAGCGCGCGAAGTTGATGCCCGACTTCACCGCATTGCAGCTGAACAGCGGCGACAGGTAGTTGTCCGGATCGCCGTTGTCGCCGGCCCAGCCCATGAACAGCATGTCATGCTGGCCGAGCTTCGCCTGCTTGATCAGCTCGCCCCATTCGATCACCTTGACCTCGGCCTTCACGCCGATCTTCGCGAGGTCGGCCTGCAACAGCTCCGCGCCGACCTTCGGGTTCGGGTTCAGCACGCTGCCGGTCGGGCGCGTCCAGATCGTCGTCGAGAAGCCGTTCGGGAAGCCGGCCTGCGCGAGCAGCTGCTTCGCCTTCGCCGGATCGTACGCATACGGCGCGACGTCCTTCGCGTAGCTCCACGTGTTCGGCGGATACGGGTTGTTCGCGGCCGTCGCGGTGTTGTCGAACACGACCTTCAGGTAGGTCGCGCGGTCGAACGCGAGGTTCAGCGCCTCGCGCACCTTGTCGTTGTCGAGCGGCTTCTTCTGCGTGTTCAGTGCAACGAACGCGGTCATGAACGCGGGCGTCTGCGCGACCTTCAGTGCGCTTTCGCCCTTCGCGGCGAGCACGTCCTGCGGCTTCGGCGACAGCGCGATCTGGCATTCGCCGGCCTTCACCTTCTGCAGCCGCACCGACGGATCGGGCGTGATCGCATAGATCAGCCGGTCGACCTTCGGCTTCGTGCCCCAGTAGGTCGGGTTCACGTCGTAGCGGATCAGCGCGTCCTTCGTGTAGCTCTTCAGCACGAACGGGCCGGTGCCGACCGGCTTCCCGTTCAGGTCGGCCTGCTTGCCGGCCTTGAGCAGCTGGTCCGCGTATTCGGCCGAGTAGATCGACGCGAAGCCCATCGTCAGGATCGGCACGAACGTCGCATTCGGCTCGTTCAGCACGAACTTCACGGTGCTGTCGTCGACCTTCGTGACCGACTTCACGAGCTTCACGAGCCCCATCGACTGCGCGTGCGGGAAGCCGCTCGCGCCGGCCACCTTGTGCCACGGATTCGAGTCGTCGAGCATCCGCGAGAACGTGAACACGACGTCGTCCGCGTCGAGCGCGCGGGTCGGCTTGAAATAGTCGGTGGTCTGGAACGCGACGCTCGGGCGCAAATGGAACGTGTACGTGAGGCCGTCGGCGCTCGCGTCCCATTTGTCGGCGAGCGCGGGCACGACTTTCTTCGCGGCTTCGTCGTACGACACGAGCGTGTTGAAGATCACGTCCGCCGACGCGTTGGTCGTGACGAGCGAGTTGTACTGGACGACGTCGAAGCCGTCCGGGCTCGATTCCGTGCAGACGGTGAGCGGCTTGGCGGCGGCGAGGCCGGGGGCGGCGAGGGCGGCGGCGAGCGTGGCCGCGGCGAACAGCTTGAGCTGCATAGGATCTCCCACGTGGCTTGTGTTTTTTGCTGGGTGACGGGATGCGGGCGCGGCCCGGAAGCGGACAGGGCCGGCGCGGCTGGCGAATAGCATACCGTCAAAGCGCGAGACGCGTGAAAAAAGGCGCCTGAACGCGGCGAATTGGCCGAAAAACGGCTGCGTTCGCGACGGAACGGGTGTTGGGGCGGCGAGTGGGGCGAAGGAGGCTGCGGACGGAAGAGCGCTGGGGCCTGGGAGGCTGGACGGCAGCGCGTCGGGGATGGCGCGGGCGCGGTGCGGGCGTGTGGTGAATCGAAGCGTCGAAGCCGCCTGGCGTCGGTGGGGTGATGCGGTGATGCGGTGATGCGGTGATGCGGTGAGACGGTGGGACAGAGAGACGGAGAGGCGGAGAGGCGGAGAGGCGGAGAGGCGGAGAGACGGAGAGACGGAGAGACGGAGAGACGGAGAGACGGAGAGACGGAGAGACGGAGAGACGGAGAGACGGCCCGCGAAGCTTCACGCGGGCCGGTGCTCACCGGAGCGTCAGTGCGCCCCGGCCTTCGGCTTGCGCGGCGCCTTCTCGAACAGGCGGTCGTACAGCCAGCGCGGCAACACATGCAGCACCTTCGCGACCACACCCATCTGCCACGGAATCACGCGGAACGCGTGCTGCCGCGCGATCGCCTGGGCCGCACGCGCCGCGAAGCGGTCGGCGTCCATCAGGAACGGCATTCGGTACGGGTTGTGCGCGGTCATCGGCGTGCGGATGTAGCCGGGCGCGATCGTCACGACGCCGACACCGGCCGGCCGCAACTCGACGCGCAGCGCTTCGAGATACTTGATCGCGGCCGATTTCGACGCGCTGTACGCACCGGAACCGGGCAGCCCGCGCACGCCGGCAACGCTCGCGACACCGACCAGCGTGCCGTGGCGCGTGGCCGTCATCGGGCCGACGAACGGCTCGAACGTCGCGACCATCCCGTAATAATTGATGTCCATCACGTCGCGGAACGTCGCGAGATCGCCCTGGCCCGTGACGGCGCCCTGGCTGATGCCGGCGTTCGCGATCACGACGTCGGGGCAGCCGTGCGTCGCGATGAACGACGCGGCGGCCGTCGCGAGCGCGTCGGCGTCGCGCACGTCGGCGGAATAGACGGAGATGGACAGCTTCGGGAAGCGCCGCGCGAACGCATCGAGGGCATCGGTGCGGCGCGCGACGAGTGCGAGCGTGGCGCCCTGGCGGGCGTATTCCTCGGCCATCGCGAGGCCGAGGCCGCTCGATGCGCCGGTGATGAAGACCTTCAGCGGAGTAGTCATGCCGGCGGGCGGGCGGGGATCAGAGCTTCTTGTCCTGAACCTGCTTCACGAGGAAGTCGAGCACCTGGGCCGTGCCCGGGATGCTGTTCGCGTAAGCGGGGCCCGTCTTGTACTTGCCCTGGACGACGACCGTCGGCACGCCGTCGATCGCGTAGTCCTTCAGCAGCTTGGCCGACTGGTTCACTTCGCCCTGCACGCTGAACGAGTTGTACGCGTCCGTGAACTGCTTCTTGTCGACGCCCTGCGTGGCCAGGAAGTCGGCCTGCGCCTGCGGCGTCAGCAGGTAGTTCTTCTGCTTGTGGATCGCGTTGAAGATCGCCGGCGTGACCTTCTCGGAGATGCCGAGCGCGGACACCGCGTAGAACAGCTTCGAGTGCGGGACGAAATCGTCACGGAATGCGACCGGGACGCGCTTGAAGTCGATGTTGTTGCCTTGCTTCTTCACCCAGGCCTCGATCGTCGGCTCGAATTCGTAGCAGTGCGGGCAGCCGTACCAGAAGAATTCGATCACCTCGACCTTGCCGGCCGGTGCGGACACCGGCTGCGGCGACTTCATCACCTCGAAGTCCTTGCCGGCGACCGGCGCGGCGGGCGAAGCCTGCGCGAGGCCGGCGGCCAGACCCAGGGACAGAAGGAGCGTGCTAAGCAGTTTTTTCATGTTGTGAACGTCGAATCAGTTGCTCGGGTTACGAAACGTAACGGGTTCTGAGTGGGCTCGGCCGGTTGCTTACTGCTTCGTGAAACGGATCACCGCCGTGTCGACACCTGCATCGGACAGGCGCTGGCGGGCCGAGTTCATATCCTCGAACTTCGAGAACGGGCCGACACGCACGCGGAAATACGTCACGCCGCTGACATCGCGCTTCGACACCTTCGACTCGAAACCCTGGAAGCCGAGGCGCGCGCGCTGCTGCTCGGCGTCGCCTTCCGTCTTGTACGCGCCCACCTGCAGGAAGTAGCCGGTATTCGCATCGTTCGCGGTCGGCGGCTTTGCCGTCGCGGCGGCCGTGGCCGACGAGGTCGGCTTCGGCGTGTTCGCGGCCAGTTGCTGTTGCTGCTGCTTTTGCGCGGCGGCTTGCTGCGCCTGCTTCTGCGCGGCGAAGCGGGCGAGGTCGTCCTCGCCGCCTTGCTGCTGTTGCTGCTGCGCTTGCTGCGTCTTCTTCGGCGGCGGCGTGGTGTCGGCCGGCTTCGGCGCGACGGCGACGCCGTTGCTCGACGACGTATTGTTCGACGCGGTCGTGTTGTTCGAGCTGCCGGTGTTGTTCGAGCCGCTCGACCCGTTGGCCTGCGGCGGCACTTCGACGATCTGCGGTTCGGGCAGCAGGCCGCCCTGGGTCTGGTTCGCGGCCTGGCCGGGCGCGGTGTTCGGCGGCGCGGGCTGCGCGGCCTGCGGCACCGGCTGGCCGGGCGTCTTGCCCTGCAGCGCGCGGTTCGGATCGAACTGCTGCGGCTGGCTCGCGCCGTTGTCGGCCGGCGGCGGCGCGACCTTCGACACGAACGGCGACGGGGAACGCGTGATGTAGAGCGCCACCACCACGGCGATCGCGAGGCCGACGATCAGGCCCAGCACGATTCCAAGAAATGTCCCTCCGGCTTGTTTCGATTGCTTCGAAGTTCGGCGTGGTTGTGCCATTGCTTGAGTCACCTGCAAAAAGAATCGTGAAAAGGCTGCGACGGGCACCCGGCGGCGGGCACCCGACGGCGGGCGCTCCAGCCGCAGCCATTCGCGCCCGGTTCGGGCCGCTTGCTACGTTACATCTTGGCGGGCGCGGACACGCCGAGCACCGCCAGACCATTCTCGAGCACCTGCCGGGTCGCGGCGAGGAGTGCGGCGCGCGCATTGCGCGGCGCTTCGTCGTCGACCAGCACGCGCTCCGCATTGTAGAACGAGTGGAATTCGCCAGCGAGATCGCGCAGGTAGAACGCAACGGCGTGCGGCGCCAGTTCGTTGGCCGCGTGCGTGAGCATGTCCGGGTACTCGGCCAGCTTCTGCATCAGCGACGCCGCTTGCGTGCTCGTCAGCTGCGACAGGTCGGCGCCCGGCAGCTGCGCGACGTCGACGTTGTAGCGCGACTTCAGCTCGTTGAGCACCGAGCAGATCCGCGCGTGCGCGTACTGGACGTAATAGACCGGGTTTTCGTCGTTCTGTTTCAGCGCGAGGTCGATGTCGAACACGAACTCGGTATCGGCCTTGCGCGAGATCAGGAAGAACCGCACCGCGTCACGGCCGCGCGTGATGGTCGCTTCGTCGATCAGGTCCGGCGCCGCTTCCTGGCCCGCCGCCGCGCCGCCCGACCATTCGATCAGGTCGCGCACCGTCACGTAGCTGCCCGCGCGCTTCGAGATCTTCACTTCCTGGCCGTCGCGCATCACGGTGACCATCTTGTGCAGCACGTAGTCGGGGTAGCCCTTCGGGATCCCGATGTGCAGGCCCTGCAGGCCGGCGCGCACGCGCGCGATCGTGCCGTGGTGGTCCGAACCCTGGATGTTGATCACCTTCGTGAAGCCGCGCTCCCACTTCGTCACGTGGTACGCGACGTCCGGCACGAAGTACGTGTACGTGCCGTCCGACTTGCGCATCACGCGATCCTTGTCGTCGCCTTCGTCGGTCGTGCGCAGCCACAGCGCGCCGTCCTGCTCGTAGGTCATGCCGGCCTTGATCAGCGCGTCGACCGTCTTCTCGACACGGCCTTCGCTGTACAGCGACGACTCGAGGTAGTACTGGTCGAACTTCACGCCGAATGCCTGCAGATCCATGTCCTGCTCGCGACGCAGGTACGTGACCGCGAACTTGCGGATCGCGTCGAGATCCTCGACGTCGCCCGTGCCCTTGACCGGCTCGCCGTCCGACGCGGCGACCGTTTCGCCGTTCAGGAAGTCGCGTGCGATGTCGGCGATGTATTCGCCGTTGTACGCGGCTTCCGGCCAGCCCGCGTCGCCCGGCTTCAGGCCGCGTGCGCGTGCCTGCGTCGAGATCGCGAGGTTGCCGATCTGCACGCCTGCGTCGTTGTAGTAGAACTCGCGGTGCACGGCGTAGCCCTGGCTCGCGATCACGTTTGCGAGCACGTCGCCGAGCGCGGCCTGGCGGCCGTGGCCGACGTGCAGCGGGCCGGTCGGGTTCGCCGACACGAATTCGAGCAGCACCTGCTTGCCTTTCTCGCGATCCGACGTGCCGAACGCGCGGCCCTGGTCGAACACGGCGGCGATCACGGCCTGCTTCGCGGCGGCCGACAGGCGCAGGTTGATGAAGCCGGGGCCGGCGATCTCGGCGGCTTCGACGAGGCCTTGCGCGCCCGGCTGGGCGGTGAGGGCGGCGACGATCTGCTCGGCGAGCTGGCGCGGGTTCGTGCCGAGCGGCTTCGCGAGCTGCATCGCGACGTTGCACGCGACATCGCCGTGCGCGGCGACCTTCGGGCGCTCCAGCGTGATGACGGGGGCGACGGACGCGGCGTCGGCGCCTTTCAGCGCGTGTGCGACCTGCTTGACGCTATCCGCGAGCAGGGCTTCGAGGGTCTGTTTGTGTGCTGGCAGCATGCTGGTAGAAGGCTTCGTTGGTGGCGGCCGGAAACGCCGGCCCGCCGGCGCGCTTTTTAAGCGCGCGTTTCAGGGATCGCAGAATTTTAACAGGTGCTAATATGCCGCTCAGGCGGCCCGCGTCCGCGAGGCCGGACGCCGGTCTGCCGGCGTTCCCCAACCGCGCCGCGCAGGCACAACAAGATGAAAAGGGAATTGTCATGATTACGTTCAAGAGCAAGGCGGCACAGGATCTCGACGTGCTGAAGGATTTCGCCGTGTATGTGCTGGGTCTCGTCGGCAAGCAGCTGGGCGAGCGCGGTGTGATTACGCACGACGAGCTGGACCACGCGATCGCCAAGCTGGAAGGGGCGGTAGCGCAGGCGAAGCAGGAACGCGCCGAGCACGCCGGCCATTTCCATGAGGACGAAGCCGATCACGCGCACCACGAAGTGCCGGCGAGCCTGGCCCAGCGCGTTGCGCCCTTCCTCACGATGCTGCGCGAAGCGAAAGCCGGCGAAGCCGACGTGCACTGGGGCTTCTGAGCCTGCTTGCCCGGCCGGTCTGAAAGGATCGAAAGGCAGAAAAAAGCCCGCGTCCGAGCGGGCTTTTTCTTTTGTCTGATGATAGCGGGCAGCGGCGCGCCCGTCGAAGGGCCGATCAGAGCTGCGGCGCGAGCGCGCGGCGCGCGTCGTCGAGCGACAGCGCCATGCGCTGCGCGTAGTCCTCGAGCTGATCCTGGCCGATTTTGCCGACCGAGAAATACGTGCTGTCCGGATGCGCGAGATAGAAGCCCGACACGCTCGCGGCCGGCAGCATCGCCAGCGAGTCGGTCACGCTCATGCCGATCTCGTCCGCGCGCAGCACGTCGAACATGTCGCGCTTCACCAGGTGGTCGGGGCAGGCCGGGTAGCCCGGTGCCGGGCGGATGCCCGCGTACTTTTCCGCGATCAGCGCATCGTTGTCGAGCGTCTCGCCGCTCGCGTAGCCCCACAGCTCGCGCCGCACGCGCGCGTGCATCGCTTCTGCGAAGGCTTCCGCGAAGCGGTCGGCGAGTGCCTTCAGCATGATCGCGCTGTAGTCGTCGTGGTCGGCTTCGAACTGCTTTTCCTTCGCATCGACGCCGAGGCCGGCCGTCACCGCGAACATCCCGATGTAGTCGGCGACGCCCGATTCCTTCGGTGCGATGAAGTCGGCGAGCGAGCGGTTCGGCCGCATCACGCCGTCGACCACCGGGCGCACGCTCTGCTGGCGCAGGTTGCGCCAGGTAAGCAGCACTTCCGAGCGCGACTCGTCGCTGTAGATCTCGATGTCGTCGTCGTTGACGCTATTCGCCGGCAGCAGCGAGATCACGCCGCTCGCGGTCAGCCAGCGGCCCTGGATCAGGCGCGCGAGCATCGATTTCGCGTCGGAGAACACGCGCCGCGCCGATTCGCCGACGATCTCGTCGTTCAGGATCGCCGGGTACGGACCCGCGAGATCCCAGGTCTGGAAGAACGGGCCCCAGTCGATGTACTGCGCGAGCTCGTTCAGGTCGTAGTTCTTGAACACGCGGCGGCCGATGAACTTCGGCTTCACCGGCTGGTAGCCCGCCCAGTCGACCTTGGTCTTGTTCGCGCGCGCCTCGGCGAGCGTGACCATCGGCTGTGCCTTGCGGTTCGCGTGCTGGTCGCGGATGCGTTCGTAGTCGGACTTCAGCTCGTCGAGGTACTTCGTCGCGCCTTCGTCGGACAGCAGGCTGGAGGCGACCGACACCGAGCGCGACGCGTCCGGCACGTACACCACCGGGCCTTCGTAGTGCGGCGCGATCTTCACGGCCGTGTGCACGCGCGAGGTCGTCGCGCCGCCGATCAGCAGCGGGATCTTCTTCACGCGGAAGTAGTCGTCGCGCTGCATTTCGGACGCGACGTACGCCATTTCCTCGAGGCTCGGCGTGATGAGGCCCGACAGCCCGATGATGTCCGCGCCCTCGACCTTTGCCTTCGCGAGGATCTCGTTGCACGGGACCATCACGCCCATGTTGACGACTTCGAAGTTGTTGCACTGGAGCACGACCGACACGATGTTCTTGCCGATGTCGTGCACGTCGCCCTTCACGGTCGCGATGACGATCTTGCCCTTCGCGCGCACGTCGCCGCCCGCTTCCGCGAGCAGGCGCTTTTCTTCCTCGATGAACGGGATCAGGTGCGCAACCGCCTGCTTCATCACGCGCGCCGACTTCACGACCTGCGGCAGGAACATCTTGCCCTGGCCGAACAGGTCGCCGACGATGTTCATCCCGTCCATCAGCGGCCCTTCGATCACGTTGATCGGGCGGCCGCCGGCCGCGGCGATCTTCGCGCGCACTTCTTCGGTATCCTCGACGATGAAGTTCGTGATGCCGTGCACCAGCGCATGCGAGAGCCGCTTCTCGACCGGCTGGTTGCGCCACTCGAGGTTCTCTTCCTTCTTCGCGCCCCCGGCCTTGAACTTGTCGGCGATCTCGAGCAGGCGGTCGGTCGAATCGTCGCGGCGGTTCAGGATCACGTCCTCGACGCGCTCGCGCAGCTCCGGGTCGAGGTCGGCGTACACGCCGAGCTGGCCCGCGTTGACGATGCCCATGTCCATCCCGGCCTGGATCGCGTGATACAGGAACACGGTGTGGATCGCCTCGCGCACCGGGTCGTTGCCGCGGAACGAGAACGACACGTTCGACACGCCGCCGCTCACCTTTGCGTACGGCAGGTTCTGCTTGATCCAGCGGGTCGCTTCGATGAAGTCGACCGCGTAGTTGTTGTGCTCCTCGATGCCGGTCGCGACCGCGAAGATGTTCGGGTCGAAGATGATGTCTTCCGGCGGGAAGCCGACTTCGTTCACGAGGAAGTCGTACGAGCGCTTGCAGATCTCGGTCTTGCGCGCGAACGTATCGGCCTGGCCGGTTTCGTCGAACGCCATCACGACGGCCGCCGCGCCGTAGCGGCGGATCAGGTGCGCGTGGTGGCGGAACGCGTCCTCTCCTTCCTTCAGCGAGATCGAGTTCACGATCGCCTTGCCCTGCACGCACTTCAGGCCCGCCTCGATCACGTCCCACTTCGACGAGTCGATCATGATCGGCACGCGCGCGATGTCCGGCTCCGACGCGATCAGGTTCAGGAAGCGCACCATCGCCGCCTTCGAATCGAGCATCGCCTCGTCCATGTTGATGTCGATCACCTGCGCGCCGTTCTCGACCTGCTGGCGCGCGACCGCGAGCGCCTCGTCGAACTGGCCGTTGAGGATCATGCGTGCGAACGCCTTCGAGCCGGTGACGTTGGTGCGCTCACCGACGTTGATGAAGAGCGTTCCGGGCGTGACGTTGAACGGCTCGAGGCCGGCGAGGCGCATCATGTGATCGGTCATGGCGGTGCGAATTCTGGTGATGAAGGACGGGGGGCGGTCGGGTCAGGCGTTGTCGCTGTACTGGTTCGGCCAGCGGCGCGGCTTCACGTCGGCGAGCGCCTTCGCGATCTCGGCGATGTGTTCGGGCGTCGTGCCGCAGCAGCCGCCCGCGAGGTTCACGAGCCCGGCTTGCGCGAATTCCTTCAGGAGGCCCGACGTGACGTCCGGCGTCTCGTCGAAGCCCGTCTCGGCCATCGGGTTCGGCAGGCCCGCGTTCGGATAGCACGACACGTACGTGTCGCACAGCTTCGCGAGCTCGGCGATGTACGGGCGCATCAGCGCCGCGCCGAGCGCGCAGTTCAGGCCGAACGTGAGCGGCTTCGCATGGCGCAGCGAATTCCAGAACGCCTCGACCGTCTGGCCCGACAGGATCCGGCCCGACGCATCGGTGACGGTGCCCGAGATCATGATCGGCAGGCGCTCGCCGGTGTCCTCGAACAGCTCGTCGAGCGCGAACAGCGCGGCCTTCGCGTTCAGCGTGTCGAAGATCGTCTCGACGAGGAACAGGTCGACGCCGCCGTCGAGCAGCGCCTTCGCCTGCTGGTAGTACGATGCGCGCAGCTCGTCGAACGTGACGTTGCGTGCGCCCGGGTCGTTGACGTCCGGCGAGATGCTGGCCGTCTTCGGCGTCGGCCCGATCGCGCCCGCGACGAAGCGCGGCTTGTCCGGCGTCGCGTATTTCTCGGCCGCTTCGCGCGCGAGCTTCGCCGATTCGATGTTCATCTCGACGACGAGATCTTCCATCTCGTAGTCGGACTGCGCGACGGTCGTCGCGCCGAACGTGTTGGTCTCGACGATGTCCGCGCCGGCCGCGAAGTACTGGTCGTGGATCTCGCGGATGATCTGCGGCTGCGTGATCGACAGCAGCTCGTTGTTGCCCTTGATGTCGCGCGGGAAATCCTTGAAGCGCTCGCCGCGATACGCGGCTTCGTCGAGCTTGTAGCGCTGGATCATCGTGCCCATCGCGCCGTCGAGGATCAGGATGCGCGATTTGAGCAGCGCAGGCAGAGCGGCGCCGCGCGTATAGGACGCGTCGAGCGGGACGGAAGCGGCGAGAGGAGTCGCAGACATGGGCGAAAGACCGGCGAAGACGGGAAAACCGTCATTGTAGCCGGTGCGCATGGGCGCCGCCCGGCCTTGCGCCGCGCCGGCCGGGCCGCCAAATGAAAACCCCCGCCGGCGAACCGGGCGGGGGCAGGATCGGAGTGCTCGCGGCGCCGCGTCGATGCGCGGCGAATGGCCCGGCCGCACGAGGCGCCGGGCCGCGGGTCGTCAGTGCAGCACGACGGGCATCATCATCAGGCTGTCGAATTGTCCGAGGAATTCGTCGACTTCATCGAGCGACGGCTCATCCTCGATCAACTGCTTCACGTGCGCGCGGAATCGTTCGGCAAGTTCGCCGTCGATGAAGATTTCGCGCTGCGCGTTCTTGTCGACGATTTCATATCCGCCGGCATTCATCAGGTGGTGACCGGCCTGCGGCGCGAATTCGACGACGCAGTAGTTGGGGCTGTTGTAGATCATTTGCATGGCGGCACTCCTCTTCGCAGTGGCATCTGGCCTTGTTGTCCCCTAGGTGGGGCGAGCCTTGCCGGTTTCAAGGGGCTTGCGCTGCACACCCCGTTCCCGTCTGCATGGGGTGTATCGGTTAGAAGCCGATGTCTATGAAACGTTTCCCATTGTCTGCCGGTGGACTGAAATAGTTGTTAAAGAGTGTCATCGGCCATTTCACGGAAATCTGTAATCGGTCGAAATTGCCGAATCGCGTGCGTGTGCGCGCGAGTTCACTGTGTGACAGGCGATGTGACAGGCGAGGGCGCGGGCGGCGCAGCCGGTTGTGCCGGCGGTTGCACGGTGGCCGGCGGCGCGGGTTGTGCCGGTTCCGCGGCGGGAGCGGTTGATGCGTCGGGCGTCGGCGCACCGGCGGGCGCATGCGTTGCGCCGCCTGCGGGTGCTTCGTCGGACGGTACGCCCGGCGCCGCGAGCCGGCCATGCCACAACAGATCGATCTGCGCGCCGTTCGGTTCGGTCTGCACGAGCCGCGCGGGCAGCCAGCCGAGCGACGGTGCGAGCCACATGTCGATGCGGCGCGTATCGCCGTCGCGCCGCGGCAGGCGCATGAAGTGCCGCGCGCCGATGATGCCGGCCTGCGTCTGCACCTGCTCGTCGCCGATCACGGCGATCGGCCAGGTCTCGCCGCTGTTGTTGTCGATCACGAAGAACTGCTGCGTGACGCCCGGCTTGTACGCGGACGGATTGCCGCGCACGAGCCCCGACAGCTGCATCAGCATGCTGAAGCGGTCCTGCACGCCGTCGGGCAGCGGCGCGTTGTTCGGCGTGCGCGTGAACACGACCTGCCGGATCTCGCGGTTGAAGATCGCGATGTCCTCCGGCCGCTTGCCGCGCTTCTCGACGTAGCGCTCGGGCGCGACGCCGAACGCGTCGATGCGGCCTTCGCTGCGGTAGGTGAACGGGCCGACGAACGGCACGGGCATCGACACCGACAGGTCGTAGGTGTGCCCGTCGGTGCGCCAGTGGATCGTGCCGATCATGTTCTGCATGCCGTTGTAGAACGTGTCGTACTGCAGGTCGCCGGACGGCGGCGCGTTGAACTTCACGCCGTTCGTCGCGGGGCCCGGAGTCGCGGTGCTGGCGGCGCTGGCGGCGCCGGCAGCCGACGCGGCATGCGCGCCCGATGCGGCAGGCGCACCACTCGCGGCGGACGCGGCGGCCGGCGGCTCGCCGTGCTCGGCCGTTTGCGTCGACGTGAGGACCGGCTCAGGCGCGGGTTTCGGTGCGGCGGCCTTCGGGGGCGCCGGCGCAGGTGCGGCCGGCTGCTCGACCGGCTTCGGCGCAGGCGGCGCGGGTTGGCGCTCGATCGGTTGCGGTTTCAGCAGCTCGATCTGAATGGGGACTTCGGCGGGCGCGGGCGGCGTGAACGCGTCGCGGTTGCGCATCAGCCAGAACGCGGCGAGCGCGTGCAGCACCAGCACGATGACGAGCGCAATGCCCACGCGCAGCCAGTGGCGGGGCAACGCGTGACTCGGGCGGGTGTCGGCAGGCTGCATGGGCATCGGGACAGGATCGGGGCGTTCGCGTGAGCTCGGGCGCGCGGCGCGCGCCACAGGAATCGGACTGTCGAATGCGCCGCACGTTCGCGCTGCTTGACGGGCAGGTGCCGGGGGCAGTTACCGGATGCGTCAGGCGTCGCGCGCGTCGGGACTATAGCCGAGTTCGTAAGACAGTTTCTGCGCGCAGGTGCGCAGCGCGGTGTCGATCTCGCCGCCCCATGCAATGTCGAACGAGCCTTCCTGGCCGAGCGCGACGATCGCGAGCGCGAGTTCGCCGACCGCATCGAACACGGGCATGCAGAACGCATGGATCGTCGGCAGCAGCATCCCCTCGACGCGCGCGGCCTCGTGCCGGCGCACGTCGGCGAGCACCGCGTCGACCTCGTCGAGCGTGCGCGGGCCGCCGTGGTGCGGCGAGCGGCGCGTATCGGCGAGTTCGCGCTCGAGCATCGCGGCGGTCTTGCTGCGCGGCAGGTACGCGGCGAACAGCAGCCCCGTCGCGGAGCCGAGCAGCGGCATCACGTCGCCGAGCTTCAGCGACGCCTTCGCCGGGTGGCTCGATTCCATCCAGTGCACGATCGTCGGGCCCTGGTTGCCCCACACGGCGATGCCGACCGTCTGGTCGAGCCGGTCGCGGAATTCGGTCAGCGCGATCCGTGCGAGCTTCACGCCGTCGACGCGTGCGAGCCGCGCGAGCCCCATCTGCAGCGCGAAGCCGCCGAGTTCGTAGCGGCCGGAGACGGGATCCTGCGACACCACGCCGAGCCGCGAGAAGCTGACCAGGTAGCGGTGCGCCTTCGCAGGACTCATGCCCGCGCGCTGCGCGAGGTCGCGCAGCATCATCGCGCGCGGCTCGCTCGTCAGCACGTCGAGCAGGCGGAAGCCGACCTCGATCGACTGGATGCCGGAACGGACCTTCTCGCCGTGTTCGCCGGAAGCGGCGTCGTCGGTGTCGGAGTCGGCGAGATCGTCGTCGGGAAGCGGGCTGGGGGGCATGGGCGGCAGGGGCGCGAAAAGCGGCAGGAAGCGGGCTGAAAAACCGGGCTGAAAAACCGGGCCGAAAAATCGGGGCGAAAACGGCACGCACGATCGCAGCGCGCCGCAGGGATTCACCATCGTAAAATAGATTCCCTCCATCGTCACTACAACGCCAGAGTCCCCTTATGAAACTTGCTTCGCTGAAGGACGGCACGCGCGACGGCCAGCTGATCGTCGTGTCGCGCGACCTGCACACCGCGGCGATCGCCGACGCGATCGCGCCGACGCTGCAGCGCGTCCTCGACGACTGGGCGTTCTACGCGCCGCAGCTGCGCGACCTGTACGACGCACTGAACCACGGCCGCGCGCGCAATGCGTTCGCGTTCGATCCGGCCAACTGCATGGCGCCGCTGCCGCGCGCGTTCCAGTGGGCCGACGGCTCCGCGTACGTGAACCACGTCGAGCTCGTGCGCCGCGCGCGCGGCGCGGAGATGCCGCCCGAATTCTGGACCGACCCGCTGATGTACCAGGGCGGCAGCGACGATTTTCTCGGGGCCCGCGACGACGTCGTGTGCCCGTCCGAGGAATGGGGCATCGATTTCGAGGCGGAAGTCGCGGTGATCACCGGCGACGTGCGGATGAGCGCGACGCCCGACGAAGCGCTGAAGGCCGTGCGGCTCGTCACGCTGGTGAACGACGTGTCGCTGCGCAACCTGATTCCGGCCGAGCTCGCGAAGGGCTTCGGCTTCTTCCAGAGCAAGCCGGCCACCGCGTTCGCGCCGGTCGCCGTGACGCCCGACGAGCTCGGCGACGAATGGCGCGAAGGCCGCGTGCACCGGCCGATGATCGTCCACTGGAACGGCAAGAAGGTCGGCCAGCCCGATGCCGGCACCGACATGGTGTTCCACTTCGGCCAGCTGATTGCGCATGCGGCGAAGACGCGCAACCTGCGCGCCGGCTCGATCGTCGGCTCGGGCACCGTGTCGAACAAGGACGCGAAGCGCGGCTACTGCTGCATCGCCGAGAAGCGCTGTCTCGAGACGATCGAGCACGGCGCGCCGCAGACGGAATTCATGCGCTACGGCGACACCGTGCGCATCGAGATGTTCGACACGGCCGGCAAGTCGATCTTCGGCGCGATCGAGCAGTCGGTCGCGCCGCCCGACGGCGCGGCGTAAGTCACGCGGCGCACGCAGCGTTCCGCTTTCGCGAAACCCGGGCCCGGCCCGCGCGCCGGGTTTCGCCTGATGTTTGCCCGCGCGGGCTTGGCTACACTCGATTCAGGGGCGCGAGAGCCTCGAGCAAGGAGCAGCGCATGGCCGATCTCGCCGCGTACGGCGGTTACGAAGCACTGAAGGTGACGCGCCGCGACCATGGCGTGCTCGACATCGTGATGAGCGGCGAGGGCGCGAACCGCAGCGGCCTCGCGACCGCGAACGCACGCATGCATCGCGAGCTCGCCGACATCTGGCGCGACGTCGACCGCGATCCCGACACGCGCGTCGCGGTGATCCGCGGCGAAGGCAAGGGCTTCTCGGCGGGCGGCGACCTCGCGCTCGTCGAGGACATGGCGAACGACTTCGACGTGCGCGCCCGCGTGTGGCGCGAGGCGCGCGACCTCGTCTATAACGTGATCAACTGCAGCAAGCCGATCGTGTCGGCGATGCATGGCCCGGCCGTCGGCGCGGGGCTCGTCGCCGGGCTGCTCGCCGACATCTCGATCGCCGCGAAGGATGCGCGCATCATCGACGGCCACACGCGGCTCGGCGTCGCGGCCGGCGACCATGCGGCGATCGTGTGGCCGCTGCTGTGCGGGATGGCGAAGGCGAAGTACTACCTGATGCTGTGCGAGCCGGTGAGCGGCGAGGAGGCCGAGCGGATCGGGCTGGTCTCGCTCGCGGTCGAGCCGGCCGACCTGCTGCCGAAGGCCTACGAAGTGGCCGAGCGGCTCGCGCACGGTTCGCAGTCGGCGATCCGCTGGACCAAGTACGCATTGAACAACTGGCTGCGCACGGCCGGGCCGACCTTCGACACGTCGCTGGCGCTCGAATTCATGGGTTTTTCGGGGCCCGACGTGCAGGAAGGCATTCGCTCGCTGCGCGAGCGGCGCCCGCCCGAGTTTCCCGGCGACGCGCCGTTCTGACACGCGCTGGCGCTATGATCGATCCAGGCGCGGCACGCGCGACGCATGGCGGCCGCCTCGCTCTCACCCAGTCAACCAGGATGCCCGTATGACGACCGATGCCTCCGGCTCCAACCCTTTCGCCGGCTTTGCCGGCTTCAAGCCCGCCGACATGATGGACCGGATGTGGGACATGATGCGGATGTCGCCGTTCGGCGGGATGACGTCGTTCCCGGGCGCCACGCAAGGACTGCCGCCGTCGCTGTCGAGCATGTCCGACATGATGGCGCCGCTCACGAGCGTCGAGGAGCTCGACAAGCGGATCACCGATCTGCGCGCGGTCGAGCAGTGGCTGAAGCTCAATCTCGGGATGCTGCAGTCCGCGATCCAGGCGCTCGAGGTGCAGCGCGCGACGCTCGCGACGCTGCGTGCATTCGGCGCGTTCGCGCAGAGCTCGATGTCGGCGGCCGAGGAAGCGGCCGTCGCAGCCGCGCATGCGGCGAAACACGCGTCGGGGGCGTCGAGCGATACACCGCCGGCACCGGATGCCGACGCGTCGGCGGCAGCGTCGGGCGACGCCGCGCAGCAAGCCTTCGACCCGTCGGGCTGGTGGAGCCTGCTGCAGTCGCAGTTCAACCAGCTCGCGAGCCTTGCGATGGCGCAGCCGGGCATGCAGCCCGCCGCGCCGGGCGATGCGCCGCCGGACGCGGCCGCTGCGCCGGAGCCGGCCGCGAAGCCGGCACCGGCCGCCGCCGCGCCGCGCAAGCCTGCCGCGAAGCGCGCGAAATCAGCCGGTGTGGCCGGTTCGGCCGCGGCGCGCGCGGCCGCCGCATCGTCGCCCGAAACCCGTCCGCCGAAGCGCTCGACGTGACGCGGCGCAGGTAGCAGGTCGATCATGCGGCTCGCGCTCGTTCTGATGGGAGGCGGTGCACGTGCCGCCTATCAGGTCGGCGTGCTGAAAGCGCTGGCCGAGATCGCGCGCGAGGCCGATCCGCTGCGGCACACGCTGCCGTTCGCGGTCGTGTGCGGCTCGTCGGCCGGCGCGATCAACGCGACGTCGATCGCGAGCCACGCGGACGATTTTTCCCACGGCGTGCGGCGCCTGCTCGAATTCTGGGAGCCGTTGCGCGCCGACTACGTGTATCGCACCGACTGGCTCGGCATCGCGGGCGCCGGCGCACGCTGGCTGGCGACGATGACCTTCGGCTGGGCGGCCCGCCGTTCGCCGCGCGGGTTGCTCGACAACGCGCCGCTCGCGCACCTGCTGCAGCGCGAGCTGAGTTTCCACCGGATCGAGCAGATGCTCGAGGCGCGCCTGCTGCATGCGCTCGCGGTGACGGCGCTCAGCTATTCGAGCGGGCGGCACCTCACGTTCTACCAGGCCGCCCAGCCGATCCAGGCGTGGCGGCGCGCGCAGCGCACCGCGCGGCTGGTCGACCTGTCGGCGTCGCACCTGCTCGCGTCGTCGGCGATTCCGTTCGTGTTCCCGGCCGTGCCGCTCGTGCTCGACGGGCAGATCGAATACTTCGGCGACGGCTCGATCCGGCAGATCGCGCCGCTGTCGCCGGCGATCCACTTCGGCGCGGACCGGATCGTCGTGATCGGCGCGGCCGACCCGCGGCCCGAGATTCCGGCCGCGAACGGCGCCGGGCTGGTACGCGGCTACCCGACGCCCGCGCAGATCGGCCAGCAGGTGCTCGCGAGCGTGTTCCTCGACTCGATCGGCTCGGACATCGAGCGTATCGAGCACATCAACCGGATGATCGAGCACCTGCCGCACCAGGTCGAGATGGACAGCGGCTGGCGGCACGTCGACGTGCTCGCGATCGCGCCGTCCGAGCGCATCGAGCTGATCGCCGCGAAGCACCTGAAGCAGATGCCGGCGACGATGCGCGGGCTGCTCGGCGCGATCGGCGGCAGCCAGCCGGCCGGCGCGTCGTTTGCGAGCTACCTGCTGTTCGAGGAGGCGTTTACGCGCGAACTGATCGAGCTCGGCTACCGCGACGGGCGTGCGCAGCGCGACACGCTGGCCGGCTGGATCGCGCGAGCGGACGGCGGCAGCGCGCCGGCCGCCGGCATGCCGCCGGAAGACGGCCTCGCGACCGGAGAAATACGGGTCTGATGCTTGCGGGAGAATGTAAGGTTGCGTTTTCGCGACGGTCGGCCGCGACCGATCGCCGCACCGCGATTGGCGGCGCACGACCGGGCAGGCGTCTCGGAACCGTCATGCACGCGTGATATCATGGCCGCCGCCGTATACACCATATCGAGCAGCCCGCCGATCCGGCATCCGCACGGGACCTTTCGGGGAACCCGCCTGGGGCAGGGGACGGGCGCGCCAACGAGCCGGCCAGCGCCGGCCCCCCACTCAGGCAAGCGTGCAGCCGGTTCCGTTCGCGGAGCGTGGCTGCGGCATGCCGCAACGGCGGCGGCGCGGCCGCCCGGCTGCCGGACGAGGAATCACCGTCCGGCTGGCCGGTTTCCCGCGTAAAATTAGAGTCTTGGCTGCAAAAGGCGCGCTCGGGCGCGCTTGCGCGGCAACAGTCACGTTTAGAGAAGTCGCATTGCGCAGAACAGGGGTGGGACCATCATGAACACGATGCTTTATCCGGAACTTTACCGATCGCTCGAAGCCGTCCGCTGGGACATGGAGAAGGACATTCCGTGGGACAAGTTCGACGCGTCGCTGCTCACCGACGAGCAGGCGAAGACGATCAAGATGAACGCGATCACCGAATGGTCGGCGCTGCCCGCGACGGAAATGTTCCTGCGCGACAACCAGCACGACAGCGACTTTTCCGCGTTCATGAGCGTGTGGTTCTTCGAAGAGCAGAAGCATTCGCTCGTGCTGATGGAATACCTGCGCCGCTTCAAGCCGGAAATGGTGCCGACCGAAGAGGAACTGCACGCGGTGCGCTTCCAGTTCGACCCGGCGCCGCCGCTCGAGACGCTGATGCTGCACTTCTGCGGCGAGATCCGCCTGAACCACTGGTATCGTTGCGCGGCCGACTGGCACACCGAGCCGGTCATCAAGCAGATCTACGAAACGATCTCGCGCGATGAAGCGCGCCACGGCGGCGCGTACCTGCGCTACATGAAGAAGGCGCTGAACAACTGCGGCGACGTCGCGCGTGCGGCATTCGCGAAGATCGGCGTGCTGATGGCGTCGGCGCGTCGCACCGAGAAGCCGCTGCACCCGACCAACCTGCACGTGAACCAGGCGCTGTTCCCGCGCGACACCGTGCAGTCGCGCCTGCCCGATCCGGAATGGCTCGAGCGCTGGCTCGACGAGCAGATCCGCTTCGACGGCGAGTGGGAAAAGAAAGTGGTCGAGCGGATCCTGCACAACCTGTCGATCCTGTTCGAGCGCACGTTCGCGACCGCGCAGGAGCTGAACCGCTACCGCAAGGAAGTTACCGGCCGCCTGCAGGCCGAAAGCGGCCCGTCGTCGGCCGCGCAGCCGGCCTGAGGCCGGTTGGCGCCGCAGCCGGCGTGCATCGCGCCGGCCGCGTTGCGCGATGTCGTACCCGTTGCATGAAGCCCGCCCGGTCAGTCCGGCGGGCTTTTTATCTGGCGCCACCGCCGCGTGCGCCGTGGCTCATTCCGTCCGACTTCCATCATGTCCGCCACCTTCGAACGCAAGCTGATCACCCGTGATGCCCTCGTCGCCCTGCGCGCGTCGCTGCCGTCGCCCGTCGTGTTCACCAACGGCGTATTCGACATCCTGCATCGCGGCCACGTCACCTATCTTGCCGACGCGAAGGCGCTCGGCGCATGCCTGATCGTCGGCGTGAACAGCGATGCATCGGTACGCATGCTCGGCAAGGGCGACGACCGGCCGATCAATCGCCAGGAAGACCGCGCGGCGCTGCTCGCGGCGCTGGAAAGCGTCGACTGGGTCGTGACGTTCGAGGAAAAGACGCCGGTGTCGCTGATCGAGGCGGTCCGGCCGGACATCCTCGTGAAGGGCGGCGACTACGACATGGATGCGTTGCCGGAATCGGCGCTGGTGCGTGGCTGGGGTGGCCGGGCGTTGGCGATTCCGTTCGAGCACGATCGCTCGACCACCGCGTTGCTGAAGAAGGTGCGCGCCCAGCAGTCCTGAGCGCGGCCCGGCGCCGTCAGGGCGCGGACGCCGCGAGCGGCTCGGCCGTGACGGACGGCGGCGCGATCGGGCCGCCGATGACGGGCTGGTCGGTGGCCCGTGCGAGCGGCGTCACGCGCAGCGCATCGGGCCGCACCTGTCGCGCCAGCACGCCGGGTTCGCGCGGGCCGGCCGCCGGCAGCGGCCCGAACACGCCGCGCGCCACCACGAACGCGAGCATGTTGGCGAGAAAGAGAACAGCGATCAGCCAGCGCAGCATCGTCGACACTCCTCGTCGTCATTGACGTGGTTCACGTCATTCAATCGGGCCGGCCGCATCGCCGGCGATTTCATTCCTTCTCATTCCTGCCGTTGACCGTGCGCGCGGGCGGCCAGCATGGCGCCGCCCGTTCTTCACCGTCATCGTGACGCAGGCCCGCACGGGCTCGCGTTGCCGTGCGCCGGCGCGATGCCGGCGCTTTTCCGTCACGCCTGCGCCGGCGTGGCGGTTGCCGTTTCCGCGGCAATCAGCGCGAGCCCGGACAGGATCAGCGCATCGTGCCGCGTATGCGGAAGCGTCAGCGCACGCGCGACGTCGTCCGCCGCGCCGCCGGCCAGCACGAGCCGAACGGGCGCTTGCCAGGCATCCGCGAGATCGCGCCACGCGCGTTCGATCAGCCCGGCCTGCGCATACAGGCAGCCGGCCGACAGCGAGCGCGGCGTATCGACCTGGAACGGTTCGGCCGGTGCGCCGGCGAGCAGGCCGCTCGCGATGTCGGTGGTCAGCGTCGGCAACTGCGCGGTGTGCGTGCCGAGCGCGCGCATCATCAGCGCCCAGCCCGGTGCGATCAGCCCGCCCGTGAAGCGGCCGTCCGCGCGCAGCGCCTCGAGCGTCGTCGCGGTGCCGAACGTCGCGATCAGCAGGTGCTCGCCCGGAAACGCCGCGTGCGCGCCGATCAGTCCGGCCCAGCGGTCGCTGCCGAGCTGGTCGGGCGTCGTATAGCCGTTCGTCACGCCGCATTGCGTCTGACGCGCGCGTATCGTCGTGCGCGGCAGGCCTGGCCAGCATGCATCGAGCAGCGCGTCGAGCCGGGCGGCCACGTCGGCGCCCGCGACGTTCGAGATCCACGCACCGCGCGGACGCGGCAGGGCCGACCAGTCGGGATCGGCGCCGCCGTCGCGTGTGTGGCCGAACGCGCCCGTCTCGACGAGCGTGCGCTGCGCATCGGCGAGCGCCCACTTGATCCGGCTGTTGCCGGCGTCGATCAGCAGGTGCGGCTCGTTCATTGCGCTTCGCGCAGCGACACGTCGCCGGCGGCGATTGCCTGCATGCCGTCAGGCGTGTCGAGCAGCAGCTGGCCGGTCGCGTCGATGCCCGTCGCGGTGCCGCGCACGCGTTCGACGCCCTGTTCGAGCAGCACGACTTCGCGCCCCGCGTACGCGTGCAGCGCGTGCCAGCGCGGCAGGAACGGCGCGAGCCCTTCGGCGCCGAACTGCGCGAGCGCGGGCGTGAGTGCGTTCAGCGACGCGGCGAGCGTGTCGGTGAGGTTGGCCGATGCGCACGCGATCGACAGCGCGGCGGGCGGCAGCCCGCTCGCGAGCGTCGCTTCGCGCGCGCGCAGCGCGTCGACCTGCGCGGCGACGGCTTCCGCGCCGCGCACGTTGATGCCGAAGCCGATCACGACGGCGGTGGCGTCGGCGCTGGTCCACGCGGTTTCGATCAGGATCCCGGCGAGCTTGCCGACGATGCGCGGCGTGCCGTCGTCGGTGGCGGTCAGCAGCAGGTCGTTCGGCCATTTGAGCGCGACGCGCGTATGGGCGTCGAGCGGCAGTGTGGCCAGCCCTTCGGCGAGCGCGACGCCGATCGCGATGCTGAGGCCGCCGAGTGCTTCGACGGGACGCGGCACGATGCAGCCGACCGAGCACAGCAGCGCATTGCCGGGCTGCGCGAACCACGGGCGGCCCTGCCGGCCGCGGCCGGCCGTCTGCTCGAACGCGACGCGCACGAGCGGCGCGGGCAGCGCGTTCGCATTGCGCGGCAGCGCCTTGAGCCGGGTGGCGACGTCGGCGTTGGTCGAGCCGGTGGCGGCGACGATGTCGAGCGGCCACGCACGCGGCGCGGCGTCCAGGTGCGCCTCGAGCCGGTTGCGCGCGATGTGCGCGTCGCCGGAATCGGGCGTGTCGGAGGAGGTGGGGGCGTTCATGGCGCCTATTGTAGCGACAGGGGGCGCTGGCGCGCGTCGGGCGGCGCACGCGGCCGGGCAGGGCAGCGCGCGGCCGCCCGCATGCGAACGGCGCCGCAGCGCCGCCTGGCTCAATGCCTTTCCATCCGCTCCAGCGCCTTGATGTCCTCCTCGGACGTCATTTCGCAGGCCAGCAGCGTCTTGCCCTTCAGCGCCGGGCCCTGGCGGGCCGACACGAGGATCAGCGCACCACCCGGGCCGCGGACCGTCAGCCTGCGCGAATAGCCGACGGACGACGCGCCCAGCAGGTGGCCCTTCTCGAGGGCGAGCTGGTAGCGTTTCGCGAGCTGGTCGGCGACTTCGCCGTCCACGAGCACGCCGATTCCGGTACTGACGAACACGACCTGCTGCGTCGTGAAGCCGTCGCGGTGGATCGGCTCCGGCAGTCGATAGACCGCGGCGCCCAGCATCGATTCGTCCGGCTTCGGATCGGACGCCTTGGCGATGTTGTAGATCGCGTCCATCAGATCCGACGTGAACGGCGGCTTGCAAAGCGCGGCGTTGAAGATGTCGGGCTGGGCGGGCGGCGCGGCGCGTGCGGTGAGCGGTGCGCCGGCAATGACGAGGGCGACGGCGCCGACGGCAGCGGCGCCAAGCCTGGAAAGGCGATGGGACATGGATGCAGTTCTCTCAGGTTTTATTGTGAGGCTGCATGTTAATGCAATGCCGCGTATCGAACGGTCGACGTGGAGCAGCCGGGGGCGGCAATGCAACAGGCGCGTACGCCCGCGCCCCTCGATCGATTCCGTTGCCGGGTGATCGATGCGCGGGGCGTCGGGGCATGCGCGTCATGCAGCCGGTGGGATGCCGGTGCGTGCGGACGAACCGTTACGGCGCGACGACCGGGTGTTTCAGCGCATGCGCGGTCTCGATCCACTGCGCGTGGAACTCGTCCGCGTCGGGCTTGAGCCCGAGTTCGCCGTTGCGATAGGCCATCGCGAGCGTCTGCACGGCTTCCGGCAGCTCGTGCTCGGCGGCGCGGCGATACAGCGCCAGCGCGCGCGCGTCGTCGCGCGGCACGCCGCTGCCTTCGCGGTACGCGTTCGCGAGCATGAAGTCCGCGGCCGGGATGTCCGCGCGCGACGCGACGTCGAACCAGTGCGCGGCCTGCACGGGATCGGCGGCGACGCCGTAGCCGCTGCGATAGATCAGCCCGAGGTAATACGCGGCGGCCGGGTCGCCCTGCGCGGCCGCTTCGCCGAGCAGCGTGCGGGCGCGTGCGTAGTCCTTCGGCATGTCGCTGCTGCCGAGCAGCAGCGCCTTGCCGAGCGCGAGCTGCGCACGCCGGGCGGCGGGCGCGTCGGCCTTGCCGTCTGCCGCCGCGGCCGTTTCCAGCCAGCCGCGCCCTTCGTCGCGCAGCCCCGGTTCGCGCGCGTCGACGAGCGCGATGCCGAGCGCCGCCTGCGCGTCGCCCGAGCCGCGGCGCGCCAGCGTGCGCAACTGCGCGAGCGCATGCGGCTCGGTGGCCTGGGTGACCATCGCCTGCCACTCGTCGAGCTGCGCGGCGCTCGGCGCGGGGCCGCCGCCGCGCAGGCCGGCTGCCGCGACGACGGCCGCGACGGTCACGGCCGCCGCCGCGAGCAGCGCGGCCGGCGGGAGTTTCGCGCGCAGCAGGCGCCGCGCGGCGGCGGCGAGGCCGGTTTCGGCTGGCCGCATCGTCCGGATCGGTTGCATCGCGGGTCTCATTGCGTGAGGTCGATTTCGTAAGTGGCGAGGTTCTTGCCCGAGCCGTCGTCGGCCGCGACCTGCGTGATGCCGGTCAGGCCGGCCGCCGCCGCGTCGCCGAGGCGGTTCGGCGCGGACGCGAACTGCACGTGCGCGACCGAGCCCGCGAGCTTCGTGAAGCGCCAGCTGCGCTGTGCGCCGTCGGCCACGCGCGTGATGGCGCCGCGCTTCTTGACGAACGCGATCAGCACGTCGCGGTTCGCGTCGGGCGACGCGAAGATCGTCTTGCTGCCGTCGAGGCCCGGGAAGTTGCCGCCGCCGCTCGCGCGGTAGTTGTTGGTCGCGACGATGAACTGCGCGTTCGGGTCGATCGCCGCGCCCTTGTACGTCAGGTTCTTGATCCGGCTGCCGACCGGCTGCGTGACGTCGATTTCATACGCGAGATCGGCCGACGTGAACATGTCGAAGTTGTAGCCGGGGAACGTGCTGACGAGCGGCTGGACGGTCGCCTTGGTCGGGTCGATGCGATTGAAGCGCTTCGCGGCCGTTTCGAGCCAGTTCTTCACGTCGGCGCCGCTCACCTTCACCGCGTACACGGTGTTCGGGTACAGGTACAGGTCGGCCGCGTTGTTGATCGCGAGCGCGCCCGGCGCGACATCGGTGTAGTCGGTGCCGCCGCCGAAGCCGCTCTTGAACGGCGCGCTGACCGACAGCACCGGCAGCGACGCGTATTGCGGCAGGTTCGCCTGCACGTAGGTCTTCACGTAGTCGGCCTGCGCCTCGTTGACGATCTGGATCGCACCCGGATCGCCGACATCGGCGAAGTACGAGTTCATCCGGTAGTCGGTCGAGCCGATCGGCGTCTTCACGTAGTCGATCGTCGCCTGGTGCTCGGCGGCGATCGCGGCGGACACGGACGGATCGGCCGCGACGTAGCTCTTGTCGGCGTTCTGGATCGGCCGCGCCTCGACGGTCGTCTGCGACTTGTCGACGCTCCACGTCTTGCCGTCGAACTTCAGGCCGAGCTTGATCACGCCGAGGTGCTTGCCCCAGTAGTTGGCCATCACGGTCGGCACGCCGTTGACGGTGCCCTTGACCTTGTCGACGCCCGGCAGGTTGAACTGCGACACGGTGCTGTTCGCGTCCGGGAACACCTGGTGCGAGTGGCCGATCAGCATCGCGTCGATGCCGGTCACCTTCGACAGCCACCAGCTGCCGTTCTCCATCGTCGGCGAATACGCGGAATTGTCGAGGCCGCCGTGCGAGATCGCGACGACGAGATCGGCGCCCTTCGCGCGCATCTCCGGAATGTACTTCTCGGCGGCTTCCTTCAGGCCGGTCGTATAGACCTTGCCGTCGAGCCAGCGCTTGTCCCAGCTCATGATCGCGGGCGGCGTGAAGCCGATGATGCCGATCTTCACGGGCGCGCTGACCGTCTTGCCGTCCGGCGTCGTCGCGGTCACGGTGCGGGTCAGGATCGTGTACGGCGTGAACAGCGGCGCGTTGGTCTTCGCGCTGATCACGTTCGCGAGCACCTGCGGGAAGTTCGGGCCCGCGCACTTCTTCTGCTGGGCCGGCGCCGGCAGGCCGTCGACCTCGAACGTGTTGCCGGTCACCTGCGACAGGTACGGCAGCCCGTAGTTGAATTCGTGGTTGCCGATCCCGCCGCCGTCGAATTTCGCGGCGTTCATCACCTTGTAGATCGCGAGCGTCTGGTCGCAGCCGACCGGCTTCACGAGCGCCTGGTAGTCCGACAGCGCGGTGCCCTGGATCGTGTCGCCGTTGTCGAGCAGCAGCGTGTTCGGATACTGCGCGCGCGCTTGCGCGATCAGCGTCGACACGCGCTCGAAGCCGAGCGAGTTGTCGGCGGCGAGCTTGAAATAGTCATACGACAGCACGTTGGTGTGCAGGTCGGTCGTCTCGAGCAGGGCGAGCGTGGCCGTCGTGCCGACGGGCGCCTGGGCCGCCGGCGGCGTCGCGGGCGGCGAGGTGACGTCGTCGCCGCCGCAGGCGGCGAGGATGAAGGCGAGGCTGGCGAGCGCGGCGATCGCCGGCACGCGACGGCGGGAAAGCAGGGGAAGACGCATCGGTTGTCCTGTTCGGTGTTCTGTTTTATGAAAGGCGAGAGTCGCAACGATTGGCGGCGCGGGGCGCCGACGGCCTGATGTGCGGCGCGTGAGAGTATCGAAAGGAATCGTGACGGAAGAATGAAAGGTGATGAAGCCGGCAACGGGCCGGCAGCGGCGGCTTCCACGCGGCTCCCGGGGCGGGCGTTCCCGGTCAGGCGCCCCGGGCCAGGCGCCCCACGGAAATCCTCACGTCGCGTCGTCGGGCGGTTCGCTACAATGGCCGCTGTCACCTTTTTGCAAACAACCTGCCCTTGGACTTCGAGACTCCTCCCGGCCTGTCGGTCGACGCCGGCAGCCAGGGCCAGACGGTGCGCCTGTACGGCCAGTGGACCGCGCTCGCGCTTGCACGCAATCGCGGCGCGGTGGCGCGCCGTATCGCGAGCATCGCGTCCGGGCACGTGAGCGAATGGGATCTGTCCGGCATCGAGCGGCTCGACCACGTCGGCGGCCAGGCGCTGTGGCGCGTGTGGGGCCGCAAGCTGCCGGCCGGCGTCGCGCTGAGCGTGACGCAGCGCACGATCTTCGAGCGCATCGAGCGGCTCGACAGCGAGCGCGAGGCGCCCGAACGGGTGGTGCGCTTCGGCCCGATCACGCGCTTGGGCTTCATGCTGTTCACGTTCGGCGAACACCTGAAGGGCGGTATCGCGATGTTCGGCCTCGTGATCCTCGATGCATTGTCGGTGCTGCGCCGCCCGAAGACGATGCCGTGGAAGGAAACCTCGGCGAACATCTACAGCGCCGGCGCGCAGGCGCTGCCGATCACCGCGCTCGTCGCGTTCCTGATCGGCATCGTGCTCAGCTACCTGTCCGCGCAGCAGCTGCAGATGTTCGGCGCGAACCGCTATATCGTGAACATTCTCGGGCTGTCGGTGATCCGCGAGCTCGGCCCGGTGCTGTCGGCGATTCTCGTCGCCGGCCGCTCGGGTTCGGCGATCACCGCGCAGATCGGCGTGATGCGCGTGACCGAGGAGCTCGACGCGATGCGCGTGATGGGCATCCCGCACGGGCTGCGGCTGATCCTGCCGCGCGTGCTCGCGCTCGGCATCGCGATGCCGCTGCTCGTGATGTGGACCAACATCATCGCGCTGACGGGCGGCGCGCTCGCCGCGAAGCTCGTGCTCGGCATCGACGTCAACTATTTCGTGCGCTCGCTGCCGGGCGTCGTGCCGATCGCGAACCTGTACATCGGGGTGGGCAAGGGCGTCGTGTTCGGCATGCTGATCGCGCTGGTCGCCTGCCATTTCGGCTTCCGGATCAAGGCGAACTCGCAGAGCCTCGGCGAAGGCACGACCACGTCGGTCGTGACGTCGATCACGGTCGTGATCCTCGCCGACGCGGTGTTCGCGATCCTGTTCCAGAACGTGGGGCTCGGATGAACGCATCGAACGAAACGACCGCGCATGCCGCGGCCATCGGCGCCGGCTCGGTCGGCACCCGGCCGGCCGCGGCGGCCGACGGCGGCGACCTCGTGATCGAGGTGCGCAACCTGACCAAGCGCTACGGGCGCAACATCATTCACCAGAAGCTCGACTTCGACGTGCGGCGCGGCGAGATCGTGTCGATCGTCGGCGGCTCGGGCTCCGGCAAGACCACGCTCGTGCGGCAGATCCTCGGCCTCGAGCGGCCGACGTCGGGCACGATCAAGGTATTCGGTGAAGATACCGCGACGATCGACGACGCGAGCGCGCGGATGATGCGCACGCGCTCCGGGATGCTGTTCCAGCAGGGCGCGCTGTTCTCGTCGATGACGGTGTTCGACAACGTCGCGCAGCCGCTGCGCGAGCTCGGCCGCGTGCCGCCGGACCTGCTGCACGACATCGTGATGCTGAAGCTCGAGATGGTCGGGCTGCCGTGCAAGCACGCGTCGAAGATGCCGGCCGCGCTGTCGGGCGGGATGGTCAAGCGGGTGGGCATCGCGCGCGCGATCGCGCTCGAGCCTGAACTGCTGTTCCTCGACGAGCCGACGGCCGGCCTCGATCCGCAGGCGTCGGACGAATTCGTCGAGCTGATCGCGACGCTGCACCGCACGCTCGGGCTGACCGTCGTGATGGTGACGCACGATCTCGACACGATGGTTGCGCTGTCGACGCGCGTCGCGGTGCTGGCCGACCGCAAGGTGCTGGTCGCCGCGCCGGTCGAGGAGGCCGCGAACGTCGACCATCCGTTCATCCACGAATATTTCCTGGGGCTGCGCGGGCGCCGCGCATTGCAGGCGCTGCCGCCCGAGCGGCGCGCGAAGCTGCCGAAGGCGGCCCTCGAACCGGCGCTGTCGAGCGTCGAGCTGTAGGCACGAAGGAATCCGCGAATGGAAAACAAATCACATGCGTTCTGGGCCGGCCTGTTCACGATCGTGCTGACGCTCGCGATCGCGGGCACCGTGTTCTGGTTCAACGTCGACCGCACCGTGCGCGTGCCGTACGACCTGCTCGCGCGCACCAACGTGACGGGGCTGTTTCCGGACGCGGCCGTGCGCTTTCGCGGCCTCGACGTCGGCAAGGTGCAGTCGATCGGTTTCGATCGCACGCATCCGGGCCAGATCCGGATCCGCATTCTCGTCGACCATGACGCGCCGATCACGCAGTCGACCTACGGCAGCCTCGGCTTCCAGGGCGTGACGGGCATCGCGTTCGTGCAGCTCGAGGACACGGGCCGCGACCTGGCGCCGCTGCCGTCGTCGCCGAAGGCGATCGCGCAGATCCCGATGCGGCCGAGCCTGTTCGACCAGATCCAGGAGCGCGGCGACGTGCTGCTGCGGCAGCTCGAACTGGCCGCGAAGAGCGCGAATGCGCTGATGTCGCCCGAGATGCGCGAGCAGTTGCGCGCGACCGCCGAAAGCCTGCAGCACGCGGCCGATGGCGCCGCCACGCTGACGAAGCAGCTCGGCCCGGCGGTCACTGCGCTGCCGGAAACGATGCACGAGGTGAACCGCGCGATGGCGTCGGCGAACACGCTGCTGCAGCCGAACGGGCCGCTCGTGTCGAACCTGAACAAGGCCGGCACGGCCGCCGAGCAGATCAGCGTCGCGCTGAACGGTCTCAACACGCGCGTGCAGTACGACACGCTGCCGCGTTTCAACGCGCTCGCCGGCAGCGTCGGCGACGCATCGCGGCAATTGAAGGACGTGGCCGGTGAACTTGGCCGCAATCCGCGCAGTCTGTTGTTCGGTTCGCCCGGCGCGGCGCCGGGGCCCGGCGAGCCGGGCTTCGTCTGGCCGGGTGCGACGGCCGGGCAGTGACACCCATCGAAACCGGAAACTCCATGCAGGAACACGCCATGCCACGAATCCTTGACCGCGCGCTGCGTCCCGCCGCGGCCGCGCTTGCCGTGCTGACGCTGTCGCTCGCGGCCGGCTGCGCCGGCAACAGCGCGGTGCTGTCGAATGTCCGCTATGACCTCGGGCCGGCCACGTCGGTCGTGACCGCAGGCCCGGGCCCCGCGCTGAAGGTGCTCGACGTCGCCGCGCCCGACGCGCTCGACTCCGACAAATTCGCCTACCGCCTCGCATACGTGGACGCGCAGCACGTGGCCGCCTATCGCGACAGCCGCTGGACCGCGCCGCCCGCGCAATTGCTCACGCAGCGGCTGCGCGGCGCGCTGTCGTCGCGCGGCACGGTGCTCGAAGGCTCCGACGGCGTGCGCGCGCCGACGCTCAAGGTCGACCTGAACGAATTCGAACAGGTGTTCGACGGCCAGTCGCAGAGCCACGGCGCCGTCACCGCACGCGCGACGCTGATGCTGGACGGCAAGGTGCTCGGCCAGCGCACGTTCGTTGCACGCGCACCGTCCAGCACGCCGGACGCGGCGGGCGGCGCCCGCGCGCTCGCGACGGCGAGCGACCAGCTCGTGTCGCAGATCGCCGCGTGGGTCGGCATGCAGGCGTACGCGGGCACGCCGTGACGCGTGCCGCGCAGCCGCGATGAGCGCGACCGGCACCCTTCGCGCATCGCCGCTCGCGCGGCAGGCCTTTGCCGCTTACGCGGCCCTCATCGTCTACGCGTCGCTGTATCCGTTCGCGGGCTGGGTGTCGCTCGGCATCGGGCCGTTCGACTACCTGTTCGCGCCGATGCAGCGCTACGTGACCGCATTCGACGTGGTCACGAACGTGCTCGGCTATATGCCGTTCGGCGCGCTTGCCGTGCTTGCACTGCACCCGCGCTGGCGCGGCGTGGCCGCGACGCTGATCGCAGCCGGGCTCGGCATGCTGCTGTCGGGCGCGATGGAAGCGCTGCAAACCTACCTGCCGACGCGCGTCGCGTCGAATCTCGATCTCGCGGCCAACGCGCTCGGCGCGCTGCTGGGCGCCGCGCTCGTCGCGCCGGCCACCGGTGCGCTGCTCGATCGCGGCGCGCTGCGCCGGCTGCGCTTCGCGTGGTTCGAGGACGACGGCGCGACGCCGCTGCTGCTCGCCGGGCTGTGGCCGTTCGCGATCCTGTTTCCGTCGCCGTTCCTGTTCGGCATCGGCGACTGGCCGGCCGCGCTGTGGGAGCGCGCCGACGTGTCGATGCAGGACGCGCTGCTCGCGTGGCTGCCGGCCGCATGGCGCGTGGGCGAATGGCCGGAGCGCGTCGACGGCTGGCTGTCCGACTCCGGTTGGGAGGCCGCGCTCGGCGGGCTGATGCTGTTCGCCGCGCTGACGATCGCGTCGCTCGCGATGCGGCCGCGCGCGCCGCGCATCCGGCTCCTGATCGCGCTCGTCGTCGCGACGCTCGTGCTGAAGGCGGCCGCGACCTTCATGCAGTCGGCCACCGGCCTCGTCGTCGTGTGGGCGACGCCTGGCGCGCGGCTCGGGATCGAGCTCGGCTTCGCGGCCGCGCTCGTCGCGCTGCACGTGCCGGCGACCTGGCGCGCGACGCTTGCGGCGCTCGCGCTGCTGGCCGGCGTGGCGCTCGTGAACCTGCTGCCGGTCAATCCGTTCTTCGACTTCACGCTGTCGGGCTGGCGGCAGGGCCGCTACGTGCACTTCAACAGCCTCGCGCGCTGGCTCGCGTGGATCTGGCCCTACGCGGCGCTGATCTGGCTCGGCCAGCGCGTCGAGCACGCATGGCTGCCGGCCGTGCTGCGCCGCTGACGCGCTGGCTGATGTGGCGCGGCGGCGGTATCGCAGGCAGCGGCGTGCGCCGGTCGCTATAATCGTCCGAACCCGCCGTTGCCCCGCGCAGCGGCAACCGCTCCTCTTTCCGCACGGCCTCGCGCCGGGCCGCTCGTCACCATCATGGATTCCTACTACCAGCACCACGTCTTCTTCTGCCTGAACCAGCGCGAACCGGGCGCCGAACGCCCGAGCTGCGCGCAATGCGACGCGCAGACCATGCAGGAATACGCGAAAAAGCGCGTGAAGGCGCTCGGCCTCGCGGGGCCCGGCAAGGTTCGCATCAACAAGGCCGGCTGCCTCGACCGCTGCGAGGAGGGGCCCGTGATGGTCGTGTATCCGGAAGGCACGTGGTACACGTACGTCGACCAGGCGGACATCGACGAGATCGTCGAATCGCACCTGCGCGACGGCAAGGTCGTCGACCGCCTGAAGATCTGAGCGGGCCGGCCGAATGAACGTTCATACGCAGAAGTCGCTGATCGCGGGCCCGGTCGGGCAGATCGAAATTGCCGTCGACCTCCCCGACGCCGTGCGCGAAGGCGGCGCCGCGCCGCGCGGCATCGCGCTCGTCGCGCATCCGCATCCGCTGTTCGGCGGCACGATGGACAACAAGGTCGCGCAAACCCTCGCGCGCACGCTCGTGCAACTGAACTACGTCGTGTTCCGGTCGAACTTCCGCGGCGTCGGCGCGACCGAAGGCGTGCACGACAACGGCACCGGCGAAGCCGACGACCTGCTCGCGGTGCTCGCGCACATGCGCGCGCAGCCCGCGTATGCGGACCTGCCGCTCGTGCTCGCGGGCTTCTCGTTCGGCACCTTCGTGCTGTCGCACGTCGCGAAGCGGCTGCGCGATGCGGGCGAGACGATCGAGCGGATGGTGTTCGTCGGCACGGCCGCGAGCCGCTGGCAGGTGGCCGACGTGCCCGAGAACACGCTCGTGATTCACGGCGAAACCGACGACACGGTGCCGATCGCTTCCGTGTACGACTGGGCGCGGCCGCAGGAACTGCCGGTCGTCGTGATCCCCGGCGCCGAGCATTTCCTGCATCGCAAGCTGCACGTGCTGAAGCGCATCATCGTCGACGCATGGCGCTAGCCCGTGCGCGGGTGCCGGCATGACGCCGGCAGCCTGCGTCGCTTCGTGCACATGACCTCCGGCCCTCGCCCGAGGCGCGCTTTTCCCCACGCGACATCGCGCCGCACCGTGCGGCGCCACCTCACTTCCACCCCGCCTGCGCATGCCTTTCGCACACCTTCGCGTGCGATGACGGGCAGCTTGTCGTCACCCCGCGCCGGATGCGCATGTGCAACTGTCCGGTGCCAGGTTCGCGAAAACGCCCTGCGCGCCCACGTATAATGGCCGGATTCCGCGTCGCCCGCGGCCCGGCTGGGCCCATTGCGGCGCTCGTTTTGCCGCTGTCCGCCCGCTCGCG
Organism: Burkholderia sp. AU45274; assembly: GCF_030482505.1. NCBI lineage: Bacteria > Pseudomonadati > Pseudomonadota > Betaproteobacteria > Burkholderiales > Burkholderiaceae > Burkholderia > Burkholderia sp. AU45274. The sequence goes on along the minus strand of NZ_JAUJQE010000005.1, from coordinate 501,392 downwards.
ACGGCCGCGAACCGAACGCGTCCGCACGAGTCCAACCGGCGCGTTTCGCGTCGCCCGACGATCTCGGGCGAGTGCCCGAAACGCCCGCCGCCTTGCCGTTCAACCCTGCGCGTTTCGCACCGCACTTTCTGCCATCAGCCTGAATCGATCATGCGTCTGTCTCCCCAAGGCCTCAAGTCCCTCGCTTCCTCCATCGCCTTCGGCACCGCCGCGCGCAACGTCGCGCTCGGCGTGATGCTGCCCGTCGCGCTCGCCTCGACGATCGTCGTCGCCGAGGCGAAGCCGGCCGCCAAGGCCAAGGCCGCGCATGCGGCGCCGGCCGCCACCGAGCAGTTCACCGGCGCGCCCGCGACCTACATGCCGGGCGCGGTGCCGCCGCCGGGCGTGAATGCGCGCTCGTGGGTGCTCGTCGATGCGACCAGCAACACGGTGCTCGCGTCGGGCAATGCCGATGAACGCGTCGAGCCTGCGTCGCTGACGAAGCTGATGACGGCGTACCTCGTGTTCGAGGCGCTCGACAAGAAGAAGATCTCGATGGAGCAGATCGTCACGCCGAGCGAGGCCGTGCGCCGCGTCGGCCGCGACGAGTCGCGCATGTTCATCGAGGCGAACAAGCCGGTGTCGGTGCACGACCTCGTGTACGGGATGATCATCCAGTCGGGCAACGACGCCGCGATCGCGCTGGCCGAACTCGTCGGCGGCAGCGAAGGGCAGTTCGTCACGCTGATGAACGACGAGGCGCAGCGCCTCGGCATGAAGGGCACGCACTTCGCCGACGTGAACGGCATGCCCGACCCGAACCACTACACGACGGCCGGCGACCTCGCGAAGCTGTCCGCGCACCTGATCCGCGATTTTCCGCAGTACTACGGCATCTTCTCGGAGAAGGAATTCAAGTACAACAACATCCGCCAGGGCAACCGCAACCGCCTGCTGTGGCTCGACCCGACGGTCGACGGCCTGAAGACGGGCCATACGCAAGCGGCCGGCTACTGCCTGATCGCGTCGGCGAAGCGCGCGATCCCGGGCGTGGACGGCCAGCGCCGCCTGGTGTCGGTGATGATGGGCGAGCAGAAGGAAGGCGAGCGCACGCAGGACAGCATGAAGATGCTGAACTACGGCTACAGCGCGTTCGATTCGGTGCGCCTGTTCAAGGGCGGCCAGGCGATGTCGACGCCGCGCGTCTACAAGGGCAAGGACAACACCGTGCAGGTCGGCGTGAAGGCCGACCAGTGGGCGACCGTGCCGCGCGGCCTCGGCGACAAGATCAAGACGGAAGTCGACGTCAACGCGCCGCTGATCGCGCCGCTCGCGGAAGGCCAGCAGGTCGGCACCGTGAAGATCGTCGCCGACGGCAAGACGCTGTCGGAATTCCCGGTCGTCGCGCTGCAGGCCGTGCCGGAAGCGGGTATCTTCGGGCGTATCTGGGACTCGATCCTGCTGATGTTCAGCAAGAAGAAGTAAGCACGACGGGCCTTTGTTTTCGCGACTTCATCCCCATCTGACATAGCTATGAGCCAAGCCGAATTCGAACCGATCGTCTACCTCAGCGTCTCGTCGCAGGAGGAAATGGTGCCGCTGTCGGAAGCCCGTGTACCGGTGCTCGACCGCGGGTTCATCTTCGGCGACGGCGTGTATGAAGTTGTCCCCGTTTATGCGCACGACGGCGCGCACGTGCCGTTCCGGATCGAACAGCATCTGGCACGGCTCGAGCGCAGCCTGAAGAAGATCGGCATCGCGAGCCCGCACGACGACGCGGGCTGGCGTGCGCTGATCGAGCGCGTCGTCGCGGCGAATGCCGAAGGGCTCGGCGACGGCAACGCGCTGGTCTATCTGCAGGTGACGCGCGGCGTCGCGAAGCGCGGCCACGCGTTCCCGGCGAACGCGGTGCCGACGGTGTTCGTGATGACGAGCCCGCTGCGCCTGCCGTCCGCCGAAGAACGCGCGCGGGGCGTGCGTTGCGTGACGGCCGAGGATCGTCGCTGGCTGCATTGCGACATCAAGTCGATCTCGCTGCTCGGCAACGTGCTGATGGCGCAGCATGCGGCCGAACGCGATGCGTTCGAGACGCTGCAGCTGCGCGACGGCAACCTGACGGAAGGCTCGTCGTCGAACGTGTGGATCGTGAAGAACGGCGAGCTGCTCGCGCCGCCGCGCAGCAACAAGATCCTCGAGGGGATCCGCTACGCGCTGATCGAGGAACTGGCGGACGAATGCAAGATCCCGTTCGTCGCACGCGAGATCAGCGAAGTGGAGTTGCGCGCGGCCGACGAAATCATGATCACGTCGGCCACGAAGGAAGTGCTGCCCGTCACGTCGCTCGACGATCTGCCCGTGCAGGGCGGCAAGCCGGGCCCCGTATTCGCGGCGTTGTACGACGCGTACCAGCGCGCGAAAGCGCGCGAGTTTGAACAGTTTGACCTAACCCGGAGCAAATGATGAGCGAACCGACCAAAACCATCGAGGTGACCGGCGCGATCGATACCCGGAAGGAGTCGCTGCTGGAGTTCCCGTGCGATTTCCCGATCAAGATCATGGGCAAGGCGCACCCCGAGTTCAAGGACACGATCTTCAAGGTCGTCGCCGTTCACGACAACGAGATCGATGTCGAGAAGATCGAGGAGCGTGCGTCGAGCGGCGGTAATTACACGGGCCTCACGATCACCGTGCGGGCGACGAGCCAGGAACAGCTCGACAACATCTACCGTGCACTGACCGGCCACCCTATGGTCAAGGTCGTACTCTAAGCGCCTTCCATCCTCCTTCCTGCGCGCACTCGGCGGGGGTCTTCCCCGCCGCGCGCCGCGCGTCCAGCTCGTCGCACAGCCGCTTGTATTCGGCGACTTCCTGAAGCAGCCAGGTCCTGAACGCCTGCACGCGCGGCGTGTTCACGAGCGGCGGCGGACACACGAAAAAATAGTGCCACGGGCTCGGCCCGTCGATGTCGAACAGGCGCACGATGCGCCCGTCGAGCAGGTCGTGCACCGCGAGCGAGCGGCGCACGAGCGCGATGCCCTGGCCGTCGATCGCGGCCAGCAGCAGGTTCGACGAATCCTGGTACAGAATCCCCCGTTTCGGCTCGGTCAGCGTCTTGAGCCCGGCCGCGTCGAACCACGGCCGCCACAGCTCGTCGTCCGAGCGCAGCAGGTTGTAGTGCGCGAGATCGGCGGGCGTTTGCGGCAGCTTGCCGCCGTTCAGCGTCGGCGCACACGCCGGAAAGAACACCTCGTCGAACAGCGGCTCGACATGCAGCCCCGGATAGTTGCCTTGACCGAAGCGGATCGCGATGTCGACGTCGTCGCGTGCGAAATCGGTGAGCGAGTTGGTGGACTGCAGCTCGACGTCGATTTCCGGATGCCGCTCGATGAACGTGCCGATGCGCGGCGTGATGAAGCGCGCGGCGAACGACGACAGCATCGACACCACGAGCCGCCGGTCGCGGTCGCTCGCGCGCACGTCGCGGGTCGCATCGGCGATCACCATCAGCGCGGTGCGAATCTGCTGCGCGTAGCGCATGCCGGCGTCGGTCAGGCACAGTCGCTTGCCGTTGCGCGTGAACAGCTGCACGCCGAGTTCTTCCTCGAGTGCGCGTACCTGGTGGCTGACCGCGCCGTGCGTGACGAACAGCTCGTCGGCGGCGCGCGAGAAATTCTCGTGACGGGCGGCGGCTTCGAACGCGCGAATCGCGTTCAGCGCAGGTAGCTGGCGGAGGTCCATTTGCTAATTTTCCTCACATCGACGTGAAAATTGGTCGTTTTGTCTGACGCCTTGGAGTGACTACGATTGTAGCCATCGAAGCACTTTTTGGCGGAGTCGATCATGCAAGAAATTTCTTCAAGCATCACGTTCGAAATCCCCGCGGGCGAAACCGTGCCGATGAAGGTACAACGCAGCACGCGGCTGATCGTCCAGAGCGGGCCGGTGTGGGCGACGCGCAGCAACGACGTCAACGACTACTTCCTGGTCGACGGCGAAACGCTGAAGCTGCGCCGCGGCGAGCGGCTGTGGCTCAGCGCGGAGGGCCGGGAGGGCACGCGCGTGGCGTTCTCGGTGTCGCGGCCGCCCCGGGAAGTCGCGCTCGGCGGGCTGGCACGGCTGCGTGAACGGCTGTCCGCGCTGCTCCACGACGGCTGGCGTACCGTCTGACCATCATTTCCTCCGACGGATACCGGCGATCCGTCCCCCTCCCAAGGCCGGCGAGACCCACGGGTTTTCGGTAAACTACCGCCCATGTCCGTTTCGCCGGTTTCCATCGTGTCCACGCCTGTTGCCGTTTCCGCATCGCCCGCCGGGTCCCCGGATCAGCCGGCCCCGCCGGTCACCGTGCGGTGGCGGGGCGTCGAGACCTACGAGGCGAGCTTCGACGCGATGCGTGCGTTCACCGACACGCGCACCGCCGACACCGGCGACGAGATCTGGCTGGTCGAGCACCCGCCGGTCTACACGCTCGGCCAGGCCGGCGACCCGGCCCACCTGCTGGTGGCCGACAGCGGCGTGCCGCTCGTGAAGGTCGACCGCGGCGGGCAAATCACTTACCACGGCCCCGGCCAGATCGTCGCGTACCTGCTGCTGGACCTGCGCCGGCGCAAGCTGATGGTGCGCACGCTGGTGACGAAGATCGAGGAGGCCGTGATCGAAACCCTCGCGGCGTATAATCTCGCTTCGGTCCGCAAGGCGGGCGCGCCCGGGATCTACGTGGCGTCCGGCGTGCACGAGGGCGCGAAAATCGCGGCCCTCGGCCTGAAGATCCGCAACGGCTGCAGCTATCACGGGCTGAGCCTGAACGTGAAGATGGATCTGCGCCCGTTTCTTGCGATCAACCCGTGCGGCTATGCCGGACTGGAAACTGTCGACATGGCGAGCCTCGAGGTTGCCGCCGACTGGAACGACGTCGCCCACACGCTGGTGCGCCGTCTGATCGCCAACCTCGACGGCGCATCCGCGGCCGCCGACAAGCCGCAGGCACTGGAACAACATTCGAATGACTGACGTTACCGCTTCCCCCGCACCGGCCGATTCGGCCGCGACCCCTGCCTACGATCCGACCGCCAAGCAGAAGGCGCAGGCGAAGACGGCGCGCATCCCGATCAAGGTCATTCCGATCGAGAAGCTGAAGAAGCCCGAGTGGATCCGCGTGAAGGCGGCCACCGGCAGCTCGCGCTTCAACGAGATCAAGACGATCCTGCGCGAGCACAACCTGCATACGGTGTGCGAGGAAGCGAGCTGCCCGAACATCGGCGAGTGCTTCGGCAAGGGCACCGCGACGTTCATGATCATGGGCGACAAGTGCACGCGCCGCTGCCCGTTCTGCGACGTCGGCCACGGCCGCCCCGATCCGCTGGATCCGGACGAGCCGAAGAACCTCGCGCGCACGATCGGCGCGCTGAAGCTCAAGTACGTGGTGATCACGAGCGTCGACCGCGACGACCTGCGCGACGGCGGCGCCGGTCACTTCGTCGAGTGCATCCGCGAAGTGCGCGAGCAGTCGCCGGAAACGCGCATCGAAATCCTGACGCCGGACTTCCGCGGCCGTCTCGACCGTGCGATCTCGATCCTGAACGCCGCGCCGCCGGACGTGATGAACCACAACCTCGAAACGGTGCCGCGCCTGTACAAGGAAGCGCGCCCGGGTTCGGACTACGCGCACTCGCTGAAGCTCCTGAAGGACTTCAAGGCGCTACATCCGGACGTCGCGACGAAGTCGGGCCTGATGGTCGGCCTCGGCGAAACCGAGGAGGAAATCCTGCAGGTGATGCGCGACCTGCGCGCGCACGACGTCGACATGCTGACGATCGGCCAGTACCTGCAGCCGTCCGAGCACCACCTGCCGGTGCGGGCGTACGTGCATCCGGATACGTTCAAGATGTACGAGGAAGAGGCGTACAAGATGGGCTTCACGCACGCGGCCGTCGGCGCGATGGTGCGCTCGAGCTATCACGCCGATCTGCAGGCGCATGGGGCCGGGGTGGTCTGAGCGTCCTTGCTTCGTCGTCTTCCGGCGAACCCGACAAAGCCCGCAGCGATGCGGGCTTTTTCGTTGGCGCGGACGCCGTGCTTGCGTTCGCACGGCAATCGCCACCCGACCGGACACGCAATCCGGTCGAGCATGGAAAGCAAAGCTGAAACGGCATCGATAGCTTCGCAGGATAAGTTCGCTCCCGCCGCGCGCAAAGCTCCTATAGTCGGCTCTCCCGCAGCAATGCCCGCATTCCGAAGGAGAGCCGCATGTCCCGTTTCAGCTTCATCCGCCGCGCCGTCGTCGCGCTGACCGCCTTTGCCGCGCTCGGCGCGGCGCACGCCGAAACGCGCGAAGTCGTGATCGCGTACCAGGACATGGTGGTGCCGTGGCGCTATGCGCAGGCGAGTGGTGAAGTCGAAAAGGCGACCGGCTACAAGGTCACGTTCCGCAAGCTCGACAGCGGCGCCGACGTGATCCGCGCGCTCGCGTCGGGCTCCGTGCAGCTCGGCGAAGCCGGCTCGAGCCCGATCGCGGCCGGGCTGTCGCAGGGGCTCGACATCTCGCTGTTCTGGGTGCTCGACAACATCAACGACGCTGAGGCGCTCGTCGCGCGCAACGGCTCGGGCGTCACGAACGTCGCATCGCTGAAGGGCAGGAAGATCGGCGTGCCGTTCGTGTCGACGTCGCATTTCCACACGCTCGTCGCGCTGCAGGCCGCGGGCGTCAATCCGAACGACGTGAAGATCGTCAACCTGCGTCCGCCCGAAGTCGCGGCGGCGTGGGCACGCGGCGACATCGACGCGACCTACATCTGGGATCCGGTGCTCGCGAAGGTCAAGCAGTCGGGCACCGTGCTGACGACGTCCGGCCAGGTTGCGAAAGAAAGTGGCAAGGCGACCTTCGACGGCTTCGTCGTGAGCCGCAAGTTCGCACGCGAGAACCCCGAGTTCGTCACGCGCTTCGTGAAGGTGCTCGCGGCGGCCGATGCCGACTACCGCGCGCATGCGGCCGCATGGAAGGTCGGTTCGCCGCAGGTCGCGGCGGTCGCGAAGGTGTCGGGCGCGAACGCGCAGGACGTGCCGGCCAGCCTCGCGCTCTATGCGTTCCCGACCGCGGCAGAGCAGGCGTCGCCGACGTGGCTCGGCGGCGGTGCGCAATCGGGCGCGGCGAAGTCGCTGGCGGCGACCGCCACCTTCCTCAAATCGCAAGGCACGATCCAGACGGTGCTCGCCGACTATTCGGCCGGCGTCGATCCGCAGTTCGTGCAGAAGGCCGCGCGCTAAGCGGCGATCATCGCGGGGTCCTGAGCATGAGCACGCTGGAAGTCCGTCAGGTATCGGTTGCCTATCCGGGCGAGCGCGGCAGGCCGACGACGCAGGCGCTCGCGCGCGTCGACCTGCGCATCGATGCCGGTGAATTCGTCGTCGCGCTCGGCGCGTCAGGCTGCGGGAAGACGACGCTGCTGAACTGCATGGCCGGCTTCGTCGCGCCGACCACCGGTGAGGTGTGCGTCGACGGCGTGCCGGTCACGGGCCCCGGCGCCGATCGCGGCGTCGTGTTCCAGAAGTACGCGCTGCTGCCGTGGCTCGACGTGCTCGACAACGTCGCGCTCGGGCTGCGCTTCGCGCGCGTGTCGAAGGCCGAACGCGCGGCGCGGGCGCGGGAGATGCTCGCGCTCGTCGGGCTCGACGCTCATGCGCATGCGCGCGTGTACGAGCTGTCGGGCGGGATGCAGCAGCGTGTCGGCATCGCGCGCGCACTCGCGAGCGACCCGCGCGTGCTGCTGATGGACGAGCCGATGGGCGCGCTCGACGCGATGACGCGCGGCACGATGCAGGCGCTCGTGCTCGACGTGTGGGCGCGCACCGGCAAGACGGTGTTCTTCATTACGCACGATGTCGAGGAGGCGTTGTTCCTTGCGACGCGTCTCGTCGTGATGACGCCCGGCCCCGGCCGGATCGCGGAAACCTTCGAACTGCCGTTCGCGCGCCGCTACGTCGAATCGCGCGATGCGCGCGCGGTGAAGTCTTCACCGGATTTCATCGCGTGGCGCGAGCGGCTGATCGCATACCTGCATCGCGACGAAGCGGCCGAGGCGGCCGCATGATGCATGAACTCGCGCGACAGGGCGCGTCGGTCGGACGCGGTCGGATCAGCACTTTGCACAGGCAGGACAGCATGAGCACGCAGGATTCGTGGGCGGCCGACGGAACGGCCGCAGGAGTCGAGCAGGGCGATCGCACGCGGATTCGAGCGGCGGAACGTCGTGCGCCGTCGTCGCGCCGCTACCGGTTGCCGGGGGAGGGGAAGACGGCGGCCTTGAGCACGGCGACGGTCGCGGTGCTGGCCGTGCTGTGGTGGGTCGCCACGCATCGCCAGTGGCTGCCGCCGCTGTTCCTGCCCGCGCCGGAAGCCGTGTGGACGGCATTCGTCGATGCCTGGCATGGTCGCATTCAGGGTGGGCTGCCGTTGTCCGAGCACCTGCTGTGGAGTGCGGCGCGCGTGTTCGGCGCGTTCCTGCTCGCGACCGCGATCGGCGTGCCGGCCGGCATCCTGATGGGCGTGAGCCGCGTCGCGCGCGGCGTGCTCGATCCGCTGCTGGAGTTCTACCGGCCGCTGCCGCCGCTCGCGTACCTGCCGCTCGTCGTGATCTGGTTCGGCATCGACGAAACGGCGAAGCTCGTCGTGATCTTCCTCGCGTGCTTCGCGCCGATCGCGATGGCGGCGCGCGCCGGCGTGCGTGCGGCGACGGTCGAGCAGATCAACGCCGCGTATTCGCTCGGCGGCAGCTTCGCGCAGATCGTGCGGCATGTGGTGCTGCCGGCCGCGTTGCCGGAGATTCTCACCGGGCTGCGGATCGCGATCGGCTTCGGCTGGACGACGCTCGTCGCGGCCGAGATGGTCGCCGCGACGGCAGGGCTCGGGCAGATGGTGCTCAACGCGTCGAGCTTCCTGCGCACCGACATCGTCGTGATGGGGATCCTGATCATCGGCGCGATCGCGTGGCTGTTCGATCTCGCGATGCGGTGGGTCGAACGGCGGATCGTGCCGTGGAAGGGGCGGGGATAGGCTGCGAGTCGCACCGGGGCGTGACGGAGGTCGATTGCCCCGCGCTGCAAACGAAAGAGGGGCCGGGCTTCGCGTCGAGCGAAGCCCGGCCCCAGTCGCATGATGCCGGTGACTGCGAGACGACGACTTACCAGCGATACCCGGCGCCGGCGCCGACCGCGACCGTGCCGCGCGTATTGGTGGAGCCGGATGCCTTGACCACCCAGCGCCCGTTGCGCGTGGCGGTGGACAGGCCGAACGCGACGGCCGACTGCCCGCTGTACGTGCCGCCGGCGATCGAGACCATGCTTTCGCCGGCCAGCGACGCCTGCGGCAGGTTCGCGATGGCGACGGCGGACGCGATGCCGCCGCTGGCGTCGCGACGATAGTGGTCGATGTCGTTACGCACGCTGCCGATCTGGTCGTGCAACTGCTGCACGTTCACGGCATCGGTCGGCGCGGTGCCGGCCTTGACGTTGGTGATCTGCCGCTCCTGGCCTGGTGCGCCGACGGAGACCGTGTCGTCGCGATCGGCGACGGAGTTGTTGCCGAGCGCGACCGAGTTGTTGCCCGATGCCGTCGAGTTGTTGCCGAGCGCGAGACTGTCGTCCCCGGATGCCTTCGAGTTCTGCCCGAGTGCAAGCGAGTTCGATCCCGTTGCGCCGGAGCCGTCGCCGAGCTGCGCGAAGTCGTTGCCGTGGTTCCCGCCGGGCGGTGGGCTCGTGGGTTTGTCGTTCTCGAAGTTCGTCAGGCGCGTATCGAGCAAGTCGATCTTCTGCTGCATCGTGAAGAGTTGCCCGCCGTTGACGGCTTCCAGGCTGCCCGCTGCGATCAGGCCGGGCGCGACGTTGGCAAGCAGCGTGCCGCCCACACCGCCGAGCGTCGCGCGGGCGAGTGTCAGATCGTCGTACACGAGCGCACCGAGCTGTTTGCCGTTCGGGTCGATCAGGCCGGTCGCCTTCAACTGTGCGATGGTCACGGCGTCGGTGTCGTCGACACCGTTCGACAGTCCGGTCAGTACGCGCGTACCGTCCGTGCCGGCGAGGCTTACCGACGCGCCGCCCTTGTTCGCGCCGATCGAGATCGCGAGGCTCGCGGGATCCTGGCGCACGAGGCCGGTGGCGCCGTTGTCGAGGCGCGTGCCGAGATCGTCGACGTCGATGCGGATGGATTTGACGTCGCCTTCGATGTTCGTGACACGGCCGTCGAGCGTCGTGATCGATTGCGTGTTGGTCCTGGCGCGTTCGTCGAGATTCGTCAGCGCACTGCCGACGTCGTTGAACGACTGGCCGTCGATCTTGTAGTTCGGGCCGCGTACGCTCCCGTCCGCGTTGATCGCGGCATCGCCGCCGAGCGCCTCGACGACCGGCTTGAGCTGCGACAGGTTGACCGCGTCGGTGTCCTTCGTGCCGGCGCGGAGATTGACGAGCTGGCGCTCGTTGCCGGCTTGGCCGATCGAGACGGTCTTGGCGCGGTCGGCGACGCTGCCCTGGCCCAGCGCCACCGAATCGTGCGCGGTCACTTTCGTGTCCGCGCCGAGCGCGAGCGCGCGGTTCGCGTTGACGCTCGACGATACGCCGAACGCGCTCGACCGGTCGCCGTGAACGCCGGCCTTTTCACCGATCGCAATCGTGGCCTGACCATTGGCGCTGGCATCCGCGCCGATCGCGATGGCCGAGTAATCGCCGCCGGTCTCGCCGTTTGCCTTCGCACCGGGCCCGATGGCAATCGAGCCGGCTCCCGAGGCAGTCGGCGTGCCGCCCAAACCACCGTTGATGATGAGATTATCCAGCACCAGATCGGCGGCCTGACCGTAGCCCGGTGCAACCATGGCAATGGCGATGGCGAGTTTCGAGAGGCTGGCGGCGCAAGCAGCGCGGCACGCGTGACCGGAAGAGCGGAGGGGGATGCTGGCCATTGTATGAGTCGCAGTCCTTATTAATTTGGGATATTGAGTCGCATGGTTGGCGCAGGCTGACGAGGCGCCGTCACGATACGGACATGTCTTCTTCCAGGCGGCTCGTTGGCTGCGCGATGGTGCCGTTGTGGGGGACCGCAACATGCCGTCGCTGCCGACGACCGGCCTGGATCGGACTATGCCGATACGAGCAGCGGACTATACGGATTGACGCAAGGGCCGTCGATCAGACGAATACGAAATTGATGCGGATGGTGCGGGACACATGCGTGTGTCGAGCACGATGCGCAGGGTGGACAGAGCGGGCGGGCAGTGAGCGGTCCGCGCGCATCGGGCACGCCAACGCGTCGTCACGGCCGGGCGGCCGGACGACATCGCGTAGCGCGCCGCGCCGCCACGCTTGGGGACCCTCAATCCCCCATCGCCACCCCTTCCCGCCGCGGATCCGCGCCGCCGAACCACACCGTCTGCCCCTGCACGTTCAGCCGCTGGATCCCCTGCAGCCCCGAGTTCATCTCGACGACCTGCACGTCGTGCCCGCGGCCCTTCAGCCCGTCGGCGAGTGCTTCCGACACGCGGCCGCGTTCGAGCTGCGTCGGCCCGTTCATCGACCCGACGTTCGGCAGCGCGATCGCCTGCTGCATCGTCATCCCCCAGTCGAGCACGCCGACCAGCGTCTTCGCGACATGATTGATGATCGCGGGGCCGCCGGCCGAGCCGACGATCATCGTCACCTGCTTCGTCTTCTTGTCGAACACCAGCTCCGGCGACATCGCCGAGCGCGGCCGCTTGCCGGCCTGCACGCGGTTCGCGACCGGCCGGCCGTTGTCGTTCGACACGAACGAGAAATCGGTGAGCTGGTTGTTCAGCATGAAGCCGCGCACCATCAGCCGCGAGCCGAACGCGTCCTCGATGCTGGTCGTCATCGACAGCGCCTGGCCGTAGCGGTCGACGATCGCGATGTCGGACGTCGACGGCAGCTCGGGGCTGCGGTCGTCGGCCATCGCGAGCGTCGCGCCCTGCGGCGTGCCGGCCTGCGCGACGCCCATGCTGCTGTCGCCGATCAGGTGCGCGCGCTGCGCGAGATAGGTCTTGTCGGTGAGGCTCGTCCAGCTGCCACCGGGCAGCGGCACGAAATCGGGATCGGCGACGTAGCGCGCGCGGTCCGCATACGCGAGGCGTCCGGCTTCGCTGAACAGGTGCGCGGCGAACGGCGTCGGCTCGTAGCCGACGTCGTTGCGCACCGGCTTCTGCGCGCCGATCTGCTGCCAGTCGGGCATCGCTTCGAGGATGCCGAGCATCTGCGCGATCGCGAGGCCGCCCGACGACGGCGGCGGCATCCCGCACACGACCGAGCGCCGGTAGTCGGCGCACAGCGGCGCGCGCACCTTCGCCTTGTAGCGCGCGAGATCCTGCAGCGACAGCAGGCCCGGGTTGGTCGGGTGCTTGCGCACCTTCGTGACGATGTCGCGCGCGATCGCGCCGCTGTAGAACGCGTTCGCGCCGCGGTCGGCGACCTGGCGCAGCACGGTCGCGAGCGCGGGGTTCTTCAGCACCGTGCCGGCTGCCTTCGGCGTGCCGTCCGGGTTGTAGAAGTACGCGCGTGCGGCCGGGTCGTTCTTCAGGTACTTGTCGCTGGCGATCAGCGTCGCGAGCCGCGGGCTGATCGTGAAGCCGTGCTCGGCGAGCCGGATCGCGGGCTGGAACAGCCGGCGCCACGGCAGCTTGCCGTGCGCGCGATGCGCGGCGTCGAGCATGCGCAGCACGCCCGGCGTGCCGACCGAGCGTCCGCCGACGACACCTTCGTAGAAGCTCATCGGCTGGCCGGTCGGCCCGTAGAACAGGCGGTCGGTCGCGGCGGCCGGCGCGGTTTCGCGGCCGTCGTAGGCCTGCGTTGCCTTGCCGTCGAAGTACAGCAGGAACGCGCCGCCGCCGATCCCCGACGATTGCGGCTCGACGAGCGCGAGCACCATCTGCGTCGCGATCGCCGCGTCGATCGCGGTGCCGCCCGCCTTCAGCATCTCGTAGCCGGCCTGCGTCGCGAGCGGGTTCGCGGCCGCGATCATGAAGTGCTGCGAGGTCCAGCCCGGCTTGTCGGTCCAGCCGGACGACAGCTCGGGCGCGTGGAAGCCGGGCAGCGGCACGGCGGCGCCCGAGGCGGCGGCGACGGGCACCACCGCGCCCGACGGTGGCGTGGACGGGGACGTGCAGCCGGCGTTGAACGCGACGAGCGCGACGGCGGCAAGCAGCGTCCAGGAGCGCGAATGCGGACGAATCCGGTCGAACATTGAACCCTCGGCAGCAGTGAATTCGAAGGAGGCGACGGTGCCGGCGCAACGCGGCTGCCCGCCCCGGCGCGCTATTGTCGCCGCGTGCCCGGCGGCTTGTCACCCGACAGGAAACCCTGACGCATCGCGCCGGGCCCGCCCCGGCCGGTCTTTCCGGCCTGTTCGAGGATGAACTCTATGAACGTCGACGTCGCGCGCGTGTGGTGCCGGTTCGGCATGTAGAGCATGTACATGTGCGTGCCGAAGATGCTGAGCCGGTACGCGTCGAGCGACGTGACGACCGTGCCGCGCCGGATGTCGTCCTGCACCACGTAGTCGGGCACGATGCCGACGCCGATCCCGCCGAGGATCGCCTGCCGCAGGAACAGGAAGTTCTCCGAAACCAGCGTGGGCTCGAGCAGCACCTCGTGGCGCTCGTCGCCGAGATACGCGGCGATCCTGAGCTGCCGGCCCATCACCGTCGCGGTGACGACGGGGGCGGCCGACAACGCGCCGAGGCTCGCCGGCATCCCGTGCTCGGCCGCGAAGGCGGCGGACGCGCACGCGACGTAGCGCACCGCGCCCATGTCGCGCGCGACGAGGTTCTGCGGCGGCTCCGGCATCACGCGCACCGCGATGTCGATCTCGTCGCGCATCAGGTCTTCCACGCGGTTCTCGAACACGACGTCGAGCACGATGCCCGGATGCAGCCGCTTGAACGCGAGCAGCCAGTCGGACATCACCATCTGCCCGTAGCCGCTCGGCACCGACAGCCGCACGCGGCCCTGCAGGTCCTGGCCGAGCGTCGTCACCGATTCCTGCGCGGCGAGCAGTTCGTTGCGGATGCGCCGGCCGTGCTCGTACAGCTTCAGCCCGATCTCGGTCGGCTCGATGCGCCGCGTCGTGCGCCGCACGAGCTGCTGGCCGATCGAGCGCTCGAGCTGGTTCAGCCGGTAGCTGACGTTCGCGCGGCTCATCTTGAGCCGCTGCGCGGCCTTGCTGAGATTGCCGGCGTCGAGGATCTCGACGAGCAGCGTCAGCGCGTTCAGGTCCATGCGTCGCGTCTCCTGATCCGTCCCGGTTAATGGTCGGAAGCATTCAGTGTCAAGTCAGACTTGACAGCTTGTAAAAGCAGGAGGGAATTGTCAATGAATCTCGATCAATCGAGAATCAGGTCATGCCCGGCGTACGGCCGGATCTTGTCCCGCTTCGTGCGGGACGGGGGCCGGTGCCCCGGCGCCGCTCGCGTGGCCGTGAGCCACGAACCGGCGTCGACGCACCAGCCGCCGCGTCAAGGAGACACGATGAACTCACCCGCTTCCCCCGCCAGCCCGGCCGGCACCGTCACGCGCGAACGGCGCGACAAGGTGCTCGTCGTCACGATCGACCATCCGCCCGTCAACGCGCTGTCCGCCGAGGTGCGGCGCGGCCTTGCCGACGCGCTCGACGCGGCGCAGGCCGACGACGCGATCCGTGCGGTGCTGATCGTCGGCGCCGGCCGCAACTTCATCGCGGGCGCTGACATCCGCGAGTTCGGCAAGCCGATCGCGCCGCCGTCGCTGCCTGATGTATGCGAGCGGATCGAATCGGGCGCGAAGCCGGTCGTGGTCGCGCTGCACGGCGCGACGCTCGGCGGCGGCCTCGAAGTCGCGCTCGCCGCGCATTACCGGCTCGCGGTGCCGGGCACGAAGCTCGGGCTGCCCGAAGTCACGCTCGGCCTGCTGCCCGGCGCGGGCGGCACGCAGCGCGCGCCGCGCCTGATCGGCGCGAAGGCCGCGCTCGACCTGATGCTGACGGGCCGCCATGTGAGCGCGGACGAAGCGCTCGCGCTCGGCCTCGTCGACCGCGTCGCGCACAGCGACGACACGCTCGCCGAAGGCCTCGCGTATGCGCAGGAGCTCGTGTCGCTCGGCGCGCCGGTGCGTCGCACGCGCGATGCGCGAGGGCTTGCCGACCGCGCGGCCGCGCAGGCCGCGATCGATGCGGCGCGTGCCGAGCTGCCGAAGAAATCGCGTGGCCTGTTCTCGCCGGCGAAGATCGTCGACGCCGTCGAGGCCGCGCTCACGCAGTCGTTCGACGCGGGGATGAAGCTCGAGCGCAGCTTGTTCCTGCAGTGCATCGACAGCCCGCAGCGCGCGGGCCTCGTGCATGCGTTCTTCGCGGAGCGCGAAGCGGCGAAGGCGCCCGAGGCGCGGCGCGCGAGCGCGCGGCCGGTCGAGCGGATCGGCGTGGTCGGCGGCGGCACGATGGGCGCGGGCATCGCGGTCGCGGCGCTCGATGCCGGGCTGCCGGTGACGATGATCGAACGCGACGAAGCATCGCTCGCACGTGGCCGAGCGCACGTCGAGAAGGTGTACGACGGCCTCGTCGCGAAGGGGCGGATGACGCCGGCCGCGCACGCGGCGCGGCTCGCGCGCTTCAAGGGCAGCACGTCGTACGACGCGCTCGCGCAGGCCGACGTCGTGATCGAGGCGGTGTTCGAGGACATGGCCGTCAAGAAGGCCGTGTTCGCCGAACTCGCGCGCGTGTGCAAGCCAGGCGCGGTGCTCGCGACCAACACGTCGTATCTCGACATCGACGAGCTGGCCGCCAGCATCGACCGCCCGGCCGACGTGATCGGCCTGCATTTCTTCTCGCCGGCCAACGTGATGAAGCTGCTCGAGATCGTCGTGCCGGCCCGCGTGAGCGCGGACGTTGTCGCGACTGCATTCGCGCTCGCCAAGCAACTGAAGAAGACGCCGGTGCGCGCCGGCGTGTGCGACGGCTTCATCGGCAACCGGATCCTCGCGGTCTATCGCACGGCGGCCGACTATCTGATGGAAGACGGCGCGTCGCCGTACCAGATCGACCGCGCGGTGCGCGAATTCGGCTTCCCGATGGGGCCGTTCCAGGTCGTCGACCTCGCGGGCGGCGACATCGGCTGGGCGACCCGCAAGCGCCGCGCGGCGACGCGCGACCCGCGTGCACGCTACGTGGCGATTTCCGACCGGCTGTGCGAGCGCGGCTGGTTCGGCCAGAAGACCGCGCGCGGCTACTACCTGTATCCGGACGGCGCGCGCGTCGGCACGCCGGACCCGGAAGTCGAGGCGATCGTCGCGGAAGAGCGCGCGAAGAAGGGCGTCACGCCGCGCACCTTCACCGACGACGAGATCCTGCGCCGCTACCTCGCCGCGATGATCAACGAAGGCGCGAACGTGGTGCACGAGAAGATCGCGCTGCGCCCGCTCGATGTCGATGCGGTGTTCCTGCACGGCTACGGCTTCCCGCGCTATCGCGGCGGCCCGATGCATTACGCGGACACGGTCGGCCTCGCGAACGTGCTCGCCGATATCCGCGCGTTCGCGAAGGAAGATCCGCTGTTCTGGAAGCCGTCGCCGCTGCTCGTCGATCTCGTCGCGCGCGGCGCGGATTTCGCGAGCCTGAACCGCATCGACTGAACGCCCACCGCATTCGCCACGGACCGAAGATGGACCTCAATTTCACTCCCGAAGAGGAAGCCTTCCGCACCGAAGTGCAGCGCTTCCTGCAAGCCGAACTGCCCGCGCGCATCGCGCGCAAGGTGAAGGGCGGCCTGCATCTCACGCGCGACGACATGCGCGAATGGCACGCGATCCTCAACGCGCGCGGCTGGCTCGCGAGCCACTGGCCCCGCGAATACGGCGGCCCCGGCTGGAGCGTCGCGCAGAAGTTCCTGTTCGACAACGAATGCGCGCTCGCGGGTGCGCCGCGCATCGTGCCGTTCGGCGTGAACATGCTCGGCCCCGTGCTGATCAAGTACGGCAACGACGCGCAGCAGCGCCACTGGCTGCCGCGCATCCTCGACGGCACCGACTGGTGGTGCCAGGGCTACTCGGAGCCGGGCGCCGGTTCCGATCTCGCATCGGTGAAGACGAGCGCGGTGCGCGGGATCGACGCGCAGGGCGAGCACTACCTCGTGAACGGCCAGAAGACGTGGACCACGCTCGGCCACTACGCGAACATGATCTTCTGCCTCGTGCGCACCGCGACCGACGTGCGCAAGCAGGAAGGCATCAGCTTCCTGCTGATCGACATGAACACGCCGGGTGTCGAAGTGCGCCCGATCATCACGCTCGACGGCGAACACGAAGTGAACGAGGTGTTCTTCACCGACGTGCGCGTGCCGGCGGCCAACCTCGTCGGTGAGGAGAACCGCGGCTGGACCTACGCGAAATACCTGCTCACGTACGAGCGCACCAACATCGCCGGAATCGGCTTCTCGACGGCCGCGCTCGACCGGTTGCGCGCGGTGGCCGCGAAGGTCACGAAGAACGGCCGGCCGCTCGCGGACGATCCGTTCTTCGCGGCGCGCGTCGCGCGGGTCGAGATCGAACTCGAGAACATGCGCACGACCAACCTGCGCGTGCTGGCCGCGGTCGCGGGCGGTGGTGCGCCGGGCGCGGAAAGCTCGATGCTGAAGATCCGCGGCACGCAGATCCGCCAGGAGATCACCGCGCTGATGCGGCGCGCGATGGGGCCGTATGCGCAGCCGTTCGTCGAGGAAGCACTCGACGCCGATTACGACGGCGAGCCGGTCGGCCCGGACGCAGCCGCGAGCGCCGCGCAGCAGTACTTCAACAACCGGAAGCTGTCGATCTTCGGCGGCTCGAACGAGATCCAGAAGAACATCATCGCGAAGATGATGCTCGGGCTGTAACGAGGGACGCGACGATGGATTTCCAGCACACAGAAGACCGCCGGATGCTGGCGGATACGTTGAACCGCTTCATCGCCGAACAGTACGCGTTCCCGGTGCGCGATCGCATCGCGCAGTCGGCCGAAGGTTTCGATCGCGCGATGTGGCGGCGCCTTGCCGAACTCGGCACGGTCGGCGCGCTGTTTTCCGAAGCCGACGGCGGGTTCGGCGGCGCGGGCTTCGACATCGCCGTGGTGTTCGAATGCCTCGGGCGCGGGCTCGTCGTCGAGCCGTTCCTCGGCGCGCTGCTCGCGGGGCGGGCGCTGTCGCTCGCCGGCGGCGCCGCGCATCGCGACCGGCTGGCCGCCCTGATCGACGGCAGCGCGAGCGCCGCGTTCGCGCACGACGAACCCGGCTCGCACTACGAACTGACGACCGTGCGCACGCGCGCCGAACGCTCGGGCGACGGCTGGGTGCTGACGGGCGCGAAGGGCGTCGTCGACCAGGCCGCGCAAGCGGCGTTCTTCGTCGTCAGCGCGCGGGTGTCGGGTCACGACGACGATGCGGCCGGCATCGGCTTGTTCGTCGTGCCGGCCGATGCGCCGGGCGTATCGTTGCGCGACTACCGGAAGATCGACGGCGGCCGCGCGGCCGAGGTGCGCTTCGAACGCGTCGTGCTGCCGGCCGATGCCGCGCTCGGCACGCACGACGGTGAAGCAGGTGCCGAGCTGCTCGAACGCGTGCTCGGCTACGGATTGCTCGCGCTGTCGGCGGAGGCGCTCGGTGCGATGGACGTCGCGAAGGAATACACGCTCGACTACCTGCGTACGCGCAAGCAGTTCGGCTTGCCGATCGGCAGCTTCCAGGCGCTGCAGCACCGGATGGCCGACCTGCTGCTCGAAGTCGAGCAGGCGCGCTCGGCCGTGATCAACGCGGCCGCACAGCTCGATGCGCCGCGCGGGGTGCGCGAACGCGCGCTCGCGGCGGCGAAGTACACGATCGGCCGGATCGGCACGCTCGTCGCCGAAGAGAGCATCCAGCTGCACGGCGGGATCGGGATGACGTGGGAGCTGCCGCTGTCGCACTACGCGAAGCGCCTCGTGATGATCGATCACCAGCTCGGCGACGAGGATCATCACCTCGCGCGCTACATCGCGCTGTCGAAACAGTAAAGACGAACGACGCGAACGGAGGAGACAAGGATGACGAACGAATCGCGCGCATTGCCGCTGGCCGGCGTGAAGGTGCTCGATTTCTCGCGTGTGCTCGCGGGCCCGTGGTGCGCGATGGTGCTCGCCGATTTCGGCGCGGAAGTGATCAAGGTCGAGCATCCGGCGCGCGGCGACGACACGCGCGACTGGGGCCTGCGGATCGGCGACACCGAGACGACCTACTTCAACAGCGTGAACCGCAGCAAGCGCTCGATCTGTCTCGACCTGCAGACCGAAGACGGGCGGCGGCTCGCGCGCGAGCTGGCCGCGCAGGCCGACGTGGTGCTCCACAACTTCAAGTTCGGTGGCGCGGAAAAGCTCGGGCTCGGCTACGACGCGCTGGCCGAGCTGAATCCGCGCGTCGTGCACTGCGCGATCTCCGGCTACGACCGCTCGGGCGCGGAGGCCGCGCGGCCCGGCTACGACCTCGTCGTGCAGGGCGAGGCCGGGCTGATGGCGCTGAACGGCGAGGCCGGCCAGCCGCCGCTGAAGTTCGGCGTCGCGGCAGTCGACCTGTTCACCGGCATGTATTCGGCGCAGGCGATCCTCGCCGCGCTGTACGAACGACACGCAACGGGGCGCGGGCGGCGCATCGAAATGGCGCTGTTCGACTGCGGGCTGATGATTACCGCGTACTACGGGCTCGACGCGCTGCTGATGGGCGAGGACCCGCCGCGCTACGGCAACGCGCATCCGTCGGTCGTGCCGTACGGCGTGTTCGACGCGGCCGACGGCCCGCTCGTGATCACGGTCGGCAACAACACGCAGTTCGCCCGCTTCTGCGACGCGATCGAGCGGCCCGATCTCGCGGCCGACGAACGCTACAAGACCAACCTCGGCCGCTCGGAAAACCGCGCCGAGCTGCTTCCCGAGATTCGCGGCGAACTCGCACGCCGGTCGCGCGCGACGTTGCTCGCGGCGCTCGCCGACGCGGGCATTCCGTGCGGCGAAGTGCTCGGGCTGCACGAGGCGCTGAAGTCGGAACGCGCGACGAGCGCAGGGCTCGTCACGCGGCAGCCGCATCCGGTCGCGGGCGGCGTCGACGTGCTGGCGCCGCCGTACCGGTTCGATGGTGCGCGGTTGCCGGTGCGCGGCGCGCCGCCGGTGCTCGGTGCCGATACGGATGCGGTGCTCGGCGGCTGGCTCGGGATGTCGGCCGACGAGGTTGCGCGGCTGCGTGCGGATCGCATTGTGTAACGCGTTTCATGCCTTGCCGCCGTGGCGCGGGCGGAGCAGTCGACGCGCCAGCCATCCATAAGACATTCCTCGCGACGACGAGGAGACATTGGAGACACCATGGAGCTTTCCGTCATCGAATCGGTCACGGCGCGCCGTGACTACCAGCAGCTCGTGCGTGCGCGGCGCCGCTTCAGCTTCACGCTGACGGCGCTGATGATCGCCACGTACTACGGCTTCATCCTGCTCGTCGCGCTCGCGCCGCACGTGCTCGCCGCGCCGCTGTACCACGGCGCGACGATGACGGTCGGGATCGCCACCGGCGTCGCGATCATCCTGGTCGCGATCAGCCTGACCGCGTGCTACGTGTTGCGCGCGAACCGTGCGTTCGACCGCCGCGTCGACGCGATCCTGCAGCGTTCGTGACGGAGGCCGACATGCGACGACTCTCGATGGCACTCGGCGCGCCTGCCGTTCTCGCTTCCACCGCCGCGCACGCGGTATCCGTCGCGGGCCCGATGCCCGACAAGGTCGAACTGAACCCGGTCGCGATCGGGATGTTCTTCGCGTTCGTGTTCGCGACGCTCGCGCTCACGCGCTGGGCCGCGCGCCGCACGCGCTCGACACGCGACTTCTACACGGCCGGCGGCGGCATCACCGGGCTGCAGAACGGGCTTGCGATCGCGGGCGACTACATGTCGGCCGCGTCGTTCCTCGGGCTGTCGGGGATGGTGTTCATGTTCGGCTTCGACGGGCTCATCTACTCGATCGGCTTCCTGGTCGGCTGGCCGTTCGTGATGTTCCTGATCGCCGAGCCGCTGCGCAACCTCGGCAAGTTCACGTTCGTCGACGTCGTCGCGTACCGCTTCGCGCAGCGGCCGATCCGGCTGCTGACGTCCGCGAATTCGCTGACCATCGTCGTGCTGTACCTCGTCGTGCAGATGGTCGGCGCGGGCAAGCTGATCCAACTGCTGTTCGGGCTGTCGTACGGCACGGCCGAGCTGATCGTCGGCGTGCTGATGGTGGTCTACGTGTTCTTCGGCGGGATGACCGCGACCACCTGGGTGCAGGTGATCAAAGCCGTGCTGCTGCTGTGCGGCGCGACGCTGCTCGTCGTGCTTGCACTGAGCGAATTCGGCTTCAGCGTCGACGAGATGTTCCGCCGCGCGGTGGCCGTGCATCCGGGCGCGCTGTCGATCATGGGCCCCGGCAAGCTGATCCGCGATCCGGCCAACGCGCTGTCGCTCGGCATCGCGCTGATGTTCGGCACGGCCGGCTTCCCGCACATCCTGATGCGCTTCTTCACGGTGCCGAACGCGAAGGAGGCGCGCAAGTCGGTGCTCTATGCGACCGGTTTCATCGGCTACTTCTATTTGCTGACCTTCGTGATCGGCTTCTCGGCGATCGTGCTGCTCGCGCAGCATCCGGAGTTCTTCAAGCTCGGCGCGAACGGCACGTTCAACCTGACGCACGACCTGCTCGGCGGCTCGAACATGGTCGCGGTGAAGCTTGCGCAGGCGGTCGGCGGGAACTGGTTCTACGGGTTCATCGCGGCCGTCACGTTCGCGACGATCCTCGCGGTGGTCGCGGGCCTTACGCTCGCCGGCGCGACGACGATCTCGCACGACCTGTACGCGCAGATGTGGGCACGCGGCAAGCCCGACGAGCGCGTCGAGATGCGCATCTCGCGCGCGGCGACGATCGCGCTGTCGGCGGTCGCGATCGGGCTGTCGATCCTGTTCGAGCACGTGAACGTCGCGTTCATGGTCGGCCTCGTCGCGGCGGTGGCCGCGAGCGCCAATTTCCCGGTGCTCGCGATGTCGATCTTCTGGCGCGGGATGACGACGCGCGGCGCGGTGCTCGGCGGCGGCCTCGGCCTCGTGTCGGCGGTCGCGCTCACGGTGCTGTCGAAGTCGGTGTGGGTCGACGTGCTGCACCACGCGCACGCGCCGGTGTTCCTCGACAACCCGGCGCTCGTGTCGGTGCCGCTCGCGTTCATCGGGATCGTCGTCGGCTCGCTCGCGGATCGCGGCGAGCGCGCGCGGCGCGAGCGCGACGCGTTCGCGCAGCAGGAGTTCTACGCGCAGACGGGCGTGCTGGCCGGCCGCGCCGTGCAGCATTGATTCGTCAGATGAATGAGTGCATCCGTCCGGATCGCCGGACGGATATTTTCCGGAAATCCGGAAACCCGGATTTCCTTGCCTGCCGCATTATGAGAAATACAATGAATACAAAGGTTTGACGGGTTTCAGGAACCTGGCATTGACCTTGCAATATAAAGCGCACGGCCCTCCCCCGGCCGAACTACTACAGCAAGCAAGGAGACAATCGATGACCACTGCCTTCCTCCCCCTCCGGACGTCCTGAGGCATCGCTTGTTGCGGCACGGCAGCCGCGCGGGCGAGTGAATCTTCCCCTGTGACATTCGTCCGCGCGCGTGACGCCGTTTCCATCGGCTCATCTACTTCTGCAGGAACCATCGTGAAGAAGAAACCCTTCTACAAAGTGCTCTATGTGCAGGTGATCTTCGCCATCATCGTCGGCGTGATCCTCGGCCACTTCTATCCGTCGATCGCCACCGACATGAAGCCGCTCGGCGACGGCTTCATCAAGCTGATCAAGATGGTGATCGGCCCGATCATCTTCTGTACGGTCGTTACCGGCATCGCCGGCATGGAGGACATGAAGAAGGTCGGCCGCGTCGGCGGCAAGGCGCTGCTGTACTTCGAGATCGTGTCGACCTTCGCGCTGGTGCTCGGCCTGGCGGCCACGCACATCCTGCGTCCGGGCGTCGGCTTCAACATCGATCCGGCGACGCTCGACGGCAAGGCCGTCGCGTCGTACGCGGCGAAGGCGCACGGGCAGTCGACGGTCGACTTCCTGATGCACATCATCCCGAACACGATGGTCGATGCGTTCGCGCAGGGCGAGATCCTGCAGATCCTGCTGATCGCACTGCTGTTCGGCAGCGTGCTCGCGCATCTCGGCGAGCGCGGCAAGGTCGTCACCGACTTCATCGACGGGCTCACGCGCGTGCTGTTCGGCATCGTGCACATCGTCACGAAGCTGGCGCCGATCGGCGCGTTCGGCGCGATGGCGTTCACGATCGGCAAGTACGGCGTCGGCTCGCTGGTGCCGCTGCTCAAGCTGATCGGCACGTTCTACCTGACGTCGGTCGTGTTCGTGCTCGTCGTACTCGGCACGATCGCGCGGGTCACGGGCTTCTCGATCATCCGCTTCGTGTCCTACATCAAGGAAGAGCTGCTGATCGTGCTCGGCACGAGCTCGTCGGAAGCCGCGCTGCCGCAGCTGATGGAAAAGCTCGAGAAGGCCGGCTGCTCGCGTTCGGTCGTCGGCCTCGTCGTGCCGACCGGCTATTCGTTCAACCTCGACGGCACCAACATCTACATGACGATGGCCGTGCTGTTCATCGCGCAGGCGACCAACATCGAACTGACGTGGATGCAGCAGCTCACGCTGCTCGCCGTCGCGATGCTGACGTCGAAGGGCGCGAGCGGCGTCACGGGCGCGGGCTTCATCACGCTCGCCGCGACGCTGGCCGTCGTGCCGACGATCCCGCTGTCGGGCATGGTGCTGATCCTCGGCATCGACCGCTTCATGAGCGAATGCCGTGCGCTGACCAACATCGTCGGCAACGGCGTCGCGACGGTCGTCGTGTCGGCCTGGGAGAAGGAGCTCGACCGCAACAAGCTGCGCCAGGCGCTGAAGGGCGGCGGCGAAGTGGCGCCGACCGAGACGGCCGGCGTCTGACGTCATGAAGGAGCAGGCGGCGGCACCGCCCGCCGGCGGTGCGAGCCGCGGCGGTCGAGGCGGAAGGGCGGAGGCCTATGACACAATAGGTGATCCGCATCGCCAGGAAGCCTCGACCGTGACGCGCCGTCTGCTCATTCTCGTCGTGCTTGCCGCCGCGCTCGCCGCGGCGTGCACGCTGACGTGGACGATCACCTGGCGGCGCGGCGTCGCCGAGCTGCAGCGCAACGCCGCGGTGCGCGTCGACCGCACCACCAACGCGCTCAAGAGCACGCTCGACCGCTACGAGTCGCTGCCCTATCTGCTCGGCAGCCATCCGTACGTGCAGGACCTGCTCGCCGAGCCGACGCGCGCCGACTACACCGGGCGCGTCAATCGCTATCTCGAAGACCTCAACGAACACGCGCACGCGACCGTCACCTACGTGATCGGCGCGGACGGCCTGTGTGTCGCCGCCAGCAACTGGCGCGCGCCCGACAGCTTCGTCGGGACCGAATACCGCTTCCGCCCGTATTTCCTCGATGCGATGAACGGCCAGGTCGGCCGCTTCTTCGGGATCGGCACGATCTCGCGCGATCCCGGCTACTACATCTCGCAGCCCGTGTGGCGCGACGGCAAGATCGCGGGCGTGGTCGTCGTGAAGCTCAACCTCGAATGGTTCCAGGGCGCCGATGCGTCGGAGCCGCTCGTCGTCGCGGACGATCACGGCGTCGTGTTCCTGTCGTCGGTGCCCGCATGGAAGTACCACACGCTGCGCCCGCTCACGGGCCCTGTCGCCGCGTCGATCTACGAGACGCGCCAGTACGCGCAGCAGCCCGTCACGCCGCTGCCGCTGCGCATCGAGCAGGTGCTCGGCCCCGATGCGGAAATCGTGCGCCTGGGCCCCGGCATGCGCGCGCCGCGGTTCCTCGCGAGCAAGCGCCGGATCGGCGAGCCCGACTGGCTGCTCGTCACGCTCGCGCCGATCGCGCCCGTTGACGCCGATGCGCGCAACGCGACGATCGTCACCGGTTTCGGCTTCGTGTCGGTCGCGCTGCTCGCGTTCTACTGGCGGATGCGCCGCGCGCGCGTGCGTGAAATGATCCGCGGCCGCGCGCTGCTGCAACAGGCGTACGCGGAGCTGAACCGGCGCGTCGAGGAGCGCACGGCCGACCTGTCGGAAGCGAACGAGCAATTGCAGAAGGAAGTCGGCGACCGGATCCGTGCGGAGCAGGAGCTGCGCGCCGCGCACGACGAACTGATCCAGGCGAGCAAGCTCGCCGCGCTCGGCCAGATGGCGGCCGGCATCACGCACGAACTGAACCAGCCGCTCGCGGCGCTGCGCAGCTTCTCGGACAACACGCGCGTGTTGCTCGATCGCGGCGAGCAGGCGGCCGCGCGCGAGAATCTCGAGGCGATCGCCGCGCTGACCGAGCGGATGGGCAAGATCACGAACCAGCTGAAGCTGTTCGTCGGCCGCGCGAAGCCACGCAACGAGCAGGCGCTCGTCGTGCGCGCGCTGCGCAGCGTGCTGTCGCTGCTCGACGAGCGGCTGCGCGGCGTCGCGCTCACGCTGACGCTGCAGGACGCGACCGTGTCGCCCGCGCAGGATGCGCCGCTCGATCTGGCGCGCGACTATCCCGAACTCGTCGCCCGTTGCGAGGATCTGCGCCTCGAACAGGTGCTGATCAACCTGCTCGGCAACGCGCTCGACGCGGTCGCCGGGGTGGCGGCGCCGGCGATCGAGGTGACGATCGCGGTGTCGGCGGCCACGCTCGCCGTCGAGGTGCGCGACAACGGAAGCGGCATTGCCCCTGACCTGCTGCCGCGCCTGTTCGAGCCGTTCTTCACGACCAAGGAAATGGGGCGCGGGCTCGGCCTGGGCCTCGCGATCTCGTCGTCGATCGCGAGCGACGCGGGCGGGGCGCTGACCGCACGCAACGCGCCGTCGGGCGGTGCGCTGTTCGTCTTGACGCTGCGGCGCGCCCGCACGCATCATCCGGACTCCGTGTCCGAGCCGGCGGGCTCGCGCTAGGCGCGCCACGCCGCCCGCCCGATCGGCGCACGATCGGTATCAACGACGCCGCGCGCGCTGCCGCCGCGCGGCCCGTCAGGAGCAAGTGAGTACGATGGCCAACCGGCTGCAAGTGATCTATATCGAAGACGATGCGCTCGTTCGCCGGGCCAGCGTGCAGAGCCTTCAGCTGGCGGGGTTCGACGTCGCCGGCTTCGAGTCGGCCGAGGCGGCCGAGAAGGCGATCGTCGCGGATAACGCCGGCGCGATCGTCAGCGACATCCGGCTGCCCGGCGCGAGCGGGCTCGACGTGCTCGCGCAGTGCCGCGAGCGCGTGCCCGACGTGCCCGTGATCCTCGTCACGGGGCACGGCGACATCTCGATGGCCGTGCAGGCGATGCGCGACGGCGCATACGATTTCATCGAAAAACCGTTCGCGGCCGAGCGCCTGATCGAGACGGTGCGCCGCGCGCTCGAGCGCCGCGAGCTCGTGCTCGAGAACCACGCGCTGCGGCGCGAGCTGGCCGGACAGAACGTCGTCGCGCCGCGCATCATTGGCCGCAGCCCCGCGATCGAGCAGGTGCGCAAGCTGATCGCGAACGTCGCGCCCACCGATGCGTCGGTGCTGATCAACGGCGACACCGGCGCCGGCAAGGAGCTGATCGCGCGCAGCCTGCACGAGCTGTCGCCGCGCCGCGACAAGCCGTTCATCGCGGTGAATTGCGGCGCGCTGCCCGAGCCGATGTTCGAGTCGGAGATGTTCGGCTACGAGCCCGGCGCGTTCACCGGCGCCGCGAAGCGCCGCGTCGGCAAGCTCGAATATGCGTCGGGCGGCACGCTGTTCCTCGACGAAATCGAGAGCATGCCGCTCGCGCTGCAGGTGAAGCTGCTGCGCGTGCTGCAGGACGGCGTGCTGGAGCGGCTCGGCTCGAACCAGCCGATCCGCGTGAACTGCCGCGTGGTGGCGGCCGCGAAGGGCGACATGAGCGAGCTCGTCGCGGCCGGCACGTTCCGGCGCGACCTGCTGTACCGCCTCAACGTCGTGACGATCGCGCTGCCGCCGCTGGCCGAGCGCCGCGAGGACATCGTGCCGCTGTTCGAGCACTTCATGCTCGATGCGGCCGTGCGCTACGCGCGGCCCGCGCCGGTGCTGACCGACCGGCAGCGCGCGAGCCTGATGCAGCGCGACTGGCCTGGCAACGTGCGCGAGCTGCGCAACGCGGCCGACCGCTTCGTGCTCGGCGTGGCCGACATGCCGCAGGAGACGGGCGCGAGCGGCGACGACGCCGACAGCGAGCAGACGCTGAAGGAGCGCATCGAGCAATTCGAGCGCGCGGTGATCGCCGAGGCGCTGAACCAGACGGGCGGCGCGGTCGCCGCGACGGCCGACCGGCTGCATGTCGGCAAGGCGACGTTGTACGAGAAGATGAAGCGCTACGGGCTGTCGGCGAAAGGCGAAACCGAGCGCTGAAAAGCAAACGGACCGCGGAACCGGCTTGCCCGGTCGTGCGGTCCGTGGTGCGGGGAAGGGCGCGGTGCGCGGCCCTTCGAGCCGGATCGGGCGGCGCTCAGGCCGCGTTGCCGTCGAGTGCCTTCTTGAGCAGCGCGTCGAGTTCCGCGAACTGCGGTGCGCCGACGTAGCGCTTCAGGATCTTGCCGTCCTTGTCGACGACGAAAGTCGTCGGCGTGAGCTGCACGTTGCCGAACTGCTTCGCGACGCTGCCGTCGTCGAGCGCGACCTTGAACGGCAGCTGGCGCGTTTGCGCGTAGTTCGCGACGTACATCGGCGGATCGTAGTTCATCGCGACCGCGACGAATTCCAGACCCTGACCCTTGAAGCGATTGTAGGTATCGACCATCTGCGGCATTTCCTGCATGCAGGTTGCGCAGCTCGTCGCCCAGAAGTTCACGAGATAGACCTTGCCTTTCAGGTCGCCTGCAGTCGAGACCTTCTGGCCCGACAGCAGCGTGAACGTGGCGTCCGGCACGCTGGACTTGCCGTTGAACGCGAAGAAGCCGGCGACGGCGATCGCCGCGACGACAGCGGCGGCGACGATGTAGCGGACGGGGCCGGCGCTGCGCCGGACGGGAGGCGTGGTGTTCATCTGGTGCTCTCGGAGTCGGTCGATGACGCGGATCAATGCAAAGGACATCGAAATTCGGCGCTCATTTTAGCGCGAATGCGGCTTGCGCACCGACGGCGGCCACGCATCCCGGATGTCACGTTCAGCGGATAATGCCCGTTTTGCCTGCCCGATCCACGCCATGCCGAAGGAAGTCACCGTTTCGTTGCACCCCCTTTTTCGTCCGCTGCGACACTTCGCCGCGCTTGCGTGCATGAGCGCGGTGCTGGCCGCGTGCTCGCCGTCGTACGACTGGCGCACGCTGCACAACGACGCCGGCTACACGATCGACCTGCCGGCGAAGCCGACCGTCGAGGAGCAGCCGGTGGCGATCGGCGGCGCGTCGATGCCGATGCGGATGCAGGCCGCGCACGTCGACGGCGCGGTGTTCGCGGTCGGCACGCTGACGCTGCCGGACGACCGCGACGACACGCGCCGCGCGGCGCTCGAGTTCCTGCGTGCCGGGTTGTCCCGCAACCTCGAAGGCGCGCCGCAGACGGCTTCCGTGCCCGTGCCGCTCGCGGCCGGCGGCGCGGTGAACGGGCTCGAGCTGCGCGTCGCGGGCGCGGCCGCCGGCGGCGATCGCGCGCACAAGACGATCGTGGCGCGACTCGTCGCGCGCGGCCGGCACGCGTACCAGGCCGTCGTGATCGCCGACGGCCCGCTCACGCAGGAGCAGCTCGACCAGTTTTTCGGGTCGTTCAAACTCGACTGACGGCGGCCGGAGAGGGCGCTCAGACACTCTGTGACAACTGAAAGTTCATTCGCAGCTTTCGACGCTAGTCGCCGGATTTTGCGAGGTTTTTTCGGCTATCCACAGCGCATGTGGATAACTTTGTTGAAAAGTTGCCCGGATTTCCCGCCAAGCCGCGCGGGACGGCCTTCCGGCCCGTTTGGCCGCTCGCTCGCGTTTTGATAAAAGTCAATAAAAACAATGGGATACGGATTCCGTGCTGCAAAGGTCTCGCCGAGCCCTGATCCGGGGCCGGATTCGCGGAATTGTGCATAAGTCAAGTCTTGACAGCCGGATTTTGTCCTCCGAGGGCGTTCAGAGCGCCGTCAGTGCGCGCCGGTAGCGGATCGCTTCGGCGATCTGCGCGGCCGTCGGCAGCGGGTCGCCGGCCAGGTCGGCGATCGTCCGCGCGACCTTCAGCACGCGGAAATACGCGCGCGCCGACCAGCCGAAGCGCTCGCCGGCCTCGCGCAGCAGCCGTTCGCCTTCGTCGGTCGGCCGGCACAGGTCGTCGGTCTCGCGGCCGCTCAGCATGTGGTTCGTCTTGCCCTGCCGGTCGAGTTGCAGCGCACGCGCCTGCGCAACCCGCGCGGCGACCGCGGCACTCGGCTCGCCGGGCGCCGACGCCCGCGTCGCCAGCTCGGCCGGCGACAGCGCGGGCAGGTCGATCTGGATGTCGATGCGGTCGACGAGCGGCCCCGACAGCTTGCGCAGGTAGCGCGCGGCGACGTCCGGCGAGCAGCGGCAGCGCCCCGACGGATCGCCGTGCCAGCCGCACGGGCACGGATTCATCGCGGCGATCAGCTGGCACGCGGCCGGGAAGTCGGCTTGCTGGGCCGCGCGTGAAATCGTGATGCGGCCGGCCTCCAGCGGCTCGCGCAGCATCTCGAGCACGTGCCGGTCGAATTCCGGGAGTTCGTCGAGGAACAGCACGCCGAGGTGCGCGAGCGTGATCTCGCCCGGTTGCGGCGGGTTGCGGCCGCCGACCAGCGCGGCGGCGCTCGACGAGTGATGCGGCGCGCGGAACGGCCGCCGGCGCCACTGCGCGGGCGAGAAGCCGAGGCGGCTCGCGGAGAGGAGCGCTGCCGACGTCAGCGCCTCGTCGTCGGTCAGCGGCGGCAGGAGGCCCGGCAGCCGGGCGGCCAGCATCGACTTGCCGGCCCCCGGCGGCCCGACCATCAGCATGTGATGGCCGCCCGCGGCCGCGACTTCCAGCGCGCGCCGGGCGCCGCGCTGGCCGACCACGTCGGCGAGATCGGGGGCGGCCGGCGTCGGCAGGCCGTCGAGGCAGGGCGCCGCGACCGGGGCGAGCCGCCCGTCGGGTGCGCCGGTGAGGTGCGCGCACAGCGCGGGCAGGTCCGGCGCGCCGAACACGGTGACGCCCGGCACGAGCGCGGCCTCGGCGGCGCTGGCGAGCGGCAGGTACAGCTCGGGGGTGTTCGACGCGGCGGTGGAGCGCGGCGCCGGGCCGGCCCCTTGGCCACCGTTGCCTGAACCGGACAGCGTGCCGAAACCCAGGCCGGAAGCCGCGCCACTTTCCGCAACCTGCCAATCCCGCGCGACGCCGCACGCCATCGCGAACGCGCCGCGCATCGGCCGCAGCGCGCCGGTCAGCGACAGTTCACCCGCGAATTCGCGGCCGGCCAGCGCGTCGGCCGGGATCTGGCCGTTCGCGGCGAGGATGCCGAGCGCGATCGGCAGGTCGAACCGTCCCGACTCCTTCGGCAGGTCGGCCGGCGCGAGGTTGACGGTGATGCGGCGCACGGGGAATTCGAAGCCGCAGTTCTGCAGCGCGGCGCGCACCCGCTCGCGGCTTTCGCGGACTTCGAGATCGGGCAGGCCGACGATCGAGAACGACGGCAAGCCGTTGGCGAGATGGACTTCGACGGTGACGTCCGGCGCACGGCCGGAGGCGGGCGCGCGACTGCGCACCACGGCGAGCGACATGGCGAGGCTCCTGTAAACAAGGCGGACGGACGACGGCCGTTCGAGGCCGCATGCCGCGGGAATCGGAGGAATCGGTGCGCGCTTGCCGGCGTGGCGCGGGGAAAGAACGAGGAACAGCGGAACGACGGACTGCGAAGAGCGATGAACAGCGAAGAGCGGGGTGCTGCGGAGAACGACGGACGACGAATAGCGGTACGGTGACTTCAGTGCTTCAGTGCTTCAGTGCTTCAGGCGGCGGGCGCGGGCCGCACGAGGCGGCCCGCGCCCGGACCTTGCGGCCGGGCAGGGCGTCAGGCTTGCGGCGCGGCGAGCTTCTGCTCGAGTTCCGCGACGCGTTTCTCGAGTTCCTCGAGGCGCACGCGGGTGCGGGCGAGCACTTGCGCCTGCGTGTCGAATTCCTCGCGCGTGACGAGATCGAGTTTCGAGAAGCCTTGCGACAGCATGGCCTTCACGTTGCGCTCGACGTCCTTGGCCGGCGAGTTTTTCAGCAGATCGCTGACGCGCGACTGCAGATCGTTGAAAACGTCGCTGGGTTGCTTCATGTGATTCCCCTTCCTTGCACAAAAAATGTGCATCTTCAGTTGCGTACGTGCCCATGATGCACGCATGACCGGAAATGGTGCGCCCGGAGCGCGAATTCCGGGCATGGCGCCCGCATGGGTGAATGCCCCGGCGATCCGGGACGTGCGTGCACTCTAGCAACGATCCTTTCGCTGCGCCAGCAAACCGGGCCACGTTGGCCATTCGGCCGGGCTTCCGCACCTTACATCACGCGATGCGACCCCTTGGTGAAGCCCTTTGAAACGGTGCTCGAACCGACTTGGCATGCGAGTTGCTGAGAAGAGTCCGTTACAACATTCCAACCAATTCGACGGGACAACCCAGCGAGAGGACTTCATGAAACTCATTACCGCAATCATCAAGCCGTTCAAGCTCGATGAGACGCGCGAAGCGCTGTCGGCGCTTGGCGTCTCGGGCATCACGGTGACGGAGGTGAAAGGGTTCGGTCGGCAGAAGGGGCACACCGAGCTGTACCGCGGCGCCGAATACGTGGTCGATTTCCTGCCGAAGATGAAGATCGAGGCAGCCGTGTCCGACGATCTCGTCGACCAGGCGGTCGAGGCGATCGAGCGGGCCGCGCGCACCGGCAAGATCGGCGACGGCAAGATCTTCGTCACGTCGATCGAACAAGTGATCCGGATTCGCACCGGGGAGACGGGCGCTGACGCGCTGTAACAGAACAGACAAGACAAGCGACAAGAGGAAACCCAAGATGCGCAAACTTCTGATGTCCCTGCTGATGGCCGGCTCGCTGATCGCGGCCGGCGTCGGCCCCGCGCTCGCCGACGACGCGGCGTCCGCCGCGGCTGCGTCCGCGCCCGCCGCAATGGCTTCCGACGCGTCGGCTGCCGCCGCTCCGGCCGCTTCGGCGCCGGCTGCCACCGACGCATCCGCCCCGGCCGCTGCCGCCGCACCGGCCTCGGGCGCCACCGATGCGTCGGCTGCTGCCGCCGCTTCGGCACCGGCCGCTCCCGCCGCGCCGACCGCGCCGTTCTCGGTTGATTCGTCGAAGATCAGCGCGGGCGACACCGCGTGGATGCTGACCTCCACCGCGCTCGTGCTGTTCATGACGATCCCCGGCCTCGCGCTGTTCTACGCCGGCATGGTCCGCAAGAAGAACGTGCTCGCGACCGTGATGCAGAGCTTCGCGATCACCGCGGTGATCACGGTGCTGTGGACGGTGGTCGGCTACAGCCTCGCGTTCACGCCGGGCAACGGCTTCATCGGCGGCCTGTCGCGCGTGTTCCTGCACGGGATGAACTACATCAAGGGCGACAAGGCGACCACGCTGACCGTCAGCCATCTCGCGACGACGATTCCGGAATCGGTCTACTTCGTCTACCAGATGACGTTCGCGATCATCACGCCGGCGCTGATCTGCGGCGCGTTCGCCGACCGGATGAAGTTCTCGGCGATGCTCGTGTTCATGA
The DNA here is from genome assembly GCF_030482505.1 of Burkholderia sp. AU45274. Lineage (NCBI taxonomy): Bacteria > Pseudomonadati > Pseudomonadota > Betaproteobacteria > Burkholderiales > Burkholderiaceae > Burkholderia > Burkholderia sp. AU45274. The sequence goes on along the minus strand of NZ_JAUJQE010000005.1, from coordinate 468,601 downwards.
CGCTCTGGTCGCTGATCGTCTATGTGCCGATCGCGCACATGGTGTGGGAGCCGACCGGCTGGCTGTCGGCCGACGGCGTGCTCGACTTCGCGGGCGGCACGGTGGTGCACATCAACGCCGGTATCGCGGGCCTCGTGTCGTGCCTGGTGCTCGGCAAGCGGATCGGCTTCGGCCGTGAATCGATGGCGCCGCACAACCTCGTGCTGACGATGATCGGCGGCTCGATGCTGTGGGTCGGCTGGTTCGGTTTCAACGCGGGCTCGGCGGTCGCGGCCGACGGCCGTGCCGGCTTCGCGATGCTGACGACGCAAGTCGCGACGGCCTGCGCGGCGCTCGGCTGGATGTTCGCCGAGTGGATCGCCAAGGGCAAGCCGTCGGTGCTCGGCATCGTGTCGGGCGCGGTCGCGGGTCTCGTGGCGATCACGCCGGCGGCCGGCTTCGTCGGCGTGACGGGTGCCCTCGTGATCGGCATCGCGGCCGGCGTCGTGTGCTTCTGGTCGGCGACGTGGCTCAAGTCGAAGCTCGGCTACGACGATTCGCTCGACGCGTTCGGCGTGCACGGCATCGGCGGGATTCTCGGCGCATTGCTGACCGGCGTGTTCGCGGTCAAGGACATCGGCGGCGCCGACGGCAGCCTGCTGCTGCAGGCCAAGGGCGTGCTGATCACGCTGGTCTACAGCGGCGTGCTGAGCTTCGTGCTGCTGAAGCTGATCGACCTGACGATCGGCCTGCGCGTGACCGAAGAGGAAGAGCGCGAAGGTCTCGACGTGATCCTGCATGGCGAGCACGTGGAATAAGTCTCACGAATCAACGGCGGGCCGCCGCGATGACGGCGCCCGCTCCGAATGAGCGCAGCGACTTCGGCCCGCCCACCCGGCGGGCTTTTTTTCTCCTGCCATCCACTGCCGTAGCGGATAACCCTTCACTCTATCGGGTCAATAGCCGAAAACTTCCTCCAAACCCTTGCGAAGCCGGGAACAATCCCCAAATGGGCAGGGCAATTGCTCTACAATCTTCATTCTCCCGCTCGCGAGTGATTCATGGTTCCCCACCTCGTTACGGCGTTGAACGGTCCGCTGCTCGAACTCGAGCAGAAGATCCTCGACGCGACGCCTGCGATCGAACGCTGGTTCAGGCTCGAATGGCAGGAACACACCCCGCCGTTCTATTGTTCGGTGGACCTGCGCAATGCCGGCTTCAAGCTGGCGCCCGTCGACGCGAACCTGTTTCCCGGCGCATTCAACAATCTGCCGTCCGAAGTGCTGCCGCTCGCCGTGCAGGCGGCGATGGCCGCGATCGAGAAGATCTGCCCGGACGCGAAGAACCTGCTCGTGATTCCCGAGCTGCCGACCCGCAACGCGTTCTACCTCGAGAACGTCGCACGGCTCGCGACGATCATGCGCCAGGCCGGCCTGAACGTGCGCTTCGGCTCGCTCGACCCGAGCATCACCGACATGACGCCGATCACGCTGGCCGACGGCCAGAAGATCGTGCTCGAACCGCTCGAGCGTTCGCAGCGCCGCCTCGGCCTGAAGAATTTCGATCCGTGCTCGATCCTGCTGAACAACGACCTGTCGGCCGGCATCCCGGCCGTGCTGGAAAACCTGCACGAGCAGTACCTGCTGCCGCCGCTGCACGCGGGCTGGGCCGTGCGCCGCAAGTCGACGCACTTCTCGTGCTACGACGACGTCGCGAAGAAGTTCGCGAAGATGGTCGGCGTCGATCCGTGGATGGTGAATCCGTATTTCGCACACGTGGAAGGCGTCGACTGGCAGGCGCATGAAGGCGAGCAGGCGCTCGCCGACGCGATCGACGGCGTGCTGAAGAAGATCGCGCGCAAGTACCGCGAATACGGGATCAGCGAGAAGCCGTACGTCGTCGTGAAGGCCGACGCCGGCACGGCGGGGCGCGGCGTGATGACCGTGCACGACGCGGCCGAGATCGGCCGGATGTCGAAGGCCGAGCGCGCGCAGATGGCCGAGTCGAAGGCCGGCCTCGCGGTGCGCGACGTGATCGTGCAGGAAGGCGTCTATACGTTCGAGCGCGTCGGCGACGAAGTCGCGGAGCCCGTCGTGTACATGATCGACCGCTACGTGGTCGGCGGCTTCTACCGCACGCACGCCGGCCGCGAGCGCGACCAGAACCTGAACGCGCCCGGCATGCACTACGTGCCGCTCGGCTTCGAGCACACCGCGCTGCCGGATGCGGGCGCGAAGCCGGGTGCCGCGCCGCCGAACCGTTTCTACATGTACGGCGTCGTCGCGCGGCTGTCGCTGATCGCGTCGTCGATCGAACTGGAAAAGACCGATCCCGAAGCCATCCAGGTGTAACGGACCTTCGCCACGTACAGGACCTCATGGACATTCTCTTTATCGCCGACCCGCTCGAGCGCTTCAAGATCTACAAGGATTCGACCTACGCGATGATGGCCGAGGCGGCGCGGCGCGGGCATGCGGTGTACGCGTGCGAGCCGAACCATCTCGCGTGGACGGGCTCGGCCGTCGAGGCCGACGTGCGTCGCATCACGTTCGTCGGCGACCCGGACGACCTGCATCGCGGGACGTGGTACGAGGCCGGGCCGGTCGACGCGCGCCGCCTCGAATCGTTCGGCGCGGTGCTGATGCGCAAGGATCCGCCGTTCGACATGGAATACGTGACGTCGACCTGGCTGCTGGAGCTGGCCGAGCGCGCCGGCGCACGCGTGTTCAACAAGGCGCAGTCGATCCGCGACCATTCGGAGAAGCTCGCGATCGGCGAGTTTCCGCAGTTCGTCGCGCCGACGCTCGTCACGCGCGACGCGAAACGGCTGCGCGCATTCCACGCCGAGCACGGCGACGTGATCCTGAAGCCGCTCGACGGGATGGGCGGGATGGGCGTGTTCCGCGTGAAGCCGGACGGCATGAACCTCGGTTCGATCATCGAGATGCTGAGCCACGACGGCACGCGTTCGGTGATGGCGCAGAAATTCATCCCCGAGATCAAGGCCGGCGACAAGCGCATCCTGCTGATCGGCGGCGAGCCGGTGCCGTTTTCGCTCGCCCGGATTCCGCAGGGCAGCGAAGTGCGCGGCAATCTCGCGGCGGGCGGCCTCGGCGTTGCGCAGCCGCTGACCGCGCGCGATCGCGAGATCGCCGACACGCTCGGGCCGGTGCTCGCGGCACGCGGGTTGCTGCTGGTCGGCCTCGATGCGATCGGCGACTGGCTGACCGAGGTGAACGTCACGAGTCCGACGTGCTTCCGCGAGATCATGGAGCAGACGGGCTTCGACGTCGCCGCGATGTTCATCGACGCGCTGGAGCGTGCGGCCGCGTAAGCCGCTTTCCCGCGCAACCCCGGCGGCGGCCGCGCAGGTCCCCCGTCGCCGGAGCAGTTCGACCGGCCTGCTACAATGCCCGCTTGCCCGGTGCCGCGCTCGCGCACCATAGGCCCGGCGGTCGGGCCGAAACTGTTGCAAGGCTGAACATGGAACGTTTCCCTCACTCGCTACGCTCATTGCCCCGCCGCGGGGTGTCGGCCCGCCAGGGGCGGCCGGGAGCGATCTGACATGGCCGGGATCCTGATCATCGCGCACGCCCCGCTCGCCACCGCGCTGCGGGACTGCATCGCGCACATCTATGGCGGCGTGCCCGCCCGCATCGGCTGTATCGACGTGATGGCGGACAGCGATCCGACCCAGGTGATGGCGTTCGCGCACGCGGAGCTCGCACGGCTCAAGGAAGAGAACGGCGTGGTCGTGCTGACCGACATGTACGGCGCGACGCCCGCGAACATCGCCGGCCAGCTGGCCAAGATCGACAACGTGCGGGTGCTCGCGGGCGTGAACCTGCCGATGCTCGTGCGGGCCGTCTGCTACCGCACCGTGCCGCTCGACAAGCTGGTCGACAAGGCGCTGTCCGGCGGCGCGAAGGGCGTCCACGAGGTGTCCTCCGGTACGCCGCCGCCGCCGACGGAAACCGGCTGCGGCCAGTGCGCGCCGATTCCGCCCGAACCGCAGCCGCGCACCGAGTCGCACTGAGTTCCCGTTTTCCGTTTTAGACCGCACCGCCGGCGCGCGCCGCCGGCGGCCCCGACCGACCCGACCGAGAATCATGCTTCAACAAGAAACCACCATCGTCAACAAATTGGGGCTCCATGCGCGCGCATCGGCCAAGCTTACGCAACTGGCCGGCAACTTCCAGTCGGAAGTCTGGATGACGCGCAACGGGCGCAAGATCAATGCGAAGAGCATCATGGGCGTGATGATGCTGGCGGCCGGCATCGGCAGCACCGTGACGATCGAGACCGAAGGGCCCGACGAGCGGGAAGCGATGGACGCGCTGCTGAAGCTGATCGCCGACAAGTTCGGCGAAGGCCAGTGATCCTCACGCGGGATCGTTGCCGTTTCCAGCCAGAATGCCGCGGATTTCGCGGCATTTTTTTCGTCGCAAGCATTGATGCGGAATGCGCAATGCTGCGGTGCATGCAGTCAGCGGGGAGTCGCGGAATTTATAATCGCTAACCGGGGTCATAAGCGCATCGCAGCAGTGTGCCGCGGCTTTACTTGTACAGAGGAGGTGCGCGTGTCCTTCACGCTGCATGGCATTCCCGTCTCACGTGGTATCGCGATCGGGCGAGCGTATCTGATCGCGCCGGCGGCGCTCGACGTCGCCCATTACCTGGTCGAGGCAAACCAGATCGATGCGGAGGTCGAGCGCTTCCGCACCGCGCTCGAGGTCGTGCATTACGAACTCGAGGCGCTGCGCGCCGACCTGACCGACGACACGCCGAGCGAAGTCGGCGCATTCATCGACGTCCACGCGATGATCCTGAGCGACGAGATGCTCGTTCAGGAAACCATCGACCTGATCCGCACGCGCCGCTACAACGTCGAGTGGGCGCTGACCGAGCAGCTCGAGCTGCTCACGCGCCACTTCGACGACATCGAGGACGAATACCTGCGCGAGCGCAAGGCCGACATCGAGCAGGTGGTCGAGCGTGTGCTGAAGGCGCTCGCCGGCGCGCCGTCCGCGTCGCAGGCGCTCGACCGCGCGGCCAAGAACGGCACGAACGAGATGATCGTCGTCGCGCACGACATCGCGCCGGCCGACATGATGCAGTTCAAGTCGCAGTCGTTCCAGGCATTCGTCACCGATCTCGGCGGGCGCACGTCGCACACGGCGATCGTCGCGCGCAGCCTCGGCATTCCGGCCGCGGTCGGCGTGCAGCATGCGAGCGCGCTGATCCGCCAGGACGACCTGATCATCGTCGACGGCGACCAGGGCATCGTGATCGTCGATCCGGCGCCGATCGTCCTCGAGGAGTATTCGTACCGGCAGTCCGAGAAGCTGCTGGAGCAACGCAAGCTGCAGCGTCTGAAGTTCTCGCCGACGCAAACGTTGTGCGGCACCAAGATCGATCTGTACGCGAACATCGAGCTGCCCGACGACGCGAAGGCGGCCGTCGAGGCCGGCGCGGTCGGCGTCGGGCTGTTCCGTTCCGAGTTCCTGTTCATGCATCAGAAGGAGATGCCGGAAGAGGAGGAGCAGTTCGCCGCGTACAAGCGGGCCGTCGAGTGGATGAAGGGCATGCCGGTGACGATCCGCACGATCGACGTCGGCGCGGACAAGCCGCTCGAGGCGCTCGATGAAGGCTACGAGACGGCGCCGAACCCCGCGCTCGGCCTGCGCGCGATCCGCTGGAGCCTGTCCGAGCCGCAGATGTTCCTCACGCAGCTGCGCGCGATCCTGCGCGCGTCCGCGTTCGGCCAGGTGAAGATCCTGATCCCGATGCTCGCGCACGCGCAGGAGATCGACCAGACGCTCGACCTGATCCGCGAGGCGAAGCGCCAGCTCGACGACGCGGGGCTCGCGTACGACCCGAACGTGCGCATCGGCGCGATGATCGAGATTCCGGCCGCGGCGATCGCGCTGCCGCTGTTCCTGAAGCGGTTCGATTTCCTGTCGATCGGCACGAACGACCTGATCCAGTACACGCTCGCGATCGACCGTGCGGACAATGCGGTCGCGCACCTGTACGACCCGCTGCATCCGGCGGTGCTGCACCTGATCGCCTATACGTTGCGCGAAGCGAAGCGCGCGGGCGTGTCCGTGTCGGTGTGCGGGGAAATGGCGGGGGACCCGGCGCTCACGCGCCTGTTGCTCGGGATGGGGCTCACCGAGTTCTCGATGCACCCGAGCCAGTTGCTGGTCGTGAAGCAGGAGATCCTGCGGGCGCACCTGAAGGCGCTCGAAAAGCCGACGGCCGACGTGCTAGCCGCGTTCGAGCCGGAGGAAGTGCAGGCCGCGTTGCAGCGCCTGTCGGTTGCGGAGCCGCGCGCGGATGCGGCTGCGTAGTCGGCGTCCGCGTCGCCGCTAATCGTAGCGAAGTGTCACCACGCATGCGCCGCCCGGCGCATGCCCGTCGCGCGTCAGTGCCGGCTCCCGCACACGGGGCAGTCGGCCTGGCGCGCGATTTTCATCGTCGTCCATTCCATCCGCAGCGAATCGAGCATCATCAGCCGCCCGTTGAGCGTCTTGCCGATGTCGCCGATCACGCGCAGCGCCTCGGCGGCCTGCATCGCGCCGATGATCCCGACCGTCGGCGCGAACACGCCCATCGTCGCGCACGCGACTTCCTCGAATGGCTGGTCTTCCGGAAACACGCACGCATAGCAGGGCGCGGCCGGGTCGCGGAAGTCGAACGTGCTGATCTGCCCGTCGAAGCGCAGCGCGGCGCCCGATACGAGCGGCACGCCATGCGCGACGCAGGCGCGGTTGATCGCATGCCGCGTCGCGAAGTTGTCGGTGCAGTCGAGCACGACGCTCGCGCGCGGCACGTGCGCGTCGAGCCATGCATCGTCGACACGCTCCGCGACCGCGTGCACGGTCACCTCGGGGTTCAGCTGCGCGAGCGCGTCGCGCCCCGATTCGACCTTGTGGCGGCCGACCGACGCCGTCACGTGCAGGATCTGCCGCTGCAGGTTCGTGAGGTCGACCGTATCGGCGTCGACGAGCGTGATCGTGCCGACGCCCGATGCCGCGAGGTACATCGCGGCGGGCGAGCCGAGCCCCCCCGCGCCGATGACGATCGCATGCGCATCGAGAAAGCGCTGCTGCGCCTCGATGCCGATTTCGTCGACGAGGATGTGACGGGAGTAGCGAAGGAGTTGATCGTCGTTCATGGGGAGTCGTGGCGAGGCGGCACAGGTGTCGTTATTTTAGGCGCGCATGAAAAACGGGCCATCGCGGTCTTCCCGCGATGGCCCGTCGGATGCCGGCCGGCGCTTACTTCGGCGCCGACGCGGGCTTCGGTGCGGAAGCCGGCTTCGCGCTGGCGCCCGATGCCTTCGAGGCCGTGGCGGCCTTGCCGGCCGGGCCCTTCGTGCTTTCGGCGAGCAGCGACTTCGATTCCTGGACCGGCTTGCCTTCGAGCTTGTTGAGCGCCTGCTGCATCATGAAGTCGTCGGCGCTGCCGAACTCGATCGGCTTGCGATCGCGATCCTTCTGGCGCTGCTCCGGCGTCTTCTTGTCGTTCTGCTCTTCAAGCACGCGCAGCTGATCCATCCGGCGCTGCTCGCGGTCTTCCTGTTCCTTCTTCTCGTTCGGATCCTGCGTGTTCGCGAGGTGGTTCGTGTAGTCGACCTCGCGCGTCACGAGCACGTCGTCCGGATCGCCGTCCGCGTACTGATCGACCGGCACGTCCGGCGTGATGCCCTTGTTCTGGATCGAACGGCCGCTCGGCGTGTAGTAGTACGCGGTGGTCAGGCGCAGCGCGGTGTCGGCCGTCATCGGGCGGACCGTCTGCACCGAACCCTTGCCGAACGTCGTCTTGCCCATGATCTGCGCGCGCTTCGAATCCTGCAGCGCACCGGCGACGATTTCCGACGCGGACGCCGAATAGGCGTTCGTCAGCACGATCATCGGCACGGTCTTGAAGACCGGCGGCAGGTTCTTCAGCGGATCGCCGTCGAAGGACGGCAGGCGGTAGTTGTCATACGTATCGCGGTAGACCTGCTTCGAATCGGCGATCTGGCCGTTGGTCGACACGACGACGGAGTCGGGCGGCAGGAACGCGCCGGCCACGCCGACCGCGCTCTGCAGCAGGCCGCCGCCGTTGTTGCGCAGGTCGAGGACGAGGCCCTTCAGGTTCGGCTGCTGGCGTGCGATATCTTGCAGCTTCTGCGCGAGATCGGGCGTCGTGCGCTCCTGGAAGCTCGTGATGCGGACATACGCATAGCCCGGATCGAGGATCTTCATCTTCACGCTCTGGACCTTGATGATCGCGCGCGTGACCGTGACCGGGAACGTGCGGTCGTCGCTCTTGCGGAAGATCGTCAGCGTGACCTTGGTGCCCGGCTCGCCGCGCATCTGCTTCACGGCCTTGTCGAGCGTCATGCCGCGCACCGGCTTGTCGTTGATGCGGGTGATCAGGTCGCCCGGACGGATGCCGGCGCGGAACGCGGGGGTATCCTCGATCGGCGAGATCACCTTGACGAGGCCGTCTTCCTGCGAGATCTCGATGCCGAGACCCGCGAAGCGGCCCTTCGTCTGCTCCTGCAGCTCGTCATAGTCGGTCTTGTCGAGGAACGACGAGTGCGGGTCGAGGCTCGACACCATGCCCTTGATCGCGGCCGTCAGCAGCTTCTTGTCGTCGACCGGTTCGACGTACTCGCGCTTGATCTGTCCGAAGACTTCCGCGAACAGGCGGAGCTGGTCGAGGGGAAGCGGCGCCGTGGCGGTCTGCTCGGCCGATGCGGAAACCTGCAGCGTGGCGAACACGCCCGTGGCGAGGCCCGCGGCAATCAGGCCGATGTTCTTCAATTTCATTCGCATAGAGATCTGGTGCGGTCGGGAAGCGCGTGGCGGTAGCGGGGATGATGTAGCGGACAAGTATAACTGTTCGTCCGATAACTCAGTGGAACGGCGCGAAAAGCGTCGAAAAGGGCCCGGAGCCGGTCCGGCGGGCATCGCCGCGCGCGCCGCGGGTTCGAAAGCGGATTCGACAGCGTCGGCGCCGCGAAGGTTCGCGCGGGGCGCAGGGCAAGGGGCTGGGCCGGGGCCGGGCGGGCCGCACCGGACGCGGCCCGCCCGGCTCACCCGGCAGACGGGCGTCAGCCCGCCTTGCCCTGCTTCGCGACGGCGGCCTGCGCCTGCGCGATCGCGTCCTGGTCGCCGAGGTAATAGTGCTTGATCGGCTTCAGGTTCTCGTCGAGTTCATACACGAGCGGCACGCCGTTCGGGATGTTCAGGCCGACGATGTCGCTGTCCGAGATGCCGTCGAGGTACTTGATCAGCGCGCGCAGCGAGTTGCCGTGCGCGGCGATCAGCACCTGCTTGCCGGCGCGCACCGCCGGGGCGATCGACTCGTTCCACAGCGGCAGCACGCGCGCGACCGTGTCCTTCAGGCACTCGGTGAGCGGCAGCTGCTCGCTCGGCACCTTCGCGTAGCGCGGGTCGTTGAACGGCGCGCGCTCGTCGGTCGGCTCGAGCGCGGGCGGCGGCGTGTCGTAGCTGCGGCGCCACACGAGCACCTGGTCGTCGCCGAACTTCGCGGCCGTTTCCGCCTTGTTCAGGCCCGACAGCGCGCCGTAGTGGCGCTCGTTCAGGCGCCACGAGTGGACGACCGGCAGGTACATGAGGTCCATCTTGTCCTGCACGTGCCACAGCGTGCGGATCGCGCGCTTGAGCACCGACGTATACGCGATGTCGAACGTGTAGCCGGCCTCCTTGAGCAATTCGCCGGCCTGGTAGGCCTCGTTGCGACCCTGTTCGGTCAGGTCGACGTCGACCCAGCCGGTGAAGCGGTTTTCCTTGTTCCACGTCGATTCGCCGTGGCGGATGAGAACGAGTTTGTACATGGATCTTGCGGTCGGTAGTGAAGGAAGCTGTGGCGCGTCGCGCAGGACCCGACCCGGGCCCGCCATCGCGCAAGACGGTTATTTTATAATGGCGGGATTGTCCTCATCCGATTTCTCTTTTTCCGGCGGAATTCCGTGACGTTCTTTACCAATTACACCAACCTGGCCCTTATCGCGATCCTGGTGGTATCCGGCGGCCTGCTGGCCTGGCCCGCGCTGCGCCGCGGCCGCGGCGGCCTGTCCGCCGCGGAGGCGACGCAACTCATCAACCGTCGCAACGCGGTCGTGATCGACGTGCGCGCCGCGTCCGATTTCGCTGCCGGCCACCTGCCGTCGGCGCGCCAGGTCGCGGCAGGCGAGATCGGCACGAAAATCGCGCAGGTCGCGAAGAACAAGAGCACGCCGGTGCTGCTCGTCTGCCAGAACGGCCAGCAGTCGCAGAAGGCGGCGCGCGAGGTCGAGGCGGCGGGTTACGCCGAGGTGCACGTGCTCGAGGGCGGCGTGGCCGCCTGGCAGCAGGCCGGGATGCCGGTCGTCAAACAAGGAGTGGCGAAGTGAACAAGGTTTTGATGTACAGCACGCAGGTGTGTCCGTATTGCATCCAGGCCGAGCGCCTGCTGAAGCTGCGCGGTGTCGAGCAGATCGAGAAGGTGCTGATCGACCGCGATCCGGCCCGCCGCGACGAAATGATGACGCGCACGGGGCGCCGCACGGTGCCGCAGATCTATATCGGCGACACGCACGTCGGCGGTTACGACGATCTGTCGAAGCTCGACCGCGAAGGTGGGCTCGTCCCGCTTCTGCAAGCGGCCTGATTAGGGCAGAATGGCCGCCGGCCGCGCCGCGGCTTGGGCGCGCAGGATTCATCCGTGGCGGCCGGCGTGAAGCCGGGCCGCCCCGTCACCACTTTTAGGGAAACACCATGTCCGACGTCGAAAACCAACCGTTCTTCAACATCCAGCGCGTCTACCTGAAGGATATGTCGCTCGAGCAGCCGAATTCGCCGGCGATCTTCCTCGAGCAGGACATGCCGTCGGTTGAAGTCGAAGTCGACGTCAAGGCCGACCGCCTCGCGGAAAGCGTGTTCGAAGTCGTCGTGTCGGGCACCGTCACCGCGAAGGTGAAGGACAAGATCGCGTTCCTGATCGAAGCGAAGCAGGCCGGCATTTTCGACATCCGCAACATTCCGGATGAACAGCTCGACCCGCTCGTCGGCATCGCCTGCCCGACGATCCTGTTCCCGTACCTGCGTTCGAACATCGCCGACGCGATCACGCGTGCGGGCTTCCCGCCGATCCACCTGGCGGAAATCAACTTCCAGGCGCTGTACGAACAACGCCTCGCGCAGCTTCAGCAGCAGGCCGGTGCCGCAGCAGGCGCACCGAACGGCACGACGCTGAACTGACGTTTCACTCGGACCGGTGCTGGGTATGAAAGTAGCCGTTCTCGGCGCCGGTGCCTGGGGCACCGCGCTCGCGGGCCATCTGGCCGCGCGGCACGATACGCTTTTGTGGGCGCGCGACGCCGCGCTCATCGCCGGGCTGCAGGCCCGGCACGAAAATTCCCGCTATCTGGACGGCATCGCGCTGCCTGACGCGTTGCGCTACGACGCCGATCTCGGCGCCGCGCTCGCGCATGGCGCCGCGGACGACGCACTGTGCGTGATCGCCGCGCCGGTGGCCGGGTTGCGCACGCTGTGTCATGCGATGCGCGACGCAGGCTGCGTGCCCGCGCATGTCGTCTGGGTCTGCAAGGGCTTCGAGGCCGACACGCATCTGCTGCCGCATCAGGTGATCGCGGCCGAGCTGCCCGGGCAGCTCAGCAACGGCGTGCTGTCGGGGCCGAGCTTCGCGCGCGAAGTCGGGCAGTCGCTGCCCGTCGCGCTGACGGTGGCGAGCACGTCCGCCGAATGCCGCGAGCGCACGCTCGCCGCGTTCCATCACGGCGCGATGCGGATCTATACAGGCGACGACGTGGTCGGCGTCGAGGTTGGCGGCGCGGTGAAGAACGTGCTCGCGATCGCGACCGGCATCGCCGACGGTCTCGGCCTCGGGCTGAACGCGCGCGCCGCGCTGATTACGCGTGGCCTCGCCGAAATGTCGCGCCTCGGTGTCGCGCTCGGCGGCCGGGCGGAAACCTTCACGGGCCTCACGGGCCTCGGCGACCTGATCCTCACCGCCACGGGCGACCTGTCGCGCAACCGCACGGTCGGCCTGCAACTGGCGGCCGGCCGCACGCTGAACGACATCCTCGGCGCGCTCGGCCACGTGGCCGAAGGCGTGCGCTGCGCGCAGGCCGTGCTGGCCATCGCACGCGCGCAGTCGATCGAAATGCCGATCACCGAAGCCGTGTGCGGCGTGCTGTTCGACGGCATCGCGCCGCGCGACGCCGTCAGCGGCCTGCTGCGGCGCGACGCGCGCGCCGAGTAATACGACCCGGCGCCTTTGGGTGCCGTGTTCGCTGCGGGCGCGCGGCGTCAAAGCGCGCTACGCTTGAACAGTCTCCGGCGTTCCGGGAGGTTGTCATGCTGCAGATCCATTCCACCACGCTCGATGCGCAGGTCGTCGACATCACGACGCTCGATGTCGACGCGATCGTCAACGCCGCGAACGGCTCGCTGCTCGGCGGGGGCGGCGTCGACGGCGCGATCCATCGCGCGGCCGGCCCCGGCCTGCTGGCCGAATGCCGCACGCTCGGCGGCTGCGAGACGGGCGACGCCAAGCTCACGCGCGGCCACGGGCTGCCGGCGCGCTACGTGATCCATGCGGTCGGGCCCGTGTGGCACGGCGGCGGGCGCGGCGAGGCCGACCTGCTCGCGTCGTGCTACCGGCGCGCGATCGAGCTGGCCGAGGAGGTCGCGGCGACGTCGATCGCGTTCCCGGCGATCAGTTGCGGCATCTATCGCTATCCGGCCGAGGAAGCCGTCGAGATCGCGGTGGGCACCGTCGCCGAAATGCTGCCGCAGGCGCCGAACCTCGCACGCGTGGTGTTCGCGTGCTTTTCTCCCGACATCTACGACCTGTATCGCGCGCGGCTCGCACGGACGTGACGCGTCCCGCGTGGCGCGCTGCGCCGTGCAGGCGTCAGGCGCCGCCTTCGAAGCCGGCCTGGCGCCACGCCTCGAACACGACCACCGCGACCGTGTTCGACAGGTTCAGGCTGCGGTTGTCCGGCCGCATCGGCAGGCGCACGCGCTGTTCGTTCGGAAAGCGCTCGAGCAGCTCGGCGGGCAGGCCGCGCGTTTCCGAGCCGAACACGAACCAGTCGCCGGGCAGGAACGCGTGATCGTGGAAGCGGCCCGAGCCGCGCGTCGTGAACGCGAACATCCGTGCGGGGTCGGGCGTTTCCGTCGCGATGAACGCATCCCAGTCGCGGTGCACGCGCATCTGCGCATACTCGTGATAGTCGAGGCCCGCGCGGCGCATCCGCGCGTCGTCGAGCGGGAAGCCGAGCGGCTCGATCAGGTGCAGACGCGCGCCCGTGTTGGCGCACAGGCGGATCACGTTGCCGGTGTTCGGCGGAATTTCGGGGGCGACGAGGACGACGTTGAACATGTTTCGGTCTGGCTGGGCCGGCCGGGGCGGCGCCATGTGCGCGTTCCCGGCCGGCCGGTTCGTGGCGGCCGCCGCCGTGCTCGGGCGGCTGGCCTCTCTATCTAATTAATCCCTGGCGGTGCGCAGCGCAACCAGATTCGTCACGTGCGCGGCGCCCGCGGCCTTCAGTGCATGCGCGGCGGCCGCGAGCGTCGCGCCGGACGTCATCACGTCGTCGACGAGCGCGACGTGGCGGCCCGCGACGCCACCCGCCACCGCGAATGCCGCCATCACGTTGTCGCGTCGTGCGTGCCGGTCGAGCCGCGACTGCGGCGCGGTGTCGGCGACGCGCGCGAGCAGCACCGCATCCGCGCGCACGCCGAGCCGCCGCGCGAGCGGGCGCGCGATCGCCCACGCCTGGTTGTAGCCGCGCGCAACGAGCCGCCGGTGCGACAGCGGCACCGGCGCCACCAGGTCGAAGCCGCCGGCGCCGGGTGTATCGTCGATCAACCGGGCGAGCCGCGCCGCGAATTCGGTGCCGAGCGCGAGTTGCCGGTGAAACTTCAGGCCGCGCGCGAGCCCGTCGAGCGGTGCGCGGTAATCCGCCAGCGCGAGCGTCGCATCGAACGGCGGCGGCGCCGTGCGGCACGCGTCGCAACGGTATGCGGTAACGCGGCCGGCGCGAGCGCCGCGTCGCGGGGGCGAACGCGATGGCCCGATGCCCAGCGGCAGCGCGCAGACGTCGCAGCGCAGTCGCGCTTCATTCCAGTACGCGGCGTCGCAAGCACCGCAAATCAGGCTGTGTGACAAATTGCCGCACAGTGCGCAGCGATTCGGCAGCGCGACCGAGGCGACGCGCGCTGCCAGCGCGCGAACCTGCGACAAAGCGACGCGCATCGTGCGCGGGGCGGAACGGCGGATCATTGCAACACTCCTGACACCCCGCCTCAATGAAGCCTGCGAGGCGAGCGAGTATACTTCGGGCTCTTCGCCAGTGTGCCCGACATGTCCCCAGCTTCGACTTCAACCGGCCGTCCGGCCAATGACGCAAGGCGCCTGCGGCGGATCTTCGATCGCCGTGCCGCCACGTTCGATGCGGTCGCGTTCCTGCCGCGCGAGATCGCGCAGCGCATGAACGAGCGCCTCGAATACATCAAGGTGAGCCCCGCAGCCGTGCTGGACGCGGGCTGCGGCCCGGGCGACGACCTGCCGGCGCTGCGCGCGCGCTTTCCCGAGGCGCCCGTGTTCGGCGTCGACCTGTCCGGCGCGATGCTCGCGCGAGCAGGGCAGCGCGAGGTCGAGCAGACGAGCTGGCGCCGCTGGCTGCCGGCCTCGCTCGGCCGCGCACTGGGCCCGCGCGGCCCGCGCGTCGCGCAGGCCGATTTCGCCGCGCTGCCGTTCCCCGGCGGCGCGTTCGACCTGATCTGGTCGAATCTCGCCCTCCACTGGCATTCGCGCCCGGACGCGGTGCTGCCCGAATGGCAGCGCGTGCTGCGCGTGAACGGGCTGCTGATGTTCAGCACGCTCGGCCCCGATACGCTGCGCGAACTGCGCGCGGCCTGCGCGGACGCCGAAGCGGCGCTGGGCATGGCGCCGCCCGCCGCGCGCGTGATCGATTTCGTCGACATGCACGACCTCGGCGACATGCTCGTCGAGAGCGGCTTCGAGATTCCCGTGATGGATCAGGAAGTGCTGACCGTCACCTACAAATCCCCCGACTCGCTGCTGGCCGACGTGCGCCGCTGGGGCGCCTATCCGTTCGACCGCGAGGCGCCGCAGCGCGCGACGCGGCGCTTTCGCGCGGCGCTCGGCGACGCGCTGGAGGCCCGCCGGCGCGAGGACGGCACGATTCCGCTGACATTCGAAGTGATCTACGGCCACGCGTGGAAGGCCGTGCCGCGCACGACCGCCGAAGGGCACGGGATCGTGCGCATCGAGGACATCGGAAAGGGGCGTCCGAAGAATCGGTAAAGCGGTAAAGAGGGGTTTTGTTATGTCTGAAATTAGCGGCGCAAAGCGGGGTCGAATTGGCGCCTAAAATGGCCGGAAAGCTTGTCGCGCTTGGCTCGCGGGCCGATAGTCGCTTGCTTGTGGATGCCATTGAACCCGCCTATAATGCGTCAGCTTGTCGTCCCGGGGTCCCCGCAATACGGGCCGACGAGTCCGATGCAGGCATGCATCGCATGCCATTCGCGTGAGGCGGCGATGGAAGCAGCGAGGGTGTTGGCGGAGACGACGAACGGCGAGCCGGTCCTGGAAGACTGGCTGATGAAACGCAACTGTTCGGCGTCGCCGCGCCAGTTCGTGCTGTTTTATGCGTCGCTCGCGGGCTTCTCGCTGGTGATCGCGACATTGCTGATGTGGCGGGGGGCTTGGCTCGTCATGCCCTTCACCGGAATCGAGTTGCTGGCTGTGGGTGTCGCATTTGCGATCTATGCTCGCCATGCGGTCGATTACGAACGCATCAGGCTGTATCCGCACCGGCTCGTGATCGAGCGAATGGATGCGGAGCGGCTCACGCAGATCGAATTCAACCCGCGCTGGGTGCGGGTCGAGCCGGGTGCGACGCCACGCGATCCGATTCGGCTGGTATCGCGCGGGCAGACCGTCGTAATCGGTCAGCATCTCGCGCAGTACAAGCGGGCGCAGTTCGCCGACGAACTGCGCGTATCGCTCAGGCGCTGCGGCTGACGAGGCGCGGGCACCGGCGGATAGGGCCGGTCGCTTGCGACGGGGGAGGGTTTGAATGGAAATTTTGGGTAAGGATGCTATGAAAACAATCAAGCGAGCCCTCGCGGGCGTGCTGGCATGCAGCGGATTGCTCTTTGCCGGTGCCGCCCTGGCGGTCGGTGATAGCCCGGGCGGCCCCCGTGTCAACGAGATCAACTTTCAGCCGCCTGTCACGAAGATCGCCGAGGAGCTCTACGATCTCCACACGATGATGCTCATCCTGTGTACGGTGATCTTCGTCGGCGTGTTCGGCGTGATGTTCTATTCGATCTTCGCGCACCGCAAATCCAAGGGCCACAAGGCCGCCAATTTCCATGAAAGCACGACCGTCGAGATCATCTGGACGATCGTGCCGTTCGTCATCGTCGTGCTGATGGCGCTGCCGGCGACGAAGGCCGTCGTCGCGATGAAGGACACGACCAACGCCGATCTCACGATCAAGGTCACCGGCTACCAGTGGAAGTGGGGCTACGACTACGTGAAGGGCCCGGGCGAGGGCATCGGCTTCCTGTCGACGCTCAGCACCCCGCGTGACGAAGTGATGGGCAAGAAGCCGATCACCGACACCTATCTGCAGGAAGTCGACAACCCGCTCGTCGTGCCGGTCAACAAGAAGATCCGCATCATCACGACCGCGAACGACGTCGTCCACTCGTGGTACGTGCCCGCGTTCGGCGTGAAGCAGGATGCGATCCCCGGCTTCGTGCGCGACACGTGGTTCAAGGCCGACAAGGTCGGTACGTTCCGCGGTTTCTGTACCGAGCTGTGCGGCAAGGAACACGCGTACATGCCGGTCGTGGTCGAAGTCCTGTCGGATGACGACTACGCGAAGTGGGTCACCGCGCAGAAGGCCAAGCTGGCCAGCGCCGCAGTCGATCCCAACAAGGTCTACACGATGGCTGAACTCGTCGCGCACGGCGAGGAAGTCTACAAGGCGAACTGCGCGGCCTGCCACCAGGTGAACGGCAAGGGCCTCGGCGCGTTCCCGGCCATGGACGGCAGCCCGATCGTGAACGGCCCGATCGCCGCCCACGTCGAGCGCGTGCTGCACGGCAAGGGCGCGATGCCGTCGTGGGCGTCGCTGTCGGATCTCGACATCGCCTCGGTCGTCACGTACGAACGCAATTCGTGGGGCAACCACAAGAACGACCTGCTGCAGCCGAAGCAAGTGGCCGACGCGCGTAACGGCAAGCTGCCGGAAGACGCGGCGGGCGCAGCGGCAGCGGCACCGGCGGAAGCCGCTTCGGCACCGGCGCAGGCTGCGTCGGGCGCGGAGCAGCCGGCGGCAGCGGCCTCGGCCGCGCTGTCGACGATCTACTTCGAGACGGGCAAGAGCGTGCTGCCGGCCGACGCGAAGGCGGCGATCGCCGCCGCGGCCGACTATGCGAAGGCACATCCGGACGCGAAGCTCGCGCTGTCGGGCTTTACCGACAAGACGGGCTCGGCCGACGCGAACGCCGAACTGGCGAAGCATCGCGCACAAGCCGTGCGCGACGCGCTGAAGGCAGCAGGCGTGGCGGAAGACCACATTATTCTCAAAAAGCCGGAAACGATCACGGGCGGGGCTGACGCGAAGGAAGCCCGGCGTGTCGAGATCGGCCCGGCGGCTTGACGTGTCGCTGAGTTAGTCGACGTATTCGCATTAGGAGATTCTCATGTCTAGCATCGGGCACGACGTAGCCGCGGACCACGCGCACGACGACCACGCGCACGAAATGCCGCACGGCTGGCGTCGCTGGCTGTTCGCCACCAACCACAAGGACATCGGTACGCTGTACCTGTTGTTCTCGTTCATCATGTTCCTGTCGGGCGGCGTGATGGCGCTCGCCATCCGGGCCGAGCTGTTCGAACCGGGCCTGCAGATCATGCGTCCGGAGTTCTTCAACGAACTCACGACGATGCACGGCCTGATCATGGTGTTCG
This sequence comes from Burkholderia sp. AU45274, assembly GCF_030482505.1. Taxonomy (NCBI): domain Bacteria; kingdom Pseudomonadati; phylum Pseudomonadota; class Betaproteobacteria; order Burkholderiales; family Burkholderiaceae; genus Burkholderia; species Burkholderia sp. AU45274. Next base: position 450,580 of record NZ_JAUJQE010000005.1, on the reverse strand, counting down.
GCGCGATCATGCCGGCGTTCGTCGGCTTCGCGAACTGGATGATTCCGCTGCAGATCGGCGCGTCCGACATGGCGTTCGCGCGGATGAACAACTTCAGCTTCTGGCTGCTGCCGGTCGCGGCCGTGCTGCTGGTCGGTTCGTTCTTCGCGCCGGGCGGCGCGACGGCCGCCGGCTGGACGCTCTACGCGCCGCTGTCGACGCAGATGGGCCCGGGCATGGACTTCGCGATCTTCGCGGTCCACATCATGGGCGCATCGTCGATCATGGGCGGGATCAACATCGTCGTGACGATCCTGAACATGCGCGCACCGGGCATGACGCTGATGAAGATGCCGATGTTCGCGTGGACGTGGCTGATCACGGCTTACCTGCTGATCGCCGTGATGCCGGTTCTGGCAGGCGCGATCACGATGGTGCTGTTCGACCGCCACTTCGGCACGTCGTTCTTCAACGCGGCAGGCGGCGGCGACCCGGTGATGTACCAGCACATCTTCTGGTTCTTCGGCCACCCCGAGGTGTACATCATGATTCTGCCGGCGTTCGGGATCGTGTCGCAGGTGATCCCGGCGTTCGCACGCAAGACGCTGTTCGGCTATAGCTCGATGGTGTACGCGACGGCTTCGATCGCGATCCTGTCGTTCATGGTCTGGGCGCACCACATGTTCGCCACGGGCATGCCGGTGACCGGCCAGCTGTTCTTCATGTACGCGACGATGCTGATCGCGGTGCCGACGGGCGTGAAGGTGTTCAACTGGCTCGCGACGATGTGGCGCGGCTCGATGACGTTCGAAACCCCGATGCTGTTCGCGATCGGTTTCCTGTTCGTGTTCACGTTCGGCGGCCTCACGGGCCTGATGCTCGCGATGGCGCCGCTCGACATCCAGTATCACGGGACCTACTTCGTGGTGGCGCACTTCCACTACGTGCTGGTGGCCGGCTCATTGTTCGCGCTGTTCTCGGGCTGGTACTACTGGGCGCCGAAGTGGACGGGCTGGATGTACAACGAGACGCGCGGCAAGATCCACTTCTGGGCGTCGATGATCTTCTTCAACCTGACGTTCTTCCCGATGCACTTCGTCGGTCTCGCAGGCATGCCGCGTCGCTACGCGGACTACCCGGCGCAGTTCACGGACTTCAACCAGGTGGCGACGATCGGCGCATTCGGCTTCGGCCTCGCGCAGGTGTACTTCCTGTTCGCGGTCGCGCTGCCGGCCTACCGTGGCGGCGGCGAGTTGGAAAAGGCGTCGGACAAGCCGTGGGATGGCGCGGAAGGCCTCGAGTGGACGGTGCCGAGCCCGGCTCCCTTCCATACGTTCGAGCAACCGCCGCACGTCGAGTAAGTTTCACCGTGCGTTCCGCCGCTGCCTGCCGCGCAGGCAGGCGCGGCGGGCGCCGAACCGAAGTTTCAGATGAACCGGAATCCACAACAAAGACGAACGCCCGAGCAGATCCGCGCGGGCAACAAGCGGCTCGGCCTCACCCTGCTCGTCATCGCCGCCGTTTTTTTTGTGGGTGTCGTGATCAAGCAGTGGTGGCTGTCCACTCACTGATGCAGCAACAGACGCAGTAGCGAGGAAGTTGTCGTATGTCGAAGCCGGAAGAGGGCGCCGTCGATCGCGCGTTCAATCGTTCGATGCTGGTGAAGCTCTTCGTCGTGGCCGGGCTGATGTTCGGTTTCGGCTTCGCGCTGATCCCGATGTATCGGGCGATCTGCCAGATCACCGGCATCAACAACCTGGTGCAGCGCGATGTCAGCGAGCGCGAGGTGAAGAACTCGCAGGTCGACTATGGCCGCACGGTGTCGGTCGAGTTCGATGCGAACGCGCGCGGCCCGCTCGGTTTCAAGCCGGAGCACAACAGTCTCGACGTGCATCCGGGCGAGCTGATGACGATCGTGTACGACGTGACGAACGGGCAGGGCCGGCCGGTCGTTGCGCAGGCGATTCCGAGCTACGCGCCGAAGCAGGCGACGGAGTTCTTCAAGAAGATCGAGTGCTTTTGCTTTACGCAGCAGACGCTGGCCGCGAACGAGTCGCGCAAGATGCCGGTGGTGTTCGTGATCGATCCGAAACTGCCGAAGGACGTGAAGACGATCACGCTGTCGTACACGTTCTTCGAGCTGAATACGCCGGCCACGCCGGCGCCGGCGCCGGGCAAGACCGCGGCGCAGGGCGCGGCGAAGCCGGACGCATGACGACGGAGGCGGGGCGATGACGGAGGGCAAGCGGGGCGGGTCGTTCGGCCAGGCGCTGAAAGCGGTGTTGTGGTCGTTTTTCGGGGTGCGCAAGCGGCGTGACCTGGAGGCCGACGCGACGCAGCTGAATCCGCTGCACGTGCTGATCGTCGCGTTGTTGGCAGCCGGTTTGTTCATCGGCGTGCTGATCCTGGTCGTGCGTGCCGTCGTGGGCTGAAGCCCGCGGCCACGAAAGAAGAATGCAGTGCGCGGCGCCACGGCGGCGCGTGCAGGAAGGAGCGGTGGTGGTCACGCCGCGCAAGAAATAAAGCCGGAGCGGTTTCCGGTACACAAATTGGACAGAAGTGGAGAATCAAGCATGAGCGGTCAAAACCAGACCCCGTACTATTTCGTGCCGCATCCGTCGCACCATCCGATCAGTGCGGCCATCGGCCTGCTGGTCATGCTCGGATCGGCGGCGCTGTGGATCAACGGTCACGACTGGGCGCCGTTTACGGCGCTGCTCGGCCTGCTGTGGTTGCTCTTCACGCTGTATCACTGGTTCGGCGACGCGATCGCCGAATCGGAAGGCGGTCATTACGGCAAGAACGTCGACAAGTCGTACCGCTGGAGCATGAGCTGGTTCATCTTCTCGGAAGTCATGTTCTTCGGCGCGTTCTTCGGCGCGCTGTTCTATGCGCGTGAAATCGCGCTGCACCAGCTCGGCAGCCTCGACTACAAGCTGATCTGGCCGGATTTCTCCGCCGTGTGGCCGAACGAAGGCCCCGCCGCGCTCGCCGGTCACTTCAAGACGATGGGCCCGTGGCCGATCCCGACGCTGAACACCGCATTCCTGCTGTCGTCGGGCGTGACGCTGACGATCTCGCACCACGCGCTGCGTGACGATCATCGCAAGAAGGCGATCGCCTGGCTGGCCGCGACGCTCGCGTTCGGTATCTGCTTCCTGTTCCTGCAGGGCTTCGAGTACTACCACGCGTACAACGAACTGAACCTGACGCTGAACTCGGGCGTGTACGGTTCGACGTTCTTCCTGCTGACCGGCTTCCACGGCTTCCACGTGTTCCTCGGCGGCACGATGCTCGCGGTGGTGCTGGTGCGGATGATCCGCGGCCACTTCAAGCCCGATCACCACTTCGCATTCGAAGGCGCCGCGTGGTACTGGCACTTCGTCGACGTCGTCTGGCTCGGCCTGTACGTCGTCGTCTACTGGCTGTAAATGGAACAACGGCCCGCGCAGCAATGCGCGGGCCGTTTTCATTGGGTCGGCCGGGCAGCGTGACTGCCGGCCTTCACCCCTCGGGCGCCGCCGCGACTCAGTCAGGCGGCGCTTTTGCTTGGTGCCGCGGCCGTGCGGCGAAATGTCACAGCGGCGGCGGCGGCGAATCGATCAACGCCCGATCGGCAGGCCGGTCGAATGGATCCAGCCCATCGCGTTCGCGATCAGGATGAGCAGGAACAGCGACACCGACAGCCCGACGCGGGTGGCGAGCGACCAGACCATGCGTTTCGTGTGGCCGCGGTCGTGCATCATGAAGTAGAGCGCCGAGCCCATGCTGGCAATGATGAGGACGAAGGCGATGGGAACGAGTATGTGCATGACACGAACCGGACGACGGCAATTCGAAAGGAAGAGGATAATTATCGCACTTCGCTTGTCGGCAGGTGCCGGGCGGGCCGCATGATGAAGATCCGCTGGCTGCCCGCGCTGCTGATCCTCGTCGTCGTCGCGGTCACGATCCGTCTCGGTTTCTGGCAGCGCGACCGCGCGCACCAGAAGGAAGCGCTGCAGGCGAGCATCGCGCGCTACGAGCAGGCGGCGCCCGTCGACGTCGGCGCGCAGCCGATGCCGCTCGCGTCGATCGAGTTCCATCGCGTGCGTGCGACAGGCCGCTTCCTGCCCGAGCAGGCCGTGTTCCTCGACAATCGGCCGTATAACGACCAGCCGGGTTTTTACGTCGTGATGCCGTTTAAACTCACGGGCGGCGGCGTCGTGCTCGTGAATCGCGGCTGGCTGCCGCGCAATATCGCCGATCGCACGGCGATCGAGCCGTTCGCGACGCCCGCGGGCGACGTCGAGATCGTGGGCATCGCGCGCGCCGACGCGTCGCGGGCGTTCGAGCTCGGCGAAGGCGGGTCGGCGGCGCACCAGAAGATCCGGCAGAACCTGGACGTCGCCGCGTATGCGAAGGAAACGGGGCTGCCGCTGCAGCCGTTCGTGATCCAGCAGACGAGCGACGACGGCGACAAGCTCGTGCGTGACTGGCCGGCGGCGACGACCGGCGTCGAGCGCAATTACGGTTACATGTTTCAGTGGTGGGCGATGGCGGCGGCCGCGCTCGGCTTCGGCCTGTACGCTGCGCGGCGTGCGGCGAAGAAGTCGGCCGGCGCATGAGCGCCATGCCAGGACGCGGCGCTCGCGCCGCGGGTTCGTTTCGAGAGGTCTGATTTGTCCATGCAATCTCCCCGTCAGGGTTCGGCCGCTGCGCCGATGTCGCCGGCGGCCCGCAAGCGCGGCCGCTGGATGCTCGTGCTGCTGGGTCTCGTGTGCGCCGCGCCGATGATCGCGTCGTACTTCACCTATTACGTGATCAAGCCGAAGGGCGGCTCGACCAACTACGGCACGCTGATCGAGCCGCAGCGCCCGATCCCCGCGGATCTGCAGGTGACCGACGAAACCGGCAAGACCGTGCCGCTGGCGTCGCTGCGCGGCGTGTGGCTGTTCGTGATGACCGACAGCAGCGCGTGCGACGAGGCCTGCGCGAAGAAGCTCTATTTCATGCGCCAGATCCGCGTCACGCAGGCGGGCGAGCGGCACCGGCTCACGATGGTGTGGCTGCGCAGCGATGCGGGCGCGATGCCGCAGAAGGTGCTGGACGCGTACCCCGACACGCGCCGGCTCGTCGCCGATCCGGCCGCGGTGGCCGCGTGGCTGCCGGCCGACGCCGGCACGAAGGACAGCGACCACCTCTACATGGTCGATCCGAACGGCAACCTGATGATGCGTTTCCCGAAGGATCCGAACCCCGGCAAGATCAAGGCGGACGTGACGAAGCTGCTGAAGTGGTCGAGCATCGGCTAACGCAACACGAGAGGCATTGAACCGATGGCGTATCTACTGCAACTCGGCCTGATCGGCTTCTGCATCGCGCTGCTGCCGCTGTCGTACGTGTGGGTGAAGGCCGACGACAACAAGTTTCGCAAGCTGGTGTGGATCACCACCTTCCTGACGCTCGACCTGGTGATGTTCGGCGGCTTCACGCGGCTGACCGATTCGGGGCTCGGCTGCCCGGACTGGCCCGGCTGCTACGGCACGTCGTCGCCGTTCATCGCGCATGCCGCGATCACGGCCGCGCACCAGGCGATGCCGACGGGCCCCGTCAGCATGTCGAAGGCGTGGATCGAGATGATCCACCGCTATTTCGCGATGGCGATCGGCGTGCTGATCATCGCGCAGGTCGTGATCGCGTGGTCCGCGCGGCTGCGCCGCCGCCCGCTGCACGTGTCGCCGTGGTGGCCGACGAGCCTGCTGCTGCTGATCCTCGTGCAGGGCGCGTTCGGCGCGTGGACGGTCACGATGAAGCTGCAGCCGGTGATCGTCACGATCCACCTGCTGCTCGGCCTCACGCTGCTCGGCACGCTCGGCTGGCTCGCGGCGCGGCAGACGCCGCTGCCGTCGCATGACCCCGAAGCCGGCCGCTATCGCGCGGCCGCTCTCGCGGCGCTCGTGCTGCTGGTCGTGCAGATCGCGCTCGGCGGCTGGGTGAGCACCAACTACGCGGTGCTCGCGTGCACCGACTTCCCGACCTGCAACGGCCAGTGGATCCCGCCGATGGATTTCCAGCACGGCTTCCACCTGTGGCGCGCGCTCGGGATGACGAAGGACGGCGAGGCGATCACGCAGGACGCGCTGGTCGCGATCCACTGGACGCACCGCACGTTTGCGTTCGTGGTGGTCGCCTACCTGGTCGCGTTCGCGCTGAAGATGCGCCGCTTCGAGTCGCTGCGGCGGCCCGCGAACGGCGTGCTGCTGGTGGTCCTGCTGCAGTTCGTGACGGGCCTGACCAACATCGTGCTGCAGTGGCCGCTGCCGGTCGCCGTCGCGCACAACGGCGGGGCCGCGATCCTGCTGCTGCTCGTCGTCATGTTAAACTTTCGCATCCTTTCAAGCCGCCCCGGCCGTGTCGCGCAGCCTGTGCGCGACGCCGCCCCGGCGTGACCGCCCCCATGCAAAGCACCCTCTCCCAATCGCCCGGTAGCCGGTTTTCGCAGTACATGGCATTGACGAAGCCGCGTGTCACGCAGCTCGCGGTGTTCTGCGCGGTGATCGGCATGTTCCTCGCGACGCCGGGCATGGTGCCGTGGCACGTGCTGATCGGCGGTACGGTCGGCATCTGGCTGCTGGCCGGCGCCGCGTTCGCGATCAACTGCCTCGTCGAACAGAAGATCGACGCGATGATGCGCCGCACCGCGTGGCGCCCGTCCGCGCGCGGCGAGATCACGACCCCGCAGATCCTGCTGTTCTCGGCCGTGCTCGGCAGCGTCGGCGCATGGACGCTCTATACGTTCACGAACCCGCTGACGATGTGGCTGACGATCGCCACCTTCGTCGGCTACGCGGTGATCTACACGCTGCTGCTCAAGCCGATGACGCCGCAGAACATCGTGATCGGCGGCGCATCGGGCGCGATGCCGCCGGCGCTCGGCTGGGCCGCGGTCACCGGCGCGGTGCCGGGCGACGCGTGGATCCTCGTGCTGATCATCTTCGTGTGGACGCCGCCGCATTTCTGGGTGCTCGCGCTGTATCGCCGCAAGGATTACGAGAACGCAGGGCTGCCGATGCTGCCCGTCACGCACGGCGAGAAGTTCACGCGGCTGCACATCCTGCTGTACACGGTGATCCTGTTCGCGGTCACGCTGATGCCGTTCATCTCCGGGATGAGCGGGGCCGTCTACCTGACGAGCGCGGTGCTGCTCGGCGCGGTGTTCCTCGCGTATGCGTGGAAGATCCATCGCGACTACTCGGACGAACTCGCCCGCAAGGCCTTCCGCTACTCGATCGTCTACCTGTCGCTACTGTTCGCCGCGCTGCTCGTCGATCACTATGCACGTCCGCTGCTCGGCGTGTAACCGCACGGTTTGAACGCAATGCTCCAATCACGGTTCGGGCGCCGCGCGCGCCAAGGCTGGATGCTCGCGTGCGCATTCACGGCAGCGCTGCTGCTCGCCGGATGCGACAACGCGCCGAAATTCCAGAATCTCGACATCACCGGCAACACGCAGTTCGGCAGCGACTTCTCGCTGCCCGATACGGCCGGCAAGGTACGCACGCTCGCCGACTTCAAGGGTAAGGCCGTCGTGATGTTCTTCGGCTATACGCACTGTCCGGACGTGTGCCCGACGACGATGGCCGAGTTGTCCGAAGCGCTGAAGCAGCTCGGGCCCGATGCCGCGAAGCGCGTGCAGGTGCTGTTCGTCACCGTCGACCCGGAGCGTGACACGCCGGCGCTGCTCGGCCAGTACGTGCCCGCGTTCGATCCGTCGTTCATCGGCCTGCGGCCGGCCGACGAAGCCGCGCTGAAGAAGGTCACGAAGGATTTCCGCGTGTACTACGCGAAGGTGCCCGGCAAGACGCCCGGCAGCTACACGATGGATCACACGGCCGCGAGCTACGTGTTCGACCGCGACGGCAAGCTGCGCCTGTTCGTGCGCGACGGCCAGGGCCCCGGCCCGTGGGTCCACGACCTGAAGCTGCTGGTCGACTGACCGGTAGCCGCCGGGCGCCCGGCCCGGCGATCACGTGACGGCCGCCTCGCGCCGTCACGTTTTCCCTCTGTCTTCGTTGTTTGCATGCGCCGCCCGTCGGGCGGCGTGTCGGCCTGCGCGCGTATCGTGCAGATGTCGCGCAGGCGTCGCGTTACGGCAGCGCGGGCACGTTGAAGCCGGATGCGGCACGCGTGATCCGGAATTCCGTCACGCGATACGTGGCGAGCCCCTCGATGACGAACGGATCGGTCTTCAGGATCGCGTCCAGCTCGTCGCGATCGATGCGGGCCGCGAGGATCACGCCGCCTTCGCGCGGCACCTTCGGCCCCGCTGCGATGAAGATGCCCTTGTCGAATTGCGGCTGCAGGAATGCGCGATGGCGTTCGAGCGCGTCGTCGATGCGCTCGAGCGATGCGGTGTAGTGAATGTCGATGACGTACATGGGTGGCCCTCGGAATGGCGCCGGCTCTTCGTGTGCCGGCTAGCCGGTCTTTTTAGCACAGCGGATGCGGACTGTCGCGCCGGCGGTCGCGGTGCGGCGCGGGGCGCGGGCGGCCTGTCGATCGCCGGTTCGCGGCGCCGGCCGTATTCAAGTTGTAAGCCTCGGTGCCGTAAATGAATGGGCAAGCGTTTGCGCGCGGCAGGCCGTTCGCGCGCAGCGTGCGCATCGACATCGACAGAGGCACGCAGATGAGCAGAATGAGTTTGAACCGCAAGCTGTGGCTCGCGCTTGCGCTGGTATGGATCGGTCTCCTGGGCGTCGGCGCATGGAGCGCGTACGAGACGCGCGCGACGATGCTCGCCGAACGCAAGGCAGGCATCGCGAATCTCGTCGATTCGGCGGCCGGCATCGTGAAGGCGTACCACGCACTCGCGCAGAGCGGTACGCTGCCGGAGGCCGACGCGAAGCGCGACGCGCTCGCGAGCCTCGCCGCGATGCGCTACGGCGATTCGGGCTACGTGTTCGTGATGGACTCGAAGCCGGTCGTGCTGATGCATCCGACGCTGCCGAAGCTCGTCAACACGCAGGTCGGCGACTATCTCGACCCGGACGGCAAACCGCTGTTCGTCACGATCCTGAACGCCGCGAAGGAAACCGGCAGCGGCTTCGCCGAGTACCGCGGGCGCCTGCCGCACAGCGAGACCGCCGTGCCGAAGATCAGCTACGTCACGCGCTTCGCGCCGTGGGACTGGAACATCTCGAGCGGCGTGTTCCTGAAGGACATCGACACCATCTACTACCGGACGCTGCTCGGCCACCTTGCGGTCGTGTTCGTGATCGGCTTCGTGATCAGCGCGGCGATGCTCGTGATCATCCGCAACGTGCGCAGCAGCCTCGGCGGCGAGCCCGACGAAGCGGCCGCGCTCGCGACGCGCATCGCGCAGGGCGACCTGACGCAGCCGGTGCCGGTTCGCGCGGGCGACCGCACGAGCATGATGGCCGCGATGCACGACATGCAGGCACGGCTGCAGGCGACGATCGGCGGGATTCGCCAGTCGGCCGGATCGATCGCGTCGGCGAGCCGCCAGATCTCGGCCGGCAACGACGACCTGTCGCAGCGCACCGAGGAGCAGGCCGCCTCGCTGGAAGAAACCGCCGCGAGCATGGAGCAGCTGACCGCAACCGTGAAGCAGAACGCCGACAACGCGCGGCAGGCGAGCGGGCTCGCGAACAGCGCGTCGGAGATCGCGCGCACGGGGAGCGACGTCGTGAACCGCGTGATCGGCACGATGGGCCAGATCGACGACAGCTCGCGCAAGATCGCCGACATCATCGGCGTGATCGAAGGCATCGCGTTCCAGACCAACATCCTCGCGCTGAACGCGGCGGTCGAAGCCGCGCGCGCCGGCGAGCAGGGCCGCGGCTTCGCGGTGGTCGCGGGCGAAGTGCGTTCGCTCGCGCAGCGCAGCGCGACGGCGTCGAAGGAGATCCGCGAGCTGATCGTCGACTCGGTCGAGCGCGTGCGCAACGGGTCGACGCTGGTCGGCCAGGCCGGCACGACGATGGGCGAGATCCTGCAGGCCGTCGCGCGCGTGACCGACATCATGGGCGAGATCGCGGCGGCATCCGAGGAGCAGGCGAGCGGCATCACGCAGGTCGGGCGCGCGGTCACGCAGATGGACCAGGTGACGCAGCAGAACGCGGCGCTCGTCGAGGAGGCCGCTGCGGCCGCCGCGTCGCTGCAGGAACAGGCCGCGCGACTGCGCGATACGGTCGGCGCGTTCCGGGTCGGCGGGCAGATGGGCGAGCCTGCATTCGAAACGAAGGCGGCCGACCGGGCGGCGGTGGCGTAACGCGCTCGGGCCGATGCGCAACTCGCACAAATGCAACTAACGGCCGAGTCGCGCCACCCCTGCCAGCACCGCTGCGGTGCATACCCATATGAGCGGGATGTATTTCACTTCCCGCCGATCCTGTGACACCATTTGCCCCTTCCTGCGAGTCGGGGCATACCCGTATCGCGCCCCATTTTCAGTCATCCCGTAAGCAAGAAAGCGAGAAACAGATGAAGCGTCGCAGTCTCCTGAAGGTATTTTCCGTGCTGGCCACCGGTGCAGCGCTGACGCTGTCGGCAGGCGCGCACGCCGAAGACAAGGTGATCAAGGTCGGCACGGTCGCCGGCCCGGATTCGGAAGTGTGGCAGCTCGTGCAGAAGGTCGCGAAGGAGAAGGAAGGCCTGAACGTGAAGGTCATCGAGTTCAACGACTACGTGCAGCCGAACGCGGCGCTCGACTCGGGCGACCTCGACGCGAACAGCTTCCAGCACCAGCCCTACCTCGACAGCCAGGTGAAGCAGCGCGGCTACAAGCTCGTCAGCGCGGGCCTGACCTACATCTCGCCGATGGGCGTGTACTCGAAGAAGTTCAAGGCGCTGAAGGACCTGCCGCAAGGCGCGAAGGTCGCGGTGCCGAACGATCCGTCGAACGAGAACCGCGCGCTGCTGCTGCTGCAGACGCAGGGCCTGATCAAGCTGAAGACGGGCGCCGGCACGGGCGGCAACAACGCGACGGTGCTCGACATCGCCGACAACCCGAAGAAGCTGAAGATCTCCGAACTCGACGCCGCGCAACTGCCGCGCGTGCTGTCGGACGTCGACGCAGCCGTGGTCAACACGAACTACGCGCTCGCCGCGAACCTGCAGCCGACCAAGGACGCAATCGCGCTCGAATCGCTGACGAGCCCGTACGCGAACCTGATCGCCGTGCGCGCGAAGGACAAGGATCAGCCGTGGGTGAAGAAGCTGGTCAAGGCGTACCAGTCGCCGGAAGTGAAGGAATTCATCAAGAAGCAGTTCAAGGGCTCGATGGTCGCGTCATTCTGAGCGACGCACACCGGTCGGACCGCTGAAACGAAAGGGCCTGCATCGCGCAGGCCCTTTTTCATTGGTGCGGCCGCCACGCAACGGTGCGACGGCGACCGGCGTTTAGCGCCGGCTCACATCTCGCCGCGCCGCGAGCAGATCGACATGATCTGCTGGATCGCATAGTTGTCTCGCACGCCCGGCAGTGACTGCACGACGCACTCGTGAAAACGCCGCTCGCGCGGCAGCAGCATCGCGTTGTTGCGATACAGCGCGTCGCACGAGCGCTGGATCAGCTGCGCCGCCGCGCCGTTGCGGCTTTCGCGCAGCGCATTGAGCATGCAGTCGTCGTATTGCGCATAGCCGTCGGTCAGCGCGAATGCCGCGCCCGGCGGCGCCAGCGCGATGGCCGCGAATGCGATGGCTCGGATCGCCCGATTCATGTGCTCTCCAATGGCGTGGATTGGGTCGGTCGACAGCATAACGTAAAGCGGCGATGACGGCCGACGGGTTGTGCCGAGGTCGGGTACGAAGCGGGCCTGCCCCGTGCGGCCTTATCGGTGGTGCGACGCGCAACGCAAGAGGCGTCGATGCTTCACCGGCGCGAAAGAAGGACTGAAGTGGAATGTCGTGCGCCAACCGAGGAAATATAAAAGCAAAATTATCTAAAAAATTTTCCGGGCAGGCGAGGCGATATATGGGAATGTCGTTGTCATTTGTTAGACGGTATCGATTGATTTCCCGTCACGTGTTTCCGTCACGCCGGATCCAGGCATGCCGAACGTTCGGCGAGGTCGGATCGCCGTAGCTCAGATCTTGCGATAAATCCTAGTGGAATGGTCGTTTTATTTGTCTGAACAAACGAATTCGCCATCTGAATGAGACAACTTTAGTACTTGTCCGATTATTTTTGGATCCACTTCCATACTTTGTCAGATGGCGGGCCATCGGCGGAAAATAAATAATGATGCCTGAATCGCGCCCCGTCAATTTAAATACAAGTTCATGAAATGATGAATGCGCGTTTCATATCGTCAATAACCGTTTTTTGAGATCAACATAATGAAACTCGCAACTAGCACCAAAGTCATTTCGATGCTTCTGGCCGTAGCGGGCCTCGGTCTGATGTCGGCCGCCCACGCGGCAGACGGCACGATCACGTTCACCGGCAACGTAACCGCGGCAACCTGCAAGATCGACGGTGCCGCGGCAGGCACCACGTCGAACAAGGCAGTTGCCCTGCCGACGGTCAGTACCGGCGCGCTGAACGCGGCCGGCTCGGTAGCTGGCCGCACCGCCTTCGGTTTCAAGCTGACGGGTTGCGCGGTGGATACCGCCGAGTCGAAGGGCAACCCCACCAAGGTCCAGGTTACGTTCGAGAACGCCACGAACGTGACGGCCGACGGCAAGCTGTCGCTCGACAAGGGCACGGCCGAGGCGCCTGCGGCGACGAACGTCGTGCTGCAGATCCTCAACGACCAGCAAAACGTGATCAAGGTCGGCGCGAACGCACCGGACCAGAACTCGCAGGTCGTCTCGATCGGCTCGGACGGTTCCGCCCAGCTGAACTTCTTTGCCGAGTACCTGGCGACGGGCGCGGCAGTAGGCGGTTCGGCGAATTCGAAGGTTCAGTACACGGTCGCCTACGAGTAAGTCTTGCGCTTACCCGAAGGCCCGCCCGCCGGCGGGCCTGGCGGCGGGCTTCGCACGCCGCCACTCCGATCCGCCAGTCGGCCACAACGATTAGAAATCCGCCCGAGTCATCATGAATGCCATCATCAAATCGCTCCAGGCCATCGCACTGGCCACCGTCCTGATCGCTTCGCAAGCCAGCGCGAGCGTCGTGATTTCGGCGACCCGCGTCATCTTTCCGGGCGGCGAGCGCGAGGTGACGATCAAGCTGTCGAACGAAGGTTCGGCGCCGGCATTGGTCCAGGCCTGGATCGACAAGGGCGACGCGAACGCATCGCCTGACACCATCGACGCGCCGTTCGTGCTCACGCCCGCGATGTTCCGCCTGGAGCCGAACAAAGGGCAAACCCTGCGGTTGATGTATACGAGCGAGCCGCTTCCCGCCGACAAGGAATCGCTTTTCTGGCTCAACGTGCTGGAAATTCCGCCGAAGGTTGCGTCGAGCGACGCTCACAACCAGCTTCAGGTCGCGTTCCGGACGCGCGTCAAGATCATGTTTCGCCCGCAAGGTCTGCCGGGCAAGGCACACGACGCGCCGGCGCAGATTCGCTGGCAGATCGAGCGCGGCCAGGCGGGCCGCTATACGTTGAAGGCGAGCAACCCGACGCCTTACGTCGTCAATATCGGCAGCGTCCAGCTCCGATCGGGCGCACATCAATACGACGCCGGTGCGGGCTATATCCTGCCCGGCGGCACGCAGGAATTTCCCGTTGCGGATCTCAAGGCTCCGCCGGCGCCGGACGCGAAAGTACGGTTCGGCAGCATCAACGACTGGGGTGCGTCGACCAACAACGAGCTACCCGTTGCGATGCGGTAGTGCCGGCCGGGCTGCGGCCTGCCAGGGCCATTGGCCAGCCGGCTGACGCGGCATTCACGTCCACGTACGTTCGCCGATTCAACGGCAGCCTGCGTCGATTCAACGTCAGATTTCACCTCCGGATCGACACCGCTTTCCGCGTGTGCTGAGCGGCAGCGCCAATGCTCTCGCATTCGAATCCAGTTCACTATCAATAGGAGTCCTGCGGAATGACCCCGTCGATCCGACATCCTCGCCCGGACGTAACCTGCCTGCCTCGGCTCAAACCGATGTGCATGCTGGTGCTGTCCTGCCTCGCCGCGTGGTCGGCTGACGGCCGCGCGGACGCCGGCAATTCCGCGCCTGGCGATTCGATGACGATGCAGGTCGCGCAGGTCGACCTCGCACAGACGCAGTTCGCGCAGGTTCAGTTCGACCCGGATTTCGTGAACAATGGCAACGGCCGTGCGATCGACATCAAGCACTTCGAGCGCGGCAACTTCACCGCGCCGGGCACGTATGGCGTCGACCTCGTCGTCGGCCAGGACTGGGTAGGCCGTTACGACATCGCGTTCAAGGCCGCGCCGGACACGCCGGAAGCTCAGCCCTGCTTCGACGAGAAGGTCTTGCGCCGGATCGGCATCGACTTCGCCAGGCTGCCCGCGGACGTCGCGGCGGCGATCACGGTCAAGGGCGAATGCCTGCGTATTGGTCAGATCGTGCCCGAGGCGAGCGCGTCGTTCGATTTCAACGAACAGCGCCTGGCGCTCAGCATCCCGCAGGCATCGCTGGCGCACCGCGCGCGCGGCTACGTCAGCCCCGATCAATGGAACGATGGCGTGCCCGTCGGCATGCTCGACTACAACCTGAACGTCTACAGCGCGAAGGTCAAGGGCAGCCGCGCGGACACGCAGGGCTATCTCGGGCTGAACGGCGGCGTCAACGTCGGCAACTGGCATTTCCGTCACAACGGTTCGTACGCGTGGTCCGAGCGTGGTGGCGGCAGCTATCAGGATATTGCGACCTACCTGCAGCGGGATCTGCCGTCGCTGTCTTCGCAGCTCGTGATCGGCGAGACGTTCACGTCCGGCGAGTTGTTCGACTCGACGCAGTTCCGGGGCGTGCGGCTGTCGAGCGACGACCGGATGCTGCCCGACTCGCTGCGCGGTTATGCGCCGGTCGTGCGCGGCGTCGCGAACTCGAACGCCAAGGTGACGATTCGCCAGAACGGCGTGACGCTGTACGAAACGACCGTTTCGCCAGGGCCGTTCGAGATCGGCGACCTGTATCCGACCGGCTATGGCGGCGACCTGCGCGTGTCCGTCACCGAGGCGGATGGGTCGGTGCACACGTTTTCCGTGCCCTATGCGTCGGTCCCGCTGTCGCTGCGCCCCGGCATCCAGCGCTACAGCTTCGTCGCGGGTGCGCTGCGCAGCCAGCAGAACACCAGCAACCCGCTGTTCGCGCAGCTCACCTACCAGCGCGGCTTGACGAACCTGCTGACCGCCTATGGCGGCCTCACGGTCGCGGCGGGTTACGCGTCGGCCATGGCGGGCGGCGCGTTCAATACGCGATTCGGCGCGGTCGGCGTCGACTTCACGCAGGCCACCACGTCGATTCCCGGCATGAAACGCTTCAGCGGATCGAGCCTGCGGGTCAGCTATTCGAAGTCCGTCGCACCGACCGGCACCGACGTGTCGATCGCCGCGTATCGCTATTCGACGAACGGCTATTTCAACCTCAACGACGCGATGAGCGCGCGCGATGCGGTCCGCATGGGCTATTCCGTGGATACCGTCGGGCGGCAGCGCAATCGCGCGTCGCTGATGGTCAGCCAGCGTCTCGGCGAGAAGGGCGGGCAGCTGAGCGTGACCGCGTCGGCGTCGAACTACTGGAATCGCGCGGGCTCGGACGTCAACTACTCCGTCGGGTACAACAACGCGTTCAGGAACGTGTCGTACAGCCTGTCGGCGACACGCCAGCGCGGCCAGGGCAACCAGGCGAGCACGCTGTACTACGCGAGCGTGTCGATTCCGCTCGGCAAGTCCAGCCCGATGATGCTGACGGGCAACGTGACGCGCGATACCGAGGGCCGCACGCAGCTGCAGTCGATGCTGTCGGGCTCGCTCGGCGTGGACAACGACTTGTCGTACAGCCTTGCCGCGAACCACACGAACGGGCAGGGCAATGCGAGCACCGACGGCAGCGGCAGCCTCACGTACCGCGCGCGCTTCGCCGAGTTCAATCTCAGCGCCGGCGGCAGTTCGAACTATCAGCAGGGTTCGATCGGCATTCGCGGCGCGGCGGTCGCCCACCCGGGTGGCATCACGTTGTCGCAGCCGCTGTCGGAGACCTTCGGCATCGTCGAGGCGAAAGGTGCGGAAGGCGCGCGCGTCACGAATGCGTCCGGTGTGCGGGTCGACAGCCGCGGCTATGCGGTCGTGCCTTACCTCACGCCGTACAACATGAATACCGTCGAGCTCGACCCGAAGGGCATCTCGATGGACGTCGAGTTGAAGGAAACCAGCCAGCAGGTCGCGCCGCGCGCCGGCGCCGTCCCGCTGCTCAAGTTCGACACCGACACCGGGCGCGCGGCCGTGATCCAGGCGACTCGGTCCGACGGCACGCCGCTGCCGTTCGGTGCGGCGGTCAGCGACGAAACGGGCAAGAGCCTCGGCGTCGTCGGTCAGGCGAGCAGGATCTTCGCACGCGGCCTGAAGGACAAGGGCGAACTCACGGTGAAGTGGGGCGACGATGGCGTGTCGGGCTGCCGCATCGCGTACGACCTGCCGGTCCGGCAAGGGCGCAACAAGGCCCGGGCCTTCGAGCAGTTCAAGGGTGTTTGTGCGGCGAAGACGAGCGCGGCGCGTTGATGCCGTCGAGACGCGCCGCTATCCATTTATCGGACCGGGCCGGCTTCATGGCTCGCCGGAAGTCGACGCACCGGCAGTCGGTCAAAACCAGACAGGAACGTATATGAAGTGGACAAATGCAGGCGCCGACGGCGTCACGCGACGGTCGTCGAGGCGTGCCACGGCGGCGGCGAGGTTTGCGCGCCTTTTGATGCTGTGCCCGCTGCTCTGGTCCGGGTATGCCTTTGCCACTTGCGAACTGAGCAGCCATGCGTCAAGCATTTCGCCGTCACTCCCGGCTACGCTCAGCGTGGCACAGGACGGAACGCTTCTCGGCACTCAATTTCCATCGTCC
This sequence comes from Burkholderia sp. AU45274, assembly GCF_030482505.1. NCBI lineage: Bacteria > Pseudomonadati > Pseudomonadota > Betaproteobacteria > Burkholderiales > Burkholderiaceae > Burkholderia > Burkholderia sp. AU45274. The sequence goes on along the minus strand of NZ_JAUJQE010000005.1, from coordinate 433,626 downwards.
ACGATTGGGTTAGCGATGGTTGCACGGGTCGCCAACAGCGTCGGTACGGTATGCATGTATGACGAGTACGTCGTCAGCCCGGCCGGTGTGCTCATCCCGAATGTGACATACAAAACGAGCACCGGCGCAGTCGCTGCCGTTTTCGAATCGGGAATACCTGGCGTGGGATACGCAGTGGAGGTTGCGGACTATTCAGGCGGGGCATGGGTTGCGATCGGCGCGGACGCTACGTCGGTACCGATCCCTCCAATCGATAAAAGCCTGCTTAACGCAAAGGTGACGTATGTTTCTGTCGGGCCTCTCGCGACGGGCTCCTATACATCCAGAAGGCAGGTGCTCTTCAATTTCCGCTTGAAGTACAAGGGGAATTTGCTGCCGGGCAGCAGTGCGTCGACGCCGTTGAGCGCGACGAGCATGACCGTCACGGCCAGAACGTGCAAGATCACGTCCGGCACGTCCAGAACGGTGACGCTGCCTAGCCTCTATTCCGGCAGCCTGAAAGCGGTCGGCGATGTCGCTACGGCGAAGTCGGCGCCATTCTCGTTCGATCTGCGGTGCGATGCGGACCTGAGCATTTACGCGACCCTGAGCGACGTGACGAATCCCGCGAATACGAGCAACGTGCTGAGCCTTGGCCGTGGGTCGGGGGCTTCGGGCATCGGGATTCAGATCCTGAAAAAAGGGTCCGATACGCCGTTGCGTTTTGGTCCCGACTCGTCGGCCAAGGGCAATACGAACCAGTGGCTGGTCGGACGCTCCACCACGGCCAACACGATGATCCAGGTGCCGTTCGAGGCGAGATATGTCAAGACGGCCGAGAAGATTACGCCGGGCATCGTGGAAGCACTCGGCACGATCACGTTCTCTTATCAGTAGCGCGGAATCGGTCGCCCGGCGCCGCGATCCGGCGTGGCGCGTGAAAGTATGGCGTCAGGCGGTGGTCTGCGGAAATGGTATCCTCGTGCGTTCGCCGCTGCACGCTTTCCCGGAGCGTGCGCGGGCCGCTCGCCAGCACGTCGTACGCATGGCGGCGCCCGCCCGACGGCGGCGGGAATCCATCATCCAGAACCGACACAATACGGGGGAGACACACCCATGAAGCGTTTCAAGACTTTCGCGATCCGTTCGATCACGGCCGGCGTGGCCGCACTCGCGCTGGCCGGTGCCGCGCACGCCCAGACCGTCAAGGTGCTGTCGATCGTCGATCACCCGGCGCTCGATGCGATCCGCGACGGCGTGCGCGCCGAGCTGAAGGCGGAAGGTTACGGCGACGACAAGCTCAAGTGGGAATACCAGAGCGCGCAGGGCAACACGGGTACGGCCGCGCAGATCGCGCGCAAGTTCGTCGGCGACCAGCCCGACGTGATCGTCGCGATCGCGACGCCGGCCGCGCAGGCGGTGGTCGCGTCGACCAAGAGCGTGCCGGTCGTCTATTCGGGCGTGACCGATCCGGTTGCCGCGCAGCTCGTGAAGGGCTGGGGCCCGTCGGGCACCAACGTGACGGGCGTATCCGACAAGCTGCCGCTCGATCGCCAGGTCGCGCTGATCAAGCGCGTCGTGCCGAATGCGAAGACGGTCGGGATGGTCTACAACCCGGGCGAGGCGAACTCGGTCGTCGTCGTGAAGGAACTCAAGGAGATCCTCGCGAAGCAGGGGATGACGCTGAAGGAAGCGGCCGCGCCGCGTACCGTCGACATCGGCCCGGCCGCGAAGAGCCTGATCGGCAAGGTCGACGTGATCTACACGAACACCGACAACAACGTCGTGTCCGCGTACGAAGCGCTCGTGAAGGTCGCGAACGAAGGGAAGATCCCGCTCGTCGCCGGCGACACCGACAGCGTGAAGCGCGGCGGCATCGCGGCGCTCGGCATCAACTACGGCGACCTCGGCCGTCAGACGGGCAAGGTCGTCGCGCGCATCCTGAAGGGCGAGAAGCCGGGCGCGATCGCATCGGAAACGAGCAGCAACCTCGAATTGTTCGCGAACACGGGCGCGGCCGCGAAGCAGGGTGTGACGCTGTCGCCGGATCTGCTCAAGGACGCGAAGACGGTCATCAAGTAAGCCGCGGCCCGACCGCCGCGCTTGCAGGCCCGATCCGGGCCTGAACGACACCGCCGGACGGGCGGCTCCCACCCGGGGCTGCCCGTCCGCTTCGCCCGGCCGTACACGTCCGGCCGGGAAGCAACAGGATTTCCCCATCATGTCTCTGTTCTCGTTTCTGGGCGCGCTGGAGATCGGCCTGATCTTCAGCCTCGTCGCCCTCGGGGTGCTGATCTCGTTTCGCATCCTCAACTTCCCCGACCTCACCGTCGACGGCAGCTTTCCGCTCGGCGGCGCCGTTGCCGCGACGCTGATCTCGGCCGGTTACGACCCGTTCAGTTCGACCTGCATCGCGATCGTCGCGGGCGCGGTGGCCGGCTTCATCACCGGCTGGCTCAACGTGCGCCTGAAGATCATGGACCTGCTCGCCAGTATCCTGATGATGATCGCGCTCTATTCGGTGAACCTGCGGATCATGGGCCGGCCGAACGTGCCGCTGATCACCGAGCCGACCATCTTCACCGTGCTGCAGCCCGACTGGATGCCCGACTACGTGCTGCGCCCGGCGCTGCTCGCGATCGTCGTCGTGGTCGCGAAGCTCGGCCTCGACTGGTTCTTCTCGTCGCAGCTCGGCCTCGCGATGCGCGCGACCGGCGCGAACCCGCGGATGGCGCGCGCGCAAGGCATCGCGACCGGCCGCGCGACGCTCGCCGGGATGGCGCTGTCGAACGCGCTCGTCGCGCTCGCGGGCGCCCTGTTCGCGCAGACGCAGGGCGGCGCGGATATCTCGATGGGGATCGGCACGATCGTGATCGGGCTGGCCGCGGTCATCATCGGCGAGACGCTGCTGCCGGCGCGCCGGCTCGTGCTGACGACGCTCGCCGTCGTGCTCGGCGCGATCGTCTATCGCTTCTTCATCGCGCTTGCGCTCAACAGCGAATTCATCGGGTTGAAGGCGCAGGATCTGAACCTCGTGACGGCGGCGCTCGTCACGATCGCGCTGGTGCTGCCGGCGACGCGCAAGAAGCTGTTCGCGCGCAAGAACGGAGGCGTCTGACATGCTGTCCGCACAAGACCTGAAACTCACGTTCAATCCCGGCACGCCGATCGAGACGCGCGCGCTGCGCGGGTTGTCGCTCGAAATTCCCGATGGCCAGTTCGTCGCGGTGATCGGCTCGAACGGCGCCGGCAAGTCGACCTTCCTCAATGCGGTCAGCGGCGACCAGGCCGTCGATGCGGGACGCATCTCGATCGACGGCACGGACGTCACGCGCAAGGCCGCGTGGGATCGCGCGCACCTCGTCGCGCGGGTGTTCCAGGATCCGATGGCCGGCACCTGCGAGGCGCTGACGATCGAGGAGAACATGGCGCTCGCGATGGCGCGCGGTGCGCGGCGCGGCTTCCGGGCCGCGCTCGACCGGCCGTCGCGCGAGCTGTTCCGCGACAAGCTGCGGCTGCTGAACCTCGGCCTCGAGAACCGGCTGACCGACCGGATTGGGCTATTGTCAGGCGGCCAGCGGCAGGCGGTGAGCCTGTTGATGGCGTCGCTGCGGCCGTCGCGGATCCTGCTGCTCGACGAGCACACGGCCGCGCTCGACCCGAAGACGGCCGCGTTCGTGCTGGAGCTGACCGCGCGCATCGTCGCCGAGAGCAAGCTGACGACGATGATGGTCACGCACAGCATGCGGCAGGCGCTCGACTACGGCGACCGCACGGTGATGCTGCACCAGGGGCAGGTCGTGCTCGACGTGTCGGGCGACGCGCGCAAGGGGCTCGACGTGCCGGACCTGCTGCAGATGTTCGAGAAGGTGCGGCACGAGCAGCTCGACGACGACGCGTTGCTGCTCGGCTGACGGGCAGCTGGTGGACCGGCGCGGTGTGCAGGGTGCGCATCGTGCCGGTTGGCCGGCCGGGCCGGGCTCTGCTCGGTTCGGCCCGGCTGCGCGATTCGGTTCGCATGCGCCGCGTCGGCGCCCGAGGGGTGTGGCGGGCGTCGGGGCGGTGCGAGCCGGTGATGCCGGGGGCGACCCGCCGTCATGGCGTGGGCCTGCCGGCTTTTCACCCGTCTTTCATCTGACGAAATACCGGTTTCGTACCAGTACTGTGCGGCGTGGACGCATTGCCATATACTGTATATCCATACAGTTGTGGGTGGCATCATGCTCGCATCCTCCATTTCTCCCGAATCCCTTCATCCGTCGCTGTGGCGCGGCTCGCAGCTCGCGCGTGGCGGCCCGCGCACGATCGAGACCGGCTTCGCGCCGCTGTCGGCCGAGCTGCCTGGCGGCGGCTGGCCGGTCGGCGGGCTCGTCGAACTGCTGGCCGCGCAGCCGGGCTGCGGCGAGATGCGGCTGCTCGCGCCCGCGCTCGCGCGCACCGTCAGCGCCCGGCGGCCGCTCGCGCTCGTCGCGCCGCCGCAGTCGCCGCATGCGACCGCGCTCGCCAGTCTCGGCGTGCCGGCCGACGCGCTGCTGTGGCTGCGTGCCGGCAGCCGCACGGATGCGTTGTGGGCCGCCGAGCAGGCACTCAAGACCGGTTGTTGCGGCGCGCTGCTGCTGTGGCAGGACGCGCGGCCCGATGCGCTGCGGCGCCTGCATCTCGCGGCCGCGCGCACGGGCGACACGCTGTTCGTGATGCTGCGCCCGCTGTCGGCCGAGCGGCAACCGTCGCCGGCCGTGCTGCGCGTTGCGCTGTACCCGGTGCCGGGCGGCGTGTCGCTCGACATCGTCAAGCGACGCGGCCCCGCCCGCAGCGAGCCGCTCGTGCTCGACCTGCCGTCGCCCATCGTGGAGAGCCGCTATGCGCGTCTTGCTCGGCATCCATCTGCCGCGCCTGCCGCTCGACGTGTGCGTCGCGCCTCCGTCTGACGGCGAGGCGGGCGAGGCCGGCGGTGCAGGCTGTGCGGTGCTCGAGCAGGGTGTCGTGCTGATCGCCGACGCGGCCGCGCGCCGGCAGGGCGTGCACGCGGGCATGAAGCGCGGCGGCGTGCTCACGCTCGCGCCGCACACGCAGCTCGTCGAACGCGATCCCGCACGCGAGGCCGATGCGCTGCGCGCGGTCGCGCTCGCGTTGCTGCGCTTCTCGCCGTGCGTCGCGCTCGGCGACGAAGCCACGCTGATCGTCGATGTCGGCCCGAGCCTGCGCTTGTTCGGCGGCTTGCCGTCGCTGTGCCGCCAGGTGCGCGCGACGCTCGCGGCGCTCGGCTATGCGGCACGCCTGTCCGCCGCGCCGACCGGGGGCGGCGCGTGGCTGCTCGCGCGTGTGTCGGCCCGTGCGCGGATCCGGCGCCGCGTCGCGAGCCCGGCCTCGCTTGTCCGCGCGCTCGACCGGCTGCCCTGCGTGCTGCTGCCCGATGCGCGTCCGTATGCGGGCTGGTTCGACGGGCTCGGTTGCCGCACGCTCGCCGATCTGCGCGGCCTGCCGCGCGCGGGGCTGCAGCGCCGTTGCGGTCCCGCGTTGCTGGCCGCGCTCGATCGTGCGTATGGCGACGCGGTCGAGCCGCTTGCGTGGATGGCGGTACCGCCCGTGTTCGCCGTGCGGCTCGAATTGCAGGAGCGCGTCGAATACGCGGAAGCCGTGTTGTTCGTGGCGCGGCGGCTCGTCGTGCAGCTGTGCGGCTGGCTGGCCGCGCGGCACCTGTCGCTGGCCGCGATGACGTTCGATCTCGAACACGAGCGCGGCCGCCAGGCCGTGCCGCCGACGCCGCTCGAGCTCGCGTTCGCGTCGCCCGTGCGTGACGAGGCGCATTTCATGCGGCTGCTCGGCGAGCGGCTCGCGCGCGTCGAGTTGCCGGCTGCGGTGATTGCGGTGCGGCTGAAGGCCACGCGCGTCGAATCGGTCGCGCCGCCGGCCGACGATCTTTTCCCCGAGCCGGGCGGCACGCGCGAGACGCGCGCGCGGCTGTTCGAGCTGCTGGTCGCGCGGCTCGGCGCGGACAACGTGTTGCGCGCGGCGCCCGTCGCCGATCACCGGCCCGAGGCCGCGAACCGCTGGCTGCCGCTCGATGCGCAGGCCGGCAAGCCGGCCTGCGGGCCACCGGCCGTGCCGCCGAGGCCCGCGTGGTTGCTGGCGGAGCCGCTGCCGTTGTTGATGCGCGGGGAGCGGCCGGTATTTCATACGCCGCTCAGGATGATGTCGTCGGTGGAGCGGATCGAGGCCGGGTGGTTCGACGGTCAGTTCGCTGCACGCGACTACTGCGTTGCGCAGGACGAAGCCGGGGCATGCTACTGGGTGTTCAAGGAGCGGGCGGGGAGCGAGGCCGAGCCGCGCTGGTTCCTGCACGGCCTGTTCGGGTGAACGGTGATGGTTGCGGAATTCAGCTGGCTGCCCGATTACGCGGAGTTGTTCTGTCGTTCGAACTTTTCGTTCCTGCATGGCGCGTCGCATGCGGAGGAGCTGGTCGAGCGCGCGTTCGAGCTCGGCTATCGCGGGATCGCGATCACCGACGAATGCTCGCTTGCCGGTGCGCCGCGCATGCACGTCGCGGCGAAGGCGAAAGGGCTGCCGCTCGTCATCGGGTCGTATTTCGAAGTTACGCCGGATGAAGTCGCGCCCGGCCACGATCCGGGCCCCGGGGCGTTCGGGCTCGTGTTGCTGGCGCAGAATCGCGAGGGTTACGGCAACCTGTCCGAGCTGATTTCGTGGCGGCGGATGGCATCGCCGAAGGGGACTTACAAGCTGACGTCGCGGATGCTGTCGGCGCCGCCTGCCGAGTTTGCGCATTTGCGCGGGATGCCTGATTGCTTCGCCATCCTCGTGCCGACGTATCCGGTGCGTGCTGATGTACTCGATGCGCAGGTCGCATGGTTTCGCGCGACGTTCGGCGAGCGGGCGCGGCTCGGGCTCGTGCAACTGCAGCGCGCGCTGGACGGTGCGCAGCGCGAGGAGATTCGTGCGGCCGGCGAGCGGCGCGGCGTGCGTGTCGTCGCGCTGGGCGACGTGACGATGCACCGGCGCTCGTGCAAGGAACTGCAGGACGTAATGACGGCGATTCGCGTCGGCATGCCGGTTTCCGAGTGCGGGTACGCGCTTGCGCCGAATGCGGAACAGCATTTGCGTGGGCGGAACCGGATCGGGAATCTGTTCTCGCCGGAGGAGATTGCGGAGACGTGCGCGATTCTCGATGCGTGCGATTTTTCGCTCGACGAGTTGCAGTACGAATATCCGCTCGAACTCGTGCCGCGCGGACACACGCCGACCAGTTACCTGAAGCAAGAGACATGGGCTGGGGTAGCTCGACGTTATTGGAATGGTGTGCCGGAGAAAGTGGCAAGGCAGATCAGGTATGAACTCGCCCTGATCGCGAAACTCAATTACGAGCCGTTCTTCCTGACCGTCTACGACATCGTCAAATACGCGCGCAGCCAGAACATCCTGTGTCAGGGCCGAGGTTCGGCGGCGAACTCAGTCGTCTGTTATTGCCTCGGCATCACCGAAGTCAATCCCGATCAGAGCACGATGCTGTTCGAGCGTTTCATCAGCGTGGAGCGCGGCGAGCCGCCCGACATCGATGTCGACTTCGAGCATCAGCGTCGGGAGGAAGTGATCCAGCATATCTACGAAAAATACGGACACAACCGCGCCGCACTCGCCGCCGCCGTATCGACGTATCGTCCGCGCGGCGTGCTGCGCGAAACCGGCAAGGCGCTCGGCGTCGATCCGATGCTGGTCGATCGTGTCGCAAAAGCGCACCGCTGGTTCGACGGTAGCCGCGACCTGCTGCAGCAATTCTCGACGATCGGGCTCGATCCCGAGACGCCGCTTATCCAGGCATGGGCCCGGCTTGCCGCGCGGCTCCTCAACTTTCCGCGTCATCTGTCGCAGCACTCGGGCGGCTTCGTGATCAGCCGCGGCAAGCTCACGCGACTCGTGCCGGTCGAAAATGCAGCGATGGACGGGCGGCGCGTGATCCAGTGGGACAAGGACGATCTCGAAGCACTCGGGCTGATGAAGGTAGACGTGCTCGCGCTCGGCATGCTGTCGGCGTTGCATCGCGCGTTTGACCTGCGCACAGCGTGGCGCGGGCCGCCGTCACAGGACGGCAAGCCATTTGCGCTGAAACACATTCCGCAGGATGACAAAGCAACTTACGACATGATCTGTCGCGCCGATACGGTCGGCGTGTTCCAGATCGAATCGCGCGCACAGATGTCGATGCTGCCGCGCCTGCGGCCGCGCAACTACTACGATCTCGTAATCCAGGTATCGATCGTGCGGCCCGGCCCGATTCAGGGCGGCGCGGTGCATCCGTATCTGAAGCGGCGCAGGATCGTGGCCGGTGAAGAGGATGGCGAGGTCACCTATCCGAGCGAAGCGCTCGAGAAGGTGCTGGAGCGCACGCTTGGCATTCCGATCTTCCAGGAACAGGTGATGCAAATCGCGATCGTGGCAGCGGGTTTCACACCCGGCGAAGCCGACAAGCTGCGCCGCGCGATGGCTGCATGGAAGCGCAAGGGCAATCTCGAGAAGTACCACGACAAGATCGTCCACGGCATGCTCGAACGAGGCTACACGCGTGAATTCGCCGAACAGATCTTCGAACAGATCAAAGGCTTTGGTGAATACGGATTCCCCGAAAGCCACGCAGCCAGCTTCGCGAAACTCGCGTACGCCAGCAGCTGGCTCAAATGTCACGAACCGGCGATCTTCCTCGCCGCGCTGCTGAACAGCCAGCCGATGGGTTTCTACCCGCCGTCGCAGCTCGTGCAGGACGCGAAGCGGCACGGCGTGCAGGTGCTGCCGATCGACGTGACGCAAAGCAACTGGGAAGCATCGCTCGAAGCGCTGCCCGATCAGCCGCCGCCGCACGGCCAGCCGGCCGTGCGGCTCGGCCTGTCGCTCGTGCGGGGGCTCGGCGAAGCCGCCGCACGCCGCATCGAAGCCGCGCGCACGGCCGGCCGGTTCGACAACGTCGACACCCTCGCACGCCGCGCGCAACTCGAACGCCGCGATCTCGAAGCGCTCGCCGCCGCGAACGCGCTTGCGACGCTCGCCGGCCATCGCCGCGATGCGCTATGGCAAGCGGTTGCGGCCGCCCCCGAACGCGACCTGCTCGCGACCGCGCCGATCGACGAAGTGGAGAAGCCCGCACTCGGCGCGCCGTCGGAAGCCGACGACATCCTCGCCGACTATCACACCACCGGCCTCACGCTGAACCGCCACCCCGTCGCGCTGCTGCGGCCCGAGCTGCGCGCGCGGCGGCTGTCGTCCGCGGCCGAATTGCACGACCGCCCCGACGGCCGGCTCGCGCGCGCGTGCGGGCTCGTGACCGCGCGGCAGATGCCGGGCACCGCGAAAGGCGTGATGTTCATGACGCTCGAGGACGAAACGGGCTGCGTGAACCTGATCGTCCGGCCCGAGCTGCTCGCGCGGCAGCGCCGCGAAACCCTCGATTCGCGGCTGCTTGCCGCGTCCGGCGTGTGGCAGGTCGCGAGCGACGTGAGGCACCTCGTCGTGCAGCATTTCGAGGATCTGACGCCGCTGCTCGGCGGCCTGCGCACGTCGAGCCGCGAATTCCACTGATTCCACTGACACAACCGGCGCGCGCCGCCGAACGCGCGGTGCCTCGCCATCCGTGCATACCAGTTGGCTCAATTGGTTCTATCCAGGTCTCATATCCGTGCCCAAAACCAAGCCGAACCACATACTGGAACTGTCCCCTTGCATACCAATCCGGGTAAATCCCTATCCCGTACTTCGTTGTAAACAAAGGGTTTGTGAGGACTAAAACGCTTGCCGGGCAAGGCTCCTAGCGATTTCGGCATCGCTAATACCAGTTCGTTGACTGGTATTATGGTGGTTATATAATGCCCTCACTTTCGACGGCCTGCGGTCGTCGTCCGACACCCGGAGGCACATGGAAACCGGCTGGTCCGAACTGGCGCCCGATCCCCTCAGCGATACGCCGCTCTATCTGCAGCTTGCCCGCAACCTGGCGAGCGCGATCCACGCCGGCGCGTGGCGGGCCGGCGAGGCGCTGCCGTCGGAACGGCTGCTGTCGGTGTCGGTCGGCGTGTCGCGGATCACGGCCCGTCGCGCCCTCGCGCTGCTGGTCGAGCAGGGGCTGATCAAGCGGGCGCGCGGGGCGGGCAGCTTCATCACGCCGCGCGTCGCCGATCCGCTGTCGCGTCTCGTCGGCTTCACCGCGAAGATGCAGCAGCGCGGTTTCGTGCCCGATTCGGTGTGGCTGTCGCGCACGCTGCGCGCCGCAAACCGCGACGAGATCACGCGTCTCGGCCTCGCGCCCGGCGCGACGGTGGCGCGGCTCGAACGGCTGCGCCGCGCGGACGGCATCGTGATGGCCGTCGAGCACTCGACGCTGCCGGCCGCGGTGGTGCCCGATCCGCAGGTGCTCGGCGCGTCGCTGTACGAATACCTCGAAGCGCGCGGCATGACCGTCGTGCGCGCGCTGCAGCACTTTCGCGCGGCGAACGCGACGCACGCGATCGCGAAATGGATGGCGGTGAAGCCGGGTTCGGCCCTGCTGGTGATCACGCGGATCGGCTACGGCGCCGACCAGCGCGCGATCGAAGTGAGTGAAACGTATTGCCGCGACGATTACTACGACTTCGTCGCCGAACTGAAACGCTGACGCGCGAGACTGCCCACGCGCGACACGCGTGAAGCAACGACACGGATTGGCAAATCACGACGCGGATGCCCGCGTCACCAGATCATCAAGAGAACGTCATGCTGACTGGAAACATCCTTACCCCCGACGGCTGGATTCACGGTTCGCTCGATAGCGAGAACGGCCGCATCACGACCCTCGACGGCACGCCCGTCGATCCCGCGAAGAACGACGCGCCGTACATCCTGCCCGGCTTCATCGACCTGCACGTGCACGGCGGTGGCGGTGCCGACGTGATGGAAGGCGGCGACGCGATCGAGACGATCGCCCGCACGCACGCGCAATTCGGCACGACGAGCCTGCTCGCGACGACGATGACCGCGCCGCGCGACGAACTGATGCAGGTCGTCGCGAACCTCGGCACCGTCGCGCGCACCCGCACGCCGGGCGGCGCGCGCGTGCTCGGCGTGCACCTCGAAGGCCCGTACATCAACCCCGGCAAGCTCGGCGCGCAGCCCGACGCAGCCGTGTCGGCCGTGCTCGACGAAGTCCTGAAGTACCTGTCGATCGCGCCGATCCGCGTCGTCACGCTCGCGCCGGAAATCGCCGGCCACATCGAGATCATCGGCGAGATGGCCGCGCGCGGCGTGCGCGTCCAGCTCGGCCATTCGCTCGCAACCTACGACGACGCGGTGGCCGCGCTCAAGCACGGCGCGTGCGGTTTCACGCACCTGTTCAACGCGATGTCGCCGCTGCATCACCGCAACCCGGGCCTGGTGGGGGCGGCGCTTGCCCACGCCGAATACGCGGAAATCATCCCCGACCTGCTGCACGTGCACCCGGGCGCGATTCGTGCTGCGCTGCGCGCGATCCCGCGCCTGTACGTCGTGACCGACAGCACGTCGGCAACCGGCATGCCCGACGGCGAATACCGGCTCGGCAGCCAGCACGTGACGAAGTGCCTCGGCGGCGTGCGCCTCGCCGACGGCACGCTCGCCGGCAGCACGCTGACGATGGACCAGGCGCTGCGCAACCTCGTGTCGCTGGGCCTGCCGATCGCCGACGTGTCGAACCGGATGTCGCGCTACGCGGCCGACTACCTCGGCGTTGCCGATCGCGGCCGCCTCGAGCGCGGCGCATGGGCCGACCTCGCGGTGTTCGACCGCGACCTGAACCTCACCGCGACCTACGTCGAAGGAGAATCGATTGTCGAATATGCTTAAGGAAGCGCGCGAGTCCGCCCAGGTCGTCGCCGCGCAGCTCGCCGACACGACGCGCGTCGAAGCGCTCGCCGGCCAATTGCTCGATCACCCGCCGGCCGTCGCGCTGACGGTCGCACGCGGCAGCTCGGATCACGCCGCGAGCTATTTCGCGAGCCTGACGATGAGCCGCCTCGGCGTGCCGGTCGCGTCGCTGCCGATGTCGGTCGCGACGCTGCAGCAGGCGCCGCTGAAGGTGCAGGACCAGCTCGCGATCGCCTTCTCCCAGTCGGGCAAGAGCCCCGATCTCGTCAATACGATGGCCGCGCTGCGCGAAGCCGGCGCGCGCACCGTCGCCGCCGTGAACGTGCTGCCGTCGCCGCTCGCCGACGCGTGCGAGCACCAGTTGCCGCTGCTCGCCGGCCCCGAACTGTCGGTGGCCGCGACGAAGAGCTATATCGCGATGCTGTCGCTGTCCGCGCAGATCGTCGCGTACTGGCAGCGCGACGCCGCGCTGATGGCCGCACTGCGCGGCCTGCCCGACGTGCTCGCACAGGCCGGCCAGCTCGACTGGTCGCAGGCCGTCGCGGCGCTCGCGGGTGTCGAGCGGATGATCGTGATCGGCCGCGGCCTGGGCCTCGCGATCGCGCAGGAAGCCGCGCTGAAGCTGAAGGAAACGTCCGGTATCCAGGCCGAGGCGTTCTCGAGCGCCGAAGTCCGTCACGGCCCGATGGAGCTGATCGACCGCGACTATCCGCTGCTCGTGTTCGCGCCGCCGGGGCCCGAGCAGGCCGGCCTGCTGCAGCTTGCCGCGGACATGCGCGCCCGCGGCGCCGCCGTGCTGCTCGCGGCGCCCGCCGGCATACCCGGTGCGACGCTGCCGCTCGCGCAGTCTGCCCATTCGGCGCTCGACCCGATCGCCGCCATTCTTTCGTTCTACGTGATGGCGGCGGATCTCGCCGTTGCGCGCGGCCGCAATCCCGACACGCCGCGCCACCTGAACAAAGTCACCGAAACGCACTGATAGCCGAGACCGCCGATGAGACGCGCCGAGGAGTCCCAGTTGAAGAGCCCCACCCACGATCAGATCGTCCTGCTTAGCCCCATGACGGGGCCGATCGTCGCACTGGCCGACGTGCCCGATCCGGTGTTCTCCGGCGGGATGTTCGGCGACGGCATCGGCATCGACCCGCTCGCGGGCCAGCTCGTCGCGCCGTGCGCGGGCGTCGTGTCGCATCTCGCGCGCACGGGCCACGCGGTGACGATCACGACGCCGCAAGGCGCGGAAGTGCTGCTGCACATCGGCATCGACACGGTCGAGCTGAACGGGCAGGGTTTCATCGCGCACGTCGAGGCCGGCGAGCGTGTCGAGGCCGGCACGCTGCTGATCGAGTTCGACCAGGATGCGGTGGCGCGCAGCGCGCATTCGCTCGTGTCGGTGATCGCGATCGCGAACTCGGATGCGTTCGAGGTCGTCGATCGTGCCAGTGGCTTCGCGACGGCCGGCGAGACGCCGCTGCTGGCACTGCGCGGCAAGGGCGAAGCGGCCGCGCAGGCGGCACAAACCGGCGCCGCGGCGCAAAACGAAGTGCGCCGTGAAATCGTGCTGGCGCAGCCGGGCGGCCTGCATGCGCGGCCGGCCGCGCGGGCGCGTGAAGCCGTGCGCGGGTTCGACGCGACCGTCGACGTGCTGTTCGACGGCCGCAAGGCGTCGATCGCGAGCGTCGTCGGCCTGCTCGGCCTCGGCGCCGGCGAAGGCGCGACGGTCGAACTGGTCGGCCGTGGCGCGCATGCGCAGCAGGCCGTCGATGCGGTCGAGCACGAGTTGCTGCGCGAAGCGCACGGCGAAGTCGAGGAGAAACCGGCGCGGCTGAGGTCGCCCGCGCCGCGGACGGTCGCACGCAACGTCGGTGCGTCCATCGACCCGAACACGCTCGCAGGCGTGTGCGCGGCGCCCGGCATCGCGGTCGGCACGCTGGTGCGTCTCGACGCTGCGGAAATCGTGCCGCCCGAGCAGGCCGCCGGCACGCCGGCCACGGAAAGCCGCCAGCTCGACCAGGCGCTGAAGGCCGTCGACGCCGAACTCGACGAAACGGTGCGCAACGCATCGGCGCGCGGCGCGGTCGGCGAAGCGGGCATCTTCGCGGTGCACCGCGTGCTGCTGGAAGACCCGACGCTGATCGACGCGGCGCGCGACCTGATCAGCCTCGGCAAGAGCGCGGGCTTCGCGTGGCGCGCGACGATCCGCACGCAGATCGACACGCTGTCGAAGCTCGACGATGCGCTGCTCGCCGAACGCGCGGCCGACCTGCGCGACATCGAGAAGCGCGTGCTGCGCGCGCTCGGCCATACGAACGGTGCTGCACGTGCGCTGCCCGACGAAGCGGTGCTCGCGGCCGAGGAATTCACGCCGTCCGACCTGTCGTCGCTCGATCGCCAGCGCGTGACCGCGCTCGTGATGGCGCGCGGCGGCGCGACGTCGCACGCGGCGATCATCGCGCGGCAGCTCGGCATTCCGGCGCTGGTCGCGGTCGGCGATGCGCTGTACGCGATTCCGGACGGCACGCAGGTCGTCGTCGATGCGAGCGCGGGCCGCCTCGAACACGCCCCGACCGCGCTCGACGTCGAGCGCGCGCGGCACGAACGCCAGCGCCTGGACGGCGTGCGCGAGGCGAACCGGCAACTGGCGGGTGAAGCCGCCGCGACCGTCGATGGCCGCGCGATCGAGGTCGCCGCGAACATCGCGACGCTCGACGACGCGAACACCGCGGTCGACAACGGCGCCGACGCGGTCGGCCTGCTGCGCACCGAGCTGATGTTCATCCATCGCCAGGCCGCGCCGACGGTCGTCGAGCACCAGCAGAGCTACCAGTCGATCGTCGACGCATTGCAGGGCCGCACGGCGATCATCCGCACGCTCGACGTCGGCGCCGACAAGGAAGTCGACTACCTGACGCTGCCGCCCGAGCCGAACCCGGCGCTCGGCCTGCGCGGCATCCGTCTCGCGCAGGTGCGCCCCGATCTGCTCGACGATCAGTTGCAGGGCCTGCTCGCGGTGAAGCCGTTCGGCGCGGTGCGCATCCTGCTGCCGATGGTGACCGACGCGGGCGAGCTCGTGCGCCTGAAAAAGCGCATCGACGAATTCGCGCGCGCGCAGGGCCGCACCGAGCCGATCGAGGTCGGCGTGATGATCGAGGTGCCGTCCGCCGCGCTGCTGGCCGACCAGCTCGCGCAGCACGCGGATTTCCTGTCGATCGGCACCAACGACCTAACGCAGTACACGCTCGCGATGGACCGCTGCCAGGCCGACCTGGCCGCGCAATCCGACGGCCTGCATCCGGCCGTGCTGCGCCTGATCGACATCGCGGTGCGCGGCGCCGAGAAGCACGGCAAGTGGGTGGGCGTGTGCGGTGCGCTCGGCGGCGATCCGCTCGCGGTGCCGATCCTGGTGGGCCTCGGCGTGACCGAACTGTCGGTCGACCCCGTGTCGGTGCCGGGCATCAAGGCGCGTGTGCGCCGTCTCGATTACCAGTTGTGCCGTCAGCGCGCGCAGGATCTGCTCGCGCTCGATTCGGCACAGGCGGTAAGGGCAGCAAGCCGCGAGGTCTGGCCGCTCGACTGAGCGTCGACGGCAGGTTCGCGACCGGTTTCAAGACGAAAGCAATTAGGTCAACGACGATTAATGACGAGACAAGGATTGGAGGACTGAATGAACGGGAATCCGTTTCTGAAAATACAGGGCCTGGGCCGGGCGCTGATGCTGCCGATCGCGGTATTGCCGGTTGCCGGCATCCTGCTGCGACTCGGCCAGCCGGACGTGTTCAACATCAAGATGATCGCCGACGCCGGCGGCGCGATCTTCGACAACCTGCCGCTGCTGTTCGCGATCGGCGTGGCGGTCGGTTTCGCGAAGGACAACAACGGCGTGGCGGCGCTCGCGGGCGCGATCGGCTACCTGATCGAAACCGCGATCATGAAGGACATCGATCCCAAGCTGAACATGGGCGTGCTGTCCGGGATCATCGCGGGTGTGGTCGCGGGCCTGCTGTACAACCGCTACAAGGACATCAAGCTGCCGGACTACCTCGCGTTCTTCGGCGGCAAACGGTTCGTGCCGATCATCACGGGCCTGGTCTGCGTGGTACTCGGCATCGCGTTCGGGTACGTCTGGCAGCCGGTCCAGCATGCGATCGACGCGGCCGGCCAGTGGCTGACGACGGCGGGCGCGATCGGTGCGTTCGTGTTCGGCTTCCTGAACCGCCTGCTGCTCGTCACGGGCCTGCACCACATCATCAACTCGCTCGCATGGTTCGTGTTCGGCAACTTCACGCCGCCCGCCGGCGGCGAGATCGTGCACGGCGACCTGCACCGTTTCTTCGCGGGCGACCCGACCGCGGGCACCTTCATGGCCGGTTTCTTCCCGATCATGATGTTCGGCCTGCCGGCGGCGTGCCTCGCGATGCTGCACGAAGCGCCGAAGGAACGCCGCGCGATGGTCGGCGGCCTGCTGTTCTCGATGGCGCTCACGTCGTTCCTGACCGGCGTGACCGAGCCGATCGAATTCAGCTTCATGTTCCTCGCACCGGTGCTGTACGTGATCCACGCGGTGCTGACGGGGCTGTCGCTCGCGATCTGCCAGATCCTCGGCGTGAAGCTCGGCTTCACGTTCTCGGCCGGCGCGATCGACTACGTGCTGAACTACGGGCTGTCGACGAAGGGCTGGATCGCGATCCCGCTCGGCATCGCGTACGGCGCCGCGTACTACGGGCTGTTCCGCTTCTTCATCCGCAAGTTCAACATGGCCACGCCGGGCCGTGAGCCGGCATCGGCCGACGCGGCCGCGGAATCGTACGCATCGGGCGGTTTCGTCGCGCCGGCTGCAGGTGCCGCTGCGGTTGCCGCTGCACCGCGTGCGCAACGCTACATCGCCGCGCTCGGCGGGGCAGGCAACCTGTCGGTCGTCGACGCGTGCACGACGCGCCTGCGCCTGACCGTCGTCGATCCGGAGAAGGTCTCGGAGCCGGAACTGAAGTCGATCGGCGCGCGCGGCGTGCTCAAGCGCGGCGGCAACAGCGTGCAGGTGATCATCGGGCCCGAGGCCGACATCATTGCCGACGAGATGCGTGCGGCCATCGGCAGCGGCGCGGCAGGCGCGGCATCGACGGCGACGGCCGCCGCGGCACAGCCCGTCACGGGCGCGGCCGCCGGCCCGCTCGATCCGGAGCCGACGCGCTGGCTCGCGGTGTTCGGCGGCGCGACCAACGTCGTGTCGCTCGACGCGGTCGCGACCACGCGCCTGCGGGTGGTCGTGCGCGATCCGTCGGCGGTCGATCGCGATCGTCTCGGTGCGCTCGACGTCGCATGGGTGTCGCTCGACACGTTCCACATCGTCTGCGGCAACGCGGCGGCGCGCTATGCCGAACAGCTCGGCGCGCGCCTGCCGCCGTCGGGCAGCGGGGCGGCCGCACAACCGGCCTGATGCTGATGCGATGAAGCCGATCCGATCCGCGCTGCGGGTTCGGGCCGGCCGGCAAAACGAAAACGGCTTGCGATGCGTCGCAAGCCGTTTTTCTTTGGTGCGGGTGATGGATGATGCGATGCGCCCGCGCGCATCGTGCAACGCGCATCACCTCGTCACTCAGCCGTTCACGGATTCGTCAGCGTGAAGGTCGGCTTCCGGTAGCCGACGCCGGCCCGGTCGAGCTTCGGCAGTTCGCGTTGCGTGAGCAGCGTCGCGAAGCCGGCCCAGTCGCGTTGCAGCGCGGCCGTGTCGACGTGATGCGTGTCGCCGCGCCTGAAGCGCACGCCGGCCGCATACGGCAGCTCCCAGTCGGCCCGGTGCCATGCACGCTCGGCGAGCGCCAGCAGCCGCGGATAGGCCATGTATTCGAGGAAGGTGTCGTTGCGCATCACCTCGCCCCACGCCTGCCCCTGCATGCCTTCGATGCGCGGCGCGGGGCCCGTGCCCGTCACCTCGAACGTGTTGCCGTCACGGTCGCCCATCACCTCGGCGTTCTGCGGCAGGTTCTCCGGCGCGAGCGAGAACACCTTGTACTCGTCCGTCGCGTGCGAGCCCCAGTAGTAGCCGCGCTCGCGCGGGTTGAGCGTGTACGGGAAGTCGAAGTACAGGTAGTCGGGCAGCGCGAGCACCGTCTGGTAGCCCTTGCCGCTCAGGTCGCGCGCGCTGTCCGATGCGCCCCAGAAGATCGTGTCCCACAGCGACACCATCACGTGGCGCGTGCTGAAGTCCTGCGGCCCGTTCGCATGCTTGATGCCGTCCTGCCACGCGGCCATCGTGTCGATCCCGTTCGCGCTGACCGCCGCGCTCACCTGTTGCGCGAAACGTGTCGGCAACTCGTCGATCGACTTGATCTCGCCGCGCTGGAGGAGTGCCGTGCACGCGGGCGAACGCGCCCACGGCTTGTCCTGCGCGGCGAGGTCGATGCGCCCCTTGCTCGGATCGGTGCCGTTCAGCGGCTGGAACCCCCCGCCGAGGAAGATGTTCTTCGCCTCGTCGCCGCCGTAGTGCCAGGTGTGCAGCGGCGCCTGCGCGTCCGCATGCATCGCCGCGATCTCGCGGATCACCTTCGACGCGAAATTGAGCGCGCCCGGCACGCACGGGTTCAGGTCGCTGCGCCGGTCGTAGAACTGCACCGTCGTCAGGTTCGACGTGTCCTGCGGATCGAGCAGCCGGTATGCGTTCGCTTCCTGCTCGCGGCCGGCCGCATGCAGCCGCTTGTAGCGTGCCTCCATCGTCACGACGGCCGCCCGCGCATGCGCGGGCATGTCGATCTCGGGGATGATCTCGACGAAATGCGCGGCCGCGTAGCGCACCAGCGACACGTAGTCGTCGCGCGTCAGGTAGCCGCCGCCGGAGCGGTTGTCCGGGCCGGAGCCGAGCTGCGGCAGCAGGCAGCGCGTCTCGCTCGGGTCATGGCAGCGGCGCCCCCCGATCTCGGTGAGTTCGGGCAGGCCGGGAATCTCGATGCGCCAGCCCTCGTCGTCGGACAGATGCAGGTGCAGGCGGTTGAGCTTGTACGCGCTCATCTGGTCGATCAGCCGGCGCAGCGTCGCCGGGTGCTTGAAGTTGCGTGCGAGATCGACGTGCATTCCGCGATGCGTGAAGCGCGGCGCATCCTCGATCAGCATCGCCGGGATCGGGCCGCCGCCGGCGGGCGCGAGCGAGTAGAGCGTCTGCACGCCGTAGTAGAGGCCGGCACGATCGTACGCTTCGATGTACGCGCCGCGCGGCCCTATCGCGAGCCGGTAGCCGCCCGGCGTCGCGATGTCGGCCGGCAGCCGGCGCGGCGCGACGGCGCCCCACACCGGCACGCGTGCGCCGTCGAGCCCGAGTGTCGCCGCGCGCTCGCGCAGCGCCGCGACCTGCGCGTCCGGCAGGTTCGGCAGCGTGAGCTCGACGCCGCGCAGGTCGAGCGTGCCGGGCAGCGGCTGCTCGCGCTTCACGCTCGGCAGCGCGCGGCTCGCGTCGGGCCGTGCGGCGACGGGCGGCGCATTGCCGGTCGAGTTGTTCTGCGCGTCGGCCGGCAGCGATTCGACGTAGCGCAACTCGTCGTCGGTGTCGTTGTAGCGGAGCACGGCGGGCGGCGCGCCGTCGACGACCACGTACGGGCGCGGGATCACGTCGCTGTAGCGCAGCAGCCAGTATTCGGCGACGAACGGCAGCTCGATGCGCTCGCCCGGTGCCAGCCGCACCGAGCCCGGTTGCGGCGTCAGTTCGTACAGGTCGCCGGTGAGCCGCCGCAGCGCGAAGCCGGGGCGGTCGATCCGCAGCAGGCGGCGGATGCTGTGCAGGTAGAGCTTCCAGCCGCCGTCGGCGATCGCCTGGTGGCCGCGGTTCTGCAGGATCAGGCGGCCGGTTGCGCAGGCCGCGCCGTCGGCGCCGAGATCGGCGCACGGCACGCCGGCCGCGGCTGCATGATTGTTGTCGACGGCGACGCGCAACGCGAGGCCGTTCGACAACCGCGCCGCGAGATCGGCCGGCGGCACGGGTGGCCGGACGGCGCCGGACGTCGCGACCGCCGCGCTCGACGCCGGCGGCGCGCCGAGCGCGACCGGCGACAGCGCCGCGATCAGCAGGCCGGCAAACAGGGTGGACAAGGTTCGGTTCATGCGGACTCCTGAGACAAAAGGGGGCGTAGCGGCGTCACGGGATGACGTCGCTGCGAGCGGGTCTTTCAACGGAGCTGCGGGGACAACAGGGTGCGCGGGCGATGCGGCTGCTCCGCGCGAAGTCGGCACGCGGGCGCGTGCGTTACGGAACGGGTGGCGGGCAGGCGTGCCGGTCGGATCGGCGCGGGCGGGTGCGCGTCTTCATCGGCGGTGCACGGCAGCGGCTGCTGCTGATGGTGATGCCGTGACGACGTGCCCATGGGCAAAGGCGCGCGCGCGACCTGCGCGGTCGATGACGGCGACGCTCGCCGACGACGCACAACCGGCCGCCACGCGCCGACGACGAGACGGCGCGCCAGCGCGCGCCACATACGGGATTCGCATGTCTCCCCCACCCGGAAGGATTCGGCCTGTCAGCGGCCGTGTCCAAAGATCTTATGAAACCTTTTATTGGTATTCAAGTGGTATCAATCTGGCGCTAAATTGGCATCGCGCCGGCGGGCCTCTCCAGCCGGCCGGGGGCGAAAAAAAACCTCGCGCGCGGCGAGGTTCCTTCGGGACGGCGGCGGCGCGATCGGCCGCGCGCATCAGTCGTGGCGAACGCGTGCTTCCTGCGTCTTCTGCCGCGCCTCGAGCCACATCGCATTGACGATGCCGAACGACAGCGCGACGCCGATACCGAGAATCCAGCTGAAATACCACATGATCCGACTCCTTGCGAAACGGTGGGCGAGGGCGCGTGCGCGCCCCGGCCCGGTTCAAAGCTTCAATACATCGAATGCTTGTTCTCTTCGAGCACCTCGCGCGTGACCTTGCCGCGCATCACGCGATACACCCAGCTCGTGTAGAGCAGGACGATCGGCAGGAACACGATCACCGCGAACAGCATCACCTGCAGCGTCATGTGGCTCGACGTGGAATCCCACACGGTCAGGCTGCTGCGCGGGTCGAGCGACGACGGCATGATGAACGGGAACATCGAGAAGCCGGCGGTCAGGATCACGCCGGTGATCATCAGGCCCGTGCAGAAGAACGCCGTCTTCTCCTGCTTCGAGCCGGCGAGCAGCAGCGCGATCAGGCCACTCGCGATCGCGACGACGGGCGCCGCGATCATCCACGGGAATTCGCCGTAGTTCGCGAGCCACAGGCCCGAGCCGGCGGCGACGTCCTTGAGCAGCGGGTTCGCGACCGTATCGGTGGGCGCGGCGTGCGTGATGTGGAAGCCGCCGATGGTCGACGCGACCAGCACGCCGGCCAGCACGAACAGCACGACCGCGAGGAACGACGCCACGCGCAGCGCGACCGACGCACGGCGCGCGATCACGCCGTCCGTCTTCATCTTGATGAAGGCTGCGCCGTGCGCGACGAGCATCGTGAGGCTGACGAGCCCGCACAGCAGCGCGAACGGGTTCAGCAGCGCCCAGAAGCCGCCGTAGTAGGTCACGCGCAGGTCGCTGTCGAACTTGAACGGCACGCCTTGCAGCAGGTTGCCGAACGCGACGCCGAACACGAGCGCCGGCACGAAGCCGCCGACGAACAGGCCCCAGTCCCAGCCCGCACGCCAGCGCGGGTCAGGGCGCTTGCTGCGGTAGTCGAAGCCCACCGGCCGGAAGAACAGCGCGAACAGCACGAGCAGCATCGCGAAGTAGAAGCCGGAGAACGACGCCGCGTAGACGAGCGGCCAGGCCGCGAACATCGCGCCGCCGGCCGTGATCAGCCACACCTGGTTGCCTTCCCACGTCGCGCCGACGGTGTTGACGATGATGCGGCGCTCCTCGTCGGTCTTGCCGAGGAACGGCAGCAGCGCGGTCGCGCCCATGTCGAAGCCGTCGGTGACGGCGAAGCCGATCAGCAGCACGCCGACGAGCAGCCACCAGATCAGCTTGAGAGTTGCATAGTCCATAGCGATTCCTTGTTCCGTTTCAGGTGCGTGCTCACGCCGTGGCGCGCTCGCTGGCGGCCGCGATTTCGTGGTGATAGCGGCCGGTATGCAGCGACGACGGGCCGAGGCGCGCGTACTTGAACATCAGCTTGATCTCGATGACGAACAGCGCGGTATAGAACAGGATGAAGCCCGCGAGACTCAGGTACAGGTCGCTCGGCTGCAGGCTCGACGCGGACAGGTGCGTCGGCAGCACGCCGGCGATCGTCCACGGCTGGCGGCCGAGCTCGGCGACGATCCAGCCGAATTCGATCGCGATCCATGGCAGCGGGATCGCCCACACCGCATAGCGGAGGAACCAGCGGCGGTTGTCCTGCAGCAGTTCGCGGCGCGCGCAGAACCAGAACGCGGCGATGAACGTCGCGACGAACAGGAAGCCGAGGGCCACCATGATCCGGAACGAGAAGAACACGGGTGCGACCGGCGGGATCGTCTTCTTCGCGGCGGCCTTGATCTGCTCGGGCGTCGCGTCGACCACGTTAGGCGTGAACTGCTTGAGCATCAGCCCGTAGCCGAGATACTGCTTGTGCTGGTCGAACAGCGCGCGGGTCGCGTCGCTCGTGTCGCCCTGCTTGATCTTCTGCAGCGCGCCGTACGCGACCATCCCGCTCTGGATGTGCTCCTCGCTGTGCTTCGCGAGCTCGCGCAGGCCGATCACCGGTTCGTCGATCGAGCGCGTCGCGATCAGGCCGAGCGCGTACGGGATCTTGATCGCATAGTCGGTGCGCTGTTCTTCCTGGTTCGGGATGCCGATCAGCGTGAACGATGCGGGTGCCGGCTGCGTTTCCCATTCGGATTCGATCGCGGCGAGCTTCATCTTCTGCACTTCGCCGGTCGTATAGCCCGATTCGTCACCGAGCACGATCACGCACAGCGTCGCCGCGAGGCCGAAGCCGGCCGCGACCGCGAACGAGCGCAGCGCGAAGTCGACGTCGCGCTTCTTCAGCAGGTACCACGACGACACGCCGAGCACGAACATCGCCGCCGACACATAGCCGGCCGACACCGTGTGCACGAACTTCACCTGCGCGACCGGGTTGAACAGCACGTCGAACAGGCTCGTCATCTCCATGCGCATCGTCTGGTAGTTGAACTCGGCGCCGACCGGGTTGTTCATCCAGCCGTTCGCGACGAGGATCCACAGCGCGGACAGGTTCGAGCCGAGCGCGACGAGGAACGTGACCATCAGGTGCTTGACCTTCGACAGGCGGTTCCAGCCGAAGAAGAACAGGCCGACGAACGTCGATTCGAGGAAGAACGCCATCAGGCCTTCTACCGCGAGCGGTACGCCGAAGATGTCGCCGACATAGTGCGAGTAGTACGACCAGTTCGTGCCGAACTGGAATTCGAGCGTGATGCCGGTCGTCACGCCCATCGCGAAGTTGATCCCGAACAGCTTGCCCCAGAACTGGGTCATGTCCTTGTAGACCTGTTTGCCGGTCATCACGTACACCGCTTCCATGATGACGAGCAGCCAGGACAGGCCGAGCGTCAGCGGCACGAACAGGAAGTGGTAGAGCGCCGTGATGCCGAACTGCAGACGTGACAGATCGACGACTTCACTACTTATCATGGTGGTCTCCCTCGGTAGATGCAGGCGCCGGTACCGAGAGCAGCTTCTCGGCGACGGCGGCAGGCGGCAACGACATGTGCTCGGCCTGCGGATGATTGAAGAATGCGTATTTGAGCGACATCAGGAGGATCAGCTTGACGATCAGCACCAGGGTGATGTCGCGGGCGAGGGTCGGTCCGCGTGCCCACGCGGCGATGCGCGCGCGCCAGCCGATCGTGCCGGCCGGCCGCGCGGGCGGCGGCGCAGGCTCTTTATTGATCGAGATCAAGGCGAATATCCTGAATCGATTTAAATCTGATTTGGGGCGACTTTACGTCGGATTTATGACGGCCGTGAAGCTGTTTTAATCCTTTTGCGCCTGACATGCCAATTTTAAAAGGACGGCTTTCCGATGCCGAGTGCTGCGCTGCGGCAGACCGTCGCGAAACACGGGCCGAAACTTGAGGCAGATCAAGGTTATGCGGAAGGGGCCCCCAAACGGCCTATTACCTGACGAATCAGGTCAATTAATCCGCACTGAAACGCGTCGAGAAACGAACGAAGCAGCGCATGAAAAGCAGCGGAAAAGACGGGCGAAAAAAAACCGCTGCCGGTCGGGCAGCGGTTTTTGATGAAGCGCTCTAAATCGCAGCGATTTACGCGTATTCGGCGAGGGCGGTGCGCATCTTTTTCATCGCGCTCGCCTCGATCTGGCGGATGCGTTCCGCCGACACACCGAACTCGGCGGCGAGATCGTGCAGCGTCGAGCCGCCCGAGCCGTCGTCGTCGACGTGCAGCCAGCGCGCCTCGATGATGCGGCGGCTGCGCGCGTCGAGTGCGCCGAGTGCCTGCGCGATGCCGTCCGTCTGCAGCGTGTCGCGCTGACGCGCGGCCAGCACGGCGGTCGGTTCGTTGTGCGAGTCGGCCAGGTAGGCGATCGGCGCGTACGACTCCTCGCCGTCCTCGACCTGCCCTTCGAGCGCGATGTCGCCGCCCGACAGGCGCGTTTCCATTTCGGTCACGTCTTCGCGCTTGACGTTCAGTTCCTTCGCGAGGCCGTCGATTTCCTCGGGCGTCATCGCCTGCAGGCCTTTCTTGTGGCTGCGCAGGTTGAAGAACAGCTTGCGCTGCGCCTTCGTCGTCGCGACCTTCACCGTGCGCCAGTTGCGCAGGATGTACTCGTGAATCTCGGCCTTGATCCAGTGGATCGCGTACGACACGAGACGCACGTTCTGGGCCGGATCGAAGCGCTTCACGGCCTTCATCAGGCCGATGTTGCCTTCCTGGATCAGGTCGCCGTGCGGGAGACCGTAGCCGAGATAGTTGCGCGAGATCGACACGACGAGCCGCAGGTGCGACAGCACGAGGCGGCGTGCCGAGTCGAGGTTGTTGCCCTCGCGGAATTCGGTCGCGTACTGGCGTTCCTCTTCCGGCGTCAGCAGCGGAATGCGATTGACGGCCTGGATATACGCGTCGATGTTGCCAAGCTGGCCCGGCAACATCGATTGGGCTGCGAGCGCCAGCGAGCCTGCCGATGCGGCCTTGGCCGGCGTCGGGCTCAGGGTGTTCGGGAGGGTCAGGGCGTTGCTCACTAAAAAACTCCTTTGGAATCAGGGACAAACCCCCGGTCTCGGATGAGATTCCGGGAGCCATCTTAGCACTCCCGGAAACCGAGTGCTAATTCCTTAGAGCAAGCGTGGGCATCGGAGTTCCCGCTTTTTCTATCGAGCAAGTCGAGTCGATAGTCTATTCTGCGACAGAGGGGGCGAAGCGAAGTTCCGTAAGCCGTTGTTTCTGATGGTAATCAGTAGACGATTTCAATTTTTGTCGTTTTGGAAGCAAGCCATTTCGCTTTGTGATGCCGATCCGAAAAGTCCTTTACCATACCATTCAGTTCGCTTGAGCCGGCCGATGCGGCTGGCTCCATTCAACCCCCAAAGTTGGAGTGACAGATGAACAATAAGAAGAATCGCCGGCCCCGCAGCCGGCTTGCGCTGCACGCGATGCTGGCGGCGTCCCTTCTGGCCGGATCGGGTGCGGCATGTGCGGATCGATGGGGGATTCAGGCGGGCGGTGGTTTTTCGGATCGCCGCGGGGTCGACAAGGCCGATCTCGGCGTGGTGTGGGATCCGGGCTGGAACTGGTGGGAAATCGGCGGCTGGCACTTTGCGTTCGTCGTGGAAGGGCACGCCGCCTACTGGCACACGGGCGGCAACGTCCACGGCAACATCGGCGAATTCGGCGTGACGCCGATGTTCCGCTTCATCAAGAGCGCCGGGGAGATCCGCCCGTTCATCGAGGCCGGCGGCGGCGTGAGGCTGCTGACGCACCCGACGATCTCGGATCACTTCTCGTTGGGCACCGCGTTCCAGTTCGCGCCGACGGGGGGCGTGGGCGTGCAGTTCGGCCAACGGCAACAGTATCAGGTCGGCTACCGTTTTGAACATGTGTCTAACGCGGGTATCAAAGAGCCGAATCCTGGTATAAATTTCCACCAGTTCTACTTGCAGTACAACTTCTGATCCGCACGCCCGCGCACGGCGTGCGCGTTGCCGAGGAGTCAGGCGATGGCGAAGGTGGTCGATGCGATCCGCGCGCTCGAGCGCGATCGGTTCCGGGCGATGGTGGACGGGGACGGCGAGGCGCTCGACACGCTTTTGTCGGACAAGGTGTTCTTCGTCCACACCAACGGCAAACGCGAAACCAAGCAGCAGTTCATCGACGCCATCGTCGCCGGCCGCCGCCGCTATCGCCAGATCGAAATCCAGTCGCAGGACGTGCTGCCCGTCGGCGATGAAACCTGCGTCGTCACCGGGCGCGCGTTGATCGAGATGGAAACGAACAACGGCGGCCTGGTCTTCCCGATTGCCTATACCTCCGTCCACACCCACCAACAGGGCCGCTGGAGCCTGTTCGCGTGGCAGGCGACGCGGTGCGCGACCGAGACATGAGCGCGCGTGGCGCTCCTTTTCATGTCCCCAGCGAAGCGGCCTTCTGGGCCGCTTTTTGCTGCCTCGTGCGACGCGGATCGCGCGGCGCACGGGCGGTCACGCCCCGCTCGCTGACGTTTGAACCCTGAACGGAACCTGCCGCTCAGGCCGCCGCGCGGCGATCCGCGCAGTGCCAGGCCGAGCGGTTGATCGCGCTGACGACCGCGTCGAGCGCGGCGCTCGCCGCATCGGCGTGCAGGCCGACGCCGTGCCGCAGCGGGGCATCGCCGACCCGGCAGCCGACCGATACCGCGATCCGTCCATCCGTCGCGCGGGCGTGTTCGCACGACGCGACGTCGATCGCCGCGCCGGCGGCCGCCGCGAATGCCGCGGCCAAACGTCGCACGGCCTCGTCGGGCGTTGCATCTGCCGCAGGCGCTGCCGCGATCTCGCGGTTCTGCCAGCGCGCGCCGTTGCCGTGTCGCTCGGCCGGCCCGTCGGTGTCGAAGAATTCGCGCGCGAACAACGCGCAGATCGCGTCGCCGGTCACTTCCTCGCCGGACGCGTCGGCGAGCGTCTGCACCGCATGGCTGAATTCGATCTGCACGCGGCGCGTCGGCGTGAAGCCCATCCCGCGTTCGAGCAGGAACGTCGCGCCGCCCTTGCCGGACTGGCTGTTCACGCGGATCACCGCGTCATAGCTGCGGCCGAGGTCGGCCGGGTCGATCGGCAGGTACGGCACTTCCCAGGCCGCGTCGGGGCGCTGCTGCGCGAAGCCCTTGCGGATCGCGTCCTGGTGCGAGCCCGAGAACGCGGTGAACACGAGGTCGCCCGCGTACGGGTGGCGCGGATGCACGGGAATCTGGTTGCAGCGTTCGACGACGCGGCGCACCGCGTCGATGTCGGAGAAATCGAGGCCCGGATCGATGCCCTGCGTGTAGAGATTCAGCGCGAGCGTGACGAGATCGACGTTGCCGGTGCGTTCGCCATTGCCGAACAGGCAGCCCTCGATGCGGTCGGCGCCCGCGAGCAGCGCGAGTTCGGCCGCCGCGACCGCGGTGCCGCGATCGTTGTGCGGATGCACGGACAACACGATGCTGTCGCGGTACGCGAGGTTGCGGTCCATCCATTCGATCTGGTCGGCGAACACGTTCGGGCTCGCGGCTTCGACGGTGGCCGGCAGGTTGATGATCATCTTGTGATCGCGGGTCGGCCGCCAGGTCTGCGCGACCGCGTCGCAGATCTCGCGCGCGAACGTCAGCTCGGTCATGCTGAAGGTTTCCGGCGAGTACTGGAAGGTCCACTGCGTGTCGGGGCGCGCGGCGGCGTGTTCCTTGATGATGCGCGTGCCGTCGATCGCGAGCGCCTTCACGTCGGCCTTCGACATCCCGAACACGATGCGGCGGAACGACGGGCACACCGCGTTGTACAGGTGCACGATCGCGCGCGGCACGCCTTCGAGTGCATCGAACGTGCGGGCGATCAGGTCCTCGCGCGCCTGCACGAGCACTTCGATCGTCACGTCGTCGGGAATCCGCTTGTCGTCGATCAGCTTGCGGACGAAATCGAAGTCGGTTTGCGACGCCGACGGAAAACCGACTTCGATCTCCTTGAACCCGATCGCGACCAGCATCTCGAAGAACTCGACCTTCTGCTCGATGCTCATCGGCTCGATCAGCGACTGGTTGCCGTCGCGCAGGTCGGTGCTCATCCAGACGGGCGCGCGCTCGATGGTGCGCGACGGCCATTTGCGGCCATTGAGGCGGACGGGCTCGAACGGACGGTACTTGTCTTGCGGATTGCGCTGCATCTTCTGGACCTCGGGTCTCAAGTCGCGAGCGAAGACGGGCGGCATGGGCGACGGTTGGCGCTGCCTCGCTCCGCGGCACGTAAACGCGCTGCGGATGCGGATGATCTTCGCGAGTCGGCCGACGGATAGACGGACGAATGCTGACGACTTCGGGTTGTAAAAACTACGAGAGGGGTACTGCGAGGAACTGCTGGGAGGGACCGTGCGGACAGCACACGGCGCTACGAAAGCCTTAGGCTAGTCGTAGCGATAGCGGCCGCGCTAGGCGGCCGGAGGTAATTCGGAGGGTGTTCGGAAAGGAACGCATGAGGGCAACTCTATGCCAGGATGCGCTCGCGTGTCAAATGCCCTGCAAGCGGGGCCGGTTCGCGAGCGTGCCGTCAGCGTGCGATGCGGGCGATCTGCACGATCGTCGCGACCTGCCGGGCGACCGTGTCGGGCACCGGCACTTCGCCGCGCAATACGGCGTCGGTCCATGCGGCCGTCGTGGCCGCGTCGCGCGATTCGGGCAGGGCGACAGCGGGCGCATCGGTCGACGAGCGTTCTGCGTCGATCAGTGTGTCGCACACGCCGTCGTGCAGCCAGTCGACCTGCACCTGGCGCCGCGTGTCGGCAACGGCTTCGCCCTCGGTGCCGCGTGCCAGCAGCGCGCCGCCGAGCGCGGCATCCGGATGGTCGCGGAACAATTGCGCCAGGCTGTCGCGGTACGGCGGGTGCGTGTAGTTGACGAGCCGCAGGCCGGCCGGCGCGAACGGCTGCAGGATCTTCACGAGCGTATGCGTCGAGTTGCGCACGCCGAGCACGCGGCGCATCGACAGCAGGTGTGCGATGCGCGGCGCCAGCACCTCGATCGACGCGAAGGCGACGCGGCGCTCGGCGAGCATGTCCTCGATGGCATCGTGCGAAGCCGACGGTGCGAGCGACAACGCCGAGAAGATCTCGGCGCTCGTCACGCGGCCCGGATCCTGCTCGACGCCATGCACGAGCACCGGCACGCCTTCGCGCGCGAGCAGCAGCGCGAGCAGCGGCACGAGGTTCGGCTGCTTGCGCGCGCCGTTGTAGCTCGGGATCGACACGGGGCGGAATGCGGCATCCTGCACGTGCACCGGCTCGAACGACGCCTGCGCGGCGGCGAGCATCGCGGCCAGCTCGTCGGCGGATTCGCCTTTCAGCCGATAGGCGATCAGGATCGCGCCGAGTTCGACGTCCGACACGCGTGCGTCGAGCATCGCGCGATAGAGCTCGAACGTGTCCTCGGCGGACAGCGCGCGTGCGCCGTGCGGGCCGCGGCCGATTTCCTTGATGAAGCGGGCGCACGGGAACGGAACGGCGGCGGGATCGTGGGAAGCGGTCATCGGGGCGTGGGGCGGGCGGCCGGCATCGGGCCGCGCTGTGAGCGGTGAGGAATGCCCCGAGTATCGCACGGGTGCGGCTGCCGCCAAGCGAGGCCGCGCGGCGCGCTACACTCTGAGTCCCGGCGGTGCGCGCCGGCTGCGCCGCGCCCGTGCCGTCGCCGGCCGAATACGACTACGAGAGACATCCCATGAAGCTTTACAGCTATTTCCGCAGTTCCGCGTCGTACCGCGTGCGGATCGCCCTGAACCTGAAGCAGCTGCCGTTCGACTATGTCCCCGTGCACATGCTGCGCGACGGCGGCGAGCAACTGAAGGACGCGTACCGCGCGCTGAATCCGGATGCGGTCGTGCCGACGCTGATCGACGGCGACGCGACGCTGCAGCAGTCGCTCGCGATCATCGAATATCTCGAGGAAACCCATCCGGAGCCGGCGCTGCTGCCGAAGCAGCCGGTCGATCGCGCGTATGTGCGTGCGGTCGCGCTGCAGATCGCGTGCGAAATCCATCCGCTCAACAACCTGCGCGTGCTGAAGTACCTGAAGCACACGCTGAAGGTGCCCGAGGAGGCGAAGAACGCGTGGTACCGGCACTGGATCGAGGCGGGCTTCGAGACGCTCGAGACGCGTCTCGCGAGCGATCCGCGCACCGGCAAGCTGTGCTTCGGCGATATGCCGACGCTCGCCGACATATGCCTCGTGCCGCAGGTGTTCAACGCGAACCGCTTCTCGATCGACACGACGCGCTATCCGACGATCCAGCGGATCGTCGACCATGCGTCGACGCTCGATGCGTTCAAGGCCGCCGAGCCCGGCGCACAGCCCGACGCCGAATGAGCGCGGTGCGCCCGGGCCACGCGTGACCGGGCGCGCATGAAAAAAGGGCGCCCGACGGCGCCCTGTGCGATGCGTGCCCGCGGTGTTCAGCCGAGCAGCGCGTCCGCGAATTCGACCGCGCTGAACGGCTGCAGATCCTCGACCTTCTCGCCGACGCCGATGAAGTAGACCGGCACCGGGCGCTGCCGCGCGATCGCGGCGAGAATCCCGCCCTTCGCGGTGCCGTCGAGCTTCGTGACGATGAGGCCGGTGAGGCCGAGCGCGTCGTCGAATGCCTTGACCTGCGTGAGCGCGTTCTGGCCGGTGTTCGCATCGATCACCAGCAGCACTTCGTGCGGCGCGCCGTCGTGCGCCTTCGAGATCACGCGCTTCACCTTCTTCAGCTCTTCCATCAGGTGGAGCTGCGTCGGCAGGCGGCCGGCCGTGTCGGCCATCATCACGTCGATCTTGCGCGCGCGCGCGGCGCTGACCGCATCGAAGATCACCGCGGCCGGATCGCCGCTTTCCTGCTGCACGACCGTCACGTTGTTGCGCTCGCCCCAGACCGCCAGTTGTTCGCGCGCGGCCGCGCGGAACGTGTCGCCCGCGGCCAGCAGCACCGACTGGTCGAAGCTCTGCAGGTGCTTCGCGAGCTTGCCGATGCTGGTCGTCTTGCCCGCACCGTTCACGCCGGTGATCATCATCACGAGCGGCTGCGCGCGGCCGAGCATCAGCGATTTCTCGAGCGGCGTCAGCAGCTCGACGAGCAGGTCGTGCAGTGCGGATTTCACCTGCTGCGGGTCGGTCAGGCGGCCCGTGCGCACCTTTTCGCGCAGCGCGCCGAGCAGGTACTCGGTCGCGTCGACGCCCGCGTCGGACATCAGCAGCGCGGTCTCGAGCTCCTCGTACAGATCCTCGTCGATCTTCGTGTTGACGAACACGCCGGTGATGCTCGAGCCCGTCTTGGCGAGCCCCGTTTTCAGGCGCGCGAGCCACGATTTCTTCGCGGTGGCGTCCTGCAGCGGCGGCGGGACGATTTCGACCGTCTCGACGACTTCGTCGCGGCCGTCGTTGGTCGGCGTGACCGTCATCACGACGGCCGGCGCGGCCGGTTGCGCGGGCACTTGCGGCACGTCGGCCGCAGGCGGGGCCTCGACCGCAGGCGCTTCGGACGGCTCGTCCGTTTGCTGCGCGTCGGCCGATTGCGATTCCGCCGGATCGGGCTCCTGCGTTTTCTTGAATCGTTTGAAGAAGCTGAACATGGTCTGACGTCGGGAAGAGGGCGGGCCGCCGCCAGGGGCGGGCACCGGACGGGCCGTTCTGCGTTCGCGCGGGCGCGGCGCACGGCGGCCAAAACCGTGCATTTTATCAGTGCGGCGTGGCGCTCGCGCCAGCGCGCATCGCCGCTGTGGTAACGTGCGCCTGTTTAGCGGTGCGCCCCCGCGCGCGCCCGGTCCCTCCGTCGTCGATATTCCGTATGTCCCGTTCCTCTCCCGGCCGCCCGGCGGCCCCTTCTGGCCGCGGCAAGCCGCACACGATCCGCATCATCGGCGGTGACTGGAAACGCACGCCGCTCGCGGTGCTCGATCTCGACGGCCTGCGGCCGACGCCCGATCGCGTGCGCGAGACGCTGTTCAACTGGCTCGGCCAGGATCTCGAAGGCCGGCGTTGCCTCGACCTGTTCGCGGGCACCGGCGCACTCGGTTTCGAGGCGGCGTCGCGCGGCGCGGCGAGCGTCGTGATGGTCGAGCGCCATCCGCGCGCCGCGCAGCAGCTGCGAGCGATCAAGGACAAGCTCGGCGCGCGTGCGGTCGAGGTTGCCGAGGCGGACGCGTTGCGGCTCGCGGCCGGGCTCACGCCGGGCGCGTTCGACGTCGTGTTTCTCGATCCGCCGTTCGACGATCTGGCCGCGCTCGAGCGCGCGATTGCGCTGGCGGCGCCGCTCGTCGCGGCGGGCGGCGCGCTGTACGTCGAGACGGGGGCGGAGCTCGATCCGGCCGCGCACGACGCACTCGCCGGCTGGGAGGTCGTGAAGCACGGCAAGGCCGGTGCGGTTCACTATCATTTGCTGCGGCGCGAAAATGATGAATAATGCGCGTTCCATACGAGGCGGCGCGCCGCAAAGGCGACGCATGCCCATCTCGGCAGCGGCGTGCGCATCGCACGGCTGCCATCCCGTTTGCGTGATGACAGGAGGAGCGACATGGTAGTCGCCGTGTATCCCGGTACGTTCGATCCGCTGACGCGCGGGCACGAAGACCTCGTGCGGCGTGCGTCGAGCATTTTTGATACGCTGGTGGTCGGTGTGGCCGACAGCCGCGCGAAAAAGCCGTTCTTCTCGCTCGAAGAACGTCTGACGATTGCGAACGAGGTGCTCGGCCATTATCCGAACGTGAAGGTGATGAGTTTCACCGGCCTCCTGAAGGATTTCGTCCGCACCAACAATGCGCGCGTGATCGTGCGCGGCCTGCGCGCCGTGTCCGATTTCGAATACGAGTTCCAGATGGCGGGGATGAACCGCTACCTGCTGCCCGACGTCGAGACGATGTTCATGACGCCGTCCGATCAGTACCAGTTCATCTCGGGGACGATCGTGCGCGAAATCGCGCAGTTGGGCGGCGATGTCAGCAAGTTCGTGTTCCCGTCCGTCGAGAAGTGGCTGACCGAGAAAGTCGCTGCGATCGGAGGCCCTGCCGCGTGATGCGGCGCCGGCCGGTTTCGTCGTGAAGCCGGCCGTCGGCCTGAAGAAGTGAGATCAGTATGGCTTTGATGATTACCGACGAGTGCATCAATTGCGACGTGTGCGAGCCCGAGTGCCCGAACGGCGCGATTTCGATGGGCCCGGACATCTACGTGATCGACCCGAACAAGTGCACCGAGTGCGTCGGCCATTTCGACGAACCGCAGTGCCAGCAGGTGTGTCCGGTCGAATGCATTCCGCGCGATCCGCAGCATGACGAATCGCACGCGCAATTGATGGAGAAGTATCACGCGTTGACCGCCGAAAAGGGCGACGACGCGTCGTGATTCAGCGGTGACGCGCGCGCTCGAGTCCTTCGGCACGCCCGTCACGCATCCGGGTCGGCGCCGCCCGGCGCCGGTTCTTCCGTTTCAGGCCAGCAGCTCGCGCAACGCCGCGACGAGCGCATCGCATTCGGCGTCGGTGCCGACGGTGATGCGCAGGTGCTGGTCGATCCGCGGCAGCCGGAAGTGCCGCACGAAAATTTCCCGTTCCTTCAGTTTCGCCGCAATCGCACCCGCGTCGTGCGCGGGATGGCGCGCGAACACGAAATTCGCGGCCGACGGCACGACGTCGAAACCGAGCGTATCGAGCGCGTGCGTGAGCCGCGTCCGGCTGTCGATCACGTGCCGGCAGGTTGCGCTGAAATAATCGGTGTCTTCGTACGCGGCCTGCGCGGCGACTTGCGCGAGCCGGTCGAGCGGGTACGAGTTGAAGCTGTCCTTCACGCGGTTCAGCGCGTCGATCAGCGCGGCATCGCCGAACGCGAAACCGACGCGCATGCCCGCAAGCGAGCGCGCCTTTGATGTCGTATGCACGACGAGCAGGTTCGGATGGCGGTCGATCAGCGTAATCGCGGACTGCGCGCCGAAGTCGACATACGCCTCGTCGATCACGACGACCGACGACGGATTCGCGGCCGCGATCCGTTCGACGTCCGCGAGCGGCAGCGCGCGCCCGGTCGGTGCATTCGGGTTCGGAAACAGCACGCCGCCGGCATCGTCGAGGTAGTCGTCGACGCGGATCGAGAAATCGTCCGCGAGCGGCACGATCGACGTCTGGACGCCGTACAGGCGCGCATAAGTCGGATAGAAGCTGTACGTGATGTCGGGGAAGCGCAGCGGCCGGTCATGCTTGAGCAGCGCCTGGAACGTGTGCGCGAGCACCTCGTCGGAACCGTTGCCGACGAACACCTGCTCGGGCTTGATGCGGTGATGGGCCGCGACCGTCTCGCGCAGCGCGCGCGCAACCGGGTCGGGATAGCGGCGCAGCGTGTCGCCGGTCTCGCCGAGTTCGCGTGCGATTGCCGCGACGACGCGCGGCGACGGCGGATAGGGATTCTCGTTGGTGTTCAGCTTGACGGGGTGTGCGAGCGCGGGCTGCTCGCCCGGCACGTAAGGCACGAGTTGCTGAACGATGTCGCTCCAGTAACGGCTCACCGCTTGGCTCCTGTCGGGCAAAGCGACCAGATTACCGCATGTGCGCGCAGGAAGGGGCGGGCGGGGCCGCCCGGCGGCGCCGGACGGCTCGATGCACCGGAGCGGTGCGATGCGGTCAGTTGCGATGCAACTGCATCGTCGCGCGGTCGAGTTCGCCCTTGACGACCATCGGCATCACGGCGAGCGCGCGTTCGATCGACGCGTCGATCACGTCCTGTTCCTCGCGGCGCGGCGGCTTCAGCACGAAGTTCGCGACGTCGGGCTTCGCGCCGGCGCGCGCGCTTTCCGGAATCAGGTCGCGCGGATGGCCGATGCCGATCCGCAGCCGCCAGTACTGCTGCGACGACAGGTGCGCGGTGATGTCCTTCAGGCCGTTGTGGCCGCCGCTGCCGCCGCCGAGCTTCAGCTTCACGGTGCCGGGCGGCAGATCGAGCTCGTCGTGCGCGACGAGGATCTGGTCGGGCAGGATCTTGAAGAATTGCGCGAGCGCGACGACCGACTGGCCGGAGCGGTTCATGTAGGTTTGCGGCTCGAGCAGGTGGACTTCCTCGCCGTGCAGGCGCGCTTTCGCGTAGAAGCCGTGGAAGCGGCGCTCGTCGCGCAGCGTCGCGCCGGCTTCGCGGGCGAGCTGGTCGATCAGCCAGAAGCCGGCGTTGTGGCGCGTCGCGGTGTATTCCGCCCCGGGATTGCCGAGGCCGACGATCAGTTTGATCATGACGTTTCGAAGGCGGCAACGGCCGCCTGGGCGCAGAAAAAGAAAAACCCGCCGGGCAAGCCGCGGCGGGTTGCGTCGACCGTTTCGAGAAACGGATCGATGGGGCGCGTGGGCAGCCCGCTCAGGCAGCCGGCGTTTCGCCTTCTGCTGCGTCCGACACGGCACCAGCCGGGACCGTCGCCGATGCGACAACCGGGTTTTCCGCGTCGATGTGCGCGACCAGCGCGACGCCCTTCGGCAGCGTGATGTCCTTCGCGTGCAGCGATTGACCGGCTTCGATCTTCGACAGGTCGACTTCGAGGAACTCCGGCAGGTCAGCCGGCAGGCACTCGATTTCGATTTCCGTCGCGACGTGCGAAACGATCGCGCTCGACAGCTTCACGGCCGGGCTGATTTCAGCGTTCAGGAAGTGCAGCGGAGCCTTCGTGTGCAG
Organism: Burkholderia sp. AU45274; assembly: GCF_030482505.1. Taxonomy (NCBI): domain Bacteria; kingdom Pseudomonadati; phylum Pseudomonadota; class Betaproteobacteria; order Burkholderiales; family Burkholderiaceae; genus Burkholderia; species Burkholderia sp. AU45274. Next base: position 397,960 of record NZ_JAUJQE010000005.1, on the reverse strand, counting down.
CTTCTTCTTCGCGTCAACGCGTTGGAAGTCCACGTGCAGCACCAGTTGCTTGAACGGGTGGTATTGCACGTCGCGCAGCAGAACCTGTTGCGACTGGCCAGCCACTTCGAGGTCGAGGATCGACGAGTGGAAAGCTTCCTTCTTCAGGGCGTGCCACAGGGCGTTGTGATCGAGTTCGATCTTTTGCGGGGCTGCTTCGCCACCGTAAACGATACCCGTGGTCTTACCAGCGTTGCGCAGGCGGCGGCTCGCACCCGTACCTTGCTCTTGGCGCTCGAAAGCGACGACTTTCATGTGATTCTCCAATAGCTGCCCGCGACCAGGCAGTAAAACGGGGCCGTCAAATTGCGGCCCCCGATGAAACGGCCGGGGTTTCGTCTATCCCGTCCGATTGTGCAAAAAGCGAAGCGTTGCCGCTTCGCTTTCTGCGCATGCTTTGTTCAGTCGATTCGCGATCAGGATTCCGCGAACAGCGACATCACCGAGTCGCCGCGGCGGATCCGCGAGAACGTTTCGGCCAGCAGGCTCGCGCTCGTCAGTGCACGGATCTTCGAGCAGCCGAGCGATTCGGCGGACAGCGGGATCGTGTCGGTGACGACCAGCTCGTCGAGGGCCGATGCGGCGATGCGGTCGCCTGCGCCACCCGACAGCACCGGGTGCGTCGCGTAGGCGAAGACCTGCTTCGCGCCGCGCTCTTTCAGCACTTGAGCAGCCTTGCAGAGCGTGCCTGCCGTATCGACCATGTCGTCCATGATCACGCAGGTGCGGCCTTCGACTTCACCGATGATGTTCATCACTTCGGAGACGTTCGCCTTCGGGCGACGCTTGTCGATGATCGCGAGATCGCAGTTGAGCTGCTTCGCGAGTGCCCGGGCACGCACCACGCCGCCGACGTCCGGCGAAACGACGAGCAGATCCGGGTAGTTCTGCTTGCGCAGGTCGCCCAGCAGGATCGGCGTTGCGTAGATGTTGTCGACCGGGATGTCGAAGAAGCCTTGAATCTGGTCGGCGTGCAGATCCATCGTGATGATCCGCTCGACGCCGGCGATTTCCAGCATGTTCGCGACGACCTTCGCCGAGATCGCGACGCGTGCCGAACGCGGGCGGCGATCCTGACGGGCGTAACCGAAGTAGGGGATGGCTGCAGTGATCCGGCCGGCGGATGCGCGCTTGAGCGCATCGACCATGATCATCAGTTCCATCAGGTTGTCGTTCGTCGGTGCGCACGTGGATTGCAGGACGAAGACGTCCTTGCCACGCACGTTTTCCTGGATCTCGACCTGGATCTCGCCGTCGGAGAAACGGCTGACCATTGCTTTGCCGAGGGGAATTCCAAGGATATTGACGACTTCCTGGGCGAGCGCGGGATTCGCGTTGCCAGTAAAAACCATCAGGCCGTCATGGCTGCTCATCGTGCACCTGCTTCGGGCTTAGGCGGGAAATGCGGGAAAATTTTTGGCAGGGGAGGAAGGACTCGAACCCTCGCATGCCGGAATCAAAATCCGGTGCCTTGACCAACTTGGCGACTCCCCTACACTTAACTGATAACTTCACCGAACTTGTGTAGGCCGTTCGGCAAAGTAAAACTTCATGACGCGAAAGCGAAGAGCGGATGCTCGTTCAGGCTCTCGGCAACTGCACCGTTCCAACCGGTGGGCAGCTTGGCTTGCGCCGCTTCTGCCTCATGCTTGCTGCGAAACGCTGCAAACACGCTTGCTCCGGAGCCGGTCATCCTCGCGGGGGTCACATCATACAACCATTTGACCACCTGCGCAACTTCCGCGTACTTACTTGTCACAACTTGCTGCATATCGTTCCGACCGAAACTATCTGGCCATCCCGTGTCGCTGCTTTGCTGTGCAAGAAAGTCCGTAATTGTGACGCGCCTCGAATCTCTTGTCAACAACTCATCTGAAAATATTTCAGCGGTTGGGACGTGAACGCGGGGCGTTACAACCAAGAACCAGCGAGTCGGCAATTGTACCTCAGCTAATTCTTCTCCGATACCCTCTGCGAACGCATTTTTTCCAAAAATAAAAAACGGGACGTCGGCGCCGAGTTTTACCGCGAGCGACTGGAGTTCGGCGCGCGGCAGGTCGAGTTGCCACAGGCGGTTCAGCGCGAGCAGCGTCGTCGCCGCGTCGGAGCTGCCGCCGCCGAGGCCGGCCCCCATCGGCAGGCACTTGTCGATCTCGATGTCGACACCGCGCGCGGTGCCCGTATGCGCTTTCAGCAGGTTGGCTGCGCGCACGACAAGATCGCTTTCCTCGGGCACGCCGGGTACGTCGGTGACGCGTGCGACGCGGCCGTCGTCGCGGAGCGTGAAGTGCAGCGTGTCACCCCAGTTCAGCAACTGGAACACGCTCTGCAGATCGTGATAGCCGTTCGGACGGCGGCCGGTGATGTGCAGGAACAGGTTGAGTTTCGCGGGCGCAAGGCAGTTGCGCAGCGAGCGGGTCGAATCGGTCATGCGTATGTCTGGGCTGGGCCAGTGCTCACTGATCGAGCACGAGCTTGATGTCGAGCGGCGGTGTCGCGCGCACGAGGTTGACGCGTTTGACGCCCGTGGCCGGGGCATCCGCGTAGGCAAGGTAGTCGATCGTCCAGCCGTCCTGGCGGATCTGCTTGACGCGCGTACCGTCGGCCGGATCGCGCACCGTCTGCGCGGGCGTGGCGGGCGCGGCGGTCGGCAGCAGCCAGTAGCGCAGGCCCGCGAGCGGCAGTTCGAAACCGAGCGTTTTCTGCATCAGGTCGCCGACGTCCGGCGCATATTGCGTCGGGCGGTTCGGCAATTCGAGCGACGCCGCGCGCGGCGTCGATTTCACGACCGCGAGCGTCTGGCCGAGCGGGCTGCGCAGCTCGAGCGACACGTCGTCGCCGTGCTCCTGCCAGTCGAAGTTGCCGTACACGTTCTGCGGATTGCCGAGACGGTCGTCGTACCGCACCGCGAAGCGGCCATGGTAAGCGTGCGTGGCGGCGGTCTGCAGCGCCGCGCCGGTCGGCGCGCTGGCCGACGGCGGCGTGCTCGCGCAGCCCGCGAGCACGAGTGCCGCGCCGGCTGCGGCCAGCGTGCGCTGCGCGCGGAAGGACAGGGAAAACGTCGGGAACATCTGCATCAGAGACCGTTGATCTGGAGGCGTTTCAGCGTCTGCACGAGCGTGTCGTTGTCCGGCTCGAGCTTCTGTGCGTCACGCCATGCGGAACGCGCATCGTCCTGCGCGCCGCTCTTCCACAGCACTTCGCCGAGATGCGCGCCGATCTCGGCGTTCGGCTGCAGTTCGTACGCACGCCGCAGCACCTTCGCCGCGCCGGCCGTATCGCCCATCCGGTACTTCACCCAGCCGAGGCTGTCCATGATGTACGCGTCGTTCGGCGCCAGCGTCATCGCCTTGTCGATCAGCTTGCTGGCTTCGGGGAGCCGCTGGTTGCGGTCGGCGAGCGAATAGCCGAGTGCGTTGTACGCCTGCGGATTGTCGGGCTGGGTGCGGATCAGCTCGCGCAGCTGCTTTTCCATCGTCGTGTAGTGGCCGGTCTTTTCGGCCGCCATCGCGTAGTCGTAGCGCAGGTCGGGATCGTCGGGGAAGTCCTGGACCGCCTGCCCGAGCCGTGCCTCGGCTTCCGGGTAGCGCTTCGCGGTGAACAGGATCGACGCGTCGGTGCGTGCGACCACGGCCGCATCGCGCGGATCCGTGATCGGCAGGTCATCGAGCACCTTGCGCGCCTCGTCGGTCTTGCCCTGTTTCTGCAGCAATTGCGCGCGCGTGATCTGCGCGGGCAGGTAGTGCTGGCTCGTCTGGTCGACCTTGTCGAGCCACTGCGACGCCTGCGCGTCGTTGTTCTGGTCGATCGCGATCTGCGCGAGGTAGATGTAGCCCTGGCCGACGTCGAGATTCGGCTGCTTGTCGCCGAGCTGGACGTACTGCTTCAGGTAGCCGGTCGCTTCGTCGAGCTTCTTCTGCTGGATCTTGATCAGCGCGAGCGCCATCAGCGGCGTCGGATCCTTCGCGTCGAGCTTGCGCATCGTCTCGAACTGCTTCTGCGCGTCGTCGAGGCGATCGTCGGCGAGATAGAGCTGCGACAGCGCGAGCCGCGCATCGCGCGACTTCGGATTCTGCTGAACATACTTCTCGAACGACGTGATGCCCGCCGCGCGTTCCGCCGGCCCCATCTGCGACAGCATCAAAGCCGCCGGCAGGTAGTCGGGGCGGAGCTGCAGCGCCTGCTTCAGCGACTGCGCGGCGCCGTCCTTGTCGTCGACCGCGAGCTGCTGGCGCGCGATCGCGAGCTGGGCTTCGGGCCGGTTCAGGTCGTTCTTCAGCATGTCCTTCAGCACCGCGAGGCCGCCGACGCGGTCGGAGCCGCGCACGAGCAGCGCCTGCAGCGCGAGGATCGCCGGGCCGCGCGTCTCGCCGGTCGCCCGGGCCAGCTCGCGCGCGAGCATCGGCTGTGCATCGGCCGGCTTGCCGGCGAGCACCAGCAATGCGGCGTCGACCTGCGATGCGCGATTCGAATCGGGTGCGTACTGGCGCCACAGGTTCGCGGCGGACAGCGCGTCGGCCGGGCTCTGCGCGCCGAGCGCGATCTCGGTCGCACGCTGCGCCATGCGCGGATCGCGCGTGTCGCGGGCGAGCGCGAGGTAGGTCTGGTAGGCCGGCGCGGGCTGGTTACGCTGCAGCGCGACCTCGGCGGCGAGCACCTGGTAGACGATCTGGCTCGTCAGCGGAACGCCGGGGAGATCCTTTTTCTCGTCCGGCATCACATGCTCGAACGCGCCCTGCGACTCCGCGTCGTCCGATGCCGGATCCTGCGCGTGGGCCGGGAAGGCGGTGAGGGTCCAGGCGGCAAACAGCGCGGCGCCGAGTGCACGGCGGACCGGGAAGGCACGCGCGCCGCGCACGGCGGCGTGACGCTTCTGAAGCAGCTTCGAGGGCAGAGTCATGGAAATCCGTTCGATGTTTCAACCGATTGTAACGCGCTCGCTACAATACACGCACGATCGTGAATCCAGTCTCAGACCCGCAAAACATGCCAGAGTTGCCAGAAGTCGAAGTCACGCGCCGGGGCATCGAGCCCTTTGTCGCGGGCCGCCGCGTCGAGCGTGTCGACGTCCGTACCGAGATGCTGCGCTGGCCCGTCCCGGCGGGGCTCGCCGAGCAGTTGCGCGCGCGCGAGGTGCGCGCCGTCGAGCGTCGCGGCAAGTACCTGCTGTTCGAGGTCGACGCGGGCTGGTTCATCGTCCACCTCGGCATGACGGGCACGCTGCGCGTGCTGCCCGCGGCCGGCGTGCCGGTCGCCGCGAAGCACGACCACATCGACTGGATCTTCGACGAATTCGTGTTGCGGTTCCGCGATCCGCGTCGCTTCGGCGCGGTGCTGTGGCACCCGCGCGAAGCGGGCGACGTGCATGCGCATCCGCTCCTCGCGAGCCTCGGCGTCGAGCCGTTCTCGCCGGCGTTCACCGGCGCGCTGCTGCACGCGCGCACGCGCGGACGCACCGTGTCGGTCAAGCAGGCGCTGCTCGCGGGCGACATGGTCGTCGGCGTCGGCAACATCTATGCGTCGGAGAGCCTGTTTCGCGCCGGCATCCGGCCGACGACGGCCGCCGGCAAGGTGTCGCTGCCGCGCTACGAGCGTCTGGCCGACGCTGTGCGCGCGACGCTTGCCGACGCGATCGAGCGCGGCGGCAGCACATTGCGCGATTTCGTCGGCAGCAACGGCGAAAGCGGCTATTTCCAGCTCGACTGCTTCGTCTACGACCGTGCGGGCCAGCCATGCCGCGTATGCAACACGCCGATCCGCCAGATCGTGCAGGGTCAGCGGTCGACCTATTTCTGTCCGACCTGCCAGCGTTGAAACCTTTTTCCACAATTAGATAACTTGAAGCCTCCCCGCATCGCCCCCGCTCCGTTCCCCGTCACGCCGCTGCATCGCACGTTCGCCACGCGCCTGGTCGCCTGGCAGCGCGAGCATGGCCGCCACGACCTGCCGTGGCAGAACACCCGTGATCCGTACCGGATCTGGCTGTCGGAAATCATGCTGCAGCAGACGCAGGTATCGACCGTCATCCCGTATTACACGCGCTTTCTCGAACGCTACCCCGACGTCGCCGCGCTCGCGGCCGCGCCGACCGACGACGTGATGGCGCTCTGGGCGGGGCTCGGCTACTACTCGCGCGCGCGCAACCTGCATCGCTGCGCGCAGGTCGTCGTCGCCGAGCACGGTGGTGCGTTCCCGGCGACGCCCGACGCGCTGGCCGAATTGCCGGGCATCGGCCGTTCGACGGCCGCGGCGATCGCGTCGTTCGCGTACGGCGCGCGCGCGACGATCCTCGACGGCAACGTGAAGCGCGTGCTTGCGCGGGTGTTCGGCGTCGAGGGCTTCCCGGGCGAGAAGCGTGTCGAGAACGACATGTGGGCGCTCGCCGAATCGCTGTTGCCCGACGCCGCGAACGCGGCCGACGTGAGCGCGTACACGCAGGGGCTGATGGATCTCGGCGCGACGCTGTGCGTGCGCGGCAAGCCCGATTGCGCGCGCTGCCCGTTCGCGGGCGACTGCGTCGCGCAATCGACGGGCCGCCAGCGCGAACTGCCGGCCGCCCGGCCGAAGAAGGCCGTGCCGACCCGCAAGACCTGGATGCTCGTGCTGCGCGACGGTGACGCCGTGCTGCTCGAGCGGCGGCCGCCGACCGGCATCTGGGGCGGGCTGTGGAGCCTGCCGCAGGCGGACGGCGACGCCGCGCTCGCGGAACTCGCACGCGGCTTCGGCGGCGGCGGCACGGTGCCGCTCGCGCCGCTCACGCACACGTTCACGCATTTCCGGCTCGAGATCGAGCCGCGGCTGAGCGACATGGCCGACGGCGGTCTGCCTGCCGGCGCGCGGGACGCGGACACCGCCTGGGTGCCGCTGAGCCGGCTCGACGCGTACGGCGTGCCGGCGCCCGTGCGCAAGCTGCTCGATGCGCTGAGCGGGCCGCTGCTGTAACGAAGGGGAGAGGCGCGGCGCATGCCGCGTTTTCAGGGAGACGTCGGACGCTCGTGGTTTTTCGTGCCGACGGAAGTCGCCTTGGGTTGGCTGGCGCGAAATGGCTGTCTGGGGTGATTCGGGAAACGCCGGCCCGGCTTTTCGCCCGGACGGAAGCCCCTCGTGGGATGCCCTCTCCCGGATAGCTCAGGCAAAGCGACAGGTCCCGGGCACGCTATAACCAGCCATGCCGGTCGAGCACGTGGTGCACGGCATCGATGCGCGCGCCGACGTCCGGAAACTCCATCAGCTTCTGCCGCGCGCGCAGGTCGAGCGGCAGCAGTTCCGCGAGACGGTTCGATACCCAGCTCGGATCGTCGAGGCGGAACGGTTCGCCGAACGGCATCTTCTCCGGATCGGACTTCTTCAGCGCGTCGATGATGCGCTCGAGCACCTCGGCGCACGAGCCGAACTGCGCGAGTGACTGCTCGCCTTCGAGCGGGATGTCGTCGGGCAGCGGCTCCGCGATGCCGACCAGCAGCCCGTTGCCTTCGACGCGGTACGACAGCAGCTCGAAACGCTGCGTGCCGACCGCCTGCAGGTACAGCATGCCGAATTCACCGGTATCGCATTCGGTGATGCGCGCCATGCAGCCGATGGTCTCGGGCACCGATACGGCGCCGTCCTGCGCGACTTCCGGCCCGCTCTTCAGCAGGCACACGCCGAACGGTGCGTCGTCGCGCAGGCACGCGCGGGCCATGTCGAGATAGCGCGCCTCGAACACCTTGAGCGGGAGCAGGCCCCCCGGAAACAGCACCGTGTGCAGCGGAAACAGCGGCAGGTCGATCAGGGTGGTCGATAGGGAGGACATGGCGCGCGGGCGTTGGGGCGGGCGTCGCTAGGGTCGGTCGACCTCGGAGACGAGCCGCGACGACGCGTCGACATCCACTGGCGCGTCACGATGCCGCACGATCACGTTCGCGTCGTGCGCAAGGCGCGCGGCGAGCGTTTCCGCGATGAACACCGACCGATGCTGCCCACCGGTGCAGCCAATGGCGACGGTCAGGTAGCTGCGGTTGTCATCGCGGAAGTGCGGCAGCCATTTCATCAGGAACGCATGGATGTCGTCGATCATCTGGTGGACGATCGGCAGTGCGTCGAGAAAGGCGATGACCGGCTGGTCGAGCCCGGTGAGCGGGCGCAACTGGTGGTCGTAGTACGGATTCGGCAGCGCGCGCACGTCGAACATCAGGTCGGCGTCGAGCGGCACGCCGCGCTTGAAGCCGAACGATTCGAACATCACCATCAGGTCGTTGTTCTTCTGCTCGATGAAGCGCTTGACCCACGTACGCAGCGCGTTCGCGCGCAGCGTGCTGGTGTCGATCTGGTGGCCGAATTCGGCGAGCGGCGCGACGAGGTGGCGTTCGCGCTCGATCGCCTCCTCGAGCGACGACAGCAGGCCGACGTCCGCATCGTGCGACAGCGAGCCGGACAACGGATGGCGGCGGCGCGTCTCGGAGAAGCGCTGGATCAGCGCCTGGGTGCTCGCATTGAGGAACAGCACGCGCACGTCGTGCTCGCGCGACAGATCGCGGATCAGGCCGGGCATTTCGTCGAGCGACGCGCTCGAGCGCGCGTCGATCGCGACCGCGAGCCGGCGCTTGCCATCCTCGGCGAGGTAGCGGGCGAGTTCGGGAAGCACGTGCGGCGGCAGGTTGTCGACGCAGTAATAGCCTGCGTCTTCGAGCGCGTTCAGCGCGACGGACTTGCCTGAGCCGGAGATGCCGGTGATGAGGACGATGCGCATGGGAAGCAGAGAATCCTGACGTTTCATCATAGCACCGGCTCGACGCGTCGGCGTTGCGTGGCCGGCGCGTGCGGTTACACCAGTTTGCCGGGGAACTGACTGTCGGGATCTTGCATCGCGAGTCGTTGCCGATCCATGAAATCGCGCAACGTGTCGATTCCGCGCAACTGCAGGATCGTGTTCCGGACAGCAGCCTCGACGAGCACCGCGAGGTTGCGGCCGGCCGCGACCTGGATCGTGACCTTGCTGATCGGCAGGCCGAGCACGTCGACCGTCTGGCTTTCGAGCGGCAGGCGCTGGAATTCGCCGTCGGGGCGCCGCACGAGCTGGACGATCAGCTTCAGCTTCATTTTTCGCCGCACGGCGGTTTCGCCGAAGATCGTCTTGATGTCGAGCAGGCCCAGACCGCGCACTTCGAGCAGGTTCTGCAGCAGCGGCGGGCAGCGCCCTTCGACGAAATCGGGGCCAAGTCGGACGAAATCGACCGCGTCGTCGGCGACGAGGCCGTGGCCGCGGCTGATCAGCTCGAGGCCGAGCTCGCTCTTGCCGAGGCCCGAATCGCCGGTCAGCAGCACGCCCATCCCGAGGATGTCGATGAACACGCCGTGCAGCGTCGCGCGCGGCGCGAGGATGCGCGACATGTAGAGCCGCAGGCTGTCGATCACCGCGGCGGCCGACATCGGCGTGGTGAACAGCGGCGTCGACGAGCGCGTGCAGCGCAGCACGAGTTCGGGCGGCGCCGCGGCGCCGCCGGCGACGACGAGGAACGGCGGCTCAAGCGCGATCAGCTCGGCCATGTGGCGCGAGCGGTCTTCGTCGGTTTGCCGCTGGTAGTAGTCGATTTCGGCTTCGCCGAGCACCTGGATCCGGTTCGGGTGGATCAGGTTCAGGTGGCCGACCAGGTCGGCGCTCGAGGTTGCATTGCCGACGGTGTCGGCCGAAAAACCGCGCTCCCAGCCTTCATGCCCCGTCAGCCAGCTCAGTTTCAGCGTGGCCGCGTTGTCGTCGAAGATGCTCTGGGCGTTGATGCTGGACGTATCCATGACTCTCGTCACTCCAATGGGCCGGTGCGTGCGCGCGGCGACGGACGTCGCCATGCCGGGCCGGTGCCGGGCGGCCCTGAACGACGGCGTGTGCCGCCGCGTACGGGAAAATATTCCGCCCGGATCAACTCAAGGTTGCCACTGAGTGAGCAGGCGATGCAACTCGGCGATATCCGTTTCGTTGTGCAGACGCTCGCGTGCGTCGCGATCGGACAGCAGTTGCGCGATTTCCGACAGGATCTCGAGGTGCTGCTGGGTGGCTTGCTCGGGCACGAGCAGGAAGATCAGGAGACCGACCGGCTGGCCGTCGGGGGCTTCGAACGGGATCGCATCGGCGAGCCGGACGAACGCGGCGAGCGGGTGCTTGAGCCCCTTGATGCGCCCGTGCGGAATCGCGACGCCTTCGCCGAGCCCGGTCGAGCCGAGGCGCTCGCGCGCGAACAGGTTGTCCGTGACGGTGCTGCGGGCGATGCCGTTCTGATTCTCGAACATCAGCCCGGCTTGTTCGAACACGCGTTTCTTGCTGGTGACTGAGAGGTCGATGACGACGTTCTCTATGGGCAGGATTTTGGCTAGGCGATTCATGTTGGCAGGCGATTGGGCGGCCTGGGGTCTCCTTGCGGCGGCAGACTGACTATCCATGTTCGGCGATATCAAGGCGTTCGGCATCGGCAACCTGCAAGGCAGCTACCGCATCCAGCGCCCCCCGGCGATAACCGGAACATTATAGAGCACAGCCGCGTGCGTGGCGCAGCGCGGACGGACCGGTTGCACCCCTGCGCGGAGTCGCAAAAAAAACGCCCGGCGAACCGGGCGACGTGTGTGTTGCGGTGAAGGTTACTGCGGCGGCAGTTCGATCTGGTCGATCGACGGTTGAAGCTTGATCGGGTCGTGCGCGTGCGTTTGCAGACGCTCCATGTGCTTGACGACCTGGCGATCCAGCTTGTCGATCAGCAGGTCGATCGCTGCATACAGGTTACCGTTCGCGCTTTCGACGAAGATGTCCTTGCCCTTCAGGTGCAGGTTGATTTCCGCGCGCTGCTGCTTGTCCTTTTCCTTGTGGTTGTCGACCGAGAGGATCACAGTGCCATCGATCACCTGATCGCTATGCCGTAGCACCCGGTCCAGCTTGGTGATCACGTATTCGCGAATTGCAGGCGTGACTTCGAGATGATGTCCACTGATCTTCAGGTTCATAGTGCTTCTCCAAGCGAGTGACCACCCGGCCGCATCGAGGCGGCGCTCCGGTCGACTTGCCCGTGCCGCATGAAGGCGGCGTATCGCGGACAGGTCGCCCGGCCTGTTCCCCGTGTGCGCGGTGGTCGGGACACGCCTGCCGCCGGGCAGGCAGCAGGCTTAAAGAGACTTGCGCAGATTCACTGCCGGGATCTTGAGGGCTTCGCGATACTTCGCAACCGTGCGGCGCGCGACCACGAATCCCTGTTCTGCCAGCAGCTCGGCAATGCGGCTGTCCGAAAGTGGCGATTTAGGGTCTTCAGCTCCTATCAGTTGCTTGATGAGGGCTCGGATGGCTGTCGACGAAGCGGCGCCACCGGTGTCGGTCGAGACGTGAGATCCGAAGAAGTACTTAAATTCAAGCGTCCCGAACGGGGTCAGCATGTACTTCCCGGTTGTCACACGGCTGACAGTCGACTCGTGTAGGCCCAGCGTATCAGCAATTTCCCGCAAAACCAAGGGGCGCATGGCAATTTCACCGTGCGCAAAGAAGTTCTTTTGACGCTCGACAATGGCCTGCGCGACACGCAGGATCGTGTCGAAACGCTGCTGGATGTTCTTGATCAGCCAGCGTGCTTCCTGGAGCTGCTGCTTGAGCGAACCGGCCGACGGATCGCCGCGGCTGTTGCGCAGGATGTTCGCGTAAAGGTTGTTGATCCGCAGGCGCGGCACGACCTCCGGATTGAGCTCCGCGAGCCATCCCTGGCCGGCCTTCTTCACGATGATGTCGGGCACGACGTAGTCGGCCTCGGCCTTGCCGTATGCGGCGCCGGGGAACGGCTCCAGCGAGCGGATCAGCGTGTGCGCGTCGCGCAGCGCGTCGTCGCTCGCCTTCAGATGCTTGCGCAGCCGCGTGAAGTCGCGGGCGGCGAGCAGCTCGAGATGCTGCGACACGATCTCGAGCGCGAGCGTGCGTGTCGGGGACGGATCGAGGCGCAGCAACTGCAGCTTCAGGCATTCGGATGCCGAACGGGCACCGACCCCGGCCGGATCGAAGCTGTGCAGCAGCGCGAGCGCCGCGTTCAGTTCGTCGCAGTCGATCTCCAGCTCGGGCGGCAGGTCGGCGAGCACTTCATCGAGCGTGGCGGTCAGGTAGCCGTCGTCGTCGAGCGATTCGATCAGGAACATCACGAGCGCGCGGTCGCGCGGGCCGGCCTGCGTGACGCGCAACTGCGCGGACAGGTGGTCGCGCAGCGACGTCGCCGCTTCCTGCACCTGCAGCGGCGGGAGGTCGTCGTCGTCGGATGCGCCGCTCGAGCGGCCGTATTCGTCGAGGTTCCACTGCGGGCCGTCGTTGCCGTCGCCGGATGCATAACCGTCGTATTCGTCCGCGCCGGCCGGCTCGTCGCGCTCGGCACGATCGCTCGACGAACTGCTGCCGTTGGTCGCTGCGGGCTCGGTGTTCTGCGCGGGAGGCGTCTGCGCGATCAGCGATCCGTCCGCAGCGACACGCAGCGGGCTCGCGATCCATTCATCCTCGTTCTCGAGCAGCGGGTTCTGCGCGACGGCCATCGCGACTTCCTGCTGCAATTCGAGCGTCGACAACTGCAGGAGCCGGATCGACTGCTGTAGCTGGGGCGTCAGCGCCAGATGTTGCGACAGGCGGAGTTGAAGGCTGGCTTTCATGGCAAGGAGGGAGTCATACCGGCAGTTTGCCACGACCCAGGCGCGTTGAGCCATCCGCGATTACGCGCGGCGCGCCGCCCGGCCGCGGGCATGGCCGCGAAGCGGGGCGCGGCCCCGCGCGGCGACGCCGGACGGGGTGCAGCCAGCCACGAGGAGGAGTTACATCCGGAAGTGTTCGCCGAGGTACACGCGGCGTACGCTTTCGTTTTCGATGATTTCGCTTGGCGCGCCGGCGGCGAGCACCGAGCCGTCGCTGATGATGTACGCGTGGTCGCAGATGCCGAGCGTTTCGCGGACGTTGTGATCGGTAATCAGCACGCCGATGTTGCGCTGCTTCAGGAACTTGACGATCTTCTGGATCTCGAGCACCGCGATCGGGTCGACGCCGGCGAACGGTTCGTCAAGCAGGATGAAGTTCGGGTTGGTGGCCAGCGCGCGCGCGATTTCGACCCGGCGCCGTTCGCCGCCCGACAGCGACAGCGCGGGGTTCTCGCGCAGGTGGCCGATCTGCAGCTCGTCGAGCAGCGCTTCGGCGCGCGACGAGATCGCGTCCTTCGACAGCCGCTTGCCGTCTTCGCCGTGCTGCAGTTCGAGCACCGCGCGGATGTTCTCCTCGACGGTCAGCTTGCGGAACACGGACGCTTCCTGCGGCAGGTACGACAGGCCGAGCGACGCGCGCTTGTGGATCGGCAGCAGGCTGATCGAGCTGCCGTTCAGCGAGATCTCGCCCGCGTCGAGCGGCACCAGGCCGACGATCATGTAGAACGACGTGGTCTTGCCGGCGCCGTTCGGGCCGAGCAGGCCGACGACTTCGCCGCTCTTCACGTCGAGCGACACGTCCTTGACGACCGTGCGCGAGCCGTAGCGCTTCTTCAGGTTGCGGACGACGAGCGAGCTCGTCGTGCCGGCCGGCTGGCGGTTCGGTAGCGCGTTCATTGGCCCGGCGCCCCCTGGATCGTGGTCGACGGCGACAGCTTTGCGGGCGCGCCGTTCAGCGGCGCGGGGCCGCCGTTCTTCGGCGACAGCATCGCGCGCACGCGGCCGTTCGGGTTGCCCGGCGCGGCGACGTCCTTGCCGCCCTTCGCGGTGTAGAAGTCGCGCTGGCCGTCGTACGTGATCACGCTGCCGTGCACGGTATCGGCGACGGTCGACGTACCCTGCAGGCGGCGCACGGTCGCGGCGGTGGTCAGCGTGGTCAGGTCCTGCTTGCCGTCGTAGTCGATGCGCTCGGCGTCGCCGTCGATGTACTCGTCGAGGCCTTCGCGCTTCTGGCGGAACGTCGCGTGCTTCTTGCCGCTGCCGAACGAAGTGGCGTACTGATAGCCTTCCGGGTCCTGGCGCACTTCGACGCGATCGCCCTTGATGATGATCGTGCCCTTCGTGATCACGACGTTGCCGGTCGCGACCGTGACCTGCTTCAGGTCGTCATAGGTCAGGTTGTCGGCCTCGACGTTGATCGGCTTGCCTTGGTCGGCCTTCTCGGCATGGGCGAGCGGCGCCAGCCCGACCAGCGGGAGCGCCACGAGCGTCGCGGCAAGCGCGGCGCGGACGGCGCGCGCAGCGCCGCCGGAAATCTGTCGAGGGAACGATTCGTTCATGCAGTCACGTGAGGGATGCGTCACTTGGGTTGAGCTTTCGAGCCGCCGGACGTGTCCTGCGCGGCGATCGTGCCGCGCACGTTGCCGTAAAGCTCGATGACCCGGGTGACGTTGTTGTACTTCATGCCGTCGGTCGCGTTGACGAGCGACAGGCCGCGCTGAAGTTTAACCGGCTTTTCGGTCTGGATCACATCGTCATTGACGAAGATCCGGAAATGCTGGGAATCAGCCTGCATCTGCGGATCGCCGCCGCCGGCCGCGCGCAGGATGCGCGCGTCGTCGTACAAGTCGACGATCGACACGTCGCCGTTGACGGTGCCGCGCTTCGAGGTGGTCGTCACGACCGGCTTGCCGGGCTGGAACGCGCGCATGGCCGGATCGGTCAGATCGCTGTCTTCGGTGTCTTCGTAATGGATCAGCTTCGCGGCCGTCAGCCGGTACTGGGTCGCGCCCGACTGGTCGAGCTCGGTGACCGAGAAGTTGTCGGCGAAATAGTCGGGCGTGTGGCGCTTCGGCTGCACGGTGCCCTCGCCGGGCGGCGGCAGCGTGGCCTGCAGCAGCCACCAGGTGATGCCCGCGAGCGCGGCGACCGCGACGAGCGGCAGCAACTGGGTCCAACGGAAATGCGTGTTCATCCGTCAGGCTCCGCAGGCGGCCGCGAGCAGCGCGTCGTAGCGGCGCTGCGCGCGCAGGATCGCGTCGCAGACTTCGCGGACGGCGCCATGGCCGCCGCGGGCCTCGGCCACCCAGTGCGCGCGGGCGATCACCTCGGGATGCGCGTTCGCGGGGGCCGTCGCGAAGCCGCAGCGCAGCATCACGGGCAGGTCGGGCCAGTCGTCGCCCATGTAGCCGCACTGGTCGGCGGTGAGGCCGAGCGAGGCGATCAGGTCGGTGAACACGGTGAGCTTGTTTTCGACGCCCTGGAACAGGTGCGCGATCTTCATTTCCTTCGCACGCGCCGCGACGATCTCCGAGCGGCGGCCCGTGATGATCGCGGTCGCGATGCCGGCTTCGCCGAGCAGCTTCACGCCGTGGCCGTCGAGCGAATTGAACGACTTCATCGCGTCGCCGGCCGCGGTAAACAGCAGGCCGCCGTCGGTCAGCACACCGTCGACGTCGAAAATCATCAGCTTCACGCGGCTCGCGCGTTCGGCCGCAGTCAGCGCTGCACTCATCAGATCACCTTCTTCGAAAACAGGTCGTGCATGTTCAGCGCGCCGATCAGCACGCCGTCGGCATCGACCACCAGCATCTGGTTGATCCGATGGCGCTCCATCAGTTCCACGGCCTCGACCGCCAGGTGATCCGGTGCAACCGTGCGCGGGTCGCGCGTCATCACGTCGGTGATCGGCAGCGTGCGGAAGTCGCCGTCACGCGCGAGCACGCGGCGCAGGTCGCCATCGGTGAAGATGCCCGCAACCTTGCCGCCGGCGTCGACCACCGCGGTCATGCCGAGGCGCTTCGCGGTGATCTGGAACAGGGCGTCCGACAGTGTCGCGTCGAGCCCGACGGACGGGACGTCGTCGCCCGAGCGCATCACGTCGCGCACGTAGGTGAGCAGGCGCCGGCCGAGCGCGCCGCCCGGGTGCGAGCGCGCGAAATCTTCCGAGCCGAAGCCGCGCGCGTCGAGCACCGCCACGGCGAGCGCGTCGCCGAGCGCGAGCGCGGCGGTCGTGCTCGCGGTGGGCGCGAGGTTCATCGGGCAGGCCTCTTTCGAGACCGCGGCGTTCAGGTTCACGTCGGCGAGCGTGCCGAGGCTCGATTCCGCGCGGCCCGTGATCGCGATCAGCTTCGCGCCGATCCGCTTCACGAGCGGCAGGATCGCCACGAGTTCTTCGGATTCGCCGGAATAGGAGATGCCGATGAAGACGTCGTCGGAGGTGACCATCCCGAGGTCGCCGTGGCTGGCCTCGGCCGGGTGGACGAAGAAGGCCGGCGTACCGGTGCTGGCCAGCGTGGCCGCGATCTTGCGGGCGATATGCCCCGATTTGCCGATACCGGACACCACCACGCGGCCGCGGCAGCCGAGCAGCAGCGCGACGGCCTGGACGAAGCCGCCGTCGAGCTGGTCGCGCAGCGCGCGCACGGCGTCCGCCTCGATGTCGAGCACGTCGCGGGCGAGCGCGAGCGCCCGGTCATCATTGATTTTCGCTATCATGCGCGGAGTATAGCAAAGGCGTTTGTTCGCCGCGCCGGGCCTTCGGACTCGTCCGAGGTTGCCTGACCACCGCCACCACCCGCGCCCGCATTGCCGTGGCCCCGACGAACGAGGACGCTTCGCCCGTGATTTCCCCGCTCGAAATGACCCTGCTGCTGCTGCTGGCCTCAGTGGTGGGCGTCGTCGTATTCCGCTCGTTGAACCTGCCGCCGATGCTCGGCTACCTGACCGTCGGCATCCTGGTCGGCCCGCATGCGTTCGGCATCGCGGCGGATCTGGAGCGGGCCGAGCATCTCGCGGAATTCGGCGTGGTGTTCCTGATGTTTTCGATCGGCCTCGAGTTCTCGCTGGCGAAGCTGAGGGCGATGCAGCGGCTCGTGTTCGGGCTCGGGCTGCTGCAGGTTGTCGCGACGCTCGTGCTCGCGCTCGTGCTGGGCATGCTGTTCGAGCACTGGGTGCACATCACGTGGCAGGGCAGCATCGCGCTCGGCGGCGCGCTCGCGATGTCATCGACGGCGATCGTGTCGAAGATGCTCGCCGAGCGGCTCGAGATCGAGACCGAGCACGGCCGCAACATCTTCGGCGTGCTGCTGTTCCAGGATCTCGCGGTGGTGCCGCTGCTGATCGTGATCGCCGCGTTCGGCGCCGAATCGTCGAAGGACCTCGCGATCACGCTCGGCTTCGCGGCCGTCAAGATCGTGATCGCGCTCACGCTGCTGCTGGTCATCGGCCAGCGCTTCATGACACGCTGGCTCAACGTCGTCGCACGGCGCCGCTCGCAGGAACTGTTCGTGCTGAACCTGCTGCTCGTCACGCTCGGCGCCGCATTCATCACCGACCGCTTCGGCCTGTCGCTCGCGCTCGGTGCGTTCATCGCGGGGATGCTGATCTCCGAGACGCCGTTCCGCCATCAGGTGGAGGAGGACATCAAGCCGTTCCGCGACGTGCTGCTCGGCCTGTTCTTCGTGACGACCGGGATGCTGCTCGACCCGCGCGTGATCTGGGAGCACCCGTTCCTCGTGCTCGGTTTCTTCGTCGGGCAGATCCTGTTCAAGGGGACGATGATCGCCGGGCTCGCGCGGCTGTTCGGCGCGACACCGGGTGTGGCGATGCGCACCGGCATCGGGCTCGCGCAGGCCGGCGAATTCGGCTTCGTGCTGCTGAACCTGATCCTCGACCGGCATCTCGTCGATTCGACGCTGCTGCAGGCGATCCTCGCGTCGATGCTGCTGTCGATGCTCGCGGCGCCGTTCCTGATCCAGAACGCCGACCGGATCGTGATGCGGCTGTCGTCGACCGAATGGATGCAGCAGTCGCTGCAGATGACGCGGATCGCGACGCAAAGCCTCAAGCAGCGCGGCCACGTGATCATCTGCGGCTACGGCCGTGCAGGGCAGAACCTGGCGCGGATGCTCGAACAGGAAGGCATTTCGTACGTCGCGCTCGACCTCGACCCCGATCGCGTGAGCGCGGCCGCGGCGGCCGGCGAATCGGTCGTGTTCGGCGACGCGGCGCGCCGCGAGTCGCTGCTCGCGGCCGGTATCCACCGTGCGGCGGCGGTGGCGATCACCTATGCGAACACGCCGTCCGCGCTGCGCGTGCTGCATCACGTGCACGAACTCGAGCCGACGCTGCCCGCGATCGTGCGCACCGTCGACGACGCCGATCTCGAGAAGCTGCTTGCGGCCGGTGCGACCGAGGTGATTCCGGAGATCGTCGAGGGCAGCCTGATGCTCGCGTCGCACACGCTGGTGCTGGTCGGCGTGCCGATGCGCAAGGTCGTGCGGCGCGTCGAGGAGATGCGCGACGAACGCTACAGCCTGCTGCGCGGCTATTTCCGCGGCGCGGACGACGCGGACGACGACGACCACGAGCAGGTGCGGCTACAATCGGTGCCGGTCGATGCGCGCGCGGACGCGGTCGGGCGTTCGCTGGAAGAACTGGGGCTGTATGCACTCGGGCTCGAAGTCACGGCGATTCGCCGGCATGGTATCCGCGGCGTCGAACCCGATCCGCAAACCAAGCTGCGCGCGAGCGACATCGTCGTGCTGCGCGGGCTGCCCGAGGCGCTCGCGCTCGCAGAGGAGCGGCTGTCGCGCCATCGGCGCGAACCGCCAGCCGCGGCCGCCTGAGCCGCGCCTGGTTTGATAACCTGACCCGTATTTATTCGAAACGGTGCCCGATCTTCGCGCACCGTTTTTTTCGGAGAGTTTCATGCCGCATTCGTCGTCGGGCGCACCGCTCGATCCGGTCGCCTTCATTCACAGCCAGATCCGCACGGTGCCCGACTGGCCGCAGCCGGGCGTGATGTTCCGCGACATCACGACGCTGCTGCAGAGCCCGAAGGCGCTGCGCATCCTCGTCGACCTGTTCGTCGAGCGCTATGTCGATGCGAAGCTCGACTATGTCGCGGGCCTCGATGCGCGCGGCTTCATCATCGCGCCGATCGTCGCGTACGAACTGAGCGTCGGCTTCGTGCCGATCCGCAAGGTCGGCAAGCTGCCGTACAAGACGCGCTCGGAATCGTACGACCTCGAATACGGCAGCGCGACGGTCGAGATCCATGAAGATGCGTGCCGCCCCGGCGACCGCGTGATCATCATGGACGACCTGATCGCGACCGGCGGCACGATGATGGCGGGGCGCAACCTGCTGCAGCGGCTCGGCGCGGAAGTCGTCGAAGGCGCGGCGATCATCGACCTGCCCGATCTCGACGGCTCGGCGCTGCTGCGCAATGCGGGACTGCCGGTTTATACCGTCACCGAATTCGCCGGCCACTGAACGCCGGCCTGCCTGAGCTTCCACGTTACGCAGCGAGGTCACGATGCCCAACTTCATGCTGTTTCTCGCCACGTCCATCGCGATCACGTTCGCGCCGGGGCCCGACAACCTGCAGGTACTCGCACGCGGCATCTCGCAAGGCCGCGCGGCCGGCTTCGTCGCCGCGCTCGGCTTCACGGCCGGGATCCTGTTCCACACGACGCTCGCGGCGCTCGGCGTCGCGGCCGTGCTGCGTTCGTCGCCGGTCGCGTTCCAGATCCTGAAGCTCGCGGGCGCCGCATACCTCGTGTGGATCGGCATCAAGGCGCTGCGCAGCCAGGGGCTCTCGAATGCGCATGCGCGCCCGCCGCAGCCGCTCGGCACGATCTTCCGGCAAAGCGTGATCGGCAACCTGATGAACCCGAAGGTCACGCTGTTCTTCGTCGTGTTCCTGCCGCAGTTCGTCGATCCGCACGGCGCGCAGAGCGTCACGCTGCAGATGTTCGAACTCGGCGCGCTGTTCATGCTGCAGACGGCCGCGGTCTTCTCGCTGTTCGGCGTCGGCGCGGGCATGATCGGCGCGTGGCTGAAGCGCCGCCCGAAGGCCGGCGTGTGGCTCGACCGGATCGCCGGCGCGACGTTCATCGCGATCGGCATCCGCGTGGCGCTGAAGGACTGACCGACGATGACGTTTCCGTGCATTGCGGCCGCGCGCCGCTTCGATCCCGCTGCGCACCTGCGCTTCGAGATTGCCGGCCAGGCAGTCGGCTGGGTGCGCCGCCAGGACGTCGCGATGCTGGCGCGCTGGCCCGACGTGTTCGAGCTGGCCGATGAGCGCGTCGTGCTGTCGGCGCGCTACGATTCGGTCGACGCACGCAGCATGGCGCTGGCGAGCGCGATCGGCGCGCTCGCGGCCGAAGGCGCGATTCCCGGCTGGCGCGACGAGATCTACGCGATCCGTAACCGCTTCGACGATCCGCCGCTCGCGTACATCGAGCGCGCCGCATCGCGCTTCTTCGGCACGCAGACTTACGCGGTGCATCTGAACGGCATCGTAGAATATGCGGTTGCGCCGGGCGAGCCGTCCGCCGCGGCCGTCCCGCAAATGTGGCTCGGCCGCCGCAGCGAGACCAAGGCAACCGACCCCGGCATGCTCGACAACGTCGTCGCCGGCGGAATCGGCTGGGGCCTGGGCGTTCACGAGACGCTCGCGAAGGAATGCTGGGAAGAGGCCGGCATTCCGGCCGAACTGGCCGCGCGCGCGATCGCGGGCCGCGCGGTGCAGGTGCTGTGCTCGCTGCCGGAAGGCACGCAGTCCGAACTGATCTTCGTGTACGACCTGCCGTTGCCGCGCGACTTCGCGCCGCGCAACCAGGACGGCGAAGTGGCCGAGCACCTGCTGGCCGGCGTGCCCGAGGTGATCGGCTGGCTGCGCGCCGGCCGCGCGACGATGGATGCGAGCCTCGCGACGCTCGACACGCTGCTGCGCCACCGCTGGATCCCGGCGGCCGACGCGGCGGGCATCGACGCCCTGTTCGCACCGGCCGCGTGACGCGTGCCGCGCACGCAGCCTGGCGGCGCGAACGGGCAATTTGACGAATACGGAAACGAAGGGAGTAGCGGTCATGCCGACCGATCACAGCTTTATCTTGAAACTGTCGTGCCCCGACCGGCACGGCATCGTCCATGCGGTCTCGGGCTTCCTGTTCGAGCGCAGCAACAACATCCTCGATTCGGCGCAGTTCGGCGACAGCCGCACCAGCGAGTTCTTCATGCGCGTGCACTTCGAGCAGGACGGCGGCGGCGCGGATGCCGCGACGGCGCTCGACACGCTTCGCAAGGAATTCGCGCCGCTCGCCGAGCAGTTCTCGATGCGTTGGGAAATGCATGACGCGGCCGTGAAGCCGCGCGTCGTGATCATGGTGTCGAAGATCGGCCACTGCCTGAACGACCTGCTGTTCCGCTATCGCACCGGCCAGCTGCCGATCGAGATCCCGGCGATCGTGTCGAACCACAAGGAGTTCTACCAGCTCGCCGCGAGCTACAACATCCCGTTCCATCACTTTCCGCTGATCGGCGGCTCGTCCGATGCCGCGAAGGCCGCGCAGGAAGCGCGCGTGCTGGAAGTGATCGACGAGCACCAGGCCGATCTGGTCGTGCTCGCGCGCTACATGCAGATCCTGTCGCCGAACCTGTGCAAGCAGCTCGCCGGCCGCGCGATCAACATCCACCATTCGTTCCTGCCGAGCTTCAAGGGCGCGAAGCCGTACTACCAGGCGTTCGATCGCGGCGTGAAGCTGATCGGCGCGACCGCGCACTACGTGACGACCGATCTCGACGAAGGCCCGATCATCGAGCAGGAAGTCGAGCGCGTCGACCACAGCATGACGCCCGACCAGCTGACCGCGATCGGCCGCGACGTCGAATGCGTGACGCTCGCGCGTGCGGTGAAGTGGCACGTCGAGCACCGGATCGTGCTGAACGGGACGAAGACGGTCGTGTTCCGCTGATGTGTTGAATGCCGATTGCCGGCCGTCGGCTGGCGGGCAATCACAGACAAAAACGCCGCGCCCTTCACGGGGCGCGGCGTTTTTTTATCGCTGTTGGCGGGCGGGCTGCTTCAGATCAGCCGCAGCAGGTACAGCTCGCGCTTGAGATACGCGTAGAAGATCGGCGCGGCGATCACGCCCGGCAGCCCGAACGCGGCCTCCATGATCAGCATCGCCAGCAGCAGCTCCCATGCGCGCGACTCGATCTGGCCGCCGATGATCTTCGCGTTCAGGAAGTATTCGAGCTTGTGGATGACCACGAGGAACGCCAGCGACGCGATCGCGGTGCCCATGCTGACCGACAGCGACACGGCGACGATCAGCGTGTTCGAGATCAGGTTGCCGATCACGGGCAGCAGGCCGACGATGAACGTGACGAGCACGAGCGTTTTCGACAGCGGCAGCCGCTGGTGGAAGATCGGCAGCGCGACGAGCAGGTAGATGCCCGTGAACACCGCGTTGATCGCCGAGATCTTGATCTGCGCGAACACGATCCGGCGGAATGCGTCGGCGAAGCGCGACACGCGCGTGACGAGCGCGGTGGACAGCGGCCGGCGTACCTTGCCGTGCTCGACGCCGATCGCGATCATCGCGCCGATGATCATCCCGAACAGCACGTGGCCGAAGCCGCGCGCGACGCTCTTGCCGCTTTGCTGGAGCTGGTCCATGTGCGAGTGCATCAGCACGGCGGCCTTCGTCTTCATCTGCTCGACGTCGACCGGCAGCAGGTTCGCGATCCAGGCCGGCGTGCGGGCGCGGGTCTGCTCGACGATCTGCATCAGCTGGTCGAGCAGGCTTTGCAGGTTCGGCACCGTGCGCTCGAAGTGTTCGATGATGCCGATCGTCAGGCCCGTCAACGCGCCGACGATCGCGATCGACAGCAGCACGACGGCGACCCAGCGCGCGCGCATGCTCGTGGTGTGGCGTTCGATCACGGGGGCGATCGTATGGATCAGCTGGTAGACCAGCAGGCCGGCCAGCAGCCCGCCGAGCAGCTTGAGTTCGATCACGAGCCACATCGCGAGGATCGCGAACGCATAGCTGCCGATCTCGAGCGCCGACAGCTTCGGCAGGCTGAAGTCGCTCGTCAGCCGCACGCTGCGCAGGTGCGGTTCGCGATTCTGCGCATCGCGCGACGAGTCTGGTTGCTTCTCCATCGTGGATTCCTGTCGTTCGTGTGTCATGCCGCGGAATGCGCGGCAGAGCCGTGTTCGCCCGACGCCGCACCGGATTGGTGCGTACGGCGAACCTTACGACCGTAAAGTATAGCTGCCATTATGGTCCGCAACGGGGCCGTTTGGCGCATGGTGTAAACGCCGGAGGGAAAACGAGAAGGGGCCGGTTCGGCGGGGCGGAAGGGCGCGCGGCCGGGCGGCCGCGCGGGAGGGAAGGCAGGCGGGACGCGTCAGCCGGCCGCGACCTTGCGGGCCGTGCGCTTGAGCAGCGGCGCGAGGTATTTGCCGGTAAAGCTCGCCTTCGTTTTCGCGACCTGCTCGGGCGTGCCCTGCGCGATGATCTGGCCGCCGCCGGCACCGCCTTCGGGGCCGAGGTCGATCACCCAGTCGGCCGTCTTGATCACGTCGAGGTTGTGCTCGATGATCACGACCGTGTTGCCCTGGTCGCGCAGCCGGTGGATCACTTCCAGCAGCAGGGCGATGTCGTGGAAGTGCAGGCCGGTGGTCGGCTCGTCGAGGATGTACAGCGTGCGGCCGGTGTCGCGCTTGGAGAGTTCGAGCGACAGCTTCACGCGCTGCGCCTCGCCGCCCGACAGCGTCGTGGCCGACTGGCCGAGGCGGATGTAGCCGAGGCCGACGTCGAGCAGCGTCTTCAGCTTGCGCGCGATGACCGGCACCGCGCTGAAGAATTCGTACGCGTGCTCGACCGTCATGTCGAGCACTTCGCTGATGTTCTTGCCCTTGTATTGCACTTCGAGCGTTTCGCGGTTGTAGCGCTTGCCGTGGCACACGTCGCACGGCACGTAGACGTCCGGCAGGAAGTGCATTTCCACCTTCAGCACGCCGTCGCCCTGGCACGATTCGCAGCGGCCGCCCTTCACGTTGAACGAGAAACGGCCCGGATCGTAGCCGCGCTCCTTCGAGGTCGGCACGCCCGAGAACAGCTCGCGGATCGGCGTGAACAGGCCCGTATACGTGGCCGGGTTCGAGCGCGGCGTGCGGCCGATCGGCGACTGGTCGACGTTGATCACCTTGTCGAAGTGCTCGAGGCCCTCGATCGCCTCGTGCGGCGCCGGCTCGGCCGACGAGCCGTACAGGTGGCGCGCGACCGCGTGATACAGCGTGTCGTTGATCAGCGTCGACTTGCCGGAGCCCGACACGCCGGTGATGCAGGTCAGCAGGCCGACCGGCAGCTCCAGATCGACGTGCTTCAGGTTGTTGCCGTGCGCGTCGACGATGCGCAGCATCCGCTCCGGATCGGGCGCGAGCCGCTCGTCCGGGTACTCGATCATGCGTTTGCCGAGCAGGTACTGGCCGGTGAGCGACTGCGGATTCGACTGCACCTGCTTCGGCGTGCCCTCGGCCACGATCACGCCGCCGTGCTCGCCGGCACCCGGGCCCATGTCGACGACGTAGTCGGCGGTGCGGATCATGTCCTCGTCGTGCTCGACGACGATCACCGAGTTGCCGAGGTCGCGCAGGTGCTTGAGGGTCGCGATCAGGCGGTCGTTGTCGCGCTGGTGCAGGCCGATCGACGGCTCGTCGAGCACGTACATCACGCCCGTGAGGCCCGAGCCGATCTGCGACGCGAGCCGGATGCGCTGCGCCTCGCCGCCCGACAGGGTTTCCGCGCTGCGCTCGAGCGACAGGTAGTCGAGGCCGACGTTGTTCAGGAAGGTGAGGCGCGCGACGATTTCCTTGATGACCTTGTCGGCGATCTCGCGCTTCGCGCCGTCGAGCGACAGACCGTCGAAATAGCCGAGCGCGTCGCGCAGCGGCCAGCCGCTGATTTCGAAGATGCCGCGCGCGTAGTCGCCCGTGCCGATCCGCACGTGGCGCGCTTCGCGGCGCAGGCGCGTGCCGTCGCACGACGGGCACGGCTGATTGTTCTGGTACTTCGACAGCTCTTCGCGCACCGCGACCGAATCGGTCTCGCGGTAGCGGCGTTCGAGGTTCGGGATGATCCCTTCGAACACGTGCTCGCGGATCGTCGTGCGGCCGCGCTCGTTGATGTACGAGAACGGGATCGTCTGCTTGCCCGAGCCGAACAGCAGCACCTTCCGGATCTTTTCCGGCAGATCCTCGAACGCGGCGTCGATGTCGAATTCGTAGAACGCCGCGAGACTCTGCAGCATCTGGAAGTAGAACTGGTTGCGGCGGTCCCAGCCTTTCACGGCGCCGGCGGCGAGCGACAGCGACGGGTGCGCGACGACCCGCTTCGGGTCGAAGAACGTGATCTGGCCGAGGCCGTCGCATTCCGGGCACGCGCCCATCGGGTTGTTGAACGAGAACAGGCGCGGCTCGAGCTCCTGCAGCGAGTACGAGCAGATCGGGCACGCGAACTTCGAGCTGAACAGGTACTCGCGGTCGGTGTCCATCTCGAGCGCGATCGCGCGGCCGTCGGCGAGGCGCAGCGCCGTCTCGAACGATTCGGCGAGGCGCTGCTTCATGTCCGGGCGCACCTTGAGACGATCGACGACGACGTCGATCGTGTGCTTGTCGTTCTTCTTCAGCTTCGGCAGCGACTCGACCTCGTAGATCTTCGCGACGCCTTCGTTCGCGGCGCCGCCGCCCGAGCGCACGCGAAAGCGCACGAAACCCTGCGCCTGCATGTCCTCGAACAGCTCGGCATGCTCGCCCTTGCGATCCGCGACGACGGGCGCGAGGATCATCAGCTTGGTTTCCTCGGGCAACGCGAGCGCCGCGTCGACCATCTGCGACACGCTTTGCGCTTCCAGCGGGATGTCGTGGTCGGGACAGTACGGCGTGCCGACACGTGCGAACAAAAGTCGCAGGTAGTCGTGGATTTCCGTGACCGTGCCGACGGTCGAACGCGGGTTGTGGGACGTCGCCTTCTGCTCGATCGAGATCGCCGGCGACAGGCCTTCGATCAGGTCGACGTCGGGTTTCTCCATCAGCTGCAGGAACTGGCGGGCATACGCGGACAGGCTTTCGACGTAGCGGCGCTGGCCTTCGGCATAAAGGGTATCGAACGCGAGCGACGACTTGCCCGATCCGGACAACCCGGTAATCACGACCAGCTTGTGGCGCGGCAGGTCGAGATTGACGTTTTTCAGGTTGTGGGTACGCGCCCCACGGATGCGGATCTGTTCCATGAACCTGGCGAAAATGGAGGGAACCAAACCTGCTACTATAACGGCTTTTCGAGGCCGTCGTTTGGGGTCCCCAGCCTTAGCAGCAGGTGGCAGCAAGATGGCGCCTGCGCCGGGAAAAGTGGCCGCAGCGGCCGCGCCGCGCGGTTCCGGGCTGCCTGCGGGCTGCCTGAATCCTGCCCCGACGTGTTGCCGGCCAAGCCTCCCGGGCCGCTGGTCCTGATCTTCCGCCGCCCGGTGTCGGGCGGACATTCCGATCATTCGAAATTCATTCCCGATGTCCAATCCGTCTGCCACGTCTTCCCGCATGACCGCGCCCGAATTGCGCGCGACCACGTCGCTCGCGGCGATCTTCGCGCTGCGCATGCTCGGCCTGTTCATGATCATGCCGGTGTTCTCGGTCTACGCGAAAACCATCCCGGGCGGCGACAACGTGCTGCTCGTCGGCATCGCGCTCGGGGCTTACGGCGTCACGCAGTCGCTGTTCTATATCTTCTACGGCTGGGCGTCCGACAAGTTCGGCCGCAAGCCGGTGATCGCGACCGGCCTCGTGATCTTCGCGATCGGCAGCTTCGTCGCCGCGTCCGCGCACGACATCACGTGGATCATCGTCGGCCGCGTGATCCAGGGGATGGGCGCGGTGTCGTCCGCGGTGCTCGCGTTCATCGCCGACCTGACCTCCGAGCAGAACCGCACGAAGGCGATGGCGATGGTCGGCGGCTCGATCGGCGTGTCGTTCGCGGTCGCGATCGTCGGTGCGCCGATCGTGTTCCACTGGGTCGGGATGAGCGGGCTGTTCGCGATCGTCGGCGTGCTGTCGATCCTCGCGATCGGCGTCGTGCTGTGGATCGTGCCCGATGCGGCCAAGCCCGTGCACGTGCCCGCGCCGTTCGCCGAGGTGCTGCACAACGTCGAGCTGCTGCGCCTGAACTTCGGCGTGCTGGTGCTGCACGCGACGCAGACGGCGCTGTTCCTCGTCGTGCCGCGCCTGCTCGTCGACGGCGGCCTGCCGGTCGCCTCGCACTGGAAGGTCTATCTGCCGGTGATGGGGCTCGCGTTCGTGATGATGGTTCCGGCGATCATCGTCGCGGAAAAACGGGGCAAGATGAAACCGGTGCTGCTCGGCGGCATCCTGGCTATCCTGATCGGCCAATTGCTGCTGGGCAGCGCGCCGCATACCATCCTGATTGTGGCGGCGGTTCTTTTCGTCTACTTCCTCGGCTTCAACATCCTGGAAGCGTCGCAGCCGTCGCTCGTGTCGAAGCTCGCGCCCGGTTCGCGCAAGGGCGCGGCCACGGGCGTTTACAACACCACGCAGTCGGTCGGGCTCGCGCTCGGCGGTATCGTGGGCGGCTGGCTGCTGAAGCACGGTGGGGCCAATACGGTCTTCTACACGTGTTCGGGGCTCGTTGCCGCGTGGCTTATAATCGCGGCCAGCATGAAAGCGCCGCCGCGCAAGGCCTGAACTCATTTCGGGCAGGCCCCGGCGACTTTCGCCGGCTTGCCCGGCGGGCCGCACCGACAGCATGAGCGGGCGGCCCGGCATCGAATTTACTGGAGAAACACATGGCATCCGTCAACAAGGTCATCCTCGTCGGCAATCTCGGCGCCGATCCTGAAGTCCGTTACCTGCCGAGCGGCGACGCGGTTGCGAACATCCGTCTCGCGACGACCGACCGCTACAAGGACAAGGCTAGCGGCGATTTCAAGGAAATGACCGAGTGGCATCGCGTCGCGTTCTTCGGTCGTCTGGCGGAAATCGTCAGCGAGTACCTGAAGAAAGGTTCGTCAGTCTATATCGAAGGCCGCATCCGCACGCGCAAGTGGCAGGGTCAGGACGGCCAGGATCGTTACTCGACCGAAATCGTCGCCGACCAGATGCAGATGCTCGGCGGCCGCGGTGCGGGCGGCGGCGGCGGTGGTGGCGGTGACGAAGGCGGTTACGGCGGCGGCTACGGTGGTGGCGGCGGCGGTGGCCGTGGCGAGCAGATGGAGCGCGGCGGTGGCGGCGGCGGCGGTCGTGCCGGCGGCGCAGCGCGTGGCGGTGCAGGCGGCGGCGCGCAAAGCCGTCCGAGCGCACCGGCAGGCGGCGGCTTCGACGAGATGGACGACGATATTCCGTTCTGATCGGCAAGTCGGCATCCCGCATCACGATGGGCCCGAACGTCCGAGTCAAGCCAGTTGCTTGGCCCGGGCCTTCGGGCCTTGTTTCGTTTACGTCGATGTTCCTTGCGTGCCAGGCAAACCGTGGCTGACGAACTTCCCGACCTCATCGCTCCGCATCTCGACGTGCTGTTTTGCGGGATCAACCCCGGCTTGACCGCGGCCGCGACCGGGCATCACTTCGCCGGGAGAGGCAACCGCTTCTGGCGCGTGATCCATCTCGCGGGCTTCACGGCGGCGGAAATCTCGCCGCAGGACGATCATGCGATTCTTCAATATGGCTGCGGCCTGACCGCGGTGGTGAAGCGGCCGACCGCGAGCGCCGATCAGCTTTCGCGCGCGGAATTCATTGCCGCGGCTGCCGAGTTCGACCAGAAGCTGGCGCGCTACGCGCCGCGCTTCGTCGCCTTTCTCGGCAAGGCGGCGTACTCCGCGCTTTCCGGGCAGCGAGAAATCGAGTGGGGGCTGCAACCGGCCCGGATGCAGGGGGCGAGCGTCTGGGTGCTGCCCAATCCGAGCGGGCGAAACCTCGCGTTCAGTCTCGACGATCTGGTCGACGCATACCGTCAGCTTCGTCTGCAGGCGAGGGCCGTTTCCGGTCTCCAACTGGAGGGGCAGGATGCGGCGCGGTGAACCCTCGCCCCTGTGGCCGGGCACCGTGCTGCCCCGCGCATTCTTCGACCGAGTCGCCACCGACGTCGCGCCGCAACTGCTGAACAAGATCCTCGCGGCCGCGGACGGCCGTGCCGGGCGGATCGTCGAAGTGGAAGCCTATGCCGGTGCGATCGACCCGGCTGCGCATACCTACCGCGGCAAGACGCCGCGCAATGCGACGATGTTCGGGCCGCCGGGGCACCTGTATGTCTATTTCACGTATGGCATGCATTGGTGCTGCAACTGCGTGTGCGGCCCGGATGGCACGGGAACGGGCGTGCTGATCCGTGCGCTCGAGCCGCTGCACGGGCTCGAGCAAATGCGTGCGGCACGGCCGCCGCGGACGCGCGATCGCGACCTGTGCCGGGGGCCGGCGCGGCTGGCTCAGGCGATGGGGATCGGCGGTGCGCAGGACGGTGTCGACCTGATCGGTGCGCACGAAGGGTTCGCGATCGTCGACGATGGCATCGCGCCGCCCGCCGATCTGGCGGGCGGCCCGCGCATCGGCATTCGTGTCGGCACGGAACTGCCGTGGCGCTGGAGCGTCCCGGGCAACCAGTACGTCTCGGGGCCGGTGACGCGCCGCTGAGACACCCCGTGCCAGAATGCGCACAATTCGACCTGCGTCACGCGACCGCCATTATTGACCGGCTAAGCTTGCCTTTTCGACGTATTCGATCGAGGAGACACAATGCGGCGGGTCGTATTCAACCAGAAGGGCGGCGTGGGAAAATCGACGATCGTCTGCAACCTGGCGGCGATCAGCGCGAGCGAAGGGCTGCGCACGCTCGTCATCGATCTCGATGCGCAGGCGAACTCAACGCGCTACCTGCTCGGCGACGCCGCAGCCGACGCGCAGCCGGGTGTCGCCGATTTCTTCGAAACCGCGCTGACCTTCAACTTCCGCCCGGTCGACGTCGCGTCGTTCATTCATCCGACCCCGTTCGAAGGGCTCGACGTGATGCCCGCGCATCCGGAACTCGACACGCTGCACGGCAAGCTCGAGTCGCGCTACAAGATCTACAAGCTGCGCGATGCGCTGAACGAGCTCGACACCTACGACGCCGTGTACATCGACACGCCGCCCGCGCTGAATTTCTATACGCGCTCGGCGCTGATTGCGGTCGAGCGCTGCCTGATCCCGTTCGACTGCGACGATTTCTCGCGTCGCGCGCTGTACACGCTGCTCGAGAACGTGAAGGAAATCCAGCAGGACCACAACGCGGCGCTCGAGGTGGAAGGGATCGTGATCAACCAGTTCCAGCCGCGGGCGAGCCTGCCGCAGCGGCTGGTCGACGAACTCGTTGAGGAG
The DNA here is from genome assembly GCF_030482505.1 of Burkholderia sp. AU45274. Taxonomy (NCBI): domain Bacteria; kingdom Pseudomonadati; phylum Pseudomonadota; class Betaproteobacteria; order Burkholderiales; family Burkholderiaceae; genus Burkholderia; species Burkholderia sp. AU45274. The sequence goes on along the minus strand of NZ_JAUJQE010000005.1, from coordinate 367,806 downwards.
GGGCTGCCGGTGCTCGCGTCGAGGTTGTCGGCGTCGGTGAAGATTCGCGAGTCGCATCAGCAGTCCAAGCCGGTGATCCATCTGGAACCCGGGCACAAGCTCGCGCAGGAGTTCCTCGCGCTGCATCGCGAACTGGCCGGCTGATTCCGCACCTGCCTGACGAATCCGCGGCCGCATCATGCGGCCGTTTTTTTATTGCGACCGTAATTCATCCGATCATTGATTTCGTCATTAATAATCCCGAAAACGATTTCATAATAAATCCAGAAAAAACGATTACATAAGTGACCGCTACATTTTCAATGCGCCCCGGTTTTCTAATAAACGGAATAATGGATTGGTAAATGTTGCGCGACGTCATGATCCGTTATCCTGTAAAAAGGTAAAAATGCATTGCGGGACCGAGTGAGGTGCGGGCATCGTCTGCGATGTCGGCGCATCACGGGTTCCAGCGGTCGCCTGGATGGAAATAAGGGTTTACACCTAGCATTAATGCCATTTAATTGACAATTAATCGATCTAGAATGGGCTCCTTCAACTTCCCGCACTCAAATAAGTGCCGGGTTGTCAATAAGGAAGCCTGCTGTCGATCCGGCTTCCAATTTTCTTTACGTCGTCTCTCGCATTGCTAACAGGAGCGTGCCCGATGTCCGTATTTGCCCCCGAAAAAATCAACGCCGAATATCAATCCGGTATTGCAGCGTGGTTCGCAATTGCCCGTCCGGCGATCCAAGGTTTCGAGGCTGTCGTCGAACTCAACCTGCAAGCGGCCCGGACGGCGCTCGAGGAATACGAGGACAAGCTGAAGAACGCATTCAACAGCAGCAACCCGGCCGTGGGCTTCGCGCAGCAGGTCGCCGCACCGCAGGAAGCGGCCGGCAAGGCCGTGTCGTACGGCCGCCATCTGTTCGACATCGCGGTGTCGACGCAGTCCGAATGGGCGAAGGTCGCGCAAGCGCAATACGAACAGAACGACAAGCGCCTGAAGGACGTGCTCGGCGAACTGTCGAAGCATGCGCCGGCCGGCTCGGCACCGGTGGTAGCCGCGCTGAACTCGGCGCTGTCGGCGGCGACCGCCGCAGCCGATTCGGTGCGCGCCGCGACCGGCCAGGCGATCGAAGCCGCGCAAAGCGGCTTCGATGCGGTCAGCGAAACGGCCACGCGTGGCGCGAAGCAAACGGCTGCCGTCGCACGCAAGGACGCCGCGGCCGCACGCGAATCGGCTGCGTAATCGCGTAGCCACGCAAGCACGTGTCGCGCACGGGCGCGACACGAATTGATCGGCGCCGGATGGTGCCGGACGCCGCGTGTGCCGCGTGGCGTCCGGCAAGTGTCCGGTTTGCCGCAAGACGCCGGTGAACCGGCGAGCCGTACCGGTGTGCCGCCCGTTCGAACGGGCGCCGCGCGCCCTACGGCGGCGTGCGATCGCTATCGCGCCGAATGGCCCGGGATGCGCGATCGCCAGCCGAGGCCGGCACGCGCCGGCGTCAAAACGACGAACTGATTTCGATGCAGGAACTGGACATGACGGATGTAGTGATCGTATCGGCCGCGCGGACCGCGGTCGGCAAATTCGGCGGTTCGCTTGCGAAGATTGCGGCGCCCGAGCTGGGCGCGACGGTGATCCGCGCGGTGCTGGAGCGTGCGGGCGTGAAGCCCGAGCAGGTCAGCGAAGTGATCATGGGCCAGGTGCTGACGGCCGGTTCCGGGCAGAACCCGGCGCGGCAGTCGCTGATCAAGGCCGGGCTGCCGACGGCAGTGCCGGGAATGACGATCAACAAGGTGTGCGGCTCGGGCCTGAAGGCCGTGATGCTGGCCGCGAACGCGATCGTCGCGGGCGATGCGGAGATCGTGATCGCGGGCGGCCAGGAGAACATGAGCGCGTCGCCGCACGTGCTGCCGGGCTCGCGCGACGGGTTCCGGATGGGCGATGCGAAGCTGGTCGACACGATGATCGTCGACGGCCTGTGGGACGTGTACAACCAGTACCACATGGGCATCACGGCGGAGAACGTCGCGAAGGAATACGGAATCACGCGCGAAGAGCAGGACGCGTTCGCGGCGCTGTCGCAGAACAAGGCGGAAGCCGCGCAGAAGGGCGGCCGCTTCGACGACGAGATCGTGCCGGTGGCGATTCCGCAACGCAAGGGCGAGCCGCTGCAGTTCGCCACCGACGAATTCGTGCGTCACGGCGTGACGGCGGAATCGCTGGCCGGGCTGAAGCCGGCGTTCTCGAAGGACGGCTCGGTGACGGCGGCGAACGCGTCGGGGCTGAACGACGGCGCGGCGGCGGTGCTGGTGATGTCGGCGCAGAAGGCGGCGGCGCTGGGCCTGACGCCGCTGGCGCGGATCAAGGCGTACGCGAACGCGGGCGTGGATCCGAGCGTGATGGGGATGGGCCCGGTGCCGGCATCGCGCCGGTGCCTGGAGCGCACGGGCTGGACGCCGGGCGACCTGGACCTGATGGAGATCAACGAGGCATTCGCGGCGCAGGCGCTGGCGGTGCACAAGCAGATGGGCTGGGACACGTCGAAGGTGAACGTGAACGGCGGAGCGATCGCGATCGGCCACCCGATCGGCGCGTCGGGTTGCCGGATCCTGGTGACGCTGCTGCACGAGATGGCCAAGCGCGATGCGAAGCGCGGGCTGGCGTCGCTGTGCATCGGCGGCGGGATGGGTGTCGCGCTCGCGGTCGAGCGCGCCTGAGCAGGGTCTGACGACTCGTCCCGCGGGCGGCAGCGGCCAGCACCGCACGCGGGCGAAGCGGTTTTCGCGCACGACAAGCAGTCAACAACAAGCGCGAGGTGCCGGTGCGTGCCGCACCCGCGACGCGGGCGGCTGCGCATCGAAGCGGTGGGGCGGCAGCGTGAGCGACGCCGCCGCTCCGCCTTGATCGATTACTTTTTTGTCGGTAATTAATAGGATGACTAAGCGAATTGCAGTAGTGACTGGTGGAATGGGCGGCCTCGGCGAAGCGGTCAGCATCAGGTTGAACGACGCGGGCCACCGGGTAGTCGTCACGTATTCGCCGAACAACACCGGCGCGGACCGCTGGCTGACCGAGATGCATGCGGCCGGCCGTGAGTTCCACGCGTACCCGGTGGACGTGGCCGATCACGATTCGTGCCAGCAATGCATCGAGAAGATCGCTCGGGACGTCGGCCCGGTCGACATTCTCGTGAACAACGCGGGCATCACGCGCGACATGACGCTGCGCAAGCTCGACAAGGTCAACTGGGATGCGGTGATCCGCACCAACCTCGATTCCGTGTTCAACATGACGAAGCCGGTGTGCGAAAGCATGGTCGAGCGCGGCTGGGGCCGCATCGTCAACATCTCGTCGGTGAACGGTTCGAAGGGTTCGGTCGGCCAGACCAACTATGCGGCCGCGAAGGCCGGCATGCACGGCTTCACGAAATCGCTCGCGCTCGAGATCGCGCGCAAGGGCGTGACGGTGAACACGGTGTCGCCGGGCTACCTCGCGACGAAGATGGTCACGGCGATCCCGCAGGACATCCTCGACTCGAAGATCCTCCCGCAGATTCCGGCGGGCCGGCTCGGCAAGCCCGAGGAAGTCGCCGCGCTGGTGGCTTACCTGTGCTCGGAGGAGGCCGGCTTCGTGACGGGCTCCAACATCGCGATCAACGGCGGCCAGCACATGCATTGACGCGTGGCGGCCCGGCGGCGTGCGCGCACCTGCCGGGCTGCGTTCCGCACTATCCAGTGCCAGGGCGGCGGCAGGCGCGCCGCTTCGGCTTCGCATTCCGGAGAAGGCATGGGCGATACCTGGATGGGACTTGTGATCGGCGGCACGGCACTGGCCGTCGCGCTGACGATGACAGTCTCGCTCTACTGGCTCGAGCGGCGCCGTGCGCGGCTGCTGCGGAACTTCGATCATCGCGATTGCTCGCTCGTCGCGTACGGCAGGTGCTTCGCACGCGGGCGGGCCCGGCCGGCACGCCGCCTGCGCGGCGCGCGTTGACGGCGGCATCGAGGCAGTGACGCGTCACGCTTGACGAGCGGTCGTGCATCGCGCGCATGCCTCCGGCGATGCGCGCGATGCCCTTGATCAATCGTTCTTTTCGCTCTTCCCGCCCGACTCGCCCGAGTCGTTCTTGTGGAAGATCCGCTTCGTCGTGCGCTTGGTGGCATCCCAGCCTTCGCGCGACGCGTGTGCGACCCCGTGCCCGACCGCCTTCGCGGCGCTCGCGGTCGCGTGGCCGAAGCTGCGGGCCGCCTCGCCGGTCTTGTGCGCGGCTTCCTTCGAATCGCGCTTGATGTCCTGCTTCACTTCCGACATGTCCGCGTGCGCGATCGGGCTGATCAGCGCCAGAACGAGCGCGGTGCCAATGAACTGACGAACTTTCACGACCTGGTTTCCTTCTCTTGAGTAAGCGGCTTCATCGAGGATTCGCATCGCCGGCTGCCAACGCGTCGAGCATCACCGCGGCGCGGCCGGACAGCAGCACGCGATCGCCGCAGCGCAGTGCGAAGCCGTACAGCACCGAGCGGGCGTCGCCGCTCACGCGTTCCGCTTCGACGACGAGCGGCTGCGCGAACGTGTCGAGCCGGTCGACGAATGCGTCGACGTTGCGCACGCTCGCCAGATAGCCGACGCGCGGGCGCGCTTCGTGCGCACCGAGCAGCGCGCCGTGCACGGCCATCGCCTGCGCCGCGTATTCGATCCCGCAGACGGAGGCAAGCCGTCCGTGCGAGCGCAGCGGGTTGTGCGGATCACGGTGGCTCGTCGCGGTGCAGCGGATTTGGGTGGCATCCCAGGCATCGACCGTATCGAGCACGCACATCGCGCCGCCGTGCGGAATGTGCGCGGCGATCCATGCATGGTCGAGCGGCGGCGCGAGCGGGATCGTCGCGGTCATCACGCGCGCTCCGCGAACGTATCCGGCATCGCGACGTCGACCTGCACGCGCGTATCGGCCAGGTAGTCGAGCACGACGCGCGTCGAACGTCGCGCGGCGATGGCGCCGAGCAGCGGCAGCACGCGCGCGGCCGGATTGCCGGCGCGCAGTGCGTCGAGTTCGGCACGCGCGAGCGGCGTGGCGGGCGCGTCGGCGAGCTGCACGTCGATGCGGGCGAGCGCGCGCTCGCTTGCTTCGGGCGCGAGCACGAGTGCCACGCCGAACGCGTCATCGATCGGGCGTACCGCGTGCAGCGGTTCCGGATAGTCGGTGTCGTACGCGATCAGCAGGGTCGGCACGCGATCGACCACGACCTGGCACAGGCTTTCCAGCAGGCCCGCGGCAAAGCTGCCGTCGTGCGCGCACAGCACGTTCGACGTCGCCATCGCGCGGGTCGCGATGCTCCAGTAGCCGGCAGGCGCGTTGTGCACGGAGTTGTGGAAGCGCGTCGGCGACAGCTGGCGATCGTCGCCCGCCAGCGTCTCGCAGATCGCGTGGCAATTCTGGCCGTCACCGCCCGACGCACTGAACACGGTTGCGAGCGTCGCGGCGTCGCGTCCGCTCGCGGCCACCGCTTCGTGGCCGACCGCGAGCGCCACGCGCACGACGGGGCCGGTGCGGCGGCGCTCGGCCGACGGCAGGCCGGCCGGCGGCGGCAGCTCGGTGCGGGCGGGCGCATACGGCACGCGGCCCGCGAGCACGTCGGCCGCGTGCGGCCAGTCGTTCAATCCGGGCCCGACGAGGCCGATGCTTTCGATGAAGGCGGTGAGTGTCATGGCGGGCCTCAACGGCGGGCGTGGTCGGCGCGGCCGAGGATCAGGCTGCAATTCGTGCCGCCGAAGCCGAACGAATTGGACAGGACGGCGCGCACGCGGGTATCGCGGCTCGCGAGCACGTAGTCGGCGGCGAGTGCCGGGTCGGGCTGTGTCGTGTTGACGCCGGCCGGCACGAACTGCTCGCGCAGCGCGAGCGCGGCGACGACGGCCTCGAGCGCACCCGCCGCGCCGAGCGTATGGCCGGTCGCGCCCTTCGTCGAGCTGCACGGCGTGCTGGCGAATAGCGCGCCGATCGCGCGGCTTTCGGCCGCGTCGTTGCTCGGCGTCGCGGTGCCGTGCAGGTTCACGTAGTCGATGTCGGTTGCACCCAGGCCGGCGGATGCAAGCGCCTGCTCGATCGCGACGCGTGCGCCGAGCCCGTCCGGATGCGGCGACGACATGTGATGCGCGTCGCTCGATTCGCCGATGCCGAGCAGCAGGACCGCTTCGGCGTCGAGTGCGACGGGCGGGTCGGGCATGCGTTCGACGAGCGCGAACGCGGCAGCCTCGCCGATCGAGATGCCGTCGCGCGCGACGTCGAACGGCCGGCACGGCTGGCGCGACAGCAGCTCGAGCGAATTGAAGCCGTACAGCGTCGTCAGGCACAGCGAATCGACGCCGCCGACGACGGCCGCGTCGATCAAGCCCGCCTCGATCATGCGGCGCGCGGAGCCGAACACTTTCGCGCCGGACGAGCACGCGGACGAGATCGCCATCGCCGGCCCGCGCAGCGCGAAAAACGCGCGCACGAACGCGGCCGGCGAATACGGGTTGTGCGTCTGTGCGTAGCGGAAGTCGGCGGGCAGCGCGCCGCTCGCCGGATCGCGGCGCTGGTATGCGTGCTCGGTTTCGAGGATGCCGGCCGTGCTCGTGCCGATGAACACGCCGACGCGTGCCGCCCCATAGCGCGCGACGGCCGCCGCGACGCGTGCGTCGAAGCCGTCCTGCGTGAGGCCGAGTTGCGCGAGGCGGTTGTTGCGGCACGCGAAGTCGGCGAGGTCGGCCCGCACGGGCTGCGCATCGACGCCGTCCACCGCGCCGATCCACGTGTCGAGATCCACACCTTCGAAGTGGCAGGGTGTGAGCCCGCCGCGCGCGTCGCGCAGCGCATCGAGGGTCGCATCGAGGCCGCGGCCGATGCAGCTGGTGGCGGTGAAGTGCGAGAGCAGGAGAGGTTTCACGAGGGTCGCATCCGGTGGCCGGAACGGGCGCCGCAGCAGGGCTGGCAGGCGCGCCGTTCGAGGTCAGATTTTATCAAACGGGGGGGCCGAATTGGCCGGCTCACCCGGCCCGCCGGGCGGCTGCGGCGCGAGCGCCGCGCGCAGCGTGGTCCAGTGCAATTGCGCATCGGCGGCCGCGCGCAGCACCGCTTGCAGCACGTCGAGCACGACCGGTTCGCCGCGCGCATCGCGCGCCGCGTGGCCGTCGTGCACGAGCAGGATGTCGCGCGCCGCGAGGCCGTGCAGCAGGCGGCGCGTGACGGTCGCCGCATCGCGCGTGCGTGTGTCGAAGCCGCGCCGCGTCCAGCTCGCCAGCTGCAGGCCGAGTTCGCACAGCACCGGCTCGAGAAACGGGTTGCGCAGGCCGGCCGGCGCACGGAAGAACAGCGGGCGCGTGCCGGAGAGCTCGGTCAGCGTCTGCTGCGCGGCCGCGATTTCGCGCTGCAGCGCGGCAGGCCCCGACAGCGAGAACGTGTGCCGGTGCCGCTGGCTGTGGTTCTCGATTGCGTGACCGCGCGCGACGATCGCCTCGATCCAGCGCGGATGACGGCGCGCGAGATCGCCGATGCAGAAGAACGTCGCGCGCGCATCGTAACGGTCGAGCAGGTCGAGCACGCGCGGCGTGACGTCCGGATCCGGGCCGTCGTCGATCGTCAGCGCGATGCGGCGGCCAGCGTTGGCCGGCAGGCGCGTCCAGTTCGGGCCGAGCAGCGTGCTGCGCGGCCACAGGCCGGCGGCGGTCAGCGCGAGATGCGACGCGACCACGCCGCCGACCGCCCACGGCCATGCGGCCGGCTGAGCGACGACGGCCGCCGCCGCGCCCGCATGCAGCGCGGCCGTGCCCGCGATCAGCGGCGTCGGCTTCCAGCGGCGCGTATCGCCGGGCTGTCGCGACGGGGCGGACGACGGCGCGTTCATGCGCGGCCTCCTCGATGACGGTTGATGGCTATACCGTCAGCCGCGCGCGGCGCGAGAATCGCCGCGAACGCGAGCGCGAGCATCGCGCCCGGGCCGACGGTCAGCCCGAAGGTTTCGAGCAGCGGCACGCGTGACAGCGCCAGCAGCCCGAAGCCGGCGACCGTCGCGAGGTTCGCGATCAGCAGCGACACGAGCGTGTACGGCGTGACGGGCTGCGCGTCGTCGCGCTTGCAGAAGAACAGCGCGTAGTTCGACCCGACCGCGACGATCAGCAGCATCCCGACGAGATGCAGGATCGTCAGCTGCACGCCGGCGAGCGCGAATCCGGCCGTCACGACCAGCACGGCCGCGACGAGCGGCGCGAGCGCGTGCACGACGCGGCGCGGCGAGCGCAGCGCGATCAGCAGCAGCACGGCGATCGCGGCGAAGCCCGCGAGCGACAGCCGGATGTCCTCGTGCACATAGCTCACGTACAGGCGATCGGCTTCGGCCTTCATGTCGACGAACAGCGCATCGGGCACGCCCGCACGGGCGACGGCTTCGCGAATCGGCGTGGCATCGAGGCTCGACGCCGGTTGCGCGGCGCGGGAGGCGTCCGGCGCGCGCAGCGGCAGCATCGCGCTCCAGCGGCCGTCGCGTTCGGTCAGCAGCGCATCGACGGCAAGCGCCATCGACGTGCCGCGCAAGTCCGCGCGCGTCAGCAGCGGTGCGTGGCGCGCGGCCCCGACATCGGTGATGAACGGTGCGAACAGGTCGGGCTTGACCGCGATCGGCTGGTTCGCGACGGCGTCGCGCATCCGCGCGGCGAGCACGTCGGTATCCGGCAGGCTTGCCTGGCGTGCGCGCTGTGCGGCCTCGCTCGGCAGGTAGCGCGCAGGGCTTTCGAAGCCGGCGAGTGCGCCCCGGTCGACCAGCGGCTGCAATTGCGCGGCCACCTTTTCGGCGCCTTCGAGCGCGGCCTGTTCGGTCGATGCGGAAATCACGACGAGATAGCGCACATCGGGTGCGCCGACATCGGCGCGCAGCCGCGCGTCGAGCGCTTGCGCTTGCGCCGGCACGGGGCTGAGCGCGGCGAGTTCGCGGCTCCACAAACCGTCGCGATGCAGCACGAGCGTCGCGACGGCGGCGATCACCAGCACGGCGAGCGGCCAGCGCAGCCGCGGCGCGGCGTCGGCCGCACGCGCGAGCACGGCGCCGACGCGCGACACGTCGCGGATCGCGACATGCTCGCCGCGCAGGTGCGGCAACACGAAGCGCGTGACGAGCGCGGCGGCCGCCAGCCCGACGATCGAATACAGCCCGAGCTGCACGAGGCCCGGGAATCCGGAGAACAGCATCGACGCGAACCCGCACACGGACGTCAGCACGCCGAGCCGGATCGTCGGCCAGTACGCGGCGACCCATGCGCGCGTCGCGTCGGCCGGGCGCGCCGTGCCGCGCGTGCCGGCCTGCGCCGATTGCACGAACAGGTAGATCGAATAGTCGACGGCTTCGCCGATCAGCGTCGTGCCGAAGCCGAGCGTCAGCCCGTGAACCGTGCCGAACGCGAGGCTGACCGCCGCGATGCCCGCAGCGACACCCGTCAGCACCGGCAGCAAGCCGAGCGCGAGCGTGCGCGGCGAACGGTACAGCGTCAGCAGCAGCGCGACGATCAGCACGACGCTCGCCGTCGACAGCCGCTCGACGTCGTGCCGGATCGTGTCGCGCGTGTCGACCGAGAACACGCCGGGGCCCGTCATCGCGAGCGTGGTCGCGGCGGTGTTCGGCACGGCCTGCTTGGCGGCGGCGAATGCATCGCGCACGGTGTGGATCGCGCGGGCCTGCGCGTCGGTGTCGGACCCGGCGGCGGCCGTCTGCACGACGAGCACTGCACGCGTGCCGTCGCGCGATGCCCACACGCCGTCGCGGCTCGCCGGTTCCGCCGCGCTGTCGAACTGGTCGACGAGCGTGGCAACTTCGCCGGTCGGGTCGCGCGGCAGCATCGCCTTGGCCACGAGGCCGGCCGACGAACTCAGCAGGTCGAGGCTGTCGCCGAGCGCCTGATGCAGGCCGGCGGCGCTGAAGCGCTGCGGCGTGACGGCCGGGCTCAGCAGGTAGCGGTGATCGAAGATGAGCTGGCGATCGCGCGCGTCGTTCGCGGCTTCGCCGTTGTGAACGGCCGCGAATTGCGGATCGGTGCGCAGCGCGCCGGCGACGCGTCGCGACAGCGCGGCGCGCGTCGTGGCATCGCCGCCGTCGATCGCGACCAGGATCAGCCGCGACACGACGCCGTCGCGCAACTGGTCGACGAGCACGCGCTGCCCGGCGCTCGGCGCGCTCGGCAGGAACGCGGACAGGTCGGCCGTGAAGTGCGCGCGCCCGATCGCGACGCCGCATGCGACGAGCGCGAGCAGCCACACGAGCACGGCACGCTGCCGCAGCGCGTGCAGGCGGCGCGCGACCCGTGACGCGGGGGGGCGGGTGCGTTCGTCCATCAGTTCGGGTTCGCCGGAACGGGTTGCAGCCGCATCACCGAGCGGTCGCCATCCGCCTGCCGGATCGCGACGCTGCGCAACACGTCGCGCGTGCCGTCGAGCGTGATCGTGCTGACGACCTTCAGCATCCGCGAGTCGAGCGGCGTGAGCGTCAGCGTCCAGTCGTCGCCGCGCCCGGCGAGCGCGACCTTGTACACCTGTTCGAGCGCGAAGCGGTTGCCGGCGAGCGTCGCGCGGATGCTGTCGATGAACGCGCCGAGTTCCGGATAGCGTGCGAGCGCGAGCGTGAACTTGCGGTTGTTGCGCTCGACGGTGAGCATGTCGCCGTCGACGACGAGGTGTTCGGGCTTCGGGCTCAGCGTGTGCTTCTCGAGATGGTCGGGCGCGACGAATACGAGTTCGCCCGACGACTCGACCGGCTGCGTCGCGATCGACAGGGTCTTCGTCTCGGTGAACGTCGCGCGCCCCGACTTGTGTTGCGCAAGCGTCGACATCAACCGGTCGAGGTTCCACGCCGGTGCCGTGTCGGCCGCCTGCGCGGGCGCGGCCGTCAGCGCGGTCATGGCGGCGGTTGCCGCGACGGCGACGGCCAGCGTGCGGACGGTACGACGCAGCGTGGACGGGAGCGTGGGCAGGCAGCGGCGAACGGCGGTCATGCGTCGGAATCCCTCGTGGCGGACAGGCCGGCACCGGCGCACGCAGTGTCGCTGCGAACGGTCACGGTCGCGGCATCGCCGCCTTGCCAGAAGTCGAAATAGTTGAACCAGTTGTACGGCGCCGCGCGGCAGTACCGGTCGAGCAGCGCGACGTAGCGCGCGAGTGCCGCGTCGACGGCCGCCGCGCGCGCGTCGCGCCGCACGTCGGAGAAATCGGCGAGCGTCTCGAAGTGCACATCGTAGCGGTTGCCGTCGCGATAGAGGCCCGTCATGAAGATCACCGGCCGCTTCAACATCGCGGCCATGTAGAGCGGCCCGAGCGGGAACGCGGCCGGCGCGCCGAGCAGCGGCAGCCGCCGCAGCGACGCGGCGGACTCGTCGAGCAGCGTGCGGTCGGCGAGCATGCCGACCATGCAGTTCGCGTCGAGACGCTCGCGCACCTTCAGCATCGAGTCGACCTGCCCGAGCGGAATCACTTCCGGCTGCGCGGCGGGGTTCACCGCGGCGAGCGTCGCGTTGATCTTGCGCGCGTTCTTCTCGTACATCGTCACGACGACGCGCAGGTCCGGGTGCGTGCGGCCGATCGCGCGCACGACCTCGAAGCTGCCGAGATGCGCACCCATCAGGAACGCGCCGCGTCCGCCCGCGAGCGCGTCATCGACGAGCGTCTCGCCGTGCAGCCGGATGTCGAACAGGTCGAAGCGCCCGTTCATCAGGTAGATGCGGTCGTGGATCGTCGCCGCGAACGTGAATACGTGCCGGTACACGTCGCGCCAGCGCGCGGGGCGGCCGAGCACGCGGCGCAGGTAGTCGCGCGACGCCGCGCACGCGACCGGCGAGAACAGCACGAAATACGTCGCGATCAGGTGCAGCACGACACGCGCGCGCGGTCGGCCGAAGCGCAGCGAGATCCACGTCATCGCGCGCAGCAAGCCCGCATTGCTGCGCTCCTGGCGTTCGGCCCACGCGGTGCGCTTCATGGCTGCGCGCCATCCTGCGTGGCCGGCGGCGCGGACAGCACGCCGCTCGCGACCTCGCGCGCTCCGGTGCGCAGCGTGAAGCGGATCGCACCGCCGGCGGCCGGGTCGAACGTGAGTTCGAGCGGTTCGCCGGGGGCGGCCGGGCTCAGGAATTTCGCGGAACCGAGCCGCCACGTGTGCAGCGGGCGGTTCAGCGCCGTGCCGATCGCATGGATCGCGTGATCGAGCAGCACGACGCCCGGCACGACCGGATGGCCGGGGAAGTGGCCGGGCAGTGCCGGGTGATCGGCGGGGATCGTGAACCCGAGCGCGGGCGTGCCGTCCGGGTCGCGCACGGGCGTCGGCGCGGCCGCGGCGCGCGCATGTTGCGCAACGAGTGCGGCGAGCACGTCGCGCGGCAGCTTGCCCGTTTCGTTGCGCGGCAGCGCGTCGACGAACACGAGCGGGCGCGGCATGAACGCGGGATCGATCCGCTCGCGCAGCGCGCGCTGCAGACCGGCTGCCGCGAGCGTCGGCGCGACGACCAGCGCAACGAGGCGCGTGACCGGTTCGAGGCCCGCGTCGGCATGCGCCGGTGCGGCTTCGTCGGGCATGAAGAACACGCCGTCGATCACGTCCGGAATCGCGTTGAGCTGATGGTTCAGGTACGCGAGCGACGTGCGCTTGCCGGCGATGTTGACGAGGTCGGCCTTGCGGCCGTGCAGCAGGAACCGGCCGTTGCCGAGCAGTTCGAGCGCATCGCCCATCGGCACGGGCGCTTCGACGTGCCCGCCCGACACCCAGATCGTCGGCTCGCCGTCGTCGCTCTCCGGTTCGTCGCGCGCGTCGAGCCGGATGCCCGGGAACAACGCCCAGGTCGCGCCTTGCGACGTGCGGCGGGTCGCGATCTGGCCGGTCTCGGTGCTGCCGTAGATCTCGACGAGCGGCGCGTCGAGTGCGGCTTCGGCTTCGCAAGCGAGCTTTTCCGACAGCGGCGCCGTGGCCGACAGCACGAGCGCCGCGGGCGGCAGCGCCTGGCCGGCCGCCAGCAGCGCACGTAGATGGATCGGCGACGTGACGAGCACGCGCGGCTGCGGGATCGCAGCGAGTTCGTCGCGAATGTCGACCGGGTAGAACGGCTGGCGATTGCTGAACGCGAGGCCGCCGATCAGCGCGAGCAGCACCGTCGACTCGAAGCCGTACATGTGCTGCGCGGGCACCGTGCCGATCAGCGTGGCCGCGCGGCCATCGAGCAGCCCGAGGCGGTCGGCTGCCGCGCGCACGCAGCCGACCAGGAAGCCCCAGGTCTTGCGGTGCGGCACCGGCGCGCCGGTCGAGCCGGACGTGAACACGTAGGCCATGATCCGCGCCGCATCGATCTGCGGCACGACGAACGGCGCATCGCTCGCGAGCGCGCCGGGGGCGGCATCGGGGTACGCGAAGCGCGGCAGGTCGATCGCGCAGTCGGGTGCGTCGTGCAGGCAGAACGCGTCGGGCGCGAACGATGCGAGCTGGCGCACCATTTCCGGCGTGTGCGTCGACGGCAGCAGGCTGATCTTGCCGGCAACGAGTGCCGCGCACAGGCTGACCGCGAAGCGGTAACGGTCGCGGCACACGTTGAACACGTGGCCGCCGGCGGGCAGCGCGGCGGCCACGCGCGCGACGTCGGCGACGAATGCGCGCACGGTGACGGGCGCGCCGTCGCGCCAGGCGATCGTCTGGTCCGGCGACGAATGGAAAACCAGCGGGTGAGTCGGCATAAATCGGTCGAAACGGGAGCGAAGGCCGGCGCGGCGCGCCGGCCGTGAATTCATCGTGACGGCTGCGATGCGTGCGTCGTCGCGCGATACGCGCGCACGGCATCGACCATGCGCGGCCGCGGTTCGTGCGGCAGTGCGAAGCGCCGGCACGCATGCTCGGCGGCGAACATCACGGCAACGAGCGGCAGCGACAGGTAGTTCGCGAACGTCGACCACGTGACGATCGGCGCGGTCGCGAACAGCAGCGTCGACACGGCGGCGATCGCGACGAAGAACAGCGTCCACGCAAGCGTGATCTGCCGGGTGTAGCGCGCGACGGCCGGCGTGATCGCGCCGTGGATCATCGTCGCGAAGCGCGTGCAAAGCGGCACCTGGCCGGCGGCGAGCGTGCGGCCGAACAGCAGCGCCATCGCGAGGTTGAAACTCGCGTGTTCCAGATACAGGCCCCATTCGAAATGCCGGGCGAGCGGCACGCGTGCGGCCCACAGCACGGCGGCGGCAAGCAGCCACGCCGGCACGAGCCATGCGCGATGCGGCGAGCGCAGCGCCGCGCCGAGCGCAAGCAGCAGCGGCGGCACCAGCGCCATCGCGAGGCCGAAGCCGTGCGCGCCGGGTGTCGCGGCCGCGTAGTGCGCGCCGGCCTGGTACGCCGCGACGGCGCCGACCGCGGCGATGCCGCGCGCGACAGGCGCGACGGGCAGCAGCCGGCTCATCGGCGGCCTCCGCGCACACGGCGCGCGAACGCATGCCCGGCGGCCGGGCGGCAGCGGGCGGACGGGCGAACCGGAACGGAGCGGAAGGACGGGCGCGGCATGACTGGCGACATCGGGCGGATCGTGGCCGGACGCGGTGGTCGGGCCGTCAAACATCATATGAATGGCGGCCGGGACGCAGGTCCGGGCCGGTGGTCGGGCACGCTCATTTTAGGGCCGCGGCACCGCGTGTTCGGGGCGGGCGCGAACGGGTTTTGTAACCGATTGTATGGCGCGGGACGAACGGTTTCGCGGGGTCGGTCCATTTCCATCCAAAGCGGCTCAAGCGTCTCATGCATTCAGGTCCTGAAACGGGCTGCGGAGCCGGCTCGCCAGTCTGTAACCATTGGCGGTATACGGCCCGATACCCGTTCGTCTAGAATCCGCGTAACTTTTACAAACAATCCCCCAATAAAGCAGGCGGGGAAGCCGGCAGACGCCGGAGGGACGGAGATTCGCACGCGCCGGGCGTGCACGGCGACAGCCGTTTCCGGGCGCCTTCCGCTGCCACGGGCCGCCTGCCCGCACGCATGATGAACGCACTGGAACAAGAGCTCGCCACGCTGATCATCGGCGAACTGAATCTCGAAGACGTCACGCTCGAAACCGTGACGGCCGAGACCCCGCTGTATGGCGAGGGTTTCGGGCTCGACTCCATCGACATCCTGGAAATCGCACTGCTGATCTCGAAGAAATACGGCTTCGAGCTGCGTTCGGACAATCCGGACAACCAGAAGATCTTTGCGACGCTCGGTGCACTGGCGGCGTACGTCGCCGCGCACCGCACGAAGTGACGGTGTCGCGCCACGGGCGCGACGCGCAGATGATGACGGCAGGCGGCCGCAATCGGCAGACGATACGCGGCCGCGTCGATCGAGGGGGAACGCGATGAACGGAGCAATTCGATGCGGGCTCTCGTGACGGGCGGCAGCGGCGCACTCGGGCAGGCGATCTGCACGGCGCTCGCGCAGGCCGGCCATGAAGTGTGGGTGCATGCGAACCGTCATCTCGCGCAGGCGGAGGCGGTCGCGCAGCAGATCGTCGCGGCCGGCGGCACCGCGCACGCGATCGCGTTCGACGTGACCGACGCCGATGCGACGCTCGCCGCGCTGCAGCCGTTCATCGACGATGCGCCGGTGCAGATCCTCGTCAACAACGCGGGCATTCACGACGATGCGCCGCTGGCCGGCATGTCGCGCCGGCAATGGCACAGCGTGCTCGACGTGACGCTCAACGGCTTCTTCAACGTCACGCAGCCGCTGCTGTTGCCGATGATCCGCACGCGGCGCGGCCGGATCGTCAACATCGCGTCGGTGGCCGGCGTGACCGGCAATCGCGGGCAGGTCAACTACGCGGCCGCGAAGGCGGGGCTGATCGGCGCGACGAAGTCGCTGTCGCTGGAGCTCGCGTCGCGCGGCATCACCGTGAACGCGGTCGCGCCCGGCATCATCGAATCGCCGATGGCCGGGCACGCGTTTCCCGCGGAACGCATCAAGCAGCTCGTGCCCGCGCAGCGCGCGGGCCGGCCCGACGAAGTCGCGGCGATGGTCGCGTACCTGGTGTCCGACGCCGCGGCCTATGTGACGGGGCAGGTGCTGTCCGTCAACGGCGGGCTCGCCTGACGAAGCGCGCAGCGTCGGCGTGACGTAACGCAACGCGGCGCAGGCCGCGAGGTTGCGCGGCCTGCGCCGCATAGTGAGGAAATCGAAGTGTCCGTGCATCCAGTCGACGCCGAACGGCGCCCGTGTTCCCTGTCGTCCTCTGCCGCGCCCGTCGTGCGCGGGCAGACAGCGGCCGGGCCGGTCGCATCGCGATCGGGCTTGCCGCTCGCGCATGGTGGCGGCCGCGCACTGCGGCTCGTCCGGATGAGCCATGCGCGGCTCGCTGCGTTGCTGCACGATGCGCGTGGTCGTGGCGAGGGATTCGAGCGCGCGTTTCCCGGCGCGTTGGGTGCGGTGTGCATTGGCGCGGACACGGCATCGCACGCCGAATCACGAGCGGACGCGGCAGCACGGATGCTGGCCGATGTCGTGCCCGACTTGCCGGTCGCCCCGGTGCCGATGACGCTGCTCGGCGCCGGCATCGCGCCGGACGACGCCGTCTGCGAAATCTGGCAATGCCATGCGCGCGACCTGCGCAGCGAACGGCGCGGCGCGCTGCACTATCGGTACAGCGAAACGGCGGGCCTCGTGTTCGGCAGCATCGTCGTGCACGAAGCAGCACTCGAGGCGAACGAATCGCACGACATCGGCACCCCGCTCGAACGCGCGACCCGCGACGCATACCGCACGCTGTTCGACGTGCTCGATTCGCTCGGCATGCCGCATCCGCTGCGCATCTGGAATACGGTGCCGGCGATCAATGCGGTGCAGTTCGGGATCGAGCGCTATCGTCAGTTCAATATCGGCCGCCAGCACGCGTTCGATGCGTGCCGCCGCGCACTGACGGGCGGCGTGCCGGCCGCATGCGCGCTCGGCTCGGTCGTGCCGGTCGCGGGCGATGCATCGCCGGCCGCGCCGCTCGCGATCCATTTCCTCGCGAGCCGCACGCCGGCCGATCCGGTCGAGAACCCGCGCCAGGTCAGCGCGTATCACTATCCGGCGGAGTACGGCCCGCGTGCGCCGACGTTCGCGCGTGCCGCCGCGTGGTCGCAACGCGATGCCGCGCCGGTGCTGTTCGTGTCGGGCACCGCGAGCATCGTCGGGCACCGCACCGTGCATCACGGCGACGTCGTCGCGCAAACGCGCGAGACGGTCGCGAACCTCGCCGCCGTGCTCGAGCAGGCCGCGCGCCAGGGGCACGGCCCGTTCTCGCTCGCCGACCTGAGCTATCGCGTCTACGTGCGCGACGCCGGCGATGCCGCGGCGCTGGCCGCGATCGAGCGCGTGTTGCGCGAGGCGGCCGGCCCCGGCGTGCGGCCGCTCGTCGTTCATGCGGACGTGTGCCGCGACGACCTGCTGGTCGAGATCGAGGCCAGCGCGGGTCATGAGGAGGCATGGTTGTCATGAAGCGGGAAAACCTCACGATCGAGCCACCGGCCCCGCACGCGGGCGACGTCGACGAAGCCTGCCGACGGTCGCCGGCAAGTCATAAACTTTTGTCAGGATCCCCGTCTTCGCAATCGGCCGTTTCCATGTCCAAGCTGCACGCCTCGCCCACCCATCTCGTCCTGATTCCGAGCTACAACCCGGGTGCCAAGGTCGACACGACCGTGCGCAATGCCCGCGCGCAGTGGAATCCGGTGTGGGTTGTCGTCGACGGCAGTACCGACGGCAGCGCCGAACGGTTGCAGGCGATGGCCGAGCGCGACCCGGGGCTGCGCGTGATCGTGCTGCCGGAGAACCGCGGCAAGGGCGCCGCGGTGCTCGCCGGGCTCGACGCGGCGGCCGCGAGCGGCTTCACGCATGTGTTGACGATGGATTCCGACGGCCAGCATCCGGCCGACCTGATTCCCGCGTTCATGGCCGCGTCGCAGGCCGCGCCCGACGCGATGGTGCTGGGCGTGCCGAAGTTCGACGCGAGCGCGCCGCAGTTGCGCGTGCAGGGGCGCCGCCTGTCGAACGCGTGGGCCGACCTCGAGACGCTGTGGGCCGGGATCGGCGATTCGCTGTACGGGTTTCGCGTGTATCCGGTTGCGCCGCTGGCCGCGATCATGCGCCGCCAGCCGTGGATGCGCGGCTTCGACTTCGATCCCGAGGCGGCCGTGCGGCTGTGCTGGGCCGGCGTGCGGCCGATCCGCATCGACGCGCCGGTGCGCTATTTCGGTCGCCACGAGGGCGGCGTCTCGCACTTCCATTACGGCCGCGACAACGCGCTGCTCGCGTGGATGCACCTGCGCCTGTTCACCGGCTTCGCGGTGCGGCTGCCGATGCTGGTCGCGCGGCGGCTGACGCGACGCCACGACCAGACGGCCTGAACTCGCCCGTTTCCCGTTCCGGTCGTCGCCCGGTTGCGGCGATTGCTCCGTTTTCCGTCGTCAATCCCGTGCCGACGCGCCGCTTCGTTCCTGTTCGTTGAGTAATCAACGTGTCATCTGATGTAAACATCTGGTAATTTTCTGCCGGATTATGCAAAATCGCCGCTCCCAAATACAACTATCGAGGGATTCCGGGATGCAACTCAAGAAAGCGGTGGCAGCGTGTGGCGTGGCGTTTCTGTTGAGCGCGTGCGGCGGGGTACAGAGCCTTGACGCGAACAGCCTGACGTCGGCGGGGACCAGCCTGTACAAGGCAGCGACGCTGTCGGACAGCGACATCGCCGCACTGTCGAACGACTCGTGCAAGGCGAGCGATGCCGAATCGAAGATCGCGCCGGCGAACAGCGCGTACGCGAAGCGCCTGACGAAGGTGATGAAGGGCTTCGGCGACATGACGCTGAACAGCCAGAAGATCAACTACAAGGTCTACATGACCAAGGACGTCAACGCGTGGGCGATGGGCAACGGCTGCGTGCGCGTGTACAGCGGCCTGATGGACATGATGAACGACGACGAGCTGCGCGGCGTGATCGGCCATGAAATGGGCCACGTTGCCCTGGGCCACTCGAAGAAGGCGATGCAGACGGCCTACGCGGTCAGCGCGGCGCGCACCGCGGCCGGCGCGGCATCGCCGGGCGTGGCGGCGCTGACGAGCTCGCAGCTCGGCGACATCACCGAGAAGTTCATCAATGCGCAGTTCTCGCAGTCGCAGGAAAGCGCGGCCGACGACTACTCGTTCGACCTGCTCAAGCAGAAGGGCATGAACCAGAAGGGTCTGGTCACGTCGTTCCAGAAGCTCGCGAAGCTGGACGGCGGCAAGAGCTCGATGATGGATTCGCACCCGTCGTCGGCGAGCCGCGCGCAGCACATCGAGGATCGCATCGCGAAGGGCAGCTGATCGCGCAACCGGTCGCCTGCCGCGGCGGGCGATCAACCGGCGACATGAAAAACCCCACGCTCTTCCGGGCGTGGGGTTTTGTTTTTGGGGCGGGCGCCGCTTACGGCACCATCCCCGGCAGCACGTACGCCTGCGCGAGCGTGATCAACCCGACGATCACCGCGAACAGCAGGCTGTGCCGCACCGTGAAGCGGAACAGCTCCGACTCCTTGCCGACGAGGCCCGTCGCCGCGCAGGCGACCGCGATCGACTGCGGCGAGATCATCTTCGCGGTCACGCCGCCCGTCGTGTTCGCGGCCACCGCGAGCGTCTCGGGCACGCCGAGCTGATGGGCCGTGGCCTGCTGCAACGAACAGAACAGCGCGTTCGACGACGTGTCCGAGCCCGTCAGGAACACGCCGAGCCAGCCGAGGAACGGCGAGAAGAACGGGAACGCGGCGCCGGTCGCGGCCAGCATCAACGCGAGCGTCGACGACATCCCCGAATAGTTCGCGACGAACGCGAACGCCAGCACGAGGCCGATCGACAGGATCGGGCGCGTCAGTTCCTTCAGCGTCTCGCCGAACGTGACGAGCGCGTCGCGCGGCTTCATCCGCAGCAGTGCCATCGAGATCAGCGCGGTCACGAGGATCGCGCTGCCCACCGCCGACACGAGATCGATCTTCAGCACCGCGTCGAGCGCCTTCGGCGTCGCGGCGATCGGCGCGGTCTTCACCACGAGCTGGTCGAGCCCCGCCACATGGAACTTCAGCACGGTCGACGCGAGCGCGCCGTGCGCGGCGAACAGCGCCTTGAACGGCGCGATGCTCCATACCGTGACGACGGCCGTCAGGATCAGGAACGGCGACCATGCGCGCACGGTCTGCGCGAGCGTGTACGGCGACGCCTGCCGGCTCGTGCCGGTGCCGAAGCCGTTGCGCGAGCCCGCGCCGCCGAAGCCCGCGAGCGCAGCGCCGCCGCCCGACGCGACGAGGCCGCCGGCCGTCTGCTGCGCGGTGCGCGGCTGCCAGACCTTCAGGAACGCGGCGAGCGCGACGAGGCTGACGAGCGACGACGTGATGTCCGGCAGCTCGGGCCCGATGTGGTTCGACGTGAAGTATTGCGTCACCGCGAAGCTGCCGCCCGCGACCAGCGCCGCCGGCCAGGTCTGCCGCACGCCGCGCAGCCCGTCCATCATGAACACGAGCCAGAACGGCACCGCGAGCGACAGCAGCGGCAGCTGGCGGCCGGCCATCGCGCCGATATGGAACGGATCGATGCCCGTCACCTGCCCGGCGACGATGATCGGAATGCCCATCGCGCCGAACGCGACCGGTGCGGTGTTTGCAATCAGGCACAGTCCTGCCGCGTGCAGCGGCTTGAAGCCGAGCCCGACGAGCAGCGCCGCCGTGATCGCGACGGGCGCGCCGAAGCCGGCCGCGCCTTCGAGGAATGCGCCGAACGAGAAGCCGATCAGCAGCATCTGCAGGCGCTGGTCGTCGGTGATCGACAGCACGGACGCGCGAATGATGTCGAACTGGCCGGTCTTCACGACGATCTTGTACAGGAACACGGCCGCGACGATGATCCACGCGATCGGCCAGATGCCGTACGCGAAGCCGAAGCCGGCCGCCGCGAGCGCCTGCGGCACGGGCATCCCGTACGCGAGGATCGCGACGCCGAGCGACAGCAGCAGCGTGATCGCCGCGGCGACGTGGCCCTTGAGCCGCAGCGCGGCCAGCGCGACGAAAAAGAAGATGATCGGGATTGCGGCGACGAACGCCGACAGCCCGAGGCTGCCGAGCGGCGTGTAGATCTGATGCCAGGCTTGCATGGATGTCTCCTCCATAGGTTTTTGTCGATACGGCTTGAGAAACGAAACGGCTATTCGGGCTGGCCGCGTGCGCGCAGCAGGTCGGACAGGCTGCGCGGCGCCGGTTCGAGCGGCGTGCGGTGCTGCGTCCAGCCCATCTGTTTTGCCGGCGTCAGCGCACGCAGCCGCGTCGCGGTCCAGCGGAACGCTCGGTACGCACGCGGATGCGCGAACGCCCCCGACCAGAAGCGCCACACGAGGTCTTCCGCTCGGTTGTAGTTCGCGCCCTGGCCGCGCAGCGGATGCGCGACGGGCTCGTTAGGCTTGCGGTTCGCTTCGGTGCGCAGCCGCACGAGCAGTTGCGGGATCGGGATCCGCACCGGGCACACCTCGCCGCAGGCCCCGCACAGCGTCGATGCGGTCGGCAGGTCGGCCGTCGCGTCGAGGCCGAGCAGGTGCGGCGAGATGATCTTGCCGATCGGGCCCGGGTAGGTCGTGCCGTAGGCGTGGCCGCCGATGCGCGTATAGACGGGGCAGTGGTTCATGCACGCGCCGCAGCGGATGCACTGCAGCGTCGCGCGCAGTTGCTCGTCCGCGTAGGCCTGCGTGCGGCCGTTGTCGAGCAGCACGAGATGCAGCTCGCGCGGGCCGTCGCGTTCGCCGTCGCGGCGCGGGCCCGAGATCAGGTTGAAGTAGGTCGTGATCGCCTGGCCGGTGGCCGAGCGCGTGAGCAGGCTCGACAGCGGCACGATGTGCTCGAGCTTCTCGACGACCTTCTCGATCCCCATGATCGCGACGTGCGTGTCGGGCACCGTCGTCGACAGGCGGCCGTTGCCTTCGTTCTCGACCAGCCACAGCGTGCCCGTGTCGGCCGCCGCGAAGTTCACGCCGGACAGGCCGATGTCCGCCTCGGCGAACGCGCGGCGCAGCGCGCGCCGGCCGGTCTGGATCAGCTCGTCGACGTCCTCGGTGTAGCGCGTGCCGGGGATGTGTGCCTCGAACAGCTCGGCGATGTCGCCGCGCGTCTTGTGGATCGCCGGCATCACGATATGCGACGGCTTCTCGCCCGCGAGCTGCACGATGAATTCGCCCATGTCGGATTCGATGCAGTCGACGCCGTGCTCCGCGAGGGCGTGGTTCAGCTCGATTTCCTCGCTCGCCATCGACTTGCCCTTGATCACGCGGCGCGCCTTTTTCGCCTGCGCGATGCCGAGCACGATCGCGTTCGCGTCGGCGGCCGTTTCGGCCCAGTGCACGTGCACGCCTGCTTCGGTGAGCTTCGTTTCCAGCCGTTCGAGCAGTGCGGGCAATTGCGCGAGCGCGTGCTGCCGCACGGCTTCGCCGAGGTCGCGCAGCTGTTGCAGCTCGGTGTCGTCGGGGAACTGCGTCGCGCGCTTGCCTTGCAGGAAGTCCATCGCGCCGCGAAAGCTCTTGCGCAGCGCGGGCTCGTCGAGCGCGGCGCGCGCGCGGGCCTTGAAGTCGCCGGGGGCAACGAATTGCACGGTGTGGTCGCTCATTGGGGGAGGTCCTCGCTGGCGGTGGCGGCCGGGCCGGCGGCGGCCGTATCAGTGACGATCACGACCCACAGGCGGCGCGGGCCGTGCGCGCCATAGGCGAGCGTCTGCTGGATGTCGGACGTTTTCGACGGGCCCGATACCAGCACGAGGTTGGTCGGCATGCCGGCGTGCCAGCGCTCCGCGTGCACGGCCGCATGCAGGTCAGGATGCAGCGTGCTCGCGTGAACGAGCGCGACGTGCAGCGGCGGCACCAGCGACACCGTGCGCGGCGTGCCGGCATCGGGTGCGAGCACGACGGTGCCGGTGGCCGCGATGCCCGAGCGCGCAACGGTGAAGCCAGCATCGATCGTGTCGAACAGTTCGGTCTTCCACGCGTCGATCGGCCGGTCGAACGGCACCGGCACGACCGTGTCGGGCAGCGCGTGGGCGAGCGCAGCGGATTCGGCGCGGGCCGGGTCGAGCAGCAGGCGGCGCACGCCAGCCTCGGCGAGCCGCACGGCGAGCTGCGCGGGCCATGCGGCGCCGGTCGCGCGCCAGACGTCCGCGTGCGACGCGGCGAGCGCGGCCTGCATCGTGAGGGCAAGTGCGTGCGGAACGTGTGCCGCTTCGGTTTGCATGCGGCGCATGTCGTAATGCGTGTCGATGCGAGCGTCGAGCGCGGCGGCGGCCTCGGCTGCGACACCCGGGGCGGCGGCGCGCAGCCGCTGGAGGATGGCGTCGCGCGCGCTCATGGCTTGTCTCCGCGCAGCGATGCGGCGCCGGCCGTGCGCCGCCACAGGAAGCTGGCGAGGTGCTCGACCGGCAGCGGCGCGCCGGATTGGTCGGCCGCATGGCCGATGTTCAGCAGGCAGCCGCAGTCGGCGGACACGAGCCGGTCGCAGCCCGTCGCGCAGGCCGATGCGACCTTGTCGCGCACCATCGCGCCGGAGATGTCGGGGTGCTTCAGCGAGAACGTGCCGCCGAAGCCGCAGCATTCGGATTCGCGTTCGTGTTCGATGCGCGTCACGCCCGGCAGCGCGTCGACGAGCGCGACGCCGTGCACACGCGTGCCCATCTCGCGGCGGGCCGCGCACGACGTGTGCAGCACCACGCGCTCGTCGGCGCCGGCCGGCGCGGTGAGTGCATCGAGCCGCACGTCGAGCACGTGTACGAGGAATTCGGTGAGTTCGTAGGTGCGTTCCGCGATCGCCCGCGCCTTGAGGCCGTGGACGGGATCGTCGGCGAACAGCGCCGGCCAATGGTGCCGGATCATGCCGCCGCACGAGCCGGAGGGCACGATCACGGGCCACGGTTCGGCGAACAGGTCGAGCTGCGCGGCCGCGACGCGGCGTGCCTCGTCGGGATTGCCGCTGCTGTAGGCCGGCTGCCCGCAGCAGCTCTGGCCGCGCGGATAGTGGACGGTCAGGCCCTCGCGTTCCAGCAGGCGGACCGCGTCGAGCCCGGCTTCGGGGACGAACAGGTCGACCAGGCAGGTCGCGAACAGGTAGACGTGCGCGGGGGCGGCGGGGTACTGCCGTTGGTTCATGTCTCGCTCCAGAGGCGACGGCCCGGCATGCGGATGCGGGACGACGATTTCGCTGCATAATTCCCGCGACGGCGCCGCAGCTCAAATTGGTTGGGCCAATCGGCGCGGAAGGCATGGCGCAGGGAGACGCGACGATGGCAGCGATGACGGCACGGGGCCGGACCGAAGTGGTGATGCGCAAGATCGAGACGGCGCTGCTCGACGGCACCTGGCCGGCCGGCGCGCGCCTGCCGGCCGAGCGCGTGCTTGCGCAGGAATACGGCGTGGCGCGCAATACGGTGCGCGAGGCGACCCAGCGGCTCGTCGCGCGCGGGCTGCTGCAGAGCCGGCGCGGCGCGGGTGTCTACGTGACGGACCAGTTGCGTGCCGGGATCGCGTCGCCGTGGGGCCAGCTGGTCGCCGATCATCCGGCGCTGCGCGACGACATCCTCGAGTTCCGCCGCGTGCTCGAAGGCGCGACCGCCTATTTCGCCGCGCTGCGCGCCGATGCGAACGACCGGCGCCGGATCCGGGCGCTGCTGCGCGAGCTCGAAACCGCGCACGCGAACGGCGCCGCGGCCGTCGAAGCCGCGACCGACGCGAAGCTGCACGAGGCGATTGCGCTCGCGTCGCACAACACGATGTTCCTGCACCTGCATACCAGCGTGATCGGGATGCTGCGCGAGCATATCTCGATCAACGTGGCGGGCATGACGACGCACGACGAGCAGGCGTCCGAGCTGCTGTTGCTGCAGCACCGCGTCGTGTGCGACGCGATCTGCGCGCAACGGCCCGAGGAGGCGCGCACCGCGATGCAGACGCATATCGACTATGTGCGCAGCCATTTCGAGCGCAGCGGCGATGGAGCATGAAATTGGTTGGGCCGCTTTGGCGCGTGACCCGTCCGGCGGCCGCTTCCGGCGCGGCGGGGCAGCGACGCCCGGCAGTCGGGGGCACGCTTGCTGCTCGAAGCTGCCGGCGCCGACCCGCGCGATTGACCGGTTCATCGGGCGCCCACTAGAATCGGCCGGAACCGCGCGCCAGCCGCGCGCCGCGGCGCATGCGGGCCTTTTGTTCCGCCAGTCGAGGAAGTTTCCGTGTTCACCTCTTTGATCCGGCGCGCACCGGCCGCGCTGTCGTGGCGCGCCGCATGCCGCCCGGCCCGCGCACTGGCCGTCGGTGTGCTGTTGTCGCTCGTCGCCGCCTGCGCGACGCATCCGCCCGCCACCACGCTCGATCGCCCGGTCTCCCACGCGTTGTCGGCCGATACCGCGACACCGTTGCGCGATGCGCTGGTCGCGCCGGAGGCCGCGCATCCGGGGCAGTCGGGCTTCCGGCTGCTGGCCGATGGCGCCACCGCGCTGCAGATGCGCATCGCGCTCGCGCGGGCGGCGACGAAGACGCTCGACATGCAGTACTACATCGCGACCGAGGACACGACCGGCAAGCTGCTGCTCGCCGCAGCGCTGTACGCGGCCGATCGCGGCGTGCGCGTGCGGATGCTGGTCGACGACCTGAACTTCCACGATATCGACCGCGTGATGGCCGCGCTCAACACGCACCAGAACATCGAGATCCGCGTGTTCAACCCGTTCGGCGCATCGCAGCGCGGCATGGTCGAGCGCACGGCCAACTTCTTCACGCGGATCGACAGCTTCACGCGCCGGATGCACAACAAGGCGATGATCGCGGACAACCAGCTCGCGATCGTCGGCGGCCGCAATCTCGGCGACGAATACTTCAGTGCGAGCCCGACACTGCAGTTCCGCGATCTCGACGTGCTGGCCGCCGGCCCCGTGACGAGCGACATCTCGAAGAGCTTCGACGACTACTGGGCGAGCGCGAGCAGCTATCCGTTGCGCGTGCTGAATCAGCAGACATTCGATCCGAAGGATCTCGACGCGATGCGCGACGAGTTGCGCGACCACTGGCGAAAGAATGCCGATCCGTACAACGCGAAGCCGCTGAACGCGACGCCGCTCGCGCGGCAGATCGCGCGCGACGAACTCGAACTCGTGTGGGCGCCGGCCGAATTCAAGGTCGATGCGCCGGACAAGGTCGCGCGGCCGACCGGCACGTACGTGAGCCCGCCGATGCAGCGCCTGGCCGAGCTGACGCGCGGCGCGCAAAAGGAATTCCTCGCGTTTTCGCCGTACTTCGTGCCGCACGACGCCGGCGTGAAGATCCTCGGCGACACGGTCGCGCGCGGCGTGCGCGTCGCGATCGTCACGAATTCGCTCGCGGCGACCGACGCGGTCGCGGTGCAGGCCGGCTATGCGCCGTACCGCGTGCCGTTGCTGCAGCGCGGCGTCGAGCTGTACGAATTCAAGTCGCAGCCGGACCAGCAGCCCGCGCGGCTGTTCGGCTCGCGCTCGCGTGCGAGCCTGCATGCGAAGGCGTACGTGATCGACCGGCAAATCGTCGTGATCGGTTCGCTGAACCTCGACCCGCGTTCCGCGTACCTGAACACCGAGCTCGCGCTCGTGATCCATAGCCCGGTGCTCGCGCAGCAGGCCGCGGCGATCTTCGCGCGCGTGACGCAGCCGGACGAAAGCTACCGCGTCACGCTCGCGAAGCGGACCGACGGCAGCCCGCCCGCGCTCGAATGGACGGGCACCGAAGGCGGTCAGGCCGCCACCTATCACGTCGACCCGCATGCGGGGCTGCTGCGCAACGTGATGACGGGCATCTTCACGCTGCTGCCGGTCGACGACCAGTTGTAAGGGCGGCAACGGCTCCGGCAAAACCCGCGATACCGGTGCGCGGGGAAAGGTGATAAGGTTGTGCGCGCAACCATATATGAATCGTGAAGGGCGCCGCCGGGCCGCTCGCACAATGCGGGTCGGAACGGCGCCGGCAGACGATGGACGATGCGCACCGCCGCTCGCCGTGGCCGCACACCCGCAACCGGAGTTCCCCCCATGCAACGTGTCCCGAACCAGCCGTTCACGCGCCCCGCCCGTTTCTCCGAAGCCGAATGGCAGGCGCGCGTACAGCTCGCGGCGGCTTACCGCATCTTCGATCACCTCGGCTGGACCGAGCTGATCTACAACCATATCTCGCTGCGCGTCCCGGGCGAGGACGGGCATTTCCTGATCAACCCGTTCGGGCTCCATTACCGCGAGGTGTGCGCGTCGAACCTCGTGAAGATCGATATCGACGGCAACGTGATCGGTCATTCCGACTGGCCGATCAACCCGGCCGGCTTCACGTTCCACAGCGCGATCCATGCGGCGCTGCCCGATGCGCACTGCGTGATGCACGTGCATACGACGCCGACGATGGCCGTGTGCTGTTCGCGCGACGGGCTGTCGTTCTCCAATTTCTATTCGGCGCAGCTGTACGGGAAGATCGCGTATCACGACTTCGAGGGCATCACCGTACATCTCGAAGAGGGGCGGCGCATCGTCGAAAGTGCAGGCGGGCGGCCCGTGCTGCTGCTGCGCAACCATGGGCCCGTGACGATCGGCGCGACGCTCGCGCAGACGTTCTCGCTGATGTGGCTGCTCAATCGTGCATGCGAGGTGCAGGTCGCCACGCATGCGATCGGCGACGCGTTGCCGATTGCGCCGCCGGTGCTCGAAGGGTGCGTGCGCGATTCGCTGAATTTCGATCCGAAGCATGGCGCGGGGCAGGACGCGTTCGACGCGCTGCAGCGGATCGTCGATCGCATCGATCCGGGCTATCGCGCGTGACCTGAAGCGGTGCAGTCGCTTCGTCATGCCTGATACGGGGTGAACCGGATCCGACGGCGGCGTGCGCAAAAAAAACGCGGCCGGGCGGCCGCGTGAATACTCGCAGACTCCTTCGGACGAAGGAAACAAGCAACTGTGAGACGAAGTGTAGCGAAAGGCCGCGCGCCGATTCAGTCATCCGGCTGCAAAGGTCCATTCCAGGTTGATGCAGACTGACGCGCCGTGCGCCGCGCGAGCGGGCCGGCCGGGTGCGGTGCGGCGATTCGCTGCATGGCCGTTCGGTCGACTCCCGGACCGGCGGCGATCGACTACCATCCTATCTGGCGCCCCCGCTCGGGCGGCGTACAACGTCGTACAAGGAGAGTCCATGCTCAAGCTGCGTTTGCTCCAGGTCGCGTTACTTGCGGGCGTGCTGGCCGCCGGCAGCGCCGCCGCCGAAACGGTGCGCCTGTCCGCCAATCTCCAGCCGTCGAGTGAAGTGCCGCCCACGGCGACCAAGGGCTCGGGCGACGTCGAGGCCACCTACGACACGGCCACGCACATGCTGCAGTGGAAGGTCACTTACGAACACCTCACGGGGCCGGCCACCGCCGCGCACTTCCACGGGCCGGCGCCGGTCGGCCAGAACGCGGGCGTGCAGGTGCCGATTCCGAAGGAGGAGCTGGCGAGCCCGATCAAGGGCTCGAAGGAACTCACCGACGCGCAGGTCACCGACCTGATGGGCGGCAAGTGGTACTTCAACGTCCATACGAAGGAGCACCCGGCCGGCGAGATCCGCGGCCAGGTGATGCCGGCGAACTGAGTGCCGGCGTTTGATCCGTGAGCGCCGGAAACCGGCAGACGCAGGCGGCATTCCGCTGTGTCGGGTGCGGGCATGAGGGCCATGCCGATGTGGTTGGTGCGATCAACATACTGGCGCGGGGGCACCGCGTTGCAGCCTGTGGAGAGCCGGTGCAGTCGGGCAGCTCCGTGAAGCAGGAACCCGCCGAGGCGATCTGAGACAAGCATCATCGTTTCAAACGCGGTAGGAATCCCGAGCCTTCAGGCGCGGGAGGATGTCAAGTAGAGGCACCTGTCGAGCGGTGCGGGAGCGATCGCACGTACCATCGTCACACTGTGATTACGGAGTGCGTCCGATGAGTTGGCAAAGCAAGTTCGCCTGCTGGCTGCTGCGCTGGCAGTTTCGTCCCGAGACCACGCGTGAGGTACTCGATCCCGCTCGCGCACGGCGCTTTACCGACTTGAGAATGTATGTGCCGCGCCGTGCGCCGTCGGGCTACCGGCTGCGCCAGTGCCATGGCCCGGGCGACGCGCCGCTGCGCGGCGAATGGCTCGAACGCACCGACTCGGTGGCGGGCCGCGGGCCCGGCCGCACGTTGCTGTACTTCCATGGCGGCGGCTATTACTTCTGTTCGACGAAGACCCACCGTCCGCTCGTGTTCGGCCTGACGAAGCGCGCGGGCGTGCGCTCGTTCTCGCTCGACTACCGGCTGGCGCCCGAGCACCGCTTCCCGGCCGCGCTCGACGATGCGCTGGCCGCGTACCGGCAACTGCTGGCGCTCGGCACGCCGCCCGAGTCGATCGTGCTCGGCGGCGATTCGGCGGGCGGCGGCCTCGCGCTCGCGACGCTCGTCGCGCTGCGCGACCGCGGCGAGCCGCTGCCGGCCGGCGCGATCCTGTTCTCGCCGTGGACCGACCTGGCCGCCACCGGCGCGACGCTGCGCACGAACGACGGCGCCGATCCGATGTTCGCGGGCGCGGCGCTGCCGAAGGCCGCGAAGCTGTATCTGGGCGACGAGCCGGGCACGAATCCGTACGCGTCGCCGCTCTATGCGGATTTCGCGGGCCTGCCGCCGCTGTATATCCAGGTCGGCAGCACCGAGGTGCTGCTCGACGATTCCCGCCGCGTCGCCGAGAAGGCCAAGGCGGCCGGGGTCGCGGTGGAGATCGAGGTGTGGCCCGACATGCCGCACGTGTGGCAGCTGTACGCGCCGATGGTGCCGGAAGCGCGTGACGCGCTCGACCGCGCGGCCGCGTTCCTGCGCCGCGTCGCGGTCGAGCGTGCGGTTCAGCGTGCCGGCGAGGCGTCGATCGCCTGATAGGCGGCCTTGACGGCCACCGAGCCGTACTTGCGCTCGAGCCGGCGCACGGTGAAGTGGCCGTGCGCCATCTGCTGGAAGTGGTCGATGAACAGCGTATTGACGGTCGCGCCGAGCACGGCGCCGATCGCCGGAATCGACTTCGCGGCCATTTGCTCGGTCACCTGCACCGAGAAGCGCGACGCCACCGTCTGCACGAGCTTGAACACGGCCGCCGAGCTGTGCGCGGCGATACCCTTCGTCGTGATGTCGGACGACGCCTTCGAAATCGCCTGCGCGAGCGCGCCGCGCAGCACGAAATAGCCGAGATCGGCGTCCTCTTCCTGCTTGTCCGGGTTGCCGCCCATGCCTAGCACGGCCAGGCATTGCAGCTGCGTGTCGACCGAGCCCAGGTCTTCACCCTCGCTGCGCGCGATGTCGCACACCGAGCGGAAGATCAGCGTCGTCGTCACCGGCAGCTCGACCGGCAGCGCGAGAAAGCCGAACGCGCCGCCCGCCGCGCCGGTCGTCGCCACCGCGAGCTTGTGCAGCAGGTTGCTCGGCTTGTCGGGTTCGGCGTCCGGCCCAGGCGGCTTGCCGAGCGTGCGCAGCGCGATGTTCAGGCACTTGCGCAGCGCGAGCTGCGTCGCGTCGTTGATCTTGCCGGTCGCAAAATCCGGCAGCCGGGCGATCATTTTCTCGACCGGCGCGCCGAGCATGCCCGTCAGCTTCATCGTCAGCGACGGGCTTTCCAGCACCTGCTTCGCGCGCCACAGCGCGTCCCGATCCTCCTGGGACAGCGTTGTCGCGGGGGTGATTGAAATCGGTTCCATCTTTCTCCTTGGCGGTCTGGTTCAGTTTGACCGTTGCCAGCCTAGATTACTCCGGCGTGCTAGAATTTTGAGATTATTTGACTCGTCAAAAGTTGCGCCGACAAAAAATGGCCGTCCATACTGCCGCCCACCATTCGAGCGGGCAAGTCCTGCCGTTCCGCGAATCGCTGCTGGCGATGATCGGGATCTCATTTGTCACCATGCTGGTCGCGCTCGACCAGACCGTCGTCGGCACCGCGTTGCCGACCATCGTCGCCGAGCTTCGCGGTTTCGACCTGTACGCGTGGGTCGCGACCTCGTACCTGCTCAGTTCCGTGATCACGGTGCCGATCTTCGGCCGGCTCGGCGATTATTACGGCCGCAAGCCGTTCGTCATCGCGTCGATCGTCGTGTTCACCGGCGCGTCCGTGCTGTGCGGGATGGCGAACGACATGCTGATGCTCGTGCTCGCGCGCGGGCTGCAGGGGATCGGCGGCGGGATGCTGGTCGGCACCGCGTTCGCGTGCATTCCCGACCTGTTCCCCGATTCCGTCGTGCGCCTGCGCTGGCAAGTGCTGATGAGCTCCGCGTTCGGCATCGCGAACGCGGTCGGCCCGTCGCTCGGCGGCGTGCTGACCCAGTCGTTCGGCTGGCGCTCGGTGTTCTACGTGAACCTGCCGGTCGGGCTGCTGTCGCTGCTGTTCGTGTGGCGCTACCTGCCGCACCTGCGCCACGTCGAGCACGATCGCAAGATGCGGCTCGACTGGCCGGGCGCGCTGCTGATCGCGCTGTCGCTCGGCGCGCTGCAGCTGTTCGTCGAATGGCTGCCGAAGTACGGCGTCGCGAGCTGGGCGTCGCTGCTGCTCGTCGTCGCGGTCGCGGCCGGTTTCGGCCTGTGGCACTGGGAGAAGCGTTGCGCGCAGCCGATCTTGCCGTTCGACATGTTCGGCAACCGCGCGCTGTCGGCACTCTTCGTGCTGGCGATCCTCGCCGGTTTCTCGATGTTCTCGCTGCTGTTTTACGCGCCGCTGCTGTTCCAGGGCGGGTTCGGGATGTCGCCGAAGGAGGCGGGGCTCGTGATCACGCCGCTCGTCGTGTTCATCACGATCGGCAGCATCATGAACGGCCGGGTCGTCACGCGCATCCGCAACCCGAACGCGATGCTGCACGTCGGCTTCGTGCTGTTCGCGATCACCTGCGCGGGCATCGTCGTGTCGACCCACACGACGCCGAAGTGGCTGCTGATGGCGCTGATGGTCGCGGGCGGCATCGGGCTCGGCTTCGTGCTGCCGAACCTCACCGTCTTCGCGCAGCAGACGGCCGGCCGCGAGCATCTCGGCATCGCGACGGCGTTGCTGCAGTCGCTGCGGATGGTTGGCGGGATGGTCGGCACCGCGCTCACCGGCACGCTCGTCAACCAGATGTATTCGAGCGGCGTGCGCAATGCGCTGTCGGCCGACCAGGCGATGCAATGGCATGCGCGGCTCGCCGATCCGCAGATCCTGATCGATCGCGCTGCGCAGGGTGGTCTCGTCGCGGAGCTGACGCGCGCCGGGCATAATGGCGCGCTGCTGCTGGAAGCGGCCCGCGAATCGCTCGTCGGCGCGATTCACCTGGGCGTCGCGATGGCGGCGGTCGTCGCCGTGGTGTCGGTGTGGCAGTGCCGCCGCGTGCCGCCGATCGCGCTGCGGCACAAGATCGAACCGCATGTCGCGGCCGACTGAACGATTGAACGAGTAGAACTGAGCGCATGGAAGAACAGGACCGCGTCGCGATCTTGCAGCAATTCGGACGCACGTATCGCGCGTTCATGACCGCGTTCGAGGCGCACGTCGGGCAACCGATGCCGCGCTGGCGCATCATGGTCGCGTTGCACACGATGGGCGGCCATTCGTCGCAGAAGAAGCTCGTCGAAGTGCTGCGCGTCGATCCGGGCGCGCTCACGCGCCAGTTGAAGTCGCTCGACGCGCTCGGCTGGATCCAGCGTGAATCCGACGCACGCGACAATCGCGTGACCAACGTGACGCTGACGGACGACGGCCGCGCCGCGTTCGACGCATGCCTGCCGCGCCGCAAGGCGTTCCTCGAACAGACGATGGCGCAATTGCCGGACGACGTGCTGAATGCGCTGTCGGGCGCGCTGGCGATGCTGGAGTCGCGGATCGCGGACGTCGGCTCGACGCCGGCGGCGCGCTGAAGCGCGGGCAGGGCGGCGCGCATCCGCCGCCGGCCCGGCCCTTCATCTCATCTCAATTCACTGTCGGTCAGAAGCGGGTTCAAAGCTCGATGCGCGTGCCCAGCAGCGCGAGGAACTGCGCGAGCCAGGCCGGATGCGCGGGCCACGCGGGCGCGGTGACGAACGGCGCATCGGTCACGGCCGCATCGACCGGGATATCCGCGTATTCGCCGCCTGCGAGCTTCACCTCGGGCGCGCAGGCCGGGTAGGCCGAGATGCGCTTGCCGCGGATCACGTCGGCGGCCGCGAGCAGTTGCGCCGCGTGGCAGATCGCCGCGATCGGCTTGCCGGCTTCGGCGAACTCGCGCACGAGCGAGATCACCTTCGGATCGAGTCGCAGGTATTCGGGCGCGCGGCCGCCCGCGATCGCGAGCGCGTCGTAGCGCGATGCATCGACGTCGTCGAACGCCGCGTTCAGCGTGAACTGGTGGCCGGGCTTCTCGGTGTAGGTCTGGTCGCCCTCGAAATCGTGGATCGCGGTCTTGATCTTGTCGCCCGCGCGCTTGCCCGGGCAGACTGCATCGACGTGGTGGCCGACGGCCTGCAGCGCCTGGAACGGCACCATCGTTTCGTAGTCTTCGGCGAAATCGCCGGTCAGGAACAGGATCTTCTTCGCGGCCATGGCTTTCTCCAGTGGAGCTGCGTTGAGGGCCCGCGCGACAGGCAAGTGCCACGCCCGCGTGGGGCCCCGAGGACGAGAGCGCAGTGTACTCCGGCCGCTTGAAGCGCGCGTGACGGCCGCCCCGCGCGAGCGGCGGGGCGGTGGTGCACGTTGTGCGCGACGGGCGTCAGAAGAAGGTTTCGACGACTTCCGTTACGCTGAACTGCGGATCGAGCACGAGCACCTGGCGCCACTTGTCGAACGTCAGGCACGGGTGCGAGATGTCGAACGCGACCATGTCGCCCACTTTCACGTCTGCGCCCGGCGGGATCTGCAGGTACGCGTGCTGGTCCATCATCCCGGTGACGGCCCAGCCTTCGGTGGCGGCGACGTCGCGCGGCGCGGTGTCGCGGCCCGGGCGGAAGTGGCGCGCCGGCTCCGGCAGCCCCGCGTCGAACGCCGCGTCGCGCTTGCCGAGCGCGACGATCGCGCGGTCCGCCTCCGGCACCGACTGCACGTAGGCCCACAGCTGCAGCGCGGGCAGCAGCCCTTCGCCCATCGTGCGTGCGATCGGGTTGCGCGCGAACACGTCGGTCTGCGCCTTCTTGTAGATGCCGACGTCGTGCGTCAGGTAGCAGCCCGGACGCAGCACGACTTCCGCGAAGCCGGCGTTCGACGCCTTCGCGAATTCCTCCGCGACCACGTCGTACCACGCCGAACCGGCGCCCGACAGGATTGCCGGCGTACGCGCGAAGCGGCCTGCTTCGGCGAGCTCGCGCGTGAGCGCGACCGCTTCCTGCAGGAACGTGCGGATCTCGCCTTCTTCCTTCAGCACACCTTCATAGAGTTCGATCCCGGCCAGCTTCAGCGTGTCCGGATAGTGCGCGATCGCGGCGAGCACGGCCTCGCGTTGCGCGGCGTCGCGCACGCCCGCGCGGCCGCCCGGCACGCCGAGCTCGAGCAGCACGTTCAGCGGCTTCTTCAGCGCACCGAAGAAGCGGCCGAGCTGGTCGACGCTCTCCGCCGAATCGACGAGACAGAAGAATTCGAAGTCGGGATCGGACAGCAGCCCGGCGATGATCGTCATGTTCTGGCGGCCGACCAGCTGGTTCGCGAGCAGCACGCGCCGCACGCCGCCGTGATACGCGGCCTGCGTCTGGTGCGCGGTCGCGAGCGTGATACCCCACGCGCCGGCGTCGAGCTGGCGGCGGAACAGTTGCGGCGCCATCGTCGTCTTGCCGTGCGGCGCAAACTTGACGCCGTACTTCTGCACGAAGGCCTGCATCCAGTTCAGGTTGTGTTCGATGCGGTCCTCGTAAAGCACGGCGGCCGGCAGGCTGACGTCTTCCGCCAGCAGGTTCCACTCGAGACGGCCTGCTTCGCCGAGCGGCACGCTCGCGCTGGGCAGATTGCCGAGGCCCTTGCCGAACGGATCGATCGTCGCTTCCTGATAGTTTGTAACTTTCATGTCATCCCGCTCCATCATCACTATGCATTGCACTGAAGTTGACACGCCGATGGTACAGAAAGTAGCATCGGCGCGGTGATGTTATTTAGTAACATCGAGCTTCGCACCCTCGAGCTTCGCCCCTTTTTGCAGATGAATACGCCTGCCACCCCGTCCACCCCGCTCGCACCCGAGCTTCATCCGGCGCCGGCCGCTCCGCCGGTGCTCGACATCGTCGCGCGGATCGCCGAATGTGCGCCCGAGCTGCGCGAAGCCGAGCGCAAGGTCGCCGCGTTCATCCTCGCCGACCTGGCGCGCGCCGCGCATGCCAGCATCGGCGCGCTGGCACGCGACGCGGAGGTCAGCGTCGCGACGGTCACGCGTTTCGCGAAGGCGGTCGGCTGCCGCGACGTGCGCGAGCTGAAGGTGCTGGTCGCGCAGGCGGCGGCCGTCGGCCAGCGCTTTCTGGTGCCGTCCGACGACGCGCCGGCCGACGATACGAGCCCCGCGTCGATGGTCTACGACGAGATCCGCGTGGCGCTCGCGCACAACCATCAGTTGCTGCGCAACACGTCGTTCGAGGCAGCCGCCGACCTGCTCGCCGCCGCGAAGATGACTTATGTGTACGGGCAGGGCGGCGGCTCGACCGCGCTCGCCGACGAGTTGCGCTTCCGGCTGGTGCGCTTCGGCCGTCCGGTCGCGAGCTACCAGGACAGCGTGCTGCAGCGGATGGTGGCCGCGACGCTGTCGCGCGACACCGTCGTCGTCGCGCTGTCGGTGAGCGGCCGCGTGCCCGAGCTGCTCGAGAGCTGCCGGCTCGCGAAGCGCTACGGCGCGAAGCTGATCGCGATCACCGCGCCGGCGTCGCCGCTCGCGAAGCTGGCCGACCACCTGATTCCGGTCGTCGCGTTCGAAACCGATTTCATTTACAAGCCGTCGACATCGCGCTACGCGATGATGATGGCGATCGACGTGCTCGTCACCGGAGTCGCATTGCGGCTCGGCGATGCGGGCCGAGAATCGCTGCGTCGCATCAAGCACGCGCTCGATGCGCATCGCGGCGGCGGAGACCGTCAACCGGTAGGAGACTGACCATGCATTCGCATCCCGAAGCCGCCGATACGCTGATCGTCGGCGCGCAGCTTTACGACGGTACCGGCGCGCCGCCCGTCACGCGCGACGTCGCGATCCGCAACGGCCTGATCGCGGCGATCGGCAACCTGTCGAACTGGCTGGCCGAGAATGTCGTCGATGCGAACGGCCGCGCGCTCGCGCCGGGCTTCGTCGACGTGCACACGCACGACGACACGCACGTGATCCGCGCACCGGAGATGATCCCGAAGATCTCGCAGGGCGTGACGACCGTGATCGTCGGCAACTGCGGGATCAGCGCGTCGCCGGTGACGCTCGCGGGCGATCCGCCCGATCCGATGAACCTGCTCGGCGAGCGCGGTGCGTTCCAGTACCCGACCTTCGCCGACTACGTCGCGGCCGTGAACGGCGCGCGTCCGGCCGTAAACGTCGCGGCGCTCGTCGGCCACACGGCGCTGCGCAACAACCAGATGGACCGCCTCGACCGCGCGGCGACCGACGGCGAGATCGCCGGCATGCGCGCGCAGCTCGAGGAGGCGCTCGCGAACGGCGCGCTCGGCCTGTCGTCGGGCCTCGCGTACGGCTCCGCGTTCGCGGCGCCGGCCGAAGAGGTGATGGCGCTCGCCGAGCCGCTCGCGAATGCGGGCGCGCTGTACACCACGCACATGCGCACCGAGTTCGACGCGATCCTCGATGCGATGGAAGAGGCGTACCAGGTCGGCCGCCACGCGCGCGTGCCGGTCGTGATCTCGCACCTGAAGTGCGCGGGCCCGTCGAACTGGGGGCGCAGCACCGAGGTGCTCGCATCGCTCGAAGGCGCGCGCCGCTACCAGCCGGTCGGCTGCGACTGCTATCCGTACAGCCGCAGCTCGTCGACGCTCGACCTGAAGCAGGTGACGGGCGACATCGACATCACGATCACGTGGTCGGAGCCGCACCCGGAAGTGGCGGGCAAGCTGCTGAAGGCGATCGCGGCCGAGTGGGGCGTGACCGAGCAGGAAGCCGCGCAGCGCATCCGCCCGGCGGGCGCGGTGTACCACAACATGTCCGAGGACGACGTGCGCCGGATCCTGTCGCATCCCGCGACGATGGTCGGCTCCGACGGCCTGCCGAACGATCCGCTGCCGCACCCGCGGCTGTGGGGCGCGTTCCCGCGCGTGCTCGGCCATTACGTGCGCGACACGAACCTGCTGCCGCTCGAGGAAGCGATCCGCAAGATGACGTCGCTGTCCGCGCGCCGCTACGGGATTGCGCGGCGCGGCGAGGTGCACGTGGGTTACCACGCGGATCTCGTGCTGTTCGACCCGGCGCTCGTGATCGACGCCGCGACGTTCGAGAAGCCGCAGCAGCCCGCGCACGGGATCGACGCCGTGTGGGTGAACGGCGTGCTCACTTATGAAAACGGCCAGCCGACCGGCGAGCGCGCCGGCGGCTTCGTCGCGCGCGGCGAGCGCGTGCCGGCGAGTGCCGACGCCGCGTTCTGAACGCGGCGGTTGTTCCGATCTGCCGCGCGCGCCATCGTCGGTGCGCGCATCCGTAACCGAAACAAGGAGTGAAACGATGAAGCGATATGGCGTAGGCGAAGCGAAGGGCACCGGCGGCCAGGTGATGCCGTTCGCACGCGCGGTCGAGGCCGACGGCTGGCTGTACGTGTCGGGCCAGACGCCGATGGTGAACGGCGAGGTCGTCGAAGGCGGCATCGTCACGCAGTCGAAGCAGACGATCGAGAACGTGATCGCGATCCTGAAGGAAGCCGGCTACGGCCTCGAGCACGTCGTGCGCTGCGGCGTGTGGCTCGACGACGCGCGCGATTTCGCGTCGTTCAACAAGGTGTTCATCTCGTACTTCGGCGAGCATCCGCCGGCACGCGCGTGCGTGCAGTCGAGCATGGTCATCGACTGCAAGGTGGAAGTCGACTGCATCGCGTACAAGGCGCCGGCGAAGTAACGCGGCCACGGCGAGCCGCTACGCAACGGGCCCGGCGCATTTACATGCGCCGGGCCCGTTTTTTTTATGTGCGGGGCACTGCTCGACCGGTCGGCGGTGTTCCCGAGGCCGCAATCGTCGCAACACATCCCGACCGTTCATGTAAGGTGCCGCATGAGCATACGGGGAGGATGTGCATGGAATGGGCTGCGCTGGTGCCGGAGCTGATTTGCTCGGACCTTGCCGGGAGCATTCGCTTCTATTGCGACGTGCTCGGATTCCGGATTCGCTTCGAGCGTCCGGAAGACGGGTTCGCCTATCTCGAGCTCGGGGGCGCTCAGCTGATGCTCGAGCAGCACAGCCCGGAGGGCTGGTTG
Organism: Burkholderia sp. AU45274; assembly: GCF_030482505.1. Classification (NCBI taxonomy): domain Bacteria; kingdom Pseudomonadati; phylum Pseudomonadota; class Betaproteobacteria; order Burkholderiales; family Burkholderiaceae; genus Burkholderia; species Burkholderia sp. AU45274. Next base: position 329,382 of record NZ_JAUJQE010000005.1, on the reverse strand, counting down.
ACCGGCCCGCTGGAGCCGCCGTTCGGGCGCGGGATCAATTTTCAGATCGAGGTCGATGCACTCGATCCGATCCTCGAGAGGATTCGCGCCGCGGGCGTGACGCTGTTCGTCGAGCCGCGCACGTCCTGGTATCGGGAGGGCGAGATCGAGCATGGCCAGGTCGAGATGCTGGTGCAGGATCCCGACGGCTATCTGTTGCGCCTGGTGGAGCTTCTTCCGGAGCGGCCGGTGAAAGGTTGACCGTGGGCCGGCCGCGTTTCTCCGCGCAATGAAAAACAGCCCGGCCGGTTGAACCCGGTCGGGCTGTTTCATCAGGGGATACCGCCGTGCGTTGCCAACTGCGAACCGCGGCCACCCGCCGCCGTTACTGCCGCGCGTTGCGCGCGTTGTCCGGCATCGGCTGGTTGTAGTTGGTGCGGAACGGATTGATGTCGAGCCCGCCGCGGCGCGTATAGCGCGCATATACCGCGAGCTTCACCGGTTTGCATGCGTGCAGGATGTCGAGGAAGATCCGCTCGACGCACTGCTCGTGAAAGCCCGTGTGATTGCGGAACGAGATGATGTAGCGCAGCAGGCCCGCGTGGTCGATCTGCGGCCCGACATAGTGGATCTGCACGCTGCCCCAGTCGGGCTGGCCGGTGACCGGGCAGTTCGAGCGCAGCAGGTCGGATACGAGCGTCTCCTCGACCGGCGCTTCGTCTTCAGCGGCCGACAGCAGCGACGGATCGGGTTCGTACACGTCGGTGTCGAGGTCGAGCCGGTCGAGCGACAGCCCGTCGAGTTCGTCCATTTCGAGCTTGCCGAAATCGTGCGGCGATACGAGTTGCACGGAGACGGTCGCGCCGCACGCGGCCGAGACGTCGCGCTTCAGCGTGTCGCGCACCGCGTCGATCGAGTCGAATTTGGTTTGCGCGAACGAGCCGAGATACAGCTTGAACGACTTCGACTCGACGATGTTCGCCGATTCGGCCGGCACGTAGAAAGTCGCCACCGCGATCTGCGGCTTGCCGCGCGCGTTGAGCCACGACAGCTCGTAGGCGTTCCAGATGTCGGTGCCGAAGAACGGCAGCGCCGACGTGATGCCGAGCTGCTCGCGCGCGCCGGCGCGCGGGATCGGGAACAGCAGCGACGCGTCGTACTGGGCGGCGTAGACGGTGGCCTTGCCGAGCGGGGAATGTTCGGGATTCATGCGTGACGCCTTTACGACAGAAAGAGGCGGTAAGCCGGGTTGGCGCTCTCCTCGACATACGGATAGCCGAGTGCCGCGAGGAAGCGTTCGAATTCGGCGCGATCGGCCTGCGGCACCTGCAGCCCGACGAGGATCGAGCTGTAGTCCGCGCCCTGGTTGCGGTAGTGGAACAGGCTGATGTTCCAGTCCGGCGCCATCGACGACAGGAACTTCATCAGCGCGCCCGGGCGCTCCGGGAATTCGAAGCGGAACAGGCGCTCGTCGAGCGCGAGCGGCGAGCGGCCGCCCACCATGTAGCGGATGTGTTCCTTCGACAGCTCGTCGTGCGTCAGGTCGACGCTCTTGAAGCCATGCGACTCGAAGTTCGCGGCGATCTCGGCCGATTCGCCGCGACGCTTGATCTGCACGCCGACGAAGATGTGCGCGGCCTGCGCATCGGCGATCCGGTAGTTGAACTCGGTGACGTTGCGGTCGCCGACGAGCGAGCAGAAGCGCTTGAAGCTGCCGCGCTCCTCGGGGATCGTGACCGCGAACACGGCTTCGCGCGCTTCACCCACTTCCGCGCGCTCGGCCACGAAGCGCATCCGGTCGAAGTTCATGTTCGCGCCGGACGTGACCGCGACGAGCGTCTGGTTCTCGATGCCTTCGCGCTCCGCGTAGAGCTTCGCGCCCGCGACCGCGAGCGCGCCGGACGGCTCGAGCACGCTGCGCGTATCCTGAAAGACGTCCTTGATCGCTGCGCACAGTGCGTCGGTGTTCACCGTCACGACGCCGTCGAGGTATTCGCTGCAGAGCCGGAAGGTTTCCTCGCCGACCAGCTTCACGGCGGTGCCGTCCGCGAACAGGCCGACCTCGCTCAGCTCGACGCGCTTGCCGGCTTCCAGCGACTGCGCCATCGCGCACGAATCCTCGGCCTGCACGCCGATCACCTTGATCTCCGGGCGCACCGCCTTCACGTAGGCCGCGACGCCGGACGCGAGCCCGCCGCCGCCGATCGGCACGAAGATCGCGTGGATCGGGCCCTGGTGCTGGCGCAGGATTTCCATCGCGATCGTGCCCTGGCCTGCGATCACGTACGGATCGTCGAACGGGTGGACGAACGTGAGGCCGCGCTCTTCCTGCACCTTGACCGCGTGTGCATACGCGTCGCTGTACGACTCGCCGGCCTGGATCACCTCGACGCTCGGGCCGCCGTGCGCACGCACCGCATCGACCTTCACCTGCGGCGTCGTGACGGGCACGACGATCACGGCCTTGACGCCCATCCGCGCCGCCGAGAACGCCACACCCTGCGCGTGGTTGCCGGCCGACGCCGTAATCACGCCGCGCGCGAGCGCTTCCGACGGAATGTGCGCCATCTTGTTGTACGCGCCGCGCAGCTTGAACGAGAACACCGGCTGGTTGTCCTCGCGCTTCAGGTAGACGGCGTTGCGCAGGCGGGCCGACAGGTTGCGGGCGGATTCGAGTTCCGTCTCGATCGCGACGTCGTAGACGCGCGCGGTGAGGATTTTCTTCAGGTAATCGTGGGATGCCATGGGCGCTCGCGTGCAGTGCGGAAAGCAGACGGTAAAGGATCAATGATAGCGCCAAGGGTCTGCCTGCATGCAAGCGGCGTGCCGAGCCGGTGCTCGCGGGGCCGTGCGGGCGGGGCGTCGGCGGGCGCGCGCTGCCTTTTTTACCGGCTTAACCGCACGGTTACCGACCGGACGGACGGCGAATGATCGCGCGAAATCGCGCCGAGCCAGGCCTGGCGCGGCTCGCGGGGATAGCCCCACGACCTGTCCGACGTGTCACGCGTGGCCCGATCATGGGTTAGAATTCCGTTTTGAATCAAGGATCGGAAGATGCAGAGGCACCCTCGGATCGCACCGTTGAAGCCGACGCCGCGCGCAGCCAGCCCCGCGGCCGAACGGCATGCGCGCCGCGCGCGATCGTGCTGATCGTTCCGAGTGCCGCCAGGCCCTGTCGCCGGCCAGGAGGGGCGAGTCGCCCGCTCCGGCCCCATGAAGGACAGCCGCGCGCCTGGTAACAGAACAGATTTCCCCAAGATTGCGCCCACGCGCTTGCCGACGCCCGTGCACGGTGTATCGGCCCTCCGAGTCGTCCGAACATGAACGCACCACAAGTTTTCGATCCGCATGGCGCGGCCGCCGCCGTCGCCGCCGACCCCGCGCCCCGTTTGCGCGAGATTCCCTACAACTACACGTCCTTCTCGGATCGCGAGATCGTGATCCGCCTGCTCGGCGAAGAGGCGTGGTCGGTGCTCGACGAACTGCGCGCCGAGCGCCGTACGGGCCGCTCGGCACGGATGCTGTATGAAGTGCTCGGCGACATCTGGGTCGTGCGCCGCAACCCGTACCTGCAGGACGACCTGCTCGACAACCCGAAGCGCCGCGCGCTGCTGATCGAGGCGCTGAACCACCGCCTCACCGAAATCGGCAAGCGCCGCAGCGCGGATCTCACCGAGCACCGCGACGACGCGGGCCGCGAGCGCGCATCGCGCGTCGAGATGCTCGAAACCGCCGCGCAGCGTGCGGTCAACGAGTTCGCCGACGAATTCGAGAAGATGGCCGACCTGCGCCGCCGCGCGACCAAGGCGCTCGGCCGCTGCACGCAGAAGGACAACATTCGTTTCGACGGGCTGTCGCGCGTGTCGCACGTGACCGACGCGACCGACTGGCGTGTCGAATACCCGTTCGTCGTGCTGACCCCCGATAGCGAAGCCGAGATCGCCGGCCTGATCAAGGCCTGCTTCGAGCTCGGCCTGACCGTGATCCCGCGCGGCGGCGGCACTGGCTACACGGGCGGCGCGGTGCCGCTCACGCCGTTCTCCGCCGTCATCAACACCGAAAAGCTCGAACAGCTCGGCGCGGTCGAGCTGACCGAGCTGCCGGGCGTCGCGCACAAGGTGCCGACGATCTTCTCCGGCGCGGGCGTCGTCACGCGCCGCGTGACCGAGGCGGCGGAAGCGGCCGGCTACGTGTTCGCGGTCGATCCCACCTCACTCGACGCATCGTGCATCGGCGGCAACGTCGCGATGAACGCGGGCGGCAAGAAGGCCGTGCTGTGGGGCACCGCGCTCGACAACCTGGCCTGGTGGCGGATGGTCGACCCGGACGGCAACTGGCTCGAAGTCACGCGCCACGAGCACAACCAGGGCAAGATCCACGACATCGCGGTCGCGCGTTTCGAGCTGAAGTGGTTCGACGGCGCCTACGCGCCGGGCGAGAAGCTGCTGCGCACCGAAATGCTCGAGATCGAAGGGCGCCGGTTCCGCAAGGAAGGGCTCGGCAAGGACGTGACCGACAAGTTCCTCGCCGGCCTGCCGGGCGTGCAGAAGGAAGGCTGCGACGGGCTCATCACGTCCGCGCGCTGGGTGCTGCACAAGATGCCCGCGCACACGCGCACCGTCTGCCTCGAATTCTTCGGCCAGGCGCGCGAGGCGATCCCGAGTATCGTCGAGATCAAGGATTACCTGTTCGAAACGTCGAAGCAGGGCGGCGCGATCCTCGCGGGCCTCGAGCACCTCGACGAGCGCTACCTGCGCGCGGTCGGCTATGCGACCAAGAGCAAGCGCAATGCCTTCCCCAAGATGGTGCTGATCGGCGACATCGTCGGCGACGATGCCGATGCGGTCGCGCACGCCACGTCCGAAGTGATCCGGATGGCGAACGGCAAGAGCGGCGAAGGCTTCGTCGCGGTCAGCGCGGAGGCGCGCAAGCGCTTCTGGCTCGACCGCAGCCGCACGGCCGCGATCGCGAAGCACACGAACGCGTTCAAGATCAACGAAGACGTCGTGATCCCGCTGAACCGGATGGGCGAGTACACCGACGGCATCGAGCGGATCAACATCGAGCTGTCGCTGAAGAACAAGCTGCAGCTCGTCGACGCGCTGGAAGCGTTTTTCCGTGCCGGCAACCTGCCGCTCGGCAAGACCGACGATGCGAACGAGATCCCGAGCGCCGAACTGCTCGAGGACCGGGTCCAGCAGGCGCTGGAGCTGCTCAAGCGCGTGCGGGCACGCTGGGAATTCGTGCGCGACCGGCTCGACCAGCCGCTGCGCGAGGCGCAGCATTACCTCGTGCAGCTCGGCTACGAGGCGCTTGCCGAGAAGTTCGCCGATCGCGCGGACGATCAGCCGGGCGCGACCGTGTTCCACATCACGCAGGACCGCACGGTCCGCATCTCGTGGAAGCAGGAAATCCGTGCAGAGCTGCGCGCGATCTTCAACGGCGGCGCGTTCAAGCAGATCCTCGACGAGGCGCAGGCGATCCACAAGCAGGTGCTGCGCGGCCGCGTGTTCGTCGCGCTGCACATGCACGCGGGCGACGGCAACGTCCACACCAACCTGCCGGTCAACTCCGACAACTACGAGATGCTGCAGGACGCCCACGCGGCGGTTGCACGCATCATGACGCTCGCGCGTTCGCTCGACGGCGTGATTTCCGGCGAGCACGGCATCGGCATCACGAAGCTCGAGTTCCTGACCGACGACGAGATCGCCGAATTCCGCGCGTACAAGCAGCGCGTCGACCCGAACGGCCGCTTCAACAAGGGCAAGCTGCTCGAAGGCGCCGATCTGCGCAACGCCTATACGCCGAGCTTCGGGCTGATGGGGTACGAGTCGCTGATCATGAAGCAGTCCGACATCGGCGCGATCGCCGATTCGGTGAAGGACTGCCTGCGCTGCGGCAAGTGCAAGCCGGTGTGCGCGACGCACGTGCCACGCGCGAACCTGCTGTACAGCCCGCGCAACAAGATCCTCGCAACCTCGCTGCTGGTCGAGGCGTTCCTGTACGAGGAGCAGACGCGCCGCGGCGTGTCGATCAAGCACTGGGACGAGTTCAACGACGTGGCCGACCACTGCACGGTGTGCCACAAGTGCGCGACGCCGTGCCCGGTGAAGATCGACTTCGGCGACGTCACGATGAACATGCGCAACCTGTTGCGCAAGATGGGCAAGAAGAAGTTCAACGCCGGCAATGCGGCGGGCATGTTCTTCCTGAACGCGACCAACCCGCAGACGATCAACGTCGCGCGCAGCGTGATGATGGGCGCCGGCTACAAGGTGCAGCGCTTCGCGAACGACATGCTGAAGAAGGTCGTGACGAAGCAGACGCAGCACCCGCCGGCGACGGTCGGCAAGCCGCCCGTGGTCGAGCAGGTGATCCACTTCGTCAACAAGAAGATGCCGGGCAACCTGCCGAAGAAGACGGCGCGCGCGCTGCTCGACATCGAGGACAACAAGATCGTGCCGATCATCCGCAACCCGAAGTCGACCACGGTCGATTCGGAAGCGGTGTTCTACTTCCCGGGCTGCGGCTCCGAGCGCCTGTTCTCGCAGGTCGGCCTCGCCACGCAGGCGATGCTGTGGGAAGCCGGCGTTCAGACGGTGTTGCCGCCGGGCTACCTGTGCTGCGGCTATCCGCAGCGCGGCTCGGGCCAGTACGACAAGGCCGAGAAGATCGTCACCGACAACCGCGTGCTGTTCCACCGGGTCGCGAACACGCTGAACTACCTCGACATCAAGACGGTGGTCGTGTCGTGCGGCACCTGCTATGACCAGCTCGCCGGCTACGAATTCGACAAGATCTTCCCGGGCTGCCGGATCATCGACATCCACGAGTTCCTGCTCGAGAAGGGGATGAAGCTCGATGGCGTGACGGGCACGCGCTACATGTATCACGACCCGTGCCACACGCCGATCAAGACGATGGACCCGGTGAAGCTCGTCAACGAGCTGATGGGCGCCGAGAAGGACGGCTACAAGATCGAGAAGAACGATCGCTGCTGCGGCGAATCGGGCACGCTCGCGGTCACGCGCCCGGACATTTCGACGCAGGTCCGCTTCCGCAAGGAAGAGGAGATCCGCAAGGGGGCCGCGAAGCTGCGCAGCATCCCGGTCGTGGCCGGCAACGCGCCCGGGTCGGCTGCAGCGGCCGCCGCGGCCGCGAACGGCCCGGACGTGAAGATCCTGACGAGCTGCCCGTCGTGCCTGCAGGGCCTGTCGCGCTACAGCGAGGACGCGAACCTCGAAGCCGACTACATCGTGGTCGAAATCGCGCGCCAGGTGCTCGGCGAGAACTGGATGGCCGATTATGTCGCACGTGCGAACAATGGCGGGATCGAGCGCGTGCTGGTCTAATGCGGGCATGACGACCGCCCGACCGGGCCAGGAATGAGCGGGCGCCGGCGCGGCAATGCCGGCGCCCGTCCACATGGGAGCGACGATGGAATGCGTGTTTTGCCGTGAAGACGGCGGCGAGGTGCTCTGGCAGGACGATGCGGTGCGTGTCGTCCTCGCGACGGGCGAGCACGACTACCCGGGCTTCTGCCGGGTGATCTGGGGCGCGCACGTGGCCGAATTCTCCGATCTCGGCGAACCGGAGCGGGCACATCTGATGCGCGTGGTCTATGCGGTCGAGCGGGCCGTGCGCCGCGTGATGCAGCCGAACAAGGTGAATCTCGCGAGCCTCGGCAACATGGTGCCGCACGTGCATTGGCACGTGATCCCGCGCTTTTCCAACGACGCACACTTCCCGCAGCCCGTATGGGCGCCGCGCCAGCGCAGCGTGTCCGAGGCGCTGCTGCGCTCGCGCGCAGCGCAGGCCTCGCTGCTGCACAATGCGGTGCGCGAGGAAATTCAACGCATGACCGATTCGAGGCAGCCATGAGCGGTTTGACTTCCACGACGCCGATTCCGTCCGGCGTCGTCGTGCACGCGGTATCGCGCGTGCTCGAATTGCAGTACCCGAACGGCGACAGTTTCCGGATTCCGTTCGAGCTGATGCGCGTGTATTCGCCGTCGGCCGAGGTGCGCGGCCACGGGCCCGGCCAGGAGACGCTGCAGACGGGCAAGCGCGAAGTGACGATCACCGCGCTCGAGGGCGTCGGCCACTACGCGCTGCAGCCGACGTTCTCCGACGGCCATTCGACCGGCATCTACTCGTGGGACCTGCTGTACGAGCTGGCCACGCAGCAAGACGCGCTGTGGCGCGACTATTTCGACAAACTGAAGGCGGCGGGCGTCGAGCGCGATGCCCCGATGCCGGCGGCGAATGCGTCGCACGGCCACTGCCACTGAAATTCGACGGCGCCCGCTCGGCGCCGTCTTGCCATTTACTGAGGATCAACGCGATGAGCAAAACCCACTTCGGCTTCGAAAGCGTCGAGGAAAACGAAAAAGCGAAGAAAGTGGCGGGTGTGTTCCATTCGGTCGCGAGCAACTACGATCTGATGAACGACCTGATGTCGGCGGGCATGCACCGCGCGTGGAAGGCGTTCACGATCGCGCAGGCGAACGTGCGCCCCGGCTTCAAGGTGCTCGACTTGGCGGCCGGCACCGGCGACCTGACCCGGTCGTTCGCGAAGGCGGCCGGGCCCACCGGCGAGGTCTGGCATACGGACATCAACGAATCGATGCTGCGCGTCGGCCGCGACCGGCTGCTCGACAAGGGCATCGTGACGCCGTCGCTGCTGTGCGACGCGGAGAAAATTCCCTTTCCGGACAACTACTTCGATGTGGTCACGGTCGCGTTCGGGCTGCGTAACATGACGCACAAGGATGCCGCGCTGGCGGAGATGCGCCGCGTGACGAAGCCCGGCGGCCGCGTGATGGTGCTGGAGTTCTCGAAAGTCTGGGATCCGCTGAAAAAAGCGTACGATCTGTATTCTTTCAAAGTATTACCGTGGCTTGGCGACAAGTTCGCGAAAGATGCTGAAAGTTACCGGTATCTTGCCGAATCTATTCGGATGCACCCCGATCAGGACACGCTGAAGACGATGATGGAACAAGCAGGCCTCGATGCCGTCAAATATTACAATTTGTCAGGTGGCGTGGTAGCTTTACACATGGGAGCCAAGTATTAAGGGGCTCTTTCCATACATTTGTCTTACATCTGGAGAAACTGATGTTCGAATCGCGTTCGTTGTTCAACCGTAGCAAGCCGTCGAAGCCGTGGGCTCGACGGGTCGGCACGCTGCTGATGGTCGGCCTGCTCACGGCCGGCACGTTCGCATCGCTCGACGCCGAAGCCAAGCGCATGGGCGGCGGGCGCAGCATCGGCCGCCAGAACTCCACGGTCACGCAGCGCCAGGCCACGCCGCCCGCGCAGCAACCGATGCAGCAGGCCGCGCCGTCGCAGGCGCAGCGGGCGAATCCGGCCGCGCCCGCGCCGGCCGCACAGCCCAACCGCTCGCGCTGGCTCGGGCCGATCGCCGGCCTCGCGGCTGGTCTCGGTATCGCGGCGCTGCTGTCGCACTTCGGCCTGGGCGGCGCATTCGCGAGCATGATGGCGAACGTCATCGTGATCGCGCTGCTCGCGGCGGTCGGCATCTGGCTGATCCGCAAGTTCATGAACCGCCGTCGTCCGCAGGAGCCGGCCTACTCGGTCGGCGGCTCGGCGTCGTCGTCGGGCGGCTACTCGCAAAGCCCGTCGTTCCAGCAGGGCGGCACCGGCAGCAACTACTCGGGTAGCGGCAGCAGCTACGCGAACGAAGCGCAAGGCGTGTTCGGCGGCGGTGCCGCGGCCACCGGCGCGGCAGCGGCTGCTGCGGCAGCACCGCTCCAGGTGCCGGCCGGCTTCGACACCGAAGCGTTCCTGCGCAGCTCGAAGGTCTATTTCGTGCGCCTGCAGGCCGCGTGGGACCAGGGTAACCTGGCCGACATCCGCGAGTTCACGACGCCGGAAATGTTCGCCGAGATCAAGATCGACCTCGATTCGCGCGGCAACGAGTCGAACCAGACCGACGTCGTGCAGCTCGACGCGGAACTGGTCGCGATCGAGGATCGCGGCATCGAGCAGTCGGCGAGCGTGCGCTTCCACGGCCTGATCCGCGAATCGGCGAATGCATCGGCCGCGCCGTTCGACGAGGTGTGGAACCTGTCGAAGTCGGGCAGTCAGGGCTGGCTGCTCGCGGGCATCCAGCAGATCAACACGCACTGAGCGTGACCGGCGGCCCGCGCCGCCGGCACCCGGGCGACGGCCGCCGCACTGCGACCGCTTGCCGCCCGGGTGTGCGGTCAGGCACGGTCTGCCGACGATCCGACGTTACAATAGAAACCCGCGTAGGCGCCCGGCCTGCGCGGGTTTTTTCTTTCCCAGCCCGATGACCTTTGCCGCCAAGCCTTTTGCTGCTGCTGTCAATCACCTGCTCGCCCGCGAATCGTGGGCGCGCGACCGCCTGATTCCCTATTCGGGCAAGACTGCCCGGATCGACGTGCCCCCGGTGACGCTGACGCTGCTGGTGCAGCCCGACGGCTATCTGTCGGCCGTCGACGCGCACGATGCGCAACAGGTCGACGTGTCGATCGCGCTTGCCGGCGACACGGTCGCCGCGTTCCTGCAGGGCGGCCAGGCGGCCGTGATGAAGCACGTGAAGATCGAGGGCGACGCGGAGTTCGCCACGCAGATCGCGAAGCTGGCCGAGCACCTGCGCTGGGAACCTGAAGAAGATCTCGCGAAGCTGGTCGGCGACGCGGCGGCATACCGGATCGCGACGGTCGTGCGCGACGCCGGCGCGCGCGCGCGCCGCACCGGCCGCAACGTGCTCGATTCCGTCGCCGAATACTGGCTCGACGAGAACCCGCAAGTCGTCCGGCGCGCGTCGCTCGGCGGCTTCGATGCCGAACTGGCGCGCGCACGCGATGCGCTTGCACGGGTCGAAAAGCGGGTCGAGCGACTCGAACAAAAAATCGGCGCGCGCACGGGTTCCGGCCCGCGCGGCGCGCACTGAGGGGCCGCAGGGCATGCGCATTTTCCGTTTCATCAAGATTGTCTATACCGTCATCCGCTTTGGTCTCGAGGAAGTGATGCTGTCCCGGATCGACGACCGGCGCGTGAAGCTGCTGTTGCGGATCACGACGATCGGCCGCCGCTATTCCGATCCGCCCGCCGTGCGGCTGCGTCACGCGCTCGAAAGCCTCGGCCCGATCTTCGTGAAGTTCGGCCAGGTGCTGTCGACGCGCCGCGACCTGCTGTCGGTCGATTTCGCGAATGAACTCGCGAAGCTGCAGGACCAGGTGCCTCCGTTCGATTCGGCGGTCGCGATCGGGATCATCGAGAAGTCGCTCGGTGCGCCGGTCGACGAGCTGTTCGACGAATTCGAGCGCGAGCCGGTCGCGAGCGCGTCGATCGCGCAGGTGCATTTCGCGAAGCTCAAGCAGGGCCAGCACGCGGGCAAGGCCGTCGCCGTCAAGGTGCTGCGCCCGAACATGCTGTCCGTGATCGATTCCGACCTCGCGCTGATGCGCGACATCGCGATCTGGACCGAGCGCATGTGGGCCGACGGCCGGCGCCTGAAGCCGCGCGAGGTCGTCGCCGAATTCGACAAGTATCTGCACGACGAGCTCGACCTGATGCGCGAGGCCGCCAACGGCAGCCAGCTGCGCCGCAACTTCGCGGGCCTCGACCTGCTGCTCGTGCCCGAAATGTTCTGGGATTTCTCGACGTCGCAGGTGCTCGTGATGGAGCGCATGACCGGCGTGCCGATCAGCCAGGTCGAGACGCTGCGTTCGGCCGGCGTCGATATCAAGAAGCTCGCGCGCGAAGGCGTCGAGATCTTCTTCACGCAGGTGTTCCGCGACGGCTTCTTCCACGCGGACATGCACCCGGGCAACATCCAGGTGAGCCTCGATCCGAATACGTTCGGCCGCTACGTCGCGCTCGATTTCGGGATCGTCGGCGCGCTGTCCGATTTCGACAAGAACTACCTCGCGCAGAACTTCCTCGCGTTCTTCAAGCGCGACTACCACCGCGTCGCGACGCTTCACCTCGAGTCGGGCTGGGTGCCGCCCGAAACGCGCGTCGAGGAACTCGAAAGCGCAATCCGCGCGGTATGCGAGCCGTATTTCGACCGCGCGCTGAAGGACATCTCGCTGGGCCAGGTGCTGATGCGGCTGTTCTCGACGTCGCGCCGCTTCAACGTCGAGATCCAGCCGCAGCTCGTGCTGCTGCAGAAGACGATGCTGAACGTCGAGGGCCTCGGCCGTTCGCTCGACCCCGAGCTCGACCTGTGGAAGACCGCGAAGCCGTACCTCGAGCGCTGGATGACCGAGCAGATCGGCCTGCGCGGCTGGTACGAGCGCTTCAAGGTCGAGGCGCCGCAGTGGAGCAAGACGCTGCCGCAACTGCCGCGCCTGATCCATCACGCGATGGCCGCGCGCCATGACGCGCCGCGTGCCGCGAGCGAAGAGCTGATGCGCCAGATCCTCGTCGAGCAGAAGCGGACGAACCGGTTGATGCAGGCGCTGCTGATCTTCGGCCTCGCGGTCGGCGTCGGGGCGCTCGTCGCGCGCGTGCTGCTGGCGCTCGCGTACGGCACATGACCGAAAGGAGCAGGGCGATGTCCGATCCGAAGCAACCCGCTATACCGTCAGCCGCCGATTTCACGACGCGCGATCCCGGCAACCCATCGTTCTGGGACGAGCGTTTCGAGCGTGGCGTGACGCCGTGGGAATTCGGTGGCGTGCCCGAGGGTTTCAGCGTGTTCGCGCATCGGCTCGAGCCGTGCGCGGTGCTGATTCCCGGCTGCGGCAGTGCGCAGGAAGCCGGGTGGCTGGCCGAAGCCGGCTGGCCCGTGCGTGCGATCGATTTCGCCGCGCAGGCGGTGGCGGCCGCGAAGGCGCAGCTCGGCGCGCACGCGGAAGTCGTCGAGCAGGCCGATTTCTTTGCGTACCGGCCGCCGTTCGACGTGCAGTGGGTGTACGAGCGCGCGTTCCTGTGCGCGCTGCCGCCGGCCATGCGTGCCGGCTATGCGGCGCGCATGGCCGAGCTGCTGCCCGTGGACGGATTGCTGGCCGGCTATTTCTTCCTGATGGCGAAACCGAAGGGGCCGCCGTTCGGAATCGAGCGTGCCGAACTCGATGCGCTGCTCACGCCGCACTTCGAACTGATCGAGGATTTGCCCGTGACCGATTCGCTCGCGGTGTTCGAAGGACACGAGCGCTGGCTCACGTGGCGTCGCCGCTGATGCGCGCGTGTCGCGGCCGTTGCCGGAGCGCGGCAGGGTTTCGGCTATAATTCAAGGTTTTGCAAGCCGTTTCCAGTTTCCGCGGGAAAAATATCATGCCGATCTACGCCTATCGATGCGAAGCGTGTGGTTTCGCGAAGGACGTGCTCCAGAAGATGAGCGACGCGCCGCTGTCGCAGTGCCCGGAATGCGGGAAGGATGCATTTCGCAAGCAGGTCACTGCCGCGGGCTTCCAGCTGAAGGGTTCGGGTTGGTATGTCACCGATTTCCGTGGCGGTTCGGGCGGCACCAGCGCACCGGCGACGGCGTCGGGCGATGCAGCCCCGGCTGCATCGACGGAAGCCGCGCCCGCCGCGGCCGCGCCGGCTGCATCGAGCAGTTCCGAAAGCACGACGACGAGCGCGGCGCCCGCCCCGGCTGCAGCGCCCGCCGCCAGCAGTTGACCGTCGCGGCCCGGCCGGGCTGCGACCAACCCGCGCCGCCGGCGCGGTTCATTGACGGCAGATGATGAAAAAGACGACCCTGAAATCGGTGTTTCTGACCGGCCTGCTGGTTCTCGTCCCGCTCGCGATCACGCTGTGGGTGCTTGGTCTCATCATCGGCACGATGGACCAGACGCTGCTCCTGCTGCCCGAATCGTGGCAGCCCGAGCGGATGCTCGGCTTCCATCTGCCGGGGATCGGCGCGGTGCTGACGCTCGCGTTCATCTTCGTCGTCGGGCTGGCCACGCAGAACTTCATCGGCCAGAAGCTCGTCACGTGGTGGAACGCCGTGGTGCGTCACATCCCGGTCGTCGGGCCGATCTACACGAGCGTCAAGCAGGTGTCGGACACGCTGCTGTCGAGCAGCGGCAACGCGTTCCGCAAGGCGCTGCTGATCGAATACCCGCGTCGCGGCTCGTATACGATCGCGTTTCTGACCGGCACGCCGGGCGGCGACGTGCTCAATCATCTGACGGAAGAATACGTGAGCGTCTATATCCCGACGACGCCGAACCCGACGTCGGGCTTCTTCCTGATGCTGCCGAAGAGCGAAGTCATCGAACTCGACATGTCGGTCGATGCCGCGCTCAAGTACATCGTCTCGATGGGCGTGGTGGCGCCCCCGGCGCCGGCTCCGGCGCCTGCACGCCGCCCCGTCGAGCCGCCGCTGTAAGTAAAGAATCATCGCCCGGGCCGCGCGTTGCGGCGCCCGTTGATCAAACCGAACGAAAGCAAACATCATGTCGATGCGTACTGAATACTGCGGTCTCGTGACCGAACACCTGCTGGGCCAAACCGTGTCGCTGTGCGGCTGGGTGCAGCGCCGCCGCGATCACGGCGGTGTGATCTTCATCGACCTGCGCGATCGTGAAGGCCTCGTGCAGGTGGTGTGCGACCCGGATCGCGCGGAAATGTTCGCGACCGCCGAAGGCGTGCGCAACGAGTTCTGCGTGCAGATCAAGGGCCTCGTGCGCAACCGTCCGGACGGCACGGTCAACGCCGGCCTGAAGAGCGGCAAGATCGAGGTGCTGTGCCACGAACTGAACGTGCTGAACGCGTCGGTCACGCCGCCGTTCCAGCTCGACGACGACAACCTGTCGGAAACGACGCGTCTGACGCACCGCGTGCTCGACCTGCGCCGCCCGCAGATGCAGCACAACCTGCGCCTGCGCTACCGCGTGGCGATCGAAGCGCGCAAGTACCTCGACGAGCAGGGCTTCATCGACATCGAAACGCCGATGCTGACGAAGAGCACGCCGGAAGGCGCGCGCGACTACCTCGTGCCGTCGCGCGTGAACGCGGGCCAGTTCTTCGCGCTGCCGCAGTCGCCGCAGCTGTTCAAGCAGCTGCTGATGGTCGCGAACTTCGACCGTTACTACCAGATCACCAAGTGC
Source organism: Burkholderia sp. AU45274 (assembly GCF_030482505.1). Lineage (NCBI taxonomy): Bacteria > Pseudomonadati > Pseudomonadota > Betaproteobacteria > Burkholderiales > Burkholderiaceae > Burkholderia > Burkholderia sp. AU45274. The sequence continues at coordinate 314,347 of NZ_JAUJQE010000005.1, read as the reverse complement.
TTCCGCGACGAAGACCTCCGCGCCGACCGTCAGCCGGAATTCACGCAGATCGACTGCGAAACGTCGTTCCTCGGCGAGCAGGAAATCCGTGACCTGTTCGAAGACATGATCCGCCACATCTTCAAGACGACGATCGACGTCGAGCTCGACGCGAAATTCCCGGTGATGCCGTACTCGGAAGCGATGGCGCGTTTCGGTTCGGACAAGCCGGACCTGCGCGTGCAGCTCGAATTCACCGAGCTGACCGACGCGATGAAGGACGTCGACTTCAAGGTGTTCAGCACGCCGGCCAACGCGAAGGACGGCCGTGTCGCGGCACTGCGCGTGCCGAAGGGCGGCGAGCTGTCGCGTGGCGACATCGACGGCTACACCGAATTCGTGCGCATCTACGGCGCGAAGGGCCTCGCATGGATCAAGGTCAACGAGAAGGCGAAGGGCCGTGACGGCCTGCAGAGCCCGATCGTCAAGAATCTGCACGACGCATCGATCGCCGCGATCCTCGAGCGCACCGGCGCGGAAGACGGCGACATCATCTTCTTCGCGGCCGATCGCGCGAAGGTCGTCAACGACAGCCTCGGCGCGCTGCGCCTGAAGATCGGCCATTCGGAATTCGGCAAGGCGAACGGTCTCGTCCAGGCCGGCTGGAAGCCGCTGTGGGTCGTCGACTTCCCGATGTTCGAATACGACGACGAAGATGCGCGCTACGTCGCGGCTCACCACCCGTTCACGAGCCCGAAGGACGAGCATCTCGAGTACCTCGAGACGGATCCGGGCCGTTGCCTCGCGAAGGCCTACGACATGGTGCTGAACGGCTGGGAAATCGGCGGCGGCTCGGTGCGTATCCACCGCGAGGAAGTGCAGAGCAAGGTGTTCCGCGCGCTGAAGATCGGTGCGGAAGAAGCGCAGCTCAAGTTCGGCTTCCTGCTGGACGCGCTGCAGTACGGCGCGCCGCCGCACGGCGGTATCGCATTCGGTCTCGACCGCATCGTCACGATGATGGCCGGCGCCGATTCGATCCGCGACGTGATCGCGTTCCCGAAGACGCAGCGTGCGCAGGATCTGCTTACGCAGGCGCCGAGCCCGGTCGACGAGCGTCAGCTGCGCGAACTGCACATCCGTCTGCGTCAGCCGGAACAGCCGAAGGCGTAACGCGCCTCGTACCCGGTCGTGTGTGCGTTCGCGCACACGGCGCACATGAAAAAGGCGCAGCGATGCGCCTTTTTCGTTTTTTGCGGTACAGTCGCAGCACTTGCCGCCCGTTCGGAGCATTTGCCCGGCACGCGGCCCTGTGCTGCATGAAACAAAGATGACGAAGCCGCCGAAAATCCCCGAATCCGTTCTTGTCGTGATCTACACGCCCGACCTCGATGTGCTCGTGATCAAGCGTGCCGACCAGCCTGATTTCTGGCAATCGGTGACCGGCTCGAAGGACGCGCTCGACGAGCCGCTCGCGCTCACTGCCGCGCGCGAAGTGGTCGAAGAGACCGGCATCGCAGTCGGCACGCCGGACGTGCCGGCGAGCGCGCTCGTCGACTGGCGCCACAAGATCGAATACACGATCTATCCGCAATACCTGCACCGCTACGCCCCGGGCGTCACGCGCAACGTCGAGCACTGGTTCGGCCTGTGCGTGCCGCATCGCGTCGACGTGACGCTGTCGCCGCGCGAGCATGTCGACCATGCGTGGCTGCCGTTCCGCGAGGCGGCCGCGCGCTGCTTCTCGCCGTCGAACGCCGAGGCGATCCTGCAACTGCCCGCGCGCGTGGCACTGTCGCGCGCGCCGCACGGCTCGTCCGCATGACGGCGGAAGCCCGCAAGCGCTTCGCGCAATTGCGGCAGATGTTCCTGCAGGAACGCGGTTCCGCGTCGCGGCTCGCCTTCACGTCGGGCAATACCGTGCGATTGTGCGAGACCGGCGGCGAGTTCTTCCGGGCGCTGATCGAGCGGATCGATGCCGCCCGCGAGCAGGTGATGCTCGAAACCTACATCTTCTGCGACGACGCGGCCGGCCGGCCGGTGTCGGACGCGCTGATCCGCGCGGCGCAGCGCGGCGTGCGCGTGCGCGTGATCACCGACGGCATCGGCACCGCGCGCCTGCCGTTGTTCGACACGTGGGTGGCAGCCGGCGTCGAGCACTGCATCTACAACCGTTACCTGTTCGGCCGCTTCGGCTTCTCGCGTACGCATCGCAAGCTCGCGGTGATCGATCACGTGGTCGCGTTCTGCGGCGGCATCAACATCGTCGACGACTACACGCAGGGCAGCGCGACGCTGCCGTTCCCGCGCTGGGATTTCGCGGTCGAGATGGCCGGGCCCGCGGTGTCCGACGTGCGCGCCGCGTTCGAGTTGCAGTGGCACCGGATCCAGTTCGGCCACAAGCCGTACGCGCAGTACGCGGCCGGGCTGCACGGCGGCGAAGCGTTCCCCGACATGTTCCGGCGCTGGATGCGCAGCCATCGATGGATCAAGGCCGGCGCACTGCGGGTCGTGACCGAGCCGAGCGTCGCGTTCGTCGCGCGCGACAACGTCGTGAACCGCCGCGCGATCGAGAAGGCGTATCTCGCGGCGATCGGCCAGGCGCGCCAGCGGATCCTGCTCGCGAATCCGTATTTCATGCCGGGCCGCAAGCTGCGCCGCGCGCTGACGGGCGCGGCCCGCCGCGGCGTCGACGTGCAGGTGCTGATCGGTCGCAAGGAATTCACGGCGCTCGATACGGCCGTGCCGTTCCTGTATCACTCGCTGTTGCGGGCGGGCGTGCGCGTTGCCGAATACGACAAGACGATCCTGCACGGCAAGGTCGCCGTGATCGACGATAACTGGGCGACGGTCGGCTCGTCGAACCTGGACGCGCTGAGCCTTATGCTGAACAATGAAGCGAACGTCGTGCTGGTGCGCTACGATGCAGTGACGAACCAGTTGCGCGACGCGATCGCGACCGCGTTCGCCGAAGGCCGGGAGATCGATGCCGCGCGCTACGCCGCGCGCCCGCGCATCGAGCGGCTGCTGAACTGGCTTGCGTACAACACGTACCGCCTCGTGATGAAGGCGCTGACGGTCGGCGGTTACGACTGAACGCAGACTAAGTATTCGCTTCAAAAAATCTGTCCGCACGTTCGTGCGGAAAAGCCGCTCCGGTCCCGCCGGAATCGCGCAAAATAGCGGCTCGGTTAGACACCGGTTTCTAATAATTTCCTTGTTTCGCGAGCGGCCGCACTCAATAATAGTACGGCCGTTCGATTTTATTCGAACCCCCGAACGGTTACAGAAATAGCTATGCGAAAAGGCGAACAGACGCGTGCCGCGATACTTGAAGCTGCTTTGGACCTCGCCAGCCGTGACGGGCTGGAGGGGCTGACGATCGGCCTGCTGGCCGAGCGCATGCAGATGAGCAAGAGCGGTGTGTTCGCGCACTTCGGATCGCGTGAGGACCTGCAGGTCGAGGTTGTCCGCGAGTATCACCATCGTTTCGAAAACGAGGTGTTCTTTCCGAGCCTGCGCGAGCCGCGAGGCTTGCCGCGCCTTCGGGCGATGCTGGCCCGCTGGACGGAGAAGCGCATCCAGGAGGTGACGACCGGATGCATCTACATCAGCGGTGCGGTCGAGTACGACGACCGGCCTGACAGCCCCGTGCGCGAGCAGTTGATCGCAAGCGTGACGGCCTGGCGTGCCGCAATGCTGCGTGCCATTTCGCAGGCGAAGGAAGAAGGCCATCTGCGTGCGGATACGGATCCGGACCTGATGCTCTTCGAGTTGTACAGCTTCACGCTCGGCCTGCATCACGACGCCCGCTTCCTGCATTCGCCGGACGCCGTGCGCCTCACGTGGGCCGCGCTGGAAAAGACGATTGTTTCGTATCAGAGCGAGAGCCGTTAGCGGCGCGTGATCCGCCCGCCAGGAGCTCGAGCCGTTTGCCCACCTTTGGAGAGAGTCATGGGACAGTACGCCGCGCCGCTGCGCGACATGCAATTCGTGTTGCACGAGCTTCTGAACGTCGAAGCCGAAGTCAAGCAAATGCCCAAGCATGCGGACCTCGACGCCGACACGATCAACCAGGTCCTCGAGGAAGCGGGCAAGTTCTGCTCCGAGGTGCTGTTCCCGCTGAACCAGGTCGGCGATCGCGAAGGCTGCACGTATGAAGGCGACGGCGTCGTGAAGACCCCGACCGGCTTCAAGGAAGCCTACCAGCAGTACGTCGAGGCCGGCTGGCCGGCGCTCGGCTGCGATCCGGACTATGGCGGCCAGGGCCTGCCCGCGTTCGTGAACAACGCGCTCTACGAAATGCTGAACTCGGCGAACCAGGCCTGGACGATGTATCCGGGCCTGTCGCACGGCGCCTACGAGTGCCTGCACGCACACGGCGCACCGGAACTGCAGCAGCGCTACCTGCCGAAGCTCGTGACGGGCGAATGGACGGGCACGATGTGCCTGACCGAGCCGCACTGCGGCACCGACCTCGGCATCCTGCGCACCAAGGCCGAACCCAACGGCGACGGCTCGTACTCGATCAGCGGCACGAAGATCTTCATCTCGAGCGGCGAGCACGACATGTCGAAGAACATCATCCACCTCGTGCTCGCGCGCCTGCCGGACGCGCCGCAGGGCACCAAGGGGATCTCGCTGTTCATCGTGCCGAAGTTCATCCCCGACGCAGCAGGCGAGCCGGGCGAGCGCAACGGCATCAAGTGCGGCTCGATCGAGCACAAGATGGGCATCCACGGCAACTCGACGTGCGTGATGAACCTCGACGGCGCGAAGGGCTGGATGGTCGGCGAGCCGAACAAGGGCTTGAACGCGATGTTCGTGATGATGAATGCCGCCCGCCTTGGCGTCGGCATGCAGGGCCTCGGCCTCACGGAAGTCGCGTACCAGAACTCGCTCACCTATGCGAAGGAGCGCCTGCAGATGCGCTCGCTGACGGGCCCGAAGGCACCGGACAAACCGGCCGACCCGATCATCGTGCACCCGGACGTGCGCCGCATGCTGCTCACGCAGAAGGCCTACGCCGAAGGCGCGCGCGCATTCACGTACTGGTCCGCGCTGCAGATCGACAAGGAACTGTCGCACGGTGACGAAGCGGTGCGCAAGGAAGCGGCCGACCTCGTCGCGCTGCTCACGCCGATCATCAAGGCGTTCCTGACCGACAACGCGTTCGAGTCGACCAACCACGCGATGCAGATCTACGGCGGCCACGGCTTCATCTCCGAGTGGGGCATGGAGCAGTACGTGCGCGACGCGCGGATCAACATGATCTACGAAGGCACGAACTCGATCCAGTCGCTCGACCTGCTGGGCCGCAAGGTGCTCGGCGACATGGGCGCGAAGCTGAAGAAGTTCGGCAAGCTCGTCACGGAATTCGCGGAAGCCGAAGGCGTGAAGCCGGAAATGGCCGAGTTCATCAACCCGCTCGCCGACATCGGCGACAAGGTGCAGAAGCTGACGATGGAAATCGGCATGAAGGCGATGCAGAACCCGGACGAAGTCGGCGCTGCCGCCGTGCCGTACCTGCGCACCGTCGGCCACCTGGTGTTCTCGTACTTCTGGGCGCGCATGGCGCGCCTCGCACTCGACAAGGAAGCGTCGGGCGATCCGTTCTACAAGTCGAAGCTCGCGACCGCCCGCTTCTACTTCGCGCGCCTGCTGCCCGAGACGGCGTCGACGATCCGCGCGGCGCGCGCCGGTTCGAAGACGCTGATGGAAGTCGACGAATCGCTGTTCTGACGCGAGTCCGGGCGGGGCGCGAGGCGCGCCGCCCGAACGCAACGGTTCCTGGTACTCACTTCGCCGTGCAGCCCTCACATTCCGCGCTGCACGACACTATCCGGAGACATCCCGTGAGCAATTTCCTGATTCGCAAGGTCGCCGTGCTGGGCGCCGGCGTGATGGGCGCGCAGATCGCCGCGCACCTCATCAACGCGCGCGTGCCGGTGCTGCTGTTCGACCTGCCGGCCAAGGAAGGCCCGAAAAACGCGATCGCGCTGAAGGCGATCGAGAACCTGAAGAAGCTGTCGCCCGCGCCGTTCGGCGTGAAGGACGACGCGAAGTACCTCGAGGCAGCGAACTACGAAGACGACATCGCGAAGCTCGCCGAATGCGACGTCGTGATCGAGGCGATCGCCGAGCGGATGGACTGGAAGCACGACCTGTACAAGAAGGTCGCGCCGCACATCGCGCCGAACGCGATCTTCGCGACCAACACGTCGGGCCTGTCGATCACGAAGCTGTCCGAAGGGTTCTCGGACGAGCTGAAGTCGCGCTTCTGCGGCGTGCACTTCTTCAACCCGCCGCGCTACATGCACCTCGTCGAGCTGATCCCGACCGCGCATACGCGCCCGGAGATCCTCGACCAGCTCGAAACCTTCCTGACGAGCATCGTCGGCAAGGGCGTCGTGCGCGCGAAGGACACGCCGAACTTCATCGCGAACCGCGTCGGCATCTTCTCGATCCTGGCCGTGATCACCGAGGCCGCGAAGTTCGGCCTGCGCTTCGACGAAGTCGACGACCTGACGGGCAGCCGCCTCGGCCGCGCGAAGTCGGCGACGTTCCGCACCGCGGATGTGGTCGGCCTCGACACGATGGCGCACGTGATCAAGACGATGCAGGACAACCTCGCCGACGATCCGTTCTTCCCGGTCTACCAGACGCCTGCCGTGCTCGCCGAACTGGTGAAGCAGGGCGCGCTCGGCCAGAAGACGGGCGGCGGCTTCTACAAGAAGGAAGGCAAGGCGATCAAGGTGCTCGACGCGAAGACGGGCACCTACGTGGATTCGGGCGCGAAGGCGGACGAAACCGTCGGCCGCATCCTGAAGCGTCCGCCGGCGGAACGCCTGAAGCTGCTGCGTGAAACGGACCATCCGCACGCGCAGTTCCTGTGGTCGATCTTCCGCGACGTGTTCCACTACATCGGCGTGCATCTCGAATCGATCGCCGACAACGCGCGCGACGTCGACCTCGCGATCCGCTGGGGCTTCGGCTGGAACGAAGGCCCGTTCGAAGGCTGGCAGGCCGCCGGCTGGAAGCAGGTCGCCGAGTGGGTGCAGGAAGACATCGCGGCCGGCAAGGCGCTCGCGAACGTGCCGCTGCCGTCGTGGGTGCTCGAAGGCTCGGTGGCGGAAAAGGGCGGCGTGCACACGGCCGAAGGTTCGTGGGCGCCGGCAGCGAAGCGCTTCGTGCCGCGTTCGGACCTCGCGGTCTACGACAAGCAGGTATTCCGCGCGCCGCTGCTCGGCGAAGCCGGTGCCGATCCGAAGACGTACGGCAAGACGCTGTTCGAGACCGATGCCGTGCGTGCATGGGTCGACGACCGTGCGGGTGAAGACGACGTCGTGATCGTGTCGTTCAAGTCGAAGATGAACACGATCGGACCGAGCGTGATCGACGGCCTTGTGCAGGCCATCGAACTCGCGGAGAAGGACTACAAGGGCGTCGTGATCTGGCAGCCGACGTCGCTGAAGCTCGGCACGCCGGGCGGCCCGTTCTCGGCCGGTGCAAACCTCGAAGAGGCGATGCCCGCGTTCATGATGGGCGGCGCGAAGGGCATCGAGCCGTTCGTGAAGAAGTTCCAGGAAGGCATGCTGCGCGTGAAGTACGCGAACGTGCCGGTCGTTGCAGCCGTGTCGGGCATCGCGCTCGGCGGCGGGTGCGAGCTGATGCTGCACAGCGCGAAGCGCGTCGTGCACGTCGAGAGCTACATCGGTCTCGTCGAAGTGGGCGTCGGCCTCGTGCCGGCGGGCGGCGGCCTGAAGGAAGCCGCGCTGCGCGCAGCGGATGCCGCAACGGCCGCGAACGCGACCACCGACATCCTGAAGTTCGTCACGAAGTCGTTCGAGAACGCGGCGATGGCGAAGGTGTCGGCGTCCGCGCACGATGCCCGTGCGATGGGCTACGTGAAGCCGTCCGACACGATCATCTTCAACGTGTTCGAACTGCTCGACACCGCGAAGAAGGAAGCGCGCGCGCTGGCCGCAACCGGCTACCGCGCACCGCTGCGCGCGAAGGACGTGCCGGTCGCCGGCCGTTCGGCGATCGCGACGATCAAGGCATCGCTCGTCAACATGCGTGACGGCCGCTTCATCAGCGATCACGACTACCTGATCGCGAGCCGCATCGCCGAAGCCGTGTGCGGCGGCGACGTCGAAGCCGGCAGCCTGGTCGACGAGCAGTGGCTGCTCGCGCTGGAGCGCCGTGCGTTCGTCGAGCTGCTCGGCACGCAGAAGACGCAGGAACGGATCATGGGCATGTTGCAGACCGGCAAGCCGGTGCGTAACTGAGCGAGCGGATAAGGCAAGGAGTCTCAAATGAGCAAACAATTGCAAGACGCATACATCGTCGCCGCCAGCCGCACGCCGATCGGCAAGGCCCCGCGCGGTGTCTTCAAGAACACGCGCCCGGACGAGCTGCTGGTCCACGCGCTGAAGTCGGCGGTGGCGCAGGTGCCCGGCTTCGACACGAAGCTGATCGAAGACGCGATCATCGGCTGTGCGATTCCGGAAGCCGAGCAGGGCCTGAACGTCGCGCGCATGGGCGCGCTGCTCGCAGGCCTGCCGCAGACGGTCGGCGGCGTGACGGTCAACCGCTTCTGCGCGTCGGGCATCACGGCGCTGGCGATGGCGGCCGACCGCATCCGCGTCGGCGAATCGGACGCGATCTTCGCGGGCGGCTGCGAATCGATGAGCATGGTGCCGATGATGGGCAACAAGCCGTCGATGTCGCCGCACATCTTCGATCGCAACGAAGACTTCGGCATCGCGTACGGGATGGGCCTGACGGCCGAGCGCGTCGCGGAGCAGTGGAAGGTGAGCCGCGAAGACCAGGACGCGTTCTCGGTCGAGTCGCATCGCAAGGCGCTTGCCGCCCAGCAGGCCGGCGAGTTCAACGACGAGATCGCCGCGTACACGATCACCGAGCGTTTCCCGAACCTCGCGACCGGTGAAGTCGACGTGAAGACGCGCGAGATCAAGCTCGACGAAGGTCCGCGTGCGGATACGTCGATCGAAGGCCTCGCGAAGCTGCGCACGGTGTTCGCGAACAAGGGCTCGGTCACGGCCGGCAACAGCTCGCAGACGTCGGATGGCGCGGGCGCGCTGCTCGTCGTGTCGGAGAAGGTGCTCAAGGAATTCAACCTGACGCCGCTCGCACGCTTCGTGAGCTTCGCGGTGCGTGGCGTGCCGCCGGAAATCATGGGCATCGGCCCGAAGGAAGCGATTCCGGCCGCGCTGAAGGCTGCCGGCCTGAAGCAGGACGATCTCGACTGGATCGAGCTGAACGAAGCGTTCGCCGCGCAATCGCTGGCGGTGATGCGCGATCTCGGCCTCGACCCGTCGAAGGTCAACCCGATGGGCGGCGCGATCGCACTCGGCCACCCGCTCGGCGCGACCGGCGCGATCCGCGCGGCGACCGTCGTGCACGGCCTGCGTCGCCGCAACCTGAAGTACGGGATGGTCACGATGTGCGTCGGCACCGGCATGGGCGCCGCGGGCATCATCGAACGCCTGTAAGCGGAGCACGACGACAAGCTACGACGGTGCGCGGGCCACGAGCTCGCGCACCGTTTTTTTCATTCCGATAGAGGAAAGTCAAAGGAGACGGTTGTGGCCGAAATTCAAGTGGAACGCGCCGATGGCGTGATGACGATCACGATCGCGCGCCCGGCGAAGAAGAACGCGCTGACGGCGGCGATGTACCAGACGATGGCCGACGCCCTCGCCGAAGCGCAGGAAGACAAGGCGGTTCGCGTGATCCTGCTGCGCGGTGGCGACGGCAATTTCACCTCGGGGAACGATCTCGAGGATTTCCTGAAGTCGCCGCCGAAGGACGACACCGCGCCGGTGTTCCAGTTTCTCGCACGGATCAGCAGCGCGAGCAAGCCGATCGTGGCCGCGGTGCCGGGCCTGGCGATCGGCGTCGGCGTGACGATGCTGCTGCACTGCGATCTGGTCTACGCGGCCGACACCGCGACGTTCTCGCTGCCGTTCACGCAGCTCGGGCTGTGCCCGGAAGCCGCGTCGAGCGCGCTGCTGCCGCGTCTGGCCGGCCATCAGGTCGCGGCCGAGAAGCTGCTGCTCGGCGAAGCGTTCGACGCGCTGGAAGCGCACCGGATCGGCATCGTCAACCGTGTGCTGCCTGCGGCCGAGCTCGACGCGTTCGCGGCGAAGCAGGCGGCAAAGCTCGCGGCGCTGCCGGCGGCATCGCTGCGTGTGACGAAGGCGCTGCTGAAGGATACGGGCGGGGTGGCGACGCAGGCGCGGATGGCCGAGGAAGCGGGTCACTTCGCTACGATGCTGCGCGCGCCGGAAGCGCGCGAGGCGATGACGGCGTTCTTCGAGAAGCGCAAGCCGGATTTCCGTCAGTTCGACTGACCGTCTGACGGAGCAGGGCGCGCCGGCGGTGGACAGCCGGCGCGCTCCCGCGATCGCGATCAGGCCGTGCCGTAGTCGACGTGGCCGGTTTCGCGGCAGAAGCTGACGAGCCGCAAGCCGGCCGCTTTCGCGATCTCGATCGCGAGCGACGACGGCGCGGAGATCGTCGCCACCATCGGGATGCCGACCCGTGCGGCCTTGCGCACGAGCTCGTAGCTCGCGCGGCTCGACAGGAACACGAAGCCGTCGGTCGCGTCGGCGCGCGACAGCACGAGCGAGCCGATCAGCTTGTCGAGTGCGTTGTGGCGGCCGACGTCCTCGAATGCCATCCGGATCGCGCCTGTTGCGTCGCACCACGCGGCCGCATGCAGGCCGCCCGTGAGCCGCGTGAGTGCCTGGTGAACCGGCAGCGCCTGCGCCGCACGCGTCAGCGCGTCGGGGGCGAGGCGTGCGAGAAAGCCCGTATCGGGCACGCGTTCGGGCGCGAGGTCGAGCAGGTCGATGCTTTCGATCCCGCAGACGCCGCAGCCGGTACGCCCCGCGAGCGCACGTCGCCGGTCCTTCAGCGCGGCGAACGCCTGCTGGACGACCTCCAGGTGGACTTCCGCATGCGGCAGCGGCGCGTCGGCGTTCAGGATCACCTCGATGTCCTTGATGTCGCTGCCGCGCGCGACGATCCCTTCCGAGATCGCGAAACCGACCGCGAACGCTTCGAGGTCGCACGGCGTACACATCATCACCGCATGCGAGATACCGTTGAAGACGAGTGCGACGGGCCATTCCTGGCCGACGTAGTCGTGTGCGGTTTCGACGGCGCCGCCGCGCGTGCGGCGCACGGACAGTTCGATCGCGCCGCGCGGTTCGTCGCGCAGGTCGCCGGATTCGGTCGGATTCACGAGCACTCCCGTTGATTCGGCGCACGGGGCCGGCGGCAATCGTATCCGCCACCCGCGCGCAGAGGTTCTAAAATACCCCAGGCAAGCCGGCCGCGCCGGTATCCGCCACATCAGGTAACGATCATGGGACTCAGCGACGCTCCACTGCTATTCGCCTTCGAACACGCTTCGTCGGAAAACTTCACGTACATCCCGATGATCGTGCGTTTCAATCTCGACCGTTTCGGTCTGCGGATCTCATTGGAGCAGTGGCAGTTGCTGCCGCTCGAGGACCGCAAGCTGCTCGCGCGCTTTCCGGCCGACGAGGACACCGCGATCGAGCCCAACTTCGATCACGCGCTGTTCGAAATGCTGCGTACGCACGCGGACCTGGAGCCCTCGTGGTTCCAGCCGGACGAGCAGCCGGCCTGGCGCGCCACCGACATCGTGCCGGAGTCGCTCGTGCAGCAGAGCGCGCTGGCCGGGCTGATGGCGCCCGAGCTCGCGCAGTGGCAGCGGCTCGCGCCGTTCCAGCGCTACGTGCTGGTGAAGCTGTCGCGCAAGCCGAAGCTGAACCACGATTTCCTGCCCGCGATGCGGGAGTTCGGGCTGACGGCCACGCACTGAGGTGGCCGAAGGCAGGGCAAGCGCCGCCGTGCTGCGCTTGCCCGTCAGAGCGGCGGCAGTTGCCGCGGCTTGCGGTCAGTGCCGGTCGCGACGTAGGTGAGCGTCGCTTCGGTGACCTTCACGACTTCACCCATCAGGCGCATGCGCTGCGCGTACACCTCGACGTCGACCGTGATCGACGTGTTGCCGGTACGCGTGATGGTCGCGTAGAAGCTCAGCAGATCGCCGACGAACACCGGCTGCTTGAACACGAACGAATTGACCGCGACCGTCGCGACGCGACCGTTCGCGCGCTGGCTCGCGGGGATCGAGCCGGCGATGTCGACCTGCGACATGATCCAGCCGCCGAATACGTCTCCGTGGACGTTCGCGTCGTGCGGTTGCGGGACGACGCGCAGCGCGGGCTGCTTTTGCGGGAGTTCGAGGGTCGAATCGGTCATGGCGGGGGCTTTCATCCTGTAATAATTGCGCCGCCGCGCGCAGGCCGGCCGGCGAGGGCGCCGGCAGCGGCGCGAGGCGGCTTCTGCGACAATACAACGTTCGCAAATTGTACGAGAAAGTGAGCGAGCCGGCCGCCGATGCATGTGTCCGGCACCGCCGCCGATCCTTCCCCCCATGCGCCGATTTCCTGCTTCCGGCGAGCCCGCGCCGGCTTCGACCGGGCCCCGCAACGACTGGCAAACCATCCGGTCGCTGCTGCCGTACCTGACCACCTACAAATGGCGCGTCGCGCTCGCGCTCGGCTGCCTGATCGGCGCGAAGGTCGCGAACCTCGGTGTGCCGGTCGTGATGAAGCGCATCGTCGACCACCTGTCCTACGTCCAGCAGATCACCGCGATCGGCCGCGCCGAACAGTCGGCCGGCATCGTGCTCGCGGGCGGCGTGGGGCTGCTGGTCGTCGCGTATGCGCTCGTGCGGCTGTCCACTTCACTGTTTACCGAGCTGCGCGAGATCCTGTTCTCGAAGGTCACCGAGAGCGCGGTGCGCCAGCTCGCGTTGCAGGTGTTCCGGCACCTGCACGGGCTGTCGCTGCGGTTTCACCTGGAGCGCCAGACCGGCGGCATGTCGCGCGACATCGAGCGCGGCACGCGCGGCATCCAGCAGCTGATTTCGTATTCGCTGTACAGCATCCTGCCGACGCTCGTCGAGGTCGGGCTCGTGCTCGGCTTCTTCGTGGTCAAGTACGAGGCCTATTACGCGTACGTGACGTTCGCGGCGCTGGTCACCTACATCGTGTTCACGGTGAAGGTCACCAACTGGCGCACGCATTTCCGCCGCACGATGAACGAACTCGATTCGCGCGCGAACTCGCGGGCGATCGATTCGTTGATCAACTACGAGACGGTCAAGTATTTCGGCAACGAGGAGTGGGAAGCGCAGCGCTACGACGAGAACCTGAAGCGCTACCGGAAGGCCGCGATCCGTTCGCAGAATTCGCTGTCGGTGCTGAACTTCGGCCAGCAGGCGATCATCGGCACGGGGCTCGTGTTCATCCTGTGGCGCGCGACGCAGGGCGTGCTCGCGGGCAAGCTGACGCTCGGCGACCTGGTGCTGATCAACACGTTCATGCTGCAGCTGTACATTCCGCTCAACTTTCTCGGTGTCGTCTATCGCGAGCTGAAGCAGAGCCTGACCGACATGGATCGCATGTTCGGGCTGCTGTCGGCCGCGAAGGAAGTGGCCGATTTGCCCGATGCGCGGCCGCTCGCGGTGGCCGGCGCGCAGGTGCGCTTCGAGCACGTGAATTTCGCGTACGAGCCGGCGCGGCAGATCCTGCACGACGTGTCGTTCACGATCGATGCGGGCACGACGACCGCGGTGGTCGGCCACAGCGGCTCCGGGAAGTCGACACTGTCGCGGCTGCTGTTCCGCTTCTACGATCTCGACCGGCAGGCGGGCGGCGCGATCCGGATCGACGGCCAGGACATCCGCGACGTCACGCAGGACTCGCTGCGCGCGTCGATCGGGATCGTGCCGCAGGACACCGTGCTGTTCAACGACTCGATCTACTACAACATCGCGTACGGCCGGCCGACCGCGACCCGCGACGAGGTGATCGCGGCCGCGCGTGCCGCGCACATCCACGATTTCATCGAAAGTTTGCCGAAGGGTTATGACACGCCGGTCGGCGAGCGCGGGCTGAAGTTGTCGGGCGGCGAGAAGCAGCGCGTCGCGATCGCGCGCACGCTGTTGAAGAACCCGCCGGTGCTGCTGTTCGACGAAGCGACGTCGGCGCTCGATTCGCGCTCGGAGCGCGCGATCCAGCACGAACTCGACCAGATCGCGCGGCATCGCACGACGCTCGTGATCGCGCACCGGCTGTCGACGGTCGTGCACGCGCAGCAGATCCTGGTGATGGACCACGGGCGGATCGTCGAGCGCGGCACGCACGACGAACTCGTGCGCGCCGACGGGTTGTATGCGCAGATGTGGGCGCTGCAGCAGCAACGCGCGGCGGCGGGCGGGGAAGAGGCGGAAGCCGCGTGAGCGGCGGGGCGGCGCGCGGGGCGCGCGCAGCAGGACGGGGCACGTTTGATGGGCGGGAGTCGGGCCGGCATGGTGGCCCGACAGGCGCCCGGGCCCTCTGGTCAGCCAGGCCGACGCGGCCAGTTCGCCGGTCAGCCAGCTAGCCAGCCAGTCAGCTAACCGGCCGTTTGATCAATCAGCGCGAGGGCCCGTCAGCCGGTCACTTCGCGGCGCGCAGCCGCGCATCCAGATCGCCGAGCTGCGCGGGCGTGCCGACGTTCTCCCAGATACCTTCATACAGTTCGCCGCTCGCGCGGCCGGCCTCGATCGCCGCGCGATAGTACGGCGTCAGCGCGCGCCGCGTGCCGGGCGCGAGATCGCGGAACATCCGCGTGTCGTACAGGCCGATGTTGCCGAACGTGAAGCGCGCGGCGCCGTCGAGCGCAAGGCGGCCGTCGTCGCCGAGCGCGAAGTCGCCGGCCGGATGGAACGGCGGATTCGGCACCATCACGAGGTGCATCGCCGGCGTGTCGAGCGCGGCCATCCGGGCGGCGCGCGGCGCGAGCGACCGGTAGTCGAACGCGCAGTAGACGTCGCCGCTGACCGCCGCGAACACGGCCGGCTGCCCGTTGCGCTCGAGCAGCGGCAACGCCTGTGCGATGCCGCCGGCCGTTTCCAGCGCGTCGCCTTCGGCCGAATACACGAGCCGCACGCCCCAGCGCGAACCGTCGCCCAGCGCAGCCTCGATCTGCTCGCCGAGCCACGCGTGGTTGATCACGATCGTCTCGATGCCCGCGCGGGCGAGCGCCTCGATCTGCCACACGATCAGCGGCTTGCCGCCCGCTTCGAGCAGCGGCTTCGGGCGGGTGTCGGTGAGCGGGCGCATCCGTTCGCCGCGCCCGGCGGCGAAGATCATCGCCGTGGTCAGGGTGTTGCTCATGTTCGGCCGGGTGTCAGGAGAGTCGGAACGATCAGAACGTATAGCCCACGTCGGCCGGTGCGTTGCCCTCGAGCTCGTCGAGCAGCTTCGCGAACGGCACGAGCGGGCGATAGCGCAGCGCGACCTTGCGCGCATACGCGATGAAGCGCGGCAGGTCGTTCAGGTAATGCGGCTTGCCGTCGCGGTAATTGATACGCGCGAACAGGCCGAGCACCTTGATGTGGCGCTGCAGCCCCATCCATTCGAGCTGGCGGTAGAACTCGCCGAAATCGGGGTCGACCGGCAGGCCGGCCTTTTTCGCCTTTTCCCAGTAGTACGCGAAGCAGTCGAGCTCGAACTCCTCGTCCCAGCTGATGAAGGCGTCGCGCAGCAGCGACACGACGTCGTACGTCAGCGGCCCGTAGACGGCATCCTGGAAATCGAGGATGCCCGGGTTCGGCTCGCACACCATCAGGTTGCGCGGCATGAAATCGCGCAGCATGAAACCCTGCGGCTGTGCGTGCGCGCTGGCGACCAGCAGCGCGAAGGTGCGGTCGAGCGTGCCGCGCATCGCGTCGGTGACCGGCTTGCCGAGGTGGCGGCCGACGAACCATTCGGGCATCAGCTCCATCTCGCGGCGCAGGAACGCCTCGTCGAACGGCGGCAGCACGTCGGGCTTCGACGTGAGCTGGAAGCGGATCAGCGCGTCGAGCGCGGCGCGCATCAGCGGTTTTGCGGCGGCCGGGTCGGCCGGATCGAGCACCGAGATGTATGACGTGCGGCCGAGATCGGTCACGAGCATGAATCCCGCGTCGAAATCGTGGGCCAGCACGTCCGGCACGTGGTCGCCGGCTGCGGCGAGCAGTTGCGCGACCTGGACGAATTCACGGCACTTTTCGGGCGGCGGCGCGTCGACGGCGATCAGCGTGCCGCCGGCGCTCGTGGCCGACGCGACACGGAAATAGCGGCGGAAACTGGCGTCCGACGAGGCGGGCGCGAGGGTCGACAGGTCGAGCGCGTAGCGTTCGGCGAGCGGGTGCAGCCACGCGGTGAGCGCGTCGAGGCGGGCGTCGGGCTGGGATGCGGCGGATGGGGGCGTCATGAAACTCGGCGGAGGGGGGAACGTCTTGCCATATAATACCCCACGACTTTTTTGACGCGCCCCGCGTCAGCTTTCCGCCGTGCAGGCCCGCCGCCTGTCGCGCGGTCGCCCGAACGCCTCCCCGGTTTGCGCTCAGCCGCAGTCGCGGTGCGACGGTGCGGCCTGCCGCGCGCGCATGTGCCGCGACGGCGCGGTTGACAAGGGGCGATTCGCCAAACGATAGATGCCGCCCAAACCGCTATTCCCGAATGTTTTCCCCGGTGACGGGGCGCCGCGCAAACGGCGGCTCGCGCTCGCGCTCCTGGCCGTGCCCGGCCTCGTGCCGGCCGTGTCGTACGCGCAGCTGTCGGGCGCGGCCGCGCAGCCGCAGCCGCTCGACTCGCCGTGGGATCTGCGTCTCGCGCCCCAGCTCGAGGATCATCCGCTGAAGGACGGCGCGAAACCGGCCGCCTTCGTGATCGCCGACCACACGAGCGGCACGGCCGAGCAGGATCTCGCCGCGAAGGGTTCGGCCGAGCTGCGGCGCGGTGACGCCGTCGTGAAGGCCGACGCGATCCACTACGATCAGGATACCGACATGGCCGATGCGTACGGCCAGGTCAGGATCAACAATGCCGGCACGTCGTTCGCGGGCCCCGAGGCGCACCTGAAGATCGAGGCGAACCAGGGCTTCATGACGGCGCCGAAGTATCACTTCAACGTGACGGGTGGCTCGGGCAGCGCGGAACGCGTCGACATGGTCGACAACGAGCGCTCGGTGTTCGTCAACGGCACCTACACCGCGTGCCAGTGCTCGACGAACCCCGCGTGGTACATCAAGGGCAGCCGGTTCGACTTCGATACGGGCGCCGACGAAGGCACCGCGCGCAACGGCGTGCTGTTCTTCCAGGGCGTGCCGATCTTCGCGAGCCCGTGGATGACGTTCCCGCTGTCGGGCGAGCGGCGCAGCGGCCTGCTGCCGCCGACGTTCTCGATGGACTCGAAGAATGGCTTCGAGTTGACGCTGCCGTACTACTTCAACATCGCACCGAATCGCGACCTGACGCTCACGCCGCGCATCATCTCGCGGCGCGGCGTGATGGCCGAGGCGACGTTCCGCTACCTGTCGCCGTCGTATTCGGGCACGTTTACGGCCAATTACCTGCCGGATGACCGGCTCGCGCACCGCAACCGCTACGCGATCTACTGGCAGCACCAGCAGAATTTCGGCGGCGGCTTCGGCGGCTACGTCTACTACAACAAGGTCTCGGACAACACGTATCCCGAAGACCTCGGGTCGGCGAACCAGTTCATCAACGGCACGCAGACGCTGTACCAGCAGGAAGCCGGTGTCACGTACAACAACGGCCCCTGGTCGGTGCTCGCGCGCTACCAGCACTGGCAGACGCTGCCGCCGTCGATCGCGCCGTACAGCCGCGAGCCGCAGTTGAACGTGAAGTACACGAAGTACAACGTCGGCGGCTTCGACTTCGGCGCGGAAGCCGACTATTCGCGGTTCCGCATCACGACGGCCGATGCGACGGAAGGCGACCGGATCGTCTTCAATCCGTACATTGCGTACGGCGTGTACGGCCCCGGCTACTTCGTCGTGCCGAAGGTCCAGTACCACTTCGCGTCGTACGACCTGAACTACCTGTCGTCGACCACGCCGAACAGCCCGAAGCGCTTCACCGAGTCGATCCCGACCGTGAGCTTCGATACGGGGCTGATCTTCGACCGCTCGGTGCGCCTGTTCGGCCAGGACTTCATCCAGACCCTCGAGCCGCGCCTGTACTACGTGTACACGCCGTATCGCGACCAGTCGAACGCACCGCTGTTCGACACCGCGGAGTCGGACTTCGGCCTCGCGGAGATCTACCAGCCGAACACGTTCGTCGGCAACGACCGGATCGCCGATGCGAACCGGATCACGGCCGGCCTCACGTCGCGCTTCATCGATCCGCGCACCGGCGACGAGCGTGCGCGTTTCGTGATCGCGCAGCAGTACTATTTCGCCGATCAGCGTGTCACGCTGAATTCCGGGCAGTCCGCCGTGCAGGCGCGTCACTCCGACCTGATCGTCGGCGCCGCGCTGAAGCTCGGCTCGGGCTTCATGTCGGAGACGGCGTTCCAGTACAACCAGAACAACAACCAGCTCGTGAAGTCGAGCGTCGGTTTCGGCTACAGCCCGGGCGAGCGCCGCGTGATCAACGTCGGCTACCGCTACACGCGATCGAACACCACGCTCGACAACCAGCCGATCAACCAGTTCCTGGTGTCCGCGCAATGGCCGCTCACGCGCCGCCTGTATGCGATCGGCCGCTTCAACTACGACCTCGCCGGCGATCGCGTGGTCGACGGTCTGGTCGGCTTACAATACGACGCGGACTGCTGGGCGCTCGGGGTCGGGGTGCAACGGGCGGCGAACGGCATCAATTCGTCGGGACAGCAGAGTTCGTCGACGCGAGTCATGATGCAGCTGACGCTCAAGGGCCTGTCGACCGTCGACAACGGCCTCGTGTCGGCGTTCCGCGCCGGGGTGCCGGGCTACACGCCGCTGCCGCCGCCGCCGCCGCCGATGTCCCGCTTCAGCAACTACGAGTAACGCCGGCTTGTCTGCACCGGTCAGCACGATTTCAATGGAGTTCCAGTGGCAATGAAGAAAACCCTTCGTTTCGCGGCAGTCGTGTCCAGCCTCGCTGCGGCCTCCGCGCTGCTCGCCGCCGCGCCGGCCACGGCGCAGGCGCTCGGTTCGCAAGGTGCGCAGCTCGCCGACGAAGTCGTCGCGGTCGTCAACAACGACGTGATCACGGGCCGCGAACTCGACCAGCGTGCCGGCCTGATCGCGCGCCGGCTGCAGCAGCAGAACGCACCGGTGCCGCCGACCGACCAGTTGCGCGCGCAGGTGCTGAACCAGATGGTGCTCGAGCGTATCCAGGTGCAGAAGGCCAAGGACGACGGGATCCGCATCGACGATGCGACCGTGCAGGCCACGCTGCAGCGTCTCGCGCAGGCGAACGGCATGACGCTCGAGCAGTACCGCGCGCGTCTCGAGGCGCAAGGCGTGCCCTGGAGCATCTTCACGAGCGACGCGCGTACCGAACTGATGCTGTCGAAGCTGCGCGAGCGCGAGGTCGACGGCAAGATCACCGTGTCGGACGCCGAGGTCGCGAACTACATCGCGAGCCAGCGCGGGCCGAGTGCGTCGCAACAGCAGGACCTGCGCTTCCAGCACATCTTCATCAAGGCGCCGACCAACGCGCCGCAGGCCGACATCGAAGCCGCGCAGAAGAAGGCTGACGCGCTGCTGCAGCAGGCGAAGTCGGGCGCTGATTTCGAGAAGCTCGCGAAGAGCAATTCGGAAGCGAACGACGCGAAGAAGGGGGGCGACCTCGGCTTCAAGGCGCCGAGCGCGCTGCCGGCCGACGTCGTCGACGCCGCATCGAAGCTGCGCCCGGGCCAGGTCAACCCGACGCTGATCCGCGTGCCGGACGGCTTCGAGATCGTGCGCCTCGTCGATCGTCGCCAGAGCCAGGGCGCGTCCGCCGCGGCACCGAAGATCGTCCAGACGCACGTACGCCACATCCTGTTGCGCGTGGGCGAAGGCAAGTCGGAAGGCCAGGCGCGCCAGCAACTGGCCGACATCCGCAACCAGGTCGAGGCCGGCGGCGATTTCGCGAAGTTCGCGCGCACCTACTCGCAGGACGGTTCGGCGTCGCAAGGCGGCGATCTCGGCTGGATCAGCCCGGGCGAGACCGTGCCGGAATTCGAGCGCGCGATGAACAACCTGCAGGACGGCCAGGTCAGCCAGCCGATCCGTACCGAGTACGGCTATCACCTGATCCAGGTGCTGAGCCGCCGCGAAGCGGAAGGCTCGGTGCAGCAGCAGATGGATATCGCGCGTCAGGCGATCGGCCAGCGCAAGGCCGAGCAGGCCTATGCCGACTGGCTGCGCGAGCTGCGCGATTCGTCGTACGTGCAGTACAAGATCGGCGGCGTCGGCCCGGCGAACTGAGCGAGCTTCAGATGACCGCACCCGCGCTGCAGATCGCGATCACGACTGGCGAACCCGCGGGGGTCGGCCCGGAGTTGACCGTGCAGGCGCTGCGTGATGCCGCGCAGCGCTGGCCCGATGCGCATTTCACCGTGCTCGGCGATGCGGCGCTGCTCGATGCGCGCGCGGCGGCCGTCGGCGCCGACCGGGCCACGCTGGCCGGCAGCGGGCCGGTGTCGGTCGCGCATCACGCGCTCGCCGTGCCCGTGCAGGCGGGCAAGCTGGACGCCGCGAACGGCCCGTATGTGCTCGGGTTGCTCGACGCGGCGATCGACGGTGCGCTGGCAGGCCGGTACGATGCGATCGTCACCGCGCCGCTGCAGAAGAGCACCATCAACGATGCGGGCGTGCCGTTCACCGGCCATACCGAATACCTGGCGGAGCGCACGCATACGCCGCGGGTCGTGATGATGCTGGCCGGTACCGGCCACCAGCCGCTGCGCGTCGCGCTCGCGACCACGCACCTGCCGCTGAAGGACGTGTCCGCCGCACTTACGGTCGACGGGCTCGTCGAGACACTCGCGATCATCGATCGCGACCTGCGGCGCGACTTTGGTCTCGCCGCACCGCGCATTCTCGTGACGGGCCTGAACCCGCACGCGGGCGAGAACGGCTATCTCGGCCGCGAGGAGATCGACGTGATCTCGCCGGCGCTGGCCCGCGCGAACGCGCAGGGCATCGACGCGCGCGGCCCGTATCCGGCCGACACGCTGTTCCAGCCGCGCCATCTCGCGGACGCCGATTGCGTGCTCGCGATGTTCCATGACCAGGGCCTGCCCGTGCTGAAGTATGCGACGTTCGGCGAGGGCATCAACGTGACGCTCGGGCTGCCGATCATCCGGACGTCGGTCGATCACGGCACGGCACTCGATCTGGCCGGCACCGGCCGCGCGGATCCGGGCAGCATGATCGCCGCGCTCGACACGGCCGTCACGATGGCGCGTCATCGCCGCACGGCCTGACGCGGCCCGGCTTCACCTCTTTCGTCGTATTTTTCGTTTTACTCAGTCGATGTCGAACAGCAGACAGCACCAAGGCCATTTCGCGCGCAAGCGCTTCGGGCAGAACTTCCTCGTCGATCACGGCGTGATCGACTCGATCGTCTCGACGATCGGCCCCGCGCGCGGCCAGCGCATGGTCGAGATCGGCCCCGGGCTCGGCGCACTGACCGAGCCGCTGATCGAGCGCCTCGCGACGCCCGAGTCGCCGCTGCATGCGGTCGAGCTCGACCGCGACCTGATCGGGCGCCTGCAGCAACGCTTCGGCGCGCTGCTCGAACTGCATGCCGGCGACGCGCTCGCGTTCGACTTCCGGTCGCTTGCGGCGCCCGGCGACAAGCCGTCGCTGCGGATCGTCGGCAACCTGCCGTACAACATTTCCAGCCCGCTGCTGTTTCACCTGATGACGTTCGCCGATGCGGTCATCGACCAGCATTTCATGTTGCAGAACGAAGTCGTCGAGCGGATGGTCGCGGAGCCGGGCACGAAGGCGTTTTCGCGTCTGTCGGTGATGCTGCAGTACCGCTACGTGATGGAGAAGATGCTCGACGTGCCGCCGGAATCGTTCCAGCCGCCGCCGAAGGTCGATTCGGCGATCGTCCGGATGATTCCGTACGAACCGCATGAACTGCCGGACGTCGATCCCGTGCTGCTCGGCGAAATCGTCACCGCCGCGTTCTCGCAGCGCCGCAAGATGCTGCGCAATACGCTCGGCGACTATCGCGAGACGATCGATTTCGACGCGCTCGGCTTCGATCTCGCACGTCGTGCGGAGGATGTGAGCGTGGCCGAATACGTCGGCGTCGCGCAGGCGCTCGCGGCGGTGCGCAAGGCCGGTTGAGGCCGGTCACGCGAGCCGGACCGGATGGGAACAAGAGGCTGCCCTGCGAGGCAGCCTTTTTTATTGCGTGGGTGCGCGCGTGCTGCGCCGGGTCGTCAAGCCCGCCGGCGCGGCGGCGCGTTGACGAGCGCGATGCCGGTCAGCACGAGCGCGGCCGCGGACATGAAGCGCCAGCCGACCGATTCGCCGAGCAGCAGCACGCCGAACGCGACGCCGAACAGCGGCGACAGGAACGTGAAGACGGACAGCCGCGACGCACTGTAGCGCGTCAGCAGCCAGAACCACGACAGGTAGCTGACGAACGCGACGATCACCGACTGGTATGCGAGGCTTGCCACCGCAACCGGCGTGACGTGCGCAAACGACATCTGGCCGAACAGGGCGGCAAGCGCGACCAGCACGACCGCCGATACCGCGAGCTGGTAGAACAGCGTCTTGCTTGCACTCGCCCGCGCGAGCGCCGTCGAGCGCACGACGACCGTCGTCGCGGCCCACATCGCGCCGCCGAGGATCCCGAGCGCGTCGCCGGCGAGCCCGGCCAGCACCGATGCGCCGGGTGCGCGCGGTTTCAGGAAGCCGTCCGCGAATGCGAGCGCGATGCCGGCGAATGCCAGGCCGACGCCGGCCCACTGCGTGCGCTGCAGCCGTTCGCCCGGGGCGAACAGGTGCAGGCCGAGCGCGGTGAAGCAGGGCGCCGTGTACAGGAAGATCGCCATGTGCGACGCACTCGTCAGCGTCAGCCCGAAGAACACGCAGATGAATTCGCCGGCGAACAGTGCCCCGGCCGCGAGGCCCGCGCCGAACGTGCCGTCTGCCTGGAACAGCGGCGTACCGCGCGAGCGGGCCCAGCCCCACAGCAGCACCGCCGCGATCACCGAGCGCAGCCCGGCCTGGAACATCGGCGCAATCGCGGCGTTCGTGCTCTTGATCGCGACCTGCTGGAAGCCCCAGATCGCGCACAGCAGCAGCATCAGGCCGACGGCGCGCATGTCGAGCGCGCGGCGCATGGGGACGGCGGCGAGCGTGGTCATCGGCGAGCCTCGCCGGTTCGGCGCGGCGGCTGCAAGGTCGGGAGGGCGGCGCATCCGGCGCGCTCGAATCGGCGGTTTCGCACGGCAGTGTGGCTGTCTCGGGGAAGGAGTGGTCGCGTTCGGGCAGTGGGTCGCATGCCCGTTTTTGGTGCGAGGTGGAAGGATGTTACCCGATCGGCGCAATAGCCGGGCGAGCCGGATCGTGCCGTTTTACGCCGTCGTGCTCGCGCCGGTTGGCGACGATGGGCCATATCGGCCGCGTTCGGGCGAGGCGCCTCCTGCTGGTCGCCCATGGATGGCCCCGGCTAAGTGTCCCCGGCTAGGCGCCCCCGGCTAGGCGCCCCCGGCGAAATTCACCCGACTCTGGTAGAGTTCCCGGTTCTGGAAAGTCCCCACAGGAGTACAACACATGCGATTGCTGCATACGATGCTGCGAGTCGGCGATCTCGACCGCTCGATCAAGTTCTACACCGAATTGCTCGGCATGAAGGTGCTGCGCCGCGACGACTATCCGGAAGGCAAGTTCACGCTCGCATTCGTCGGCTACGGCGATGAAAGCGACAACACGGTGATCGAGCTGACCCATAACTGGGATACGCCGGCCTACGATCTCGGCAACGGCTTCGGCCACCTCGCGCTCGAAGTCGACGATGCGTACAAGGCCTGCGAGCAGATCAAGGCGCAAGGCGGCAAGGTCACGCGCGAAGCGGGCCCGATGAAGCACGGCACGACCGTGATCGCGTTCGTCGAGGATCCGGACGGCTACAAGATCGAGTTCATCCAGAAGAAGGCTCAGTGAGCGTCGGATGAGCGGACTGCAGCGTGCGATGTGCGCCGCGGCAGCAAAAAAGGGCGATGCGGGGTGATCCGCATCGCCCTTTTTCGTTGGCGGAGACGCCGACGCCGTGCGCATCAGAGCGACGGCAGCAACTCGGGCGGGTGATGCTTGAGCGTGTGCCGTGCTTCGCGGAACTCGGGGAAGATCGATTCGACGGTCTGCCAGAAGGCCGGGCTGTGGTTCATTTCGCGCAGGTGCGACAGCTCGTGCGCGACGACGTAGTCGATGATCGACATCGGGAAATGGATCAGCCGCCAGTTCAGCCGGATCTTTCCGTCGCTCGAGCAGCTGCCCCAGCGCGTCGCGGCCGACGACAGCGCGTACATCGAATACGTGACCCCGAGTTTCTCTGCGTAGACCGCGAGGCGTTCGCCGAAGATCCGCTTGGCTTCGCCCTGCAGCCAGCCCTGCACGCGATCCTTGATCTGCTGCATGTCGGCCTGCACGGGCAGCGGCAGCGAGAGCCGCAGAGCATCGACATCGAACGCGACGGCGCCCGCGCCGAGCGCGATCGTCACTGTCTTGCCGAGATAGGGAAGCGCCGCGCCGTCGCGCCAGTCGATCTGCGGCAGCGCGCGCTGCTCGGTGCGCGTCTTCCACTCCGCGAGCTTCGCGAAGATCCAGCGCTGTTTCTCGGAGATCGCGGCTTCGATGTCGGCGAGGGTGACCCAGCGCGGCGCGGTGATCGACAGCCCGCTGCCGTCGATCGTGAAGCCGATCGTGCGGCGCGCGGAGCGCTTCAGGCGGTATTCGAGCACGCGGCTGTCGAGTGCGAACGTGCGCACGCGCGAGCGGTCGGGTGCCGGGCCTGGATCGAGGGGCGCCGCGGGTGCCGCTTCGGGCGGCGCCGGCGGCGTGGCGGGCGCCGACGGTGCGGCGGCCGGCCCGTCGAAGAGCGGCAGGTCCATCTGGCGATGATCGAGGGCCACGACGGCAGGCCGTGGCCGCGGACGCTGTTTCATCAGTTCGCTTCTTTTTGTCGTACGCAACGGCTGCAACCTGGGGGCGTCAGACACGCGCGGCATCGCGCGTGCCCGCATTGCCCGCCTGGCGATACGAATCGGGATCGATCCGGCGCATTTCCGCTTCGATCCATGCTTCGACCTGCGAGTTCAATGCATCGGGCGTCAGCCCCTCGCTGGGAATCGGCTTGCCGATCGACACGGTGACGACGCCCGGGAATTTCGTGAACGAGTTGCGCGGCCACACCCGACCTGCATTGTGCGCGATTGGCACGACCGGTGCGCCGGTTTCGATCGCGAAGCGCGCGCCGCCCGTCTTGTACTTGCCTTGCTTGCCGACCGGCGTGCGCGTGCCTTCCGGGAACATGATCATCCATGCGCCTTCCGACAGGCGCTTCTTGCCCTGGCGGATCACCGACGTGAACGCGTTCTTGCCTTCCTTGCGGTTGATGTTGACCATGTGCAGCATCCCGAGCGCCCAGCCGAAGAACGGCACGTACAGCAGCTCGCGCTTGAACACGTAGCAAAGCGGCCTCGGCATCAGCGCCGGGAACGCGAGCGTCTCCCACGCGGACTGGTGCTTCGACAGCAGCACCGCCGGGCCGTCGGGCAGGTTCTCGTACCCTTCGATCCGGTAGCGGATGCCGTTCAGCCAGCGCACGACCCACAGCGTCGACTTGCACCAGCCGGCGGCCATCCAGTAGCGCGCGTCGGAACGCATGAACGGAAAGGCGATGAAGCACGCGGTGGCGTACGGCACCGTGTACAGGACGAAGTAGATCAGCAGCAGCAGGGAGCGGACGAAGCGCATCGGCGTAAGTCTGGCGTTAGGGAGGATGCGCGCGGCGGCTGCATCACTCGTGTTCGTGTGAAAGGAAATCGAGCGCGAACGCGCGCAGGTCGTCGTGGACCTTCGTGCCGGGCGGCAGGTTGCCGGCGGCGAGCGTTTTCTTGCCCTTGCCGGTGAGCACGAGGTGCGGCTGGAAGCCGACCGCGACGCCGGCCTGCAGGTCGCGCAGCGAATCGCCGACGACCGGCGTGTGATCGGGATCGATCTCGAAGCGCTCGGCGATCATCTGCATCATGCCGGGTTTCGGCTTGCGGCAGTCGCAGTGATCCTCGGCCGTGTGCGGGCAGAAGAACACCGCGTCGATGCGTGCGCCGACCGCGGCCGCCGCGCGATGCATCTTCAGATGCATCTCGTTGAGGGCGGCCATGTCGAACAGCCCGCGACCGATGCCGGACTGGTTGGTCGCGACCACCACGCGATACCCCGCGTGGTTGAGCCGGGCGATCGCCTCGAGGGCGCCGGGCAGCGCGATCCATTCGTCGGGCGTCTTGATGAACGCATCCGAATCGACGTTGATCACGCCGTCCCGGTCGAGGACGACGAGCTTGCGGTTGGGGCTGGTCGGCATCGTGCGGCCCTTATGCGGCGAGCTTCGAGATGTCGGCGACGCAGTTCATCTGCTGGTGCAGCGCGGACAGCAGCGCGAGTCGGTTCGCGCGCAGTGCCGGATCTTCCGCGTTGACCATCACGTCGTTGAAGAACGTGTCGACCGGTGCGCGCAGCGCGGCGAGCGCCGACAGCGCGCCCGTGTACGCACGCGCCTCGAGCTGCGACTGCACGTGCGGCGTCACGGCCGCGAGCTGTTCGTGCAGCGCCTTCTCGGCGGCCTCGACGAGCAGCGTCGGCTGCACCGTGCCGTTCGCGCCGCCTTCCGACTTCTTCAGGATGTTCGAGATCCGCTTGTTCGCGGCCGCGAGCGCTTCGGCTTCCGCGAGGCGCGTGAACTCGCGCACCGCGTCGAGGCGCGCGACGAGATCGTCGACACGCGTCGGGTTCAGGCTCAGCACCGCGTCGATTTCACCGGCCGAGTAGCCGCGCTCGCGCAACAGGCCGCGCAGGCGGTCCATGAAGAACGCGAGGATCGCATCGGTCGATTCGGCCACGCCCGGCACGCCTTCGAAGCGTGCATGGGCCGTGCGCAGCAGCGACACGAGATCGAGCGGCAGCTGCTTCTCGAGCAGCAGGCGCAGCACGCCGAGCGCGTGGCGGCGCAGCGCGAACGGATCCTTCTCGCCGGTCGGCGCGAGGCCGATGCCCCAGATGCCGACGATCGTCTCGAGCTTGTCGGCCAGCGCGACGGCGGTCGACACGGGCGTGGTCGGCAGTGCGTCGCCGGAGAAGCGCGGCTGGTAGTGCTCGGCGCAGGCGAGCGCGACGTCGTCGGCTTCGCCGTCGTGGCGCGCGTAGTACGTGCCCATCGTGCCCTGCAGTTCCGGGAACTCGCCGACCATGTCGGTCAGCAGGTCGGCCTTCGCGAGACGCGCGGCGCGCTTCGCGTGCGTGGCGTCGGCGCCGATCGCGGGGGCGATCTCGCCGGCCAGCGCCTCGAGGCGCTCGACGCGTGCGAGCGCCGAACCGAGCTTGTTGTGATACACGACGTTCGCGAGCTGCGGCACGCGGTCGGCGAGCGGCTTCTTCTTGTCCTGCTCGAAGAAGAACTTCGCATCGGCGAGGCGCGGGCGCACGACGCGCTCGTTGCCTTCGATGATCTCGCCCGGCGTCTTCGTCTCGATGTTCGACACGATCAGGAAGCGCGAGCGCAGCTTGCCGGCGACGTCGGTCAGCGCGAAGTACTTCTGGTTGGTTTGCATCGTGAGGATCAGGCATTCCTGCGGGACCTGCAGGAATTCGTCCTCGAAGCGGCACGGGTAGACGACAGGCCATTCGACCAGCGACGTCACTTCGTCGAGCAGCGACTCGGGCATCACGACGGTATCGCCGTTCGCGTGCTCGTTCAGCTGCGTGCGGATCGTTTCGCGGCGATCGGCGAAGTGCGCGATCACGCGGCCCTTGTCGCGCAGCGTGTCGGCGTAGCTGCGCGCATGCTGGATCGCGACGAGGCCGTCGGACAGGAAGCGGTGGCCGAGCGTGGTGTCACCGGCGTCGACGCCGAATGCGGTGACGGGCACGATGCGATCGTCGTGCAGCACCGTCAGGCGATGCACGGGGCGCACGAACTTCACGTCGGAGCCGTCCGGGCGCTGGTAGGTCATCACCTTCGGGATCGGCAGCTTCTCGAGCGTTTCGTCGAGCGCGGCCTGCAGGCCGTCGGCGAGCGTCGCGCCGGCTGCCGAATAGTTGAGGAAGAACGCTTCGGCCTTGCCGTCCTGGGCGCGCTCGAGATCGGCGATCGACAGGTTCGGGTGGCCGAGCGCCGCGAGCTTCTTCGCGAGCGGCGCGGTCGGCTTGCCTTCGGCGTCGAGCGCGACCGACACGGGCAGGACCTTTTCGCGGACCTGCTTTTCAGGGGCGACGGCGCGCACGTTCTGCACGACGACGGCGAGGCGGCGCGGCGTGGCGTAGCGTTCGAACACGAGTTCGCCTTCGATGAGGTCGCGCGCCGCGAGGCGTTGCGCGAGACCTTCGGCGAATGCGTCGCCGAGGCGCGCGAGAGCCTTCGGCGGCAGCTCTTCGGTCAGCAGTTCGACGAGCAGGGGGGCGGGATGATTGTGCGTCATGTTTGGAGTGAATCTCGTCTCGTCAGTCCTGATCGATCTTGCGTTCGACCTTGAGCGGCGGCGCCCACGCCGGCTGTGCGGCGTCCTGGGCGTCGGTGGTGAGGCCCGGCACGCCCGGCGGGTTGCCGAGCATCGGGAAGCCGAGCTTCTCGCGCGAGTCGTAGTAAGCCTGCGCGACGAGACGCGACAGCGCGCGGATGCGGCCGATGTATGCCGCGCGCTCGGTGACCGAGATCGCGCCGCGCGCATCGAGCAGGTTGAACGTGTGGCCGGCCTTCAGCACGAGCTCGTACGCGGGCAGCGCGAGCTGCGCGTCGATCATCTTCTTCGCTTCCGCTTCGTAGCTGTTGAAGAACGTGAACAGCAGGTCGACGTTCGCGTGCTCGAAGTTGTAGGTCGATTGCTCGACCTCGTTCTGGTGGTAGACGTCGCCGTACGACAGGCGGCGCAGCTCGGGGCCGTTCGGGCCTTGCTCCTCCCACTCGGTCCACACGAGGTCGTACACGTTCTCGACCTTCTGCAGGTACATCGCGAGGCGCTCGAGGCCGTACGTGATCTCGCCGAGCACCGGCTTGCAGTCGAGGCCGCCGACCTGCTGGAAATACGTGAACTGCGTGACTTCCATCCCGTTCAGCCACACTTCCCAGCCGAGGCCCCACGCGCCGAGCGTCGGGTTTTCCCAGTCGTCCTCGACGAACCGTACGTCGTTCTGCTGCAGGTCGAAGCCGAGCGCCTCGAGCGAGCCGAGGTACAGGTCGAGGATGTTTTCCGGCGCCGGCTTGAGCACGACCTGGTACTGGTAGTAGTGCTGCAGGCGGTTCGGGTTCTCGCCGTAACGGCCGTCCTTCGGGCGGCGCGACGGCTGCACGTACGCGGCGCGCCACGGCTCGGGGCCGACCGCGCGCAGGAACGTGTGGACGTGCGAGGTGCCCGCGCCGACTTCCATGTCGATGGGCTGGAGCAGGGCGCAACCCTGCTTGTCCCAGTAGGACTGCAGCGTCAGGATGATTTGCTGAAACGTAAGCATGAAGAGCCTTCGTGGCGCTGGCGCTCCGTTGCGGGCGGCGCTCCGGGCGGGGCCCGGAGGGTCGGCTCGCGCGGCGGCGCGGCTTGTTAGTGTGCTGAAACGCGTAATTTTACCGGATCGGCGAGCGGATGCGGCCGGAACGCGGGCGGGCACACCGTCGGCCCCGTCCGGGCGGCCCGCACGGGCGTGACCGATGCCCGCCGGGCGGCCGCGCGCGGCCTGTCGTGACGCGCGTGCCGCGCGGCTTCGCGCGGGCGTTAAGATGCGCGTATTGCGGTGCGCGCGACGCGTGCCGCGCCACCGCTAGCCGATTCCGACTGCATGGACGATCCGACCGATATCCTCATTCCGCTGCTTCCGCCCTTCCTCGCGCTGCTCGGGCAGGCCGCCGATGCGCAGGCGCGCGGCGAGCACGCCGCGCACGATCTGTGGCTTGCCGCCGCCGCGCATCTGCATGCGGTCGACGCCGACGCGCTCGCGCAACTCACCGGCGCGCTCGTCTCGCGGCAGCGTACGGCCGATGCGCTCGCGCTCGCCGAATGCGCGGCGCGCGTGCAACCGGGCGCGACCGCGTACTTCAATCACGGCTACGTACTGCAGATGGCGGGCCGCCACGCGGACGCCGTGGCGCCGTATCGCGCGGCGCTGGCGCTCGATGCCGACCGGCCATCGCTGCGCAACAACCTCGCGATCGCGCTGCGGCTGTCGGGTAGCGGCCGCGCGGAGGAGATCGCGCTGCTCGAAGCGGCGGTGCGCTTCGATCCACGCGACGTGCAGGCGTGGATCAATCTCGTCGTCGCGCGGCTCGCGACGCACGACCTGGACGCCGCGCTCGCGTGCGCGGCGCGGCTCGTCGAGCTCGCGCCCGACAACGCGCTCGCGATGAACAACGTCGCGCTGGCGATGAAGGAGGCGCAGCGCTGGGACGACGCCGAGCGCTACGCGGCGCGCGCGTGCGAGCTGGCGCCCGACGACGCGTCGTTCCGCTTCAACCTGGCAATCATCCAGCTCGTGCGCGGCAACGTCGCGGCCGGCTGGCGCGGCCACGAGGCGCGCTGGGACGGCGCGGGCGAGTTGCGCGGCCGCCGGCCGGTGCTGCCGGGCCCGCGCTGGCAGGGCGAGCCGCTCGCCGGCAAGACGCTGCTCGTGTGGGGCGAGCAGGGGCTCGGCGACGTACTGCAGTTCTGCCGCTTCGTCGCGCCGCTCGCCGAGCGCGTGCATCGCGAGGGCGGCCGGCTCATCTGGAATACGTTCCCGCTGGTGGGCACGCTGATGCAGCGCAGCCTCGGCGCGCATGCGGACGCATTCAGCGCGGGCGGCGGCATCGAATTGCTGCCGGCCTTCGATTACGAAGTGCCGCTGATCGGCCTGCCGCTGATGCTCGGCATGGAAGCGTCGACACTCGCGTCGTCGGTGCCCTACCTGCGGGCCGATCCGCATGCGCGCGAGGCGTGGCGCGCGCGACTCGCGGGCGACCGCCGGCTGAAGGTCGGGCTCGTGTGGACGGGCAGCGCGGGGCACCAGCGCAATCCGTTCCGGCGGGTCGGGCTCGAGCGCTATGCCGACGCGTTCCGCGGGATCGACGACGTCGCGTTTTTTTCGCTGCAGCCGGGCGCGAACGCGGATGTCGAGGCGGCGCGCGCGGCGGGCTTCGCGATCGAGGATGTCACGGCGGAACTGACGAGCTTCGACGATACGGCCGCGTTCATCGGCGCGCTGGATCTGGTGATCACCGTGTGCACGTCGGTCGCGCACCTGGCGGGTGCGCTCGGCGCGCGCACCTGGGTGCTGCTCGACGTGAATCCGCACTGGCCGTGGCTGCTCGAACGCAAGGACAGCCCGTGGTACCCGACCGCGACGTTGTACCGGCAACCGGTGTTCGGCGCGTGGGCGCCGGTGATGGAGGAGGTGAGCCGCGACCTGCGGCGTCTGGCCGCGCAGCCGGTTCAATCGGAGGAGTCGACCCGGCAGGCTTGAGCGGCCGGCCGTTTCGCGGCTGCGGGCCGCTGCCGCATGTTGCAGCATGTTGGATTCGACGGCGGCCGCCACGCACTGCGCGGCGGCCGCCCGTTGCGTCATTCCGGCTGGTCGTCGCCGTTCTTCTTGCCGTTGCGCCGGCGCAGCCCGGGGCCGAACGTGAAACCGAACGCGAGCAGCACGAGCGACACCGCGAGCACGATGTTGTTGCCGCTCGTCACGTAGGGCGTGAAGCCGCTGGTGCCTTCGATCCGCACGTCGAGCGAGCCGATCGTGAACGGCTTCAGCTGTCCGAGCACGCGGCCGCGCGCATCGATCGCGGCCGTCATCCCCGTGTTGGTCGCGCGCAGCATCGGCCGGCCCGTCTCGAGCGAGCGCATCCGCGCGATCTGCAGGTGCTGGTCGAGCGCGATCGTGTCGCCGAACCACGCGAGGTTCGTCACGTTGACGAGCACGCCGGGCGGCTGCGGATTGTCGCGGATCGTCGCGGCGATTTCCTCGCCGAACAAGTCCTCGTAGCAGATGTCGGCCATCACGGGCTGGTTGTGCACGAGGAACGGCTTCTGCACGGGGGCGCCGCGCGCGAAGTCGCCGAGCGGCATCTTCATCAGGTCGACGAACCACCGGAAGCCCCACGGGATGAATTCGCCGAAGGGCACGAGGTGGTGCTTGTCGTAGTGATAGATGTCGCGCGAATTCGGCGTCACACCGTACAGGCTGTTCGTGTAGTCGACGTAGTGGCCGTCCTCGGTCACCGATGCGCCGACCGCGCCGAACAGCACGGCCGAGCCCGTCGTGTCGCTGAACTTGCGGATCGCGACGGCGAACGGCTCGGGCAGCTCCTGGATCATCACCGCGATCGCGGTTTCGGGCGTGACGATCAGGTCGGCCGGCTTCTCGATGATCATCTGCGTGTACATCTTGATCGCCGCGTCGATGCCCGCTTCCTCGAACTTGATGTCCTGCTTCACGTTGCCCTGCAGCAGCCGCACGGTGAGCGGCTTGTTCGCCGGCACGGTCCACGTGACCTGCGACAGGCCGAGACCGGCCGCGATCAGCGCGAGCGCGATGCCGGCCGGCGCGGCGATGCGCACGCGCGCATCGCCGGCGCGGGGCTCGGCAAGCGGCGACGGCCGGGCGGCGGCGAGCGCCTGCACGACGAGCGCGGCGAACAGCGCGAGCACCCACGCGATCCCGTACACGCCGGCGACCGGCGCGAAGCCCGCGAACGGGCCGTCGACCTGCGGATAGCCGCTGGCGAGCCACGGGAAGCCGGTGAGGACGGTGCCGCGCAGCCATTCGCCGAGCGCCCACGCGCTCGCGAACGCGAATGCGCCGTGCCAGGTCGGCGAGAACGGCCGCGGGTCGGGCGTGCGGCGATGCCACGCATGGCCCGCGCAGAACGACCACAGCCCGGCGGAGAACGCCGGGTACAGCGACAGGTACAGCGAGAACAGCACGAGCGCGCCGCCCGCGAGCGGCGCGGCCATCTCGCCGTACACGTGCATGCTGATGTAGAGCCACCAGACGCCGGTGATGAAGTTGCCGAAGCCGAACGCGCCGCCGGTGAGCGCGGCGCTGCGCCAGCTCGCGGTGCGCGTGAGCTGCGCGAAAAACCAGACGAATACGACGAGTTGCAGCCAGCCGCCATGCGGCGTCGGTGCGAAGCTGAGCGTATTGGCTGCACCGGCGAGCAGCGCGGCCGGGTAGTGCCAGCGCGGCATCGCGCGGCCGGGAGTCGGCGCGAGCAGGCCGCCAGCCGGGCGGGACAGGATCGGATCGTCCATGTGAAGCGGAAGTGGGCGAGCGGTTGTGGAACGCGCGGCTGGCGCGCGACGGTCAGTCCTCGTGCGAGGTTTCGGCGCGACGGCTGGCGAGCGGATTGCGGCGCACCAGCAGTACGTGGACCTGGCGCGCATCGCCGCGCTGGATCTCGAACACGAGGTTGCCGAGCTGCAGCTTTTCGCCGCGATGCGGGACGCGGCCGAAATGATGCGTGATCAGCCCGCCGATCGTGTCGACTTCGTCGTCGGGGAAATCGGTGCCGAACGTCTCGTTGAACTGCTCGATCTCGGTGAGCGCGCGCACGCGATAGCGGCCGTCGGGCCCCGAGATGATGTTGCCGGCTTCCTCGTCGAAGTCGTATTCGTCCTCGATGTCGCCGACGATCTGCTCGAGCACGTCCTCGATCGTGATCAGGCCCGCGACGCCGCCGTATTCGTCGACGACGATCGCGAGGTGGTTGCGGTTCACGCGGAAGTCGTGCAGCAGCACGTTCAGGCGCTTCGATTCGGGAATGAACACGGCCGGGCGCAGCATCCCGCGCACGTCGAATTCCTCTTCGGCATAGAAACGCAGCAGATCCTTCGCGAGCAGCACGCCGATGACGTTGTCGCGGTTCTCCTCGTACACGGGGTAGCGCGAGTGCGCCTTCTCGAGGACGAACGGGATGAAATCTTCGGGCTTGTCGGCGATGTTGATCGCGTCCATCTGGGCGCGCGGCACCATGATGTCGCGTGCGCACAGGTCGGATACCTGGAACACGCCTTCGATCATCGACAGCGAATCGGCGTCGATCAGGTTGCGCTCGTGGGCGTCCTGGAGGATTTCCAGCAGCTCGCCGCGGGATTCGGGCTCGGGCGAGATGAAGTCGGTCAGGCGCTCGAGCAGCGAGCGCTTTTCTTGCGGTTTGTCGGTTAGCTTACGACTGGGATACGAATCGTTCATGGTGGTGCGCCCGGGTCATGCCGGAGCGCGCTGTCACGGAGTAGGCAAGGATACACCAAGGGCACGACGCGACCGTGTCACACCGGCCGCACGGCCAGGGTGGGCGGCTCGCGCGGGCCCCGCTCGCGGACGCCCGCGCCGGGCGCGGCATCGTCCTCGGTTCCATCCTATCCCAGAAAGGCGCGGTGGGGCAGCGGCGGCAAAAAACGGGTGCGGAAGGGGTGGGGCGCCGTGACGCGGGAAAACGTCCGGCGGAGGCGGCCTGGGGCGGCATTCTGACGCACGCGGGTTTTGTCGCCGCGCCGCGGTTCAGAACCGCATGCCGGCCGAGCAGCCGCCGGCGGCCGCGCCGTTGGTCGCGGCGCCGCCGCAGCCCAGGATGCCGCAGCCGGACAGCGCGACGCTCGCGGCAACGAGCAGCGCGGCAATCCTGCAACGCGACCAGCGTGACGGTTTCATCATCGGGCGTGCCCTCGTTCGAATGCGCACGCGGCGCGGCAGCGCGTGGCGCCAGGCCGCGTCACCGGCATCGCGCGAGCAGGCCTTCAAGTGCGCGATCGGGGATGCCGCTCGCGCGCAGCGCGTCGACCGTGCGGCTCACGTAGTCGAGCGTCGTGCCGTAGCGGCCGGCCGCGCAGCTGAACACTTCCTTCACGACGGGATCGGTCAGCTTGCCCGTGTAGGTCGGCGCGTCGCGGCGCATCACGAACGCGAGCGCGTTCACGCGTTCGCCGCTTTCCAGCGAGCACGGCAGCCACGCGGGCCGGTACGAGCCCATCGGCATTTCGCGCTTCCACAACGTTTCGAGGTGCGGTTGCGCGGTCGGGCCCGCGAGCCGGAACGCGATGCCCGAGCAGGAGCCGCCGCGATCGAGCGCGAGCACGAGGCCCGGGCGTTCGGGCGTGCCGCGGTTCACGCGCGACCACAGGTAGAGCCCGCGATGATAGCCATGCACCTTGCCGCGCACCGCGGCGACGGTCGGCAACCCCGGGTTCCAGATCAGCGAGCCATAGCCGAACAGCCAGAGATCCTGCTGGCCGTCCCAGTCGCGCATCGTATGCGCGAGCGAGGCCGCGAGCTCGTCTTCCGTCAGCAGGCGCCCGGCGCCGATCGACGGCGGGTAGGCGGGCGGGAGCGTCGCGGCGTTGCGCATCGTGCGGAGGGCTTACTGGTACGGGTTCGGGAAGCCCAGCTTCGCGAGGATGTCGACTTCGAGCGCTTCCATTTCGGCTGCGTCCTCGTCGCTCGTCTCGTGGTCGTAGCCCTGCGCGTGCAGCGCGCCGTGCACCAGCAGGTGCGCGTAATGGGCCGTGAGCGGCTTGCCCTGATCGTGCGCTTCCTTCTCGACGACCGGGCAGCACAGCACGAGGTCGCCGATCACGGTGCCGTCGGGTGCCGCGTCGTACGCGAAGGTCAGCACGTTGGTCGGGTAGTCCTTGTGGCGGTAGCCGGCGTTCAGCGTGCGGCCTTCTTCGTCGCCGACGAAGCGCACCGTGAGCTGCGCGCTGGCGAACAGCGCGGGCTCGATCCACTCGGCGATCAGCTTGCGCTTGGGCAGCGTCTTGCGCACGTCGCTCGTGATTTCGTCACCGTATTGCACGGACAGGTCGAGCTCCGGCTCGCGCAGCGCGTCCTCGGCGTCGTCTTCGCGCGGGGCGGGCTCGGCGCCCACGTGCAGCGTCACGCTGTCGTAGTGCTCGGGCTGCAGCGCGAGCTTCGCGCGCATGGCCGGATCGTTGTGCTGCGCGACGATCGCGACGGCGGCTTCTCCCGAACTGCCCGACAGGTCGAACATCAGGCTGCGGCCATCCGGGAAGTCGATTCGCAGCCCTTGCGCGTTGACGGTCCGGGCCTTGCCCTTCGCATCGAACAGCGACAGGCGGGGGGAGGCGGGCGCGGCCGGCTGGGCGCGCCCGGACTTGCGGGAACGGGAGGATTTCATGACGCGTACGGCGATTAGGACGCGTTGAGGATACACCAAACGGCCGATCGCACCCGAATTCGCACAGGCGAAAAAAAGCCCGGCGCGCCGTGTGGCGGGCCGGGCCGGGCTGTCGGGCCGGGGCGGCGTACGGGTGCCGCCGGCCGGTCAGCCGTCCTGGTGCTGCGCGTGGAATTCGTCGTACGCCTCGACGATGCGCGCGACGAGCGGATGGCGCACGACGTCCGCGCTCGTGAAGCGCGTGAGCGCGATGCCGCGCACGCCGCCGAGCACCTGCTGCGCCTCGACGAGGCCGCTCTTGTGGCCGCGCGGCAAGTCGACCTGGCTCGTATCGCCGGTCACGACGGCCTTCGAGCCGAAGCCGATCCGCGTGAGGAACATCTTCATCTGCTCGGGCGTCGTGTTCTGCGCCTCGTCGAGGATGATGAACGCGTGGTTCAGCGTGCGGCCGCGCATGTACGCGAGCGGCGCGATCTCGATCATCTGGCGCTCGAACATCTTCGCCGTCTTGTCGAAGCCGAGCAGGTCGTACAGCGCGTCGTACAGCGGACGCAGGTACGGGTCGACCTTCTGCGCGAGATCGCCCGGCAGGAAGCCGAGCCGCTCGCCGGCCTCGACGGCCGGGCGCGTCAGCACGATCCGCTTGACCTGGTCGCGCTCGAGCGCGTCGACCGCGCACGCGACCGCGAGGTAGGTCTTGCCGGTGCCGGCCGGCCCGATGCCGAACGTCACGTCGTGCGACAGGATCTGCTTCAGGTACTCGCGCTGCGCCGGCGTGCGGCCGCGCAGGTCGGCGCGCCGCGTGTAGAGCTTCGGCGCGGGCTCCTCGTCCGGCTCGCTGGCGTCGAGCTGCACGACGGGCTCGTCGAACGGATGGTCGGGGTCGCCGCGAAAGCGCACGTCGAGCGTGTCCTGGCGGCCGTTGCCGGACGTATGGCGCACTTCGACCAGCGCGAGCTGGATGTCGTCGACCGACAGCGCATCGCGCGCGCGGTTGTAGAAGTTCTCGAGTGCGGCGAGCGCGAGCTTGGCGCCGCGCCCGCGGATCGCGATCCGGTGGCCGCGTCGCGACAGCGTGACGTCGAGCGCCTGTTCGATCTGCCGCAGGTTCTCGTCGAGCGGGCCGCAGAGGTTGGCGAGGCGCGCGTTGTCGTCGCGCGGCGCGACGAATTCCAGTGCTTGGGTCGGCTTCAAAGTGGCGTCGGGCTCCTGTTGAGCGTCAGTCAGTGCGTGGCCGCGCTCGCGTCGTCGCTGACGAGCACGAGCTCGCCGCGCAGCGAATGCGGGTAGGCGTGGTTGATCTTCACGTCGATCATCTGGCCGATCAGGCGCGGGTGCGACGCGAGCGGCGCCGGGAAATTCACGACCCGGTTGTTCTCGGTACGGCCCGCGAGTTCGTTCGGGTCCTTGCGCGACGGGCCCTCGACGAGGATCCGCTCGACCTTCCCGACCATCGACTCGCTGATGCGCGCGACGTTTTCCTCGATGGTCGCCTGCAGATGTTGCAGGCGTTTGAGCTTCACGTCGCGCGGCGTGTCGTCATGCAGGTTCGCGGCCGGCGTGCCGGGGCGCGGGCTGTAGATGAACGAGAAGCTGGTGTCGTAGCCCATCTCGTGCACGAGCGCCATCATCTTGTCGAAATCGTCCTCGGTCTCGCCGGGGAAGCCGACGATCATGTCGGTCGACAGCGACAGGTCCGGGCGGATCGCGCGCAGCTTGCGGATCACCGACTTGTATTCAAGCACCGTGTAGCCGCGCTTCATCGCCATCAGGATGCGGTCGGAGCCGTGCTGGACGGGCAGGTGCAGGTGGCTCACGAGCTTCGGCACCTTCGCGTAGGTGTCGATCAGGCGCTGCGTGAATTCCTTCGGGTGCGACGTCGTGTAGCGGATCCGCTCGATGCCGGGGATGTCGGCGACGTATTCGATCAGCGTCGCGAAATCGGCGATTTCCGACGAGCCGGCCGCCAGCGCGCCGC
This sequence comes from Burkholderia sp. AU45274, assembly GCF_030482505.1. Taxonomy (NCBI): domain Bacteria; kingdom Pseudomonadati; phylum Pseudomonadota; class Betaproteobacteria; order Burkholderiales; family Burkholderiaceae; genus Burkholderia; species Burkholderia sp. AU45274. Next base: position 276,121 of record NZ_JAUJQE010000005.1, on the reverse strand, counting down.
GATATGCGTTCACGTTCTGGCCGAGCAGCGTGACTTCGCGCACGCCCTGGTCGGCGAGGCCGGCCACTTCGGTCAGCACGTCGTCGAGCGGGCGCGACACTTCATCGCCGCGCGTGTACGGCACCACGCAGTAGCTGCAGTACTTCGAGCAGCCTTCCATGATCGACACGAACGCGCTCGGCCCCTCGACGCGCGCGGGCGGCAGGTGGTCGAACTTCTCGATTTCGGGGAACGAGATGTCGACCTGCGCACGGCCGCTCTCGCGGCGCGCGTCGATCATCTGCGGCAGGCGGTGCAGGGTTTGCGGGCCGAACACGAGGTCGACGTACGGCGCGCGCGACACGATCGATGCGCCTTCCTGGCTCGCGACGCAGCCGCCGACGCCGATCAGCAGGCCGGGCTTCGCTTCCTTCAGCTCGCGTACGCGGCCGAGATCGGAGAACACCTTCTCCTGCGCCTTTTCACGCACCGAGCAGGTGTTGAACAGGATGATGTCCGCGTCTTCCGGCGTATCGGTCTTTTCGAGGCCTTCGGCCGCATTCAGCACGTCCACCATCTTGTCCGAGTCGTACTCGTTCATCTGGCAGCCGAAGGTCTTAACGTAAACTTTCTTGGTCATGGGGGTTCGCCGTTCGCAGTGGTTGACCTGGGGGCGTCGTCTATCAGGTGAATCGGGACGGCCGTGCGCTGCGCGCGGTTGGCGCGCAGCCAGCATGAAAAGCCGTCGGGAAAGCCTTTCATTATAGCTTTTCATGCTGGCCGGGACGGGCGGCGGGTTGCGGCCGCGCGACGCCGTCCGCCAGGTTCCGACCCCTTGGCGTCGGCGCGCCGGCCGTCAGCGGCACGCGTTCAGCAGGTCTTCGTGCGCGGTTTCCTCGCGCGCGAAGCGTTCGGCGAGAAAGTCGAGCAGCACGCGCACGCGCGGCGCCATGTAGCGCTTGCCCGGATAAATCGCGTGTAGCGGCGCGCTCTGGTGCCGCCAGTCCGGCAGCAGGACCTTGAGCCGCCCGGCGCGGATGTCGTCGGCGACATCCCAGATCGAGTTCAGCACGATGCCGCGGCCGCGCAGCGCCCACTCGCGGGCGAGGCCGCCGTCGTTGGTCTCGAACGCGGTGGCGAGCGGCACCGTGCAGGTCTGGGTGTCGTCGCCGCGCGTGAAGCGCCAGGTGTTCATCGGTCCGGACGCCACCGTGATCACGTTGCACGGAAAGCGGGCCAGATCGTGCGGGTCACTCGGCACGCCGTGACGTTCGATGAACGACGGCGACGCGCACGGCACGCGCCGGTCCGCGGCGAGCCGGCGGGCGATCAGCGCGCCGTCGGGCGGCGCCGCGAAGCGGATCGCGAGGTCGATCTCGTCCTGCCACAGGTTCACCGTCGAGTCGGACGCCGTCAGCGAGAACGTCACGTCCGGGTAGCGCGCGGTGAATTCGTCGAGCCAGTCGAGCAGCCGTCGGCGGCCGAAATCGGACGTCGCCGACAGCCGCACCCGGCCGCCGACGACGTTGCGGCCGGCCTGCAGCAGCGCGTTCGCGTCGTCGAGCGCCTGCAATGCCTGCCGGCAGCCGTTCAGGTACAGGCGGCCCTCGTCGGTGAGCCGCAACTGCCGGGTCGAACGGTCGAACAGCCGGGTGGCGACCGCCGCCTCGAGCTTCGCCAGCCGCGCGCTCGCGGCGGCCGGCGTGAGGTTCAGCTTGCGCCCGGCGGCGGACAGGCTGCCCAGTTCGGCCGCCTCGACGAACAGCCGGATATCGCCCAGTCGATCCATGCGATTTTCCAGAAATATTTGAAAATGGTTCAAATGCCACGCCAATTATCAAATATCGGCATCTTCGGGACAATGCGCACATCCTGCCTTTTGTGCGGTGCGGCACCGCCCGGGCGCCGCGCCCGCCGCCTTCCGGAGAACGACATGCCCATTCCGTTACTGGCGCTTGCGATCAGCGCCTTCGCCATCGGTACCACCGAGTTCATCATCATGGGCCTGCTGCCCGAGGTCGCACGCGATCTGGCCGTGTCGCTGCCGTCGGCCGGCCTGCTGGTCACGGGCTACGCGCTCGGTGTCGCGGCCGGCGCGCCGCTGCTCGCGGTGCTGACGAGCCGCATGCCGCGCAAGGCCGCGCTGCAATGGCTGATGGCGATCTTCATCATCGGCAACGTGCTGTGCGCGACCGCGTCCGGCTACGCGATGCTGATGGTCGCGCGGGTCGTCACGTCGTTCGCGCACGGGTCGTTCTTCGGGATCGGCGCGGTGGTCGCCGCGTCGCTCGTGCCCGCCGACAAGCGTGCGAGCGCGATCGCGCTGATGTTCACGGGGCTCACGCTGTCGAACGTGCTCGGCGTGCCGTTCGGCACCTTCGTCGGCCAGCTGCTCGGCTGGCGCGCGTCGTTCTGGATCGTCGCCGCGCTCGGCGTGCTGTCGCTCGGCGGCGTCGCCGCGCTGGTGCCGAACCGCCACGACAGCGGGCCGGTCGGCCTCGGCCAAGAAGTGCGCGTGCTGAAGGAGCCGCAGGTGTGGCTCGCGCTGCTGATGACCGTGCTCGGCTTCGGCGGCGTGTTCGTCGTGTTCACGTACATCGCGCCGATTCTCCAGTCCGTGTCGGGCTATTCGCCGCGCGCGGTCGCGCTGATCCTCGTGCTGTTCGGCGCGGGGCTGACGATCGGCAACACGCTCGGCGGCAAGCTCGCCGACCGCGCGCTGATGCCGTCGCTGATCGCGATCCTCGTCGCGCTGATGGCCGTGATGGTCGTGTTCGCCAGGACGAGCCACCATCCGGTCGCGGCGGCCGTCACCGTGTTCGTATGGGGGATCGCCGCATTCGCGACGGTGCCGCCGCTCCAGGCGCACGTGGTCGAGAAGGCCGCAAGCGCGCCGCATCTCGCATCGACGCTGAACATCGGCGCGTTCAACGTCGGCAATGCGCTCGGCGCGTGGCTCGGCGGTCTTGCGCTGGAGCACGGCCTGGCGCTCGATGCGCTGCCCTGGGTGGCCGTCGCGGTGACGTTCGCGGCGCTCGTCGTCACGTGGTTCGCGATGCGGCTCGGCGCGCGCGGGCCGTCGCGCGGCACGGCACCGGCGGCGCAATGAGCGGTGCAACGCGCGGCGCCCGCATGACGCGATAGCGGCAGGAAAAGGTTCGCGAGGAACGCATTCCTCCGCGATGCTGATAACGGTGTGAAGATAACTTCGTTTGCCGGTGCAAGACCGGGTGATAGCGTCTCGATACGCGCCGTTGCTGGCGCAATCCGATTCCGATCCCGGCTTACCCCATTCGCAGGGCTGCACCGCGGCCCGGAGGCAATGCTATGTCTTCATCCCTGGCGCTCGTGCGCGACGTGTCTTCCTTCGAATCCGGCAACGCCGCCGATGCGCGGGCGTCCGCGTCGCTCGACGTGCTCGAACAGGTCGTTGGCGTGAACCTCGCGCGGTTGCGTGCCGAGCGGCAATTGTCGCTCGATGCGCTCGCGCGGCTGTCCGGCGTGTCGCGCGCGATGCTCGCGCAGATCGAGTCGGCGCGCAGCGTGCCGTCGATCAAGGTGCTCTGCAAGATCGCCGCGGCGCTGAAGGTATCGGTCGCCGCCTTCCTGCGCCGCCATGCCGTGAACGGCTTCGAGCATCTGGCGGCCGAGCGTGCGTCGCGGGTCGTCAGCTCGAACGGCCGCTTCTCGGCACGCGCGCTGTACCCGGAAGGCGAGCCGGCCGCGGCCGAGTTCCACGAGCTGCGGATCGCGCCGCTGCATACGGAGCCCGGCGCCCGCCGCGCGCCCGGCACGACGGTCAACCTCGTCGTCAGCGAGGGCACGCTCGAAGTCAGCGTGCACGACCGCCGCCAGTTGCTCGCGACCGGCGACGCGATCGTGTTCGATGCCGACCAGCCGTACAGCCTGCGCAACCCGGGCGACAGCGAAGCGCGTGCATTTCGCGTGACGGTGAGCCCCGAGGTGCCGCCGCGCTGGCTCGTGCCCGATGCGGCGCACGCGGCACATGCCGCGCACGCGGCCGGCTGACCGCGCAACGCAGGCCGCACGGAAGCGGCTCGCGTGCTCGCCGTTCGGACGAGAACGCGGGTCGGCCGTCGGCCGTTTGGACGATGCCGTTAGACGGAGTCGTCAGTAAGGTTTTAGGCCGTGTCCGCTGCGCCGAGCGCGCAGCTGTTGTATGCTTGGCCCGCCGTCGATGGGGTTGGCCCATCCGGCAAATCAGTGCGTCTTCAGGGCGGGGTGCAATTCCCCACCGGCGGTAGGCTGGCGTAAGCCGGCGAGCCCGCGAGCGCCCGCGCATTTGCGCGGGGTCAGCAGATCTGGTCGAATGCCAGAGCCGACGGTCATAGTCCGGATGAGAGAAGATGTGCAGATAGTCATGTCCGTCAGGGCCGCTTCGCCATGTGTGCGAAGCGGGTTGTCGTTCTGTCTGTTTGCAATGCCCTGAAACGTTTTTCGCCCAAATCGTATTTGCGAGGAGCGTTTCACATGTCCTTGATGTCCGTTTCGTCGGCCCCCGCCGACGCCTTTGCCGATCTCCCGTTGCTGGATTCCGAACCGGTGCCGCCGCGCATCGCCGCCGCGCTCGAAGCGATGCGCGCAGGCCGTGCCGTGGTGCTGCAGGACGACCACGACCGCGAGAACGAAGCCGACCTGATCGTTGCCGCCGAGCGCATCACGCCCGAGACGATGGCGCTGCTGATCCGCGAATGCAGCGGCATCGTGTGCCTGTGCCTGACCGACGACACCGTGCGTGCGCTCGAGCTGCCGCCGATGGTGCAGACCAACGAGAGCCGCAACGGCACCGCGTTCACCGTGTCGATCGAGGCACGCGAAGGCGTGCATACGGGCGTATCGGCGGCCGATCGCGTGACGACGATTCGCGCGGCGATCGCAGAAGGCGCGAAGCCGCACGACATCGTGCGCCCGGGCCACGTGTTTCCGTTGCGTGCGCAACCGGGCGGCGTGCTGGCGCGTCGCGGTCACACCGAAGGCACGGTCGACCTGTCGATCCTCGCGGGCCTGAAGCCGGCCGGCGTGCTGTGCGAGCTGATGAATCCGGATGGCACGATGACGCGCGGCGACGATGTCGAACGTTTCGCGCAACAGCACGGGTTGCCGATGCTGACGATCGCGGAACTCGTCGAGTTTCGCGAGGCGCTGGCCGCCGCGCGCGAGCGCTGCTGCGAACCGGCCTGAGTGCTGTGAAGGGGAAGGTGGGCGCGTTCGCGCGCCCGTTGCGCGGCGTGCGTGAACCGGTGCACGCCGCATCGGCCCGATCAGCCTGATCGGGCCGGCACGACCATCAGGACTGTACGTCCCCGAATTCGCCGCGCATGCCGGCTTCGACGAGCGCCGGCAGTTCGTCCATCTTGCGCATGATTCGCGTGATGCCCATCGCGCGCAGCGCGTCCGCGTAGTTGTCGGGGATATGGCTCGCGCCGACGAATGCGATCGTCTTCATGCCTGCCGCCCGCGCGGCATTCAATCCCGACACGCTGTCCTCGACGACGATGCAGCGCTCCGGCGCGACGCCGAGCGTGTGTGCCGCATGCAGGTAGACGTCGGGGTAGGGCTTCGGCCGCGCCACCTGCTCGGAGCTGAACACGCGATCGCCGAAGATCTCGGTGAGCGCCGCGCGCTTCAGCGAGCTGCGCACGCGTGCGAGCCGGCTGTTCGACACGACGGCCGCCGGCAGGCTCACCTTCAGCAGCGCGTCGCGCACGCCGGAGATCGGCGCGAGCGATTGCGCCAGCGCGCGCTCGATGTTGTGCTCGATGGTCTCGATGAAGTTGGCCGGCATCTCGATCCCGAAGCGGGATTCGATTCCCGCCAGGAAGCGCGACGTCTGCTGGCCGAACGCCGACTTGGCGGCGGCTTCGAAATCGAGATCCGGGAACGTGGCGGACAGCGTGTCGAGCAGGACGCGGTCGGCAATGATTTCGCTGTCGACGAGCACGCCGTCGCAGTCGCAGATGAGGTGATCGAGCATGGTGGTGAAAAAGCGGGATGTCGGCGACACAGATCAATTCGCCATCATACGTGCATTCACGCACACGCCGCGCGACGCTTCGGCAAATTTTCCCGACGCGGCCGCGCGCTGGCTGCGTCTCGTCCGGGTGGGGTGCCGATCGTCCGGCGGCGGCCCGCTTGCGCGGTTCGCCGCCGCCTGTCACCGCTTGTCGCCCGTGACGTCACAGCTCGATTACGCGCCCCGTTTTCCACGAAGTCATCGCGGCCTCGGCCAGTTCGAGCGCGGCGAGCCCGTCGTCGATCGTCATGCGGACCGGCGTGCCGTCGCGCAGCGCATCGACGAAGTGCGCGATCTCGGCCGCATACGCGTGCCGGTAGCGTTCGAGAAAGAACGGCTCCGGCACATCCGTCGCGATGCCGGCCGCGAGCCACGCGCTCACCTCGGTCGGCCGCACGTTGCCGGCCTGCAGCATTCCGGTGCTGCCGAGCAGCTCGAAACGCTGGTCGTAACCGTACGCGGCACGCCGCGACGTGTTGATCTGGCACAGCAGCCCGCGTCGCGTGCGGATCGTCACGGCCGTCGAATCGATGTCGCCCGCGTCGTGCACGGCCGGATCGGTCAGGCAACTGCCGGTCGCGTGCAGCGTCTGCGCTTCGTCGCCGAGAATCCAGCGGAACACGTCGAAGTCGTGGATCAGCATGTCCTTGAAGATGCCGCCCGAACTGCGGATGTAGTCGACGGGCGGTGCGCCCGGGTCGCGGCTCGTGACGACCAGCATTTCCGGCGCGCCGATCTCGCCGCGCTCGACGCGCGCCTTCAGCGCGGCGAACGTCGGGTCGAAGCGGCGCTGGAAGCCGATCATGCAGGTCACGCCGCTGCGCCGGACGGCGTCCGCGCACGTACGCGAGCGCTCGACGCTCAGGTCGACGGGCTTCTCGCAGAATAGGGCCTTGCCCGCATTCGCGGCCGCGACGATCAGGTCCGCATGCGTGTCGGTGCTCGACGCGATCACGACCGCCCGGACAGCCGGATCGCCGAGTGCGCGCTCGATGTCGGCCACCTGCGCGCCGTGCGCGTGGGCCAGCGCTTCGGCCGACGGCGCATGCCGGTCGATGACGTACTTCAGCTTCGCGCCCGGATGGCGCGCGAGATTCGCCGCATGGATCTTGCCGATCCGTCCCGCGCCGAACAACGCGAATTCGATCATTCCGTTCTCCTGTTGATTTCGTGAATATGCGCCGGTGCGCGGCTGCAGTTGGCCGTGCACCGTGGCGGCGCTCATTGATTCGCCAGTTCGCCGCGCACGTAGTCGATGCTCGCTCGCAGTCGGTCCTCGATGTCGTCGGCCTCGGCGATTTCGTGCGCGAACGGCTCGAACGAGAACGCGCCACGGTAGCCGCGCGCGAGCAGTTGGCGCAGTTGCCGGATATTGCCGAGCCGGTCGGCGCCGCCGACCAGCACGCGATGGTCGTCGCGCATCCGGTCGACCGGCAGGTCGTCCTCTTCGACGCCAGAGACGTGCACGAGGCCGGTCAGGTTCGGGAAGAAGATGTCCTCGCCCGACAGGTGATGGTGGAACGTGTCGTGCACGAGCCGGAACACCTGTTCGCCCGCCGCGTCGTAGATGCCTTTCACCGCATCCGACTTGCGGCGCAGCGCGCATTCCTCGAAGCCGAGCGGCTCGATGAAGCCGAGCAGGCCGCGCGCGTCGAGGATCGGCCTGAGCGCCTTCAGCGCCTTCACGAGATCCGCGTGGCGCACGTCCGCGCTGCGCGTGTCGCCGCGGCTGTTGGTCGGGCACAGCACCAGCGCACGCGCGCCGCATTGCGCCGCGTAGTCGGCCAGCACGGTCGCCTCGTCCGCGCGCTCGGCGTTCCATTGCTCGAAGCGCTGCAGCGCGTTGATCGTCAGGATCGTCACGCCGCCGGCTTCGGCCGTTGCGCGCACGGTGGCGGCCGGCGTGCCGTCGGCGATCTCGACGCCGTCGAGATCGTTGCGGATCTCGATCGTGTCGACGCCGAGGCGCTGGCACAGCGCGACGTAACGGTCGAACGGCAAGCGCGGGGCGCTCATCCGGTTCAGCGAAAAATGGAAGGCTTGCGTCATCGTTCTGTCCTTGGGTCTCGAGTGGGGGCGGGGGGCGAATCAGGTGCCGGTGTGTGCGACGTCGGCTGCCGGCGGCGCGGCGAGGGCACGCCACGTGTCGCGCAGCCAGTGCGCGCATGCGACGTTGTTGTCGAAGATCGAATAGCGCGCGCCGCCGCCGTAGTCGGGAAACGGGATGAATTCGCAACTGATCTGCTCGACGCGCGCCGGCTGTGCGTGGGCCTGCGCGTGCAGCAACTGCCGAAGCGCGGCCTTCCACGTGTCGAGTTCATCCGCGCGCCATGCGCTGTGATAGGTGCCCGGTGCGGGGGCGACGAACGGATACTGGATGCCGCGCCCGGGCCTGCCGTCGGCGCGGCGCATCCACGGGTTGTCCGGATTATTCGGCATCACGCTGCGGGCATGCGCATGCCGGACCCAGCCGCACGCGATCCAGTCGGCGTAGAGGGCGTCGGGCGATGCAGGGTCGAGCAACCGCCGGCCGCCGTCGGCCGCGTCGCGGATGCCCGATGCATCGAGTTCGGTGTGGTTGCCGATCTTGAACAGCAGGTGCGAATGATCGAGCGTGATCCGGAACGGCACGCCGGCCTGCTCGACAAGCCGTGCGACGCGTGCGATGCGCGTGAAATCCTCGCTCCACATGTCGACGTGCACTTCGAGGCTCGGCAGGCAGCCGGCCGGCTCGCCGCGCTCGTAGGTCCGCAGGTAGAAATCGGCGACCTCGCGATCGGACAGCGGATGGCCGCTCGCGTGACGCGCATGCAGCTGACAGTTGAGCACCGTGCTGCCGAAGCGCGCGCCCGCGTCGACGATCTCGGCGACGTGCGCTTCGTCACGGCCCGCGCACCAGATGCCACCGATCACGCGAATCGGCAGCGCATGGCGTTCGACCAGCGCGAAATACGGCGACAGGTCTTCGCCGCGCGCCGGATTCTTTTCGACGTAGTCGAACACACCGGCGCCGGCGACCATCCGGAAGCGTTCGGCGGGCGCGGGCAACGGCAGGCCGTCGTGTTCGAGCACGCCGTCGAGGTTCACGCCGATGAGGATCGGTTCAGCCATCGTCTCCTGTCCGCCATTGTCATGGGATGGGCTGCCCAATGTACGGAGGCGCGGCGCGGGCTGCATGACAAACGTTGGCGAAAAATCGCCAATGCGGCAGTCGATATTTTCGCAACGCGCATGCGGCGCGACAGACGGTGGGCCGGGCGTTCGAATTCAGGCCGGCAGGTACGCGCTCGTCCGCACGTTTGCCGGACAGAACACGCGGAATTCGACCGGATCGGCCGGTGGCGGCTGTTCGACGATCCCGCACGCATGCAGCACGTGCTGCAGTGCGGAAATCACCTGGCCGTCCGGATCCTGGTCGATCGCGAGATCCATCGCGCCGGATTCGATGAAGGTGCGGTGCAGGTCGATCATCTCGTGGCCGATCCACACGACGCGGCCGGCCGCGCCGGCCTTGCGCAGCGCCGCTTCGATGCCGGCCGAGCCGGCGCCGCTGTTGTAGATCGCGACCACGTCGTCGTGCGCCTGCAGCGTCTTCGTCACCGCGCGGTAGCAGCGGTCGTCCTGGTCGAGCGTCTCGACCGGCTCGGCGTCGCAGCGGACGGCGGCGAACGCTTCGGCGAGCTGGTCGCGGCAGCCGGCCATCCGGTCGGCGTGCGCGCGGTAGCCCATGCGCCCGCCGAGCAGCAGCACGCGGCCGGGGCGTGCCGCCAGGCGGCCGATGTAATAGCCGGCCGTGCGCCCGGCCCGGTAGTTGTCGATGCCGGCGAAGTGCGCGCGGTCGATGCCGCCGATGTCGGTGACCATCGTGACGACGGTCTCGCCGCGCGCGATCGCGCCGGCCAGCGCGTCGCGCACGCGGCTCGTGTCGCGCGCCGTGACGATCAGCGCCGCGCGCCGGTAGGCGGGCCGTTCGATCAGCGCGGCGGCCCGCTCGTCGTCGGCGGCGGGCAGGATCGTCCGGTGCACGACCACGCGCCGGTCGAGCATCTGCAGCGAGCGCTGCAGCGCCAGCTGCAGCCGCTTGAAGAAAGCCGCGTCGGTGTCCGGCAGCAGCACGTCGACGTGGAGCAGCCCGTGCCGCGTGTCGGGCAACTGACGCGGCACGCCAAGCTGCCGCGCGGCCGCCACCACGCGTTCGCGCGCCTGCGCCGAGACGCTGCCGCGCTCGTTCAGCACGCGGTCGACGGTGGTCGTGCTGACGCCGGCAAGCGCCGCGATCTCGTCGAAGCGTGCGGTGCGCTTGCGCCAGCGCGGCCCGGATTCGCCTGCCATGGTTGTCTCCATCGTGGGGTCGCCATCGAGACGTGGCGATGCGGGGAACGCTAAAGCGATGGCGAAATTTCGTCAACGTTTCGATTGAGCGAGGGAGGCCGCGGGCCTAATTTTGATTCCATGCCGAAGCGCTTGCCGCGCTTCCTACGAACAAGGAATCCAGGAGACGCACGTGACTCATATCGACGACCAGGCGCACGACCGCACGGTGGCGCGCCGTCAGGCCTACCGGATGATCGGCGGCGCCGGCGAGCGCGCGCAGGCGGCCGGGCTCGCCAATGCGGAGTGGTACCGATGCCCGGTGCCGCGGCCGCTGATGAAGCAGCTGATGCAGCGCGGCGACGCGCGCGCGATCCGCGATACGCTGATCTGGTACGCGGCGATCGCGATCAGCGGGGGGCTCGCATGGCTGGCGTGGCGCGCACATTCGGCGTGGGCGATTCCCGCGTTCTTCGTGTACGGCACGCTCTACTGCAGCCCGGCCGACTCGCGCTGGCACGAATGCGGGCACGGCACCGCGTTCCGCACGCGCTGGATGAACGACGTGCTGTACCAGGTCGCGTCGTTCCAGGTGTTCCGCCGCGCGACGGCGTGGCGCTGGAGCCATGCACGTCATCACACCGATACGCTGGTCGTCGGGCGCGATCCGGAAATCGCCGCGCCGAAGCCGACCGACTGGGCCTCGCTCGCGCTGAACATCGTCGCGCTGAAGCACGTGGCCGGCGAGCTGCGCAAGATGATCGCGACGGCCTTCACCGGCCGGCTCGACGACGAGGAGCGCACCTACGTGCCCGAATCGGAACGGCCGAAGGTGGTGCGCGAGTCTCGCCTCCATCTCGCGGTGTACGCGCTCGTGACCGGTGCGTCGCTCTACTGGCACACGATCCTGCCGCTGCTCTACATCGGGCTGCCGAGCCTCTACGGCGCGTGGCTGTACCTGTATTTCGGCCTCACGCAGCACGCGGGCATGCCCGAGAACGTGCTCGATCACCGGCGCAACTGCCGGACCGTGATGATGAATCCGGTGTTCCGCTTCCTGTACTGGAACATGAACTACCACGTCGAGCACCACATGTTCCCGATGGTGCCGTTCCACGCGCTGCCGAAGCTGCACGAGGCGGTGAAGGCCGACATGCCGCCGCCGTACCGCAGCACGCTGGACGCGTATGCGGAGATCGTGCCGGCGCTGGTCAGGCAGACGCGCGACCCGACCGATTACGTCGTGCGGCCCGTGCCGGATGCCGCGCATGCGTGACCGACATCGAACCTTCCAACCCCGGAGACACGCAACATGACGCAATGGATCGATACCGGCGCGCTCGACGACATCGACGACGAAGACGTCGCGCGCTTCGACCATGCCGGCCACACGTACGCGATCTACCGCATCGACGGCGAAGTCTATGCGAGCGACGGCCTGTGCACGCACGAGCAAGTACATCTCGCGGACGGGCTCGTGATCGACCACGTGATCGAATGCCCGAAGCACAACGGGCGCTTCGACGTGCGCGACGGCCGGCCGCTGTCCGCGCCCGCCTGCGAGAAGCTGCGCACGTACCGCGCGAAGATCGACAACGGCCGCATCCTGATCGAGGTGTAACGCGATGACGAGCGACCGGGTGATGGCGATCGTCGGCGCGGGCCACGCGGGCGGATCGTGCTGATCGGCGCGGAGGCGCACCTGCCGTACGAGCGGCCGCCGTTGTCGAAGGGCGTGCTGACCGGCGAACGCAGCGCGGCGCAGTGCCGGTTGCGCGATCCGGAAGCGTGGGCGGCCGATCACATCGAGCCGGTCGTCGCGACGGTCGAGCGCATCGATCCGGACGCACGCGAAGTGCGCCTGTCGGATGGCCGCGTGTCCGGCTACGACGCGCTGCTGCTCGCGACCGGCGGCCGCGCGCGTCGCTTGACGATTCCAGGTGCGACGTTAGACGGGGTGTTTGCATTGCGCACGCTCGACGATGGCGACACGCTGATCGCCGACACGGTCGTGACCGGCATCGGCATCGAGCCGGCCGACGAGCTGGCGCGTGAGGCGGGCCTCGCCGTCGAGCGCGGCATTGTCGTGAACGAGCGGCTCGAGACGTCGGCGCGCGGCATCTACGCAGCGGGCGACGTGGCGGTGTTCCCGAGTGCGTTGTCGGGCCGGCCGGTCCGGCAGGAAACCTGGCACGGCGCCGAGACCCAGGCACGCGTCGCCGCGCGCAACATGCTCGGCGCCGACGAGCCGTATCGCGAGACACCGTGGTTCTGGTCGGATCAATACGACGCGCAGTTGCAGGTGGCTGGAGAGCCGGCGCTTGGCGAGCGATCGGTCGCGCGCGTGCTCGGCGACGACGCGGAAATCCATTTCCATTTCGATGCCGGAGCGCGGCTCGTCGCCGCAAGCGGTTTCGGCCGCGCGTCGGGGTTCGTCAAGGACATGCGGGTGGCGAGAATGCTGGTCGAGCGCGGGAGCGACGTGAGCCCGTTGGCTGTCGCGGATACGGGGGTGAAGCTGAAGTCGCTGGTATCGGCCGAGTGAGGCCGGTAGCGGAAACGAAGCGCGAGGGAAGGCGAACGAAGGAAGGAAAGCAAAACGCGCGGCGAGGACCGCCGCGCGTTTCGGTCAAGCCACGATCAGATCGTCGTATGCAGGTGCAGGTACAGGCCGGCCGCCGCGGCGCCGCCGAGCAGTGGGCCGACGACGGGCACCCATGCATAGCGCCAGTCGCTGTCGCGCTTGCCGGGGATCGGCAGCAGCGCGTGCATGATGCGCGGCGACAGGTCGCGCGCGGGGCTCATCGCATAGCCGGTCGGGCCGCCGAGCGAGATGCCGATGCCGAGCACGAGCAGGCCGACGGGCAGTGCGTCGAGCGCGCCGAGGCCGACTTGCGGCGACGCGAGGTACAGCACGCCGAGGATCAGCACGAACGTGCAGATCGCTTCGGTCAGCACGTTGTGCGTGACGCTGCGGATCGCGGGCGCCGTGCAGAACACCGCGAGCTTCAGGTCCGCATCGGCTTCCTTCGCGAAGTGCTGGCGATAGGCGAGCCACACGAGCAGCGCGCCGGCCATCCCGCCGAGCATCTGCGCGAGGACGTAGCCGCCGACTTTCGACCACGCGAACTTGCCCGCGAGCGCGAGACTGATGGTAACGATCGGGTTCAGGTGCGCGCCGCTGAACGACGCGGTCACGTAGACGGCGACGAACACGGCCATCGCCCAGCCCATCACGATCACGATCAGGTCCGCGCCTTTGCCCTTGGTCTTTGCAAGCAGCACGTTGGCGACCGCGCCGTTGCCGAGCAGCACGAGGATCGCTGTGCCGATGAATTCCGCAATATAAGGTGACATGTTTGTCTCTCTTGAATCACGGCGGACTCGCGCAGTGCGCGGTCCGCCGGTGTTGTTGTATTTCGTCCGGATGCCTGACGGTTACTGCGCGTCGTCGGCCCATGCCTTCGCGGCACGCACCGCACGCTGCCAGCCCGACATGCAGCGTTCGACGTGCTCCTTCGGCATCGACGGCGAGAAGCGGCGATCGAGCTGCCACTGGTCGCGCACTTCGTCGAGGTTCTTCCAGTAGCCGATCGCGAGGCCCGCGAGGTAGGCCGCGCCGAGCGCGGTCGTCTCGGTGATCTGCGGACGCACCGCGTCGACGCCGAGCAGGTCCGCCTGGAACTGCATCAGCAGGTCGTTCGCGCTCGCGCCGCCGTCCACGCGCAGCTCGCCGATGCTGATGCCCGAATCGGCTTCCATCGCGGCCAGCACGTCGAGCGACTGGTACGCGATCGAATCGAGCGCCGCACGTGCGAGGTGCGCGGAGGTCGTGCCGCGCGTGACGCCGAACACCGAGCCGCGCGCCCGCGCGTTCCAGTGCGGTGCGCCGAGGCCGGCGAACGCGGGCACCAGGTAGACGCCGTCGGTGTGCGGCACGCTCGCGGCGAGCGCTTCGATTTCAGCGGCCGACTTGATGATGCCGACGCCGTCGCGCAGCCACTGCACCACCGCGCCCGCGATGAAGATGCTGCCTTCCAGCGCGTACTGCACGTCGTCGCCGATCTGCCAGGCGATCGTCGTGACGAGGTTGTTCTTCGACTCGATCGGCTTGTCGCCGGTGTTCATCATCAGGAAGCAGCCGGTGCCGTAGGTGTTCTTCACCATGCCCGACGTCGTGCACATCTGGCCGAACAGCGCCGCGTGCTGGTCGCCTGCGATGCCCGCGAGCGGGATCTTCGATGCGAACACGGTGGTCTTCGTGTGGCCGTAGATTTCCGACGATGCCTTCACTTCCGGCAGCATGCTGCGCGGGATGTCGAGCATGTCGAGCAGTTCGTTGTCCCACTCGCGCGTGTGGATGTTGAACAGCATCGTGCGCGACGCGTTCGTCACGTCGGTCACGTGCAGTTCGTGCTTCGTGAAGTTCCACACGAGCCAGCTGTCGACGGTGCCGAACGCGAGCTTGCCCTGCTTGGCCTTCTCGCGTGCGCCCGGCACGTTGTCGAGAATCCAGCGGATCTTGGTCCCGGAGAAGTACGAATCGATCGGCAGGCCGGTCTTCGCGCGCACCTTCGCCTCGAAGCCCTGGGCCTTCAGCGAATCGCAGAAGTCGGCCGTGCGGCGATCCTGCCAGACGATCGCGTTGTAGACGGGCTGGCCCGTCTCGCGATCCCAGACGATCGTGGTTTCGCGCTGGTTGGTGATGCCGATCGCGGCGATCGACGTGCCGTTCAGGCCCGTGCGCGTGACGGCTTCGGCGGCGACGCCGGCTTGCGTCGACCAGATTTCCTGCGGATCGTGCTCGACCCAGCCGGGTTGCGGGTAGATCTGCTCGAATTCCTTCTGGGCGATCGAAACGATATTGCCCTGGCGATCGAACAGCATCGCGCGGGAACTCGTGGTGCCCTGGTCAAGCGCGAGGATGTACTGATCCTGCATGTCTCTCATCTCCATCCGTGGATTTGGCTTAGTTGTGATGCGCGCCGCATGTGGGGCGGCGCGTCGGTGAGTCAACGTCGGTCAAGCAACTGCAACTGCATTCCGGTCAGGCGTGCGGCGCGTGCGCGGCGGCGAACCACGCGTCGACCGCGGCGGTCACCGCGTCGAGCGTGCCGGGCGCGACGTGCAGGCCGAGCTTCGAGCGGCGCCACAGCACGTCCTGCGCGCAGGTCGCCCATTCGGCGTCGCGCAGGTAGCGCAGTTCGGCGTCGTAGATGCCCGGTGCGATTTCGGTGCCGAGATCGGCGAGCGACTTCGCGCCGTCGATCACGCGTTCCGCGCGCGTGCCGTATGCACGGGCATAGCGGCGGGCGAGCGCGGCGGGCAGCCACGCATGGCGTTTGGCGAACGTATCGGCGAATGCGTCGAACTTCGCGTTCGCGATGTCGCCGCCCGGCAGCGCGACGCCGGCCGTCCAGGTCTTCGCGTCGCGGCCGAGTGCGCGGCACAGCATGTCGCCGGCTTCTTCCGCGAGCTTGCGGAACGTCGTGATCTTGCCGCCGAACACCGACAGCAGCGGGGCGCCCGCGCCGTCGTCCAGCTCGAGGCGGTAGTCGCGCGTGACGGCCGATGCGTTCGCGGCGTTTTCGTCTTCCAGCAGCGGGCGCACGCCCGAGTAGGTCCAGTGCACGTCGGCCGGCGAGATCTTGCGCTTGAAGTAGCGGTTGATCGAATCGCACAGGTACTGCGTCTCGTCGCGATCGATCGCGACCTTCGCGGGATCGTTCGTGTATTCGACGTCGGTCGTGCCGATCAGCGTGAAATCGTGCTCGTACGGAATCGCGAAGATGATCCGCTTGTCCGGGTTCTGGAAGATGTACGCGTGGTCATGATCGAACAGGCGGCGCGTGATGATGTGGCTGCCCTTCACGAGCCGCACGCTGTGGTGCGCGCCGCGGCCGAGCGCGCCTTTCAGCACGTCGCCGACCCACGGGCCGGCCGCGTTCGCGATCGCGCGGGCATGCACGACGCGGATCGAGCCGTCGGCGTGCTGCAGTCGCGCTTCCCATTCGTCGCCGCGGCGTTCGGCGGACACCAGCTTCGTGCGCGTCAGGATCTGGGCGCCGCGCTCCTTCGCATCCATCGCGTTCAGCACGACGAGGCGCGCGTCGTCGACCCAGCCGTCCGAATAGACGAAGCCGCGCTTGATCGAATCGATCAGCGGCGCGCCGGCCGCATGGCGGCGCATGTCGATGCCGCGCGAGCCGGGCAGCAGTTCGCGTTTCGCGAGGTGATCGTAAAGGAACAGGCCGATGCGGATCAGCCACGCCGGACGCAGGTTCGGCATGTGCGGCATCACGAAGCGCAGCGGCCACATGATGTGCGGCGCCGCGCGCAGCAGCGTCTCGCGCTCCTGCAGCGCCTTGCGCACGAGTCCGAACTCGTTGTACTCGAGGTAGCGCAGGCCGCCGTGAATCAGCTTCGTGCTGGACGACGACGTGTGCGACGCGAGATCGTCCTGCTCGCAGAGCATGACCGACAGGCCGCGGCCGGTCGCATCGCGCGCGATGCCCGCGCCGTTGATGCCGCCGCCGACGACGAGCAGATCGTAGCGATTCGGTTGGGTCACCTGCTGTCCTTATCGTCTGATGGAAATGGGTGAACAGGAAATGTTCGAATTCGAAATTTAACGAACGAAATCGAAAAAGTAAAGTTCGATAAAGCGGGGCCAGTAGCGCGCGGCGCGATCCCGGACGATACTGGCGAAATCGACCGTTTCACGAGGTGAATCATGCGTATTGGGATGTGGGCCGGCGTATGCGCCGTCCTTCTGGCGGGGTGCACTGCCGGGATGCCGCCGCTCGCCGGCAGCTGGCGCACGCCGTCGTTCGTCGACCTGCAGACGTCATGCGGCGGCACGGCACGGGACTGGGGTGCGGACGCGCAGCCGGTCTACTCGACGCTGTATGACGCGTACGTGGCGAAACGGTATCGTGGGCTGACCGATGCGAACTATTGTGCGTTCGTAAACGAACTTTCGACGCACTATGCGGCGCCCGATGCGGCGGCGCGTGCCGGCTGGATCGCGTATTTCAACGGCGCGCGTGCGCAGGCCATTAGCTGGCGGGCGGCGGTCGATCCGACGCTGCGCGGCGGCTGAAGCAGGCTGCGGCGGGGCGGGGGGAGGGAAGCGGGGGTGACCGCGCGGCCCGGCAGCCGGGCCGCGCGGTCAGGTCAGGAACGGTGTGGTTTTACGAATAGCGGTACTTGATGGATCGCAGCGCGGCGTCGCCGGTTTCGGTCACGCAGTATTTGCGCCCCGAACCGAGTCCTTCCAGACGGACGAGCTGCTGTTCGAGCAGTGCGTCGATTTCGTCCCGATCCATGTGGGTTTGATCGGGAGCGTCCTTCACAAGCAATAGCGTGGCGAATTCATGCGGACTCAGCATCGTTCTCTCCATGGCGACCAGTCAGCCCGCGCAGCCGGCGCACGGGCCGACGCGCGATACCCAGCGGGGTATGGCTTGGGGGGAAAGCTGTATTCGCCGGCCATGCCATTCGTCCGCGCCCTGGCACAGGCGGAACGGTCGAAATGGGCCGGGGAACTGGAGTCTAGTCGAGCGCGCGGGCAACGACAAATCGGGCCCCGTTAATTTTCCGTTTGACAGCCGAGCCACGCGCAAGCGGTTTGCTCGCAACGCCAACTTCTTGATTTCACTTGAAGTTTCGGGTGCGGTGCAGCATCGGAACCGTCACTCGGCGACGTACACCTGGGTGCCGGCGGCCGCGACGGTGTCGGCCATCTCGGGCGGCAGCGGCTTGTCGGTGAAGAGCGCGTGCACCTGGCTCAGGTGGCCCTGGCGCACCAGCGCGGGACGGCCGACCTTCGAATGGTCGGTCACGAGATAGACGGTGCGCGCATGCTGCATGATCGCCTCGGCCACGCGCACCTCGCGTGTGTCGAAGTCGCGCAGCGTGCCGTCGGCCTCGATCGCCGACGTGCCGATGATCGCGTAGTCGACCTTGAACTGGCGGATGAAGTCGATCGCGAGTTCGCCGACGATCCCCTTGTCCCACGGCCGCACGATGCCGCCCGTGATCAGCACCTCGCAGTCGGGGTAGCCGCTCATCATCGACGCGACGTTCAGGTTGTTCGTGATCACGTGTAGCCCGTGGTGGCGGTTCAGCGCGCGTGCGACTTCCTCGGTGGTCGTGCCGAGGTTGATGAACAGCGACGCCTGATCGGGAATGTGCGACGCCGCGAGCGCCGCGATGCGCCGCTTCTCGTCGTGGAACATCCGCTGGCGCGCGGTGTACGACACGTTCTCCGAGCTGGTCGGCAGGCTCGCGCCGCCGTGGTAGCGGCGCAGCAGGTTCAGGTCCGCCAGCCAGTTCACGTCGCGGCGGATCGTCTGCGGCGTCACCGCGAAGTGCGCGGCGAGATCGTCGACGGTCACGAAGCCGTCGCGCTGCACCCATTCGAGCAATTCCTGCTGGCGCGCGTTGAGGGTGAGGCGGGGATCTCGGGTCATGGCTCGATGGTCGTGTCGTGAGACGGAGCGGGTATTGTAAGGGCGGCAACGGCGTTAGGCCGGCCCGGCCCGCACGGTTGCCTGATATTCATGCGGAAATCGCATGGATTCATGTGACAAATGAATTTGTGCGATTGTGCCGATCGCGCTGCAATGGCGGATTGCCCGCGCACGCGGGGGGCGCGTCCGGCGCGATCATTCAGCTTTCGACGAGGTGGAACCGATGACTGGCTTCAACTGGCACAACCCGTATCCGACGACCCGCATCCCGGTGTTCGCGCGCAACGTCGTGTCGACGTCGCACCCGCTCGCCGCGCAGGCGGGGCTGCGGATGCTGTGGAAGGGCGGCAACGCGGTCGACGCGGCGCTGGCCGCCGCGGCCGCGATCACGGTCGTCGAGCCCGTGTCGTGCGGGCTCGGCGGCGACGCGTTCGCGCTCGTGTGGGACGGCGAGCGGCTGTCCGGGCTGAACGCGTCGGGCGTCGCGCCGGCCGCATGGAACGTCGACTATTTCCGCACGCGCCACGGCGAGGCGGGCAACGGCATCGCGAACAAGCCGACGCGCGGCTGGGACACCGTCACCGTGCCGGGCGTGATCGCGGGTTGGGAAGCGCTGCATGCGAAGTTCGGTTCGCTGCCGTTCGCGGACCTGCTCGAACCGGCGATCGAGATCGCGGAGCGCGGCTATGCGGTGCCGCCGATCGTCGCGCACAAGTGGGCGGCCGCGGTGCCGGAACTCAAGGGGTTGCCGGGTTTCGCGGACACCTTCATGCCGCATGGCCGCGCACCGCAGGTGGGCGAGCGCGTGTGCCTGCCGGGCCATGCGCAGACGTTGCGCACGCTGCAGAAGGAAGGTGCGCGCGCGTTCTACGAGGGGGTGCTCGCCGAGCGCATCGCCGCGTTCTCCCGCGAAGGCGGTGGCGCGCTGACCGCAGCCGACCTGCAGGCTTACCGGCCCGAATGGGTCGAGCCGATCGGCAAGCGCTTCGGCCGTCACACGATCCACGAGATTCCGCCGAACGGGCAGGGCATCGCCGCGCTGATCGCGCTCGGGATCGCCGGGCATGCGGGCGTGACCGAGTGGCCAGTCGATTCGGTCGACTCGCAGCATCTGCAGATCGAGGCGATGAAGCTCGCGTTCGCCGATGTCTATCGCTACGTCGCCGATCCACGCGCGATGGAAGTCACGCCCGAGCAGATGCTCGACGACGCGTATCTCGCCGAGCGCGCGAAACTGATCGACCCCGCGCGCGCGACGCACTTCGCCGCTGGCCGGCCGCATTCGGGCGGCACGATCTACCTGTCGGCGGCCGACGAGCGCGGGATGATGGTGAGCTTCATTCAGTCGAACTACATGGGCTTCGGCTCGGGGCTCGTCGTGCCGGGCACCGGCATCGCGCTGCAGAATCGCGGGCACGGCTTCTCGATGGACCCGGCTTCGCCGAACGTCGTCGCGGGCGGCAAGCGGCCGTTCCACACGATCATCCCGGCGTTCGTCACCGAGGAGGTCGAAGGCCGGACCGAGGCCGTGATGAGCTTCGGCGTGATGGGCGGCGACATGCAGCCGCAAGGACACCTGCAGACCGTCGTGCGGATGCTCGGCTACGGGCAGCAACCGCAGGCGGCCTGCGATGCGCCGCGCTGGAAGGTCAACCGCGACTTCACGCTCGACGTCGAGGCAACGATGCATCGCGCGACCGTCGATGGGCTGGCCGCACGCGGCC
Source organism: Burkholderia sp. AU45274 (assembly GCF_030482505.1). NCBI lineage: Bacteria > Pseudomonadati > Pseudomonadota > Betaproteobacteria > Burkholderiales > Burkholderiaceae > Burkholderia > Burkholderia sp. AU45274. Next base: position 255,599 of record NZ_JAUJQE010000005.1, on the reverse strand, counting down.
ATACGATCAAGTCGATCGACGATCCTTACATGGATTTCGGTTCGGGGCAGTTCATCTGGCGTCTCGATCGCGACGATCGCGAGCGCGGCTACGTGGCCGCGAGCGACAGCCGGCGCGACGGTCTGGCGGCTGGTTTCTGACGGATTCCCGGCGACGTTCGCCGGCATGTCGTGTGCTTAGCGGGCGGCCGAATGGCCGCCCGTTTCGTTTGCGGCAAGCCGTATCACCGCGCGGGCGCAAGCGGTTTGAAGGACTCGTCTAACGAACGGCAACAGACGCCGTGGAACTGCGCTTGTCGGGTATGGTCAGTGCTTTGAAGCATGAACATCAAAGTCCGGCTAAGATGCCAGCATGGTTCGGCCGGACCAATCCACTATAAACGCAAGTAAAACGCCGCCTGCGGGAGGGCCGGCGCCTGTGCCGAAGGCATGGGCCGGCCTCCGCGCGACGACTGGGAGCGCACCACCATGGACACCAAAACGACGCATGTGATGCCGTGGCGAATCGAGGACATCGACCTGAACCGGATCGATCGTCAACGTGCCGCCGCGAACGAGGATCTGTTGCTGCTGCTGTGCGCGTCGTCGTTCATCGAAAGCGGCTCGGATCTCTACACGAGCAATCTGAGCCAGTTCTTCAACGACGATCCGGAAGTCTCCGCATGGCTCAACAATGCATGGGAGCACGAAGAATTGCAGCACGGGCGCGCGCTGAAGGCATACATCGCGCACGTGTGGCCGGAGTTCGACTGGGATACCGCGTTCGCGAACTTCTTCGCCGAGTATTCGCAGACCTGCAAGGTCGAGGCGTTCGAGAAGACCCGCGCGCTCGAGATGGTCGCGCGCTGCGTCGTCGAGACGGGCACGGCCACGCTCTATCGCGCGATCAACGAGTGCTCGGACGAGCCCGTGCTGAAGGAAATCACCGACAACATCCGCACCGACGAAGTGCGCCACTACAAGCACTTCTTCAAGTTCTTCAAGAAGTACAACCAGGTCGAAGGCAATGGCCGCCTTGCGGTGCTCGGCGCGCTGGCGCGCCGCGTGATGGAGATCAAGAACGAGGATTCGGAGATCGCGCTGCGCCACGTGTTCGCGGTGCGCTATCCGGATCGTGTCGGCGACAGCCAGTACAACCGCGAACGCGCCGCGCGCATCAGCACGCTCGTGCGGCGCAACCTGTCGGCCGACATGTGCGTGAAGATGCTGCTCAAGCCGCTCGACCTGCCCGCGAAGATCCAGCCGGGCGTTCACTATCCGCTCACGAAGATCACGCGGCACGTGTTCCTGCGCTGAGCGCCGCGGCGCGGCCCGACGCGCGTATGCTGCGGCTCTCCATCCGCTTATCCATCGGGGCCACGCCATCATGACCGATACCCATCGCCACGCGCTCGAACAATGGACGTTCGATGCGTGGCCGCCGGCCGTCGTCTCGTTGTTCGACGGTACCGCGCTCGAGCGTCATGCCGACCTCGCCGCGTCGTTGATCGTCGCGACCGACGATGGCCAGTTGCGCACGACGCTGCTCGGCGTCGGCGAAATCTATGCACACGATGCGCGCACGCTGCTGCTGGCGCTCTGGCCGCAATCACGTGCGGCGCGCGCGATCGCGCAACGGCGGTCGGCCGCGTTGACACTCGTCGCGGACGGCGCGTTCTTTCAGGCGCAATTGAGAATGGCGCCGCTCGAAGGAGATTTCGGCGGACTGGCCGGATTCGCTGCGACGATCGCGCACGGCGATGCGCAGCGGGTCGGCTATGCGCGTCTCGCGACAGGTGTCACGTTCACGCTGGAAGGGGAGCGCACCGAGGTGCTCGCGCGCTGGCAACGCCAGGTCGAGCACCTGCGGCGCGCAGCCGCACGGCTTCAGTGACCGCGCTGGCCGCTGCGCGACGAGCGGTTGCGGTTCGCGTGCGCGGCATTGCCGTTCGCCGGGCGTGCGCTGTTGCCGCCACCGGCCGGACGCCCGCCGTTGCCGCCGGCGCCGCCTTGCCCTTGCGTGCGCGGCTTCGCGGCCTTCTGCTGGGTCGCCTTCGGTTGCGCATTGCCGTCGCGTTTCGCGGCCGGCTGGCCTGAGCCGCCTGCGCGCGGCTGGCGATTGCCACCGCCGCCGCCACCGCCGCGCGGCTGCTGCTGCCCGCGGCGCTGCTGGATCGGCTCCGGCTTCGCGTTCGGATCGGGTTCGAAGCCCGCGATCACTTCCTGCGGAATCTCGCGCTTGATCAGCCGCTCGATGTCGCGCAGCAGCTGCTTCTCGTCGATGCACACGAGCGACACGGCTTCGCCGGTCGCGCCCGCGCGGCCCGTGCGGCCGATCCGGTGCACGTAGTCTTCCGGCACGTTCGGCAGGTCGAAATTGACGACGTGCGGCAGCTGGTCGATGTCGATCCCGCGCGCGGCGATGTCGGTCGCGACGAGCACCTGCAGCGTGCTGTTCTTGAACTCCGCCAGCGCGCGCGTGCGGGCCGACTGGCTCTTGTTGCCGTGGATCGCCATCGCGCTGATGCCGTCCTTCGTCAGCTGCTCGGCGAGCCGGTTCGCGCCGTGCTTCGTGCGCGTGAACACGAGCACCTGGAACCAGTTGTGTTCGCGGATCAGGTGCGTGAGCAGTTCGCGCTTGCGGTCGCGGTCGACCGGGTGGATCTTCTGCGCGACGCTTTCGGCGGTCGTGTTGCGGCGTGCGACCTCGATCAGCGCGGGCGAGTCGAGCAGGCTGTCGGCGAGCGCCTTGATCTCGTCGGAGAAGGTGGCCGAGAACAGCAGGTTCTGGCGCTGCGGCGGCAGCTTCGCGAGCACGCGCTTGATGTCGTGAATGAAGCCCATGTCGAGCATCCGGTCGGCTTCGTCGAGCACGAGGATGTCGAGGTCCGACAGGTCGATCGTCTTCTGCTGCATGTGATCGAGCAGGCGGCCCGGCGTCGCGACGACGATGTCGACGCCGCGCTTGAGCGCATCGATCTGCGGATTGATGCTGACGCCGCCGAACATCACGGTCGAGCGCAGCTTCAGGTACTTGCTGTACGCACGGACGCTTTCCTCGACCTGGGCGGCGAGTTCGCGCGTCGGCGTGAGGATCAGCGCGCGCACTGCGCGCTTCGCGCCGCGATGTTCCGCATAGAACGTATGCAGGCGTTGCAGGATCGGCAGCGTGAAGCCGGCGGTCTTGCCGGTGCCCGTTTGCGCGCCGGCGAGCAGGTCGCCGCCGCCGAGGACGGCCGGGATCGCCTGTTGCTGGATCGGGGTCGGCGACGTGTAGCCGAGCTCGTTGACCGCCTTGACCAGCGGTTCGGCCAAGCCGAGAGATTCGAAAGACATAGATACCACTCTTCAGTTTTATGATCGGCGACGTCGCGCGCGGCCCGCGCGGGAGGTGACATCGCAAAATGCAAAATGCAAAAGGGCGCGGCCGCGGTTTCCCGCAGCCGCGCCCCGTTTGTGTCAGCCGCTTCTTAGTCGAGCGGCGCGGAACGCAGGTCGCTCACCTGTTGCGGCGAGATCGGCGTACCGTTGTTGCCCCACGATACCCGGATATACGTGACGACCGCCGCAACTTCCTGGTTCGACAGCGACTGCGCGAACGGCGGCATCCCGTACGGACGCGGATTCTTGAACGTGCTCGGCGGATAGCCACCGTTCAGCACCATGCGGATCGGGTTGACGGCCGATTCCATCATGATCGAGTGGTTGCCCGCGAGCGGCGGATACGCCGGCGGCTTGCCCGCGCCGTTTTCGGCGTGGCAGGTCGCGCAGTTGTCCGCGTAGATCTTCTTGCCCTGGTCGAACAGCGCGTTGCCGAACTGCTTCGACGGCTCGTACTGCATGTTCTTCGGCGCTTCAGCCTTCTGCGGGATCGACTTCAGGTACGTCGACATTGCGCGCGTATCTTCGTCGGTCATGTACTGCAGGCTGTTGTGGACCACGTCCGCCATCGGGCCGAACACCGCGCCCTTCTGCGACACGCCGGCCTGCAGCAGGTCGGACAGCTCCTGCACGTGCCAGTCGCCGAGGCCGAGTTCCTTGTCGTTCGTCAGCGACGGCGCATACCAGTTCTGCAGCGGGATCAGGCCGCCGGCAAACGCCGAGCCCGTCACCGGGCCGCCCATCATGTTGATCGACGTGTGGCACATCGAGCAGTGGCCGAGGCCTTCGACGAGGTACGCGCCGCGGTTCCATTCGACCGACTTGGTCGGATCCGGCTTGTATTCGCCTTCCTTGAAGAACAGCGTGCGCCAGCCGATCAGCAGGTTGCGGTTGTTGAACGGGAACTTCAGTTCATGCGGACGGCTCGGCACCGACACCGGCGCGACCGAGCGCAGGTACGCGTAGATCGCGTCCGAATCCGCACGCGTGACCTTCGTGTAGCTCGCGAACGGGAAGCCCGGGTAGAGCAGGCTGCCGTCCTTCGAACGACCGGTGTGCATCGCGCGGTAGAAGTCGTCCGACGTCCACTTGCCGATGCCATCCTTGTCGTCCGGCGTGATGTTCGGCGTGTACATCGTGCCGAACGGCGTCGCCATCGGCAGGCCGCCCGCGAACGACTTGCCGCCGCGCACGGTGTGGCACGCGATACAGTCGCCGACGCGCGCGAGGTATTCGCCCTTCTTGATCAGCGCGGCCTGGTCGGCCGGCGTGGCCGCGACGGCGGAGGCGCCGTGCAGCGTGTCGTTGCCCGGCCACAGGACCGGCACGAGAGCGGCAGCCGCGACGATCGCGACGGCCGAGAGTGCAAACAGGGACTTGCGTTTCATTGTGTCTGTCTCCCTTGCCTTATTGCGGTTCGCTGCCGCAGGCGAGCGGAGTCTTCATCGAACGCGCCGGAGCCGGCACGGGGTTGGCGGGCGCCGGTTGCGCGGCAAGCCATGCGGTCACGGCCGTCACGTCTTCGTCGGAAAGCTTCGACGCGACTTCATGCATGCAGTCAGGCGCCTTCGCGTGACGGTTGCCCGAACGCCATGCACCGATCTGCGCGCTCAGGTAGTCGGCGTGCAGGCCAACCAGGCCCGGGATCGCCGGCTGCATGCCGGTCAGCGTCGCGCCGTGGCAGGCCACGCAGGCCGGCAGCTTGCGGGACGGGTCGCCTTGCGTGACGAGCTGCTTGCCGCGCGCGAGCGTCGCGGCCGGCAGCGTCGGCTTCGCCGGCGCCGGGTACGGCGGGCGTTCGGCCGAGAAGTGCTCGGCCATTTCACGCAGGTAGTCGTCGTTCAGGTACGTCAGCAGGTAGTTCATCGGCGGGTACTTGCGCCGGCCGTCACGGAAGTTGACGAGCTGGTTGTACAGGTACTCGGCCGGCTTGCCGGCAAGACGCGGGAAGTAGTCGTTGTCCGTGCCCTGGCCGTGGACGCCATGGCAGGCCGTACAGCCGCGCACACGCTCGGCCATGGTATCGGGTGCCTTGAGCGGCGCCTGCTGGGCGTGCGCTTGCTCCGTGGGCTTGGTCTGCGCTTGGGCAGCGCTCATAAGGCCCGCGCTGCCGAACATCAGTACGGCGAGCAGCGGACGGAAGAGGCGTCTTGAAGACACACGAGACTCCATGTTTATTCGACGGGGACCTGTTGTCCGGGCTACGATCGGCTCGGCGCATGACGGCAGGGCAGCCGGGCTGCTGCGACGCGGCATTCTATCATCGATGGGTAATGACGGCTATTTGGCAAAAGGACATCGGTTCCTGTCCGTTTGCGACTTGCGACAATTTGACGCGCATTGCGACGTGTCGGTGTGAACCGGCGTGCGTTTTCACCATCGAAGACCGTACACTCGCGGGTCGCGCGGCGCCGCCTCCGCCGCAGGTCCAGTCATTTCTCCCGTTTCCGGATTCATCGATGACGTTTTCTACCGTGCCGTTGCCTTCCTCACGCTGTCCATCCCGTTGCTGCCATCTCGTCGGCCTGCCGCTGTCGGGAGGGTGTGCGCGATGAAGTTCGACAGCTTGTGGATCGGTCAGGTCGCGCTCGCGGCACTGATGGACGCGGCGTTCGCGATGGCGGTCGGCTCGGCGCTGCTCAAGGCATGGCTCGGCAAGGACGGTGCGCGTCCGGTCGTCGCGCCGTCGCACTCCGCGTGGCTGCGCGCGCAACATTCGCTGGTCGCGGCGGCGCTGGCGCTGGTGCTCGCGGATCTCGGCTGGCTCGTCTACGAGGCCGCGACGATGAGCGGGGCGGGGCTCGGCGGCGCGTTCGCCGCGATTCCGGTGATGCTGATGCAGACGCATACGGGCTTCGCGTGGAGCGTCGCGTTCGCCGGCGCCGTGGTGCTCGCGATCGTCGCGCTGGCGAAGCCGGAGGGCCCGGCCGCGCACGCGGTGCTGTGGCTCGCGGTGATCGTGGTCGCGGCCGGCAAGGCGTCGCTCGGCCATGCGGCCGATACGGGTGCGCTGTCCGCGGCGGTCGGCGTGCAGACGCTGCACCTGCTCGCGACGGCCGTGTGGGGTGGCCTCGTGCTCGCGGGCGGGCTCGCGGTGCTGCCGGCGCTCGGGTCGTCGGTCGCGCGCGGCGCGCTGATCCGCATCGGCCAGCATCTGTCGCGCACGTCGATCATCGCGGTCGTCTTCGTGCTCGGCACCGGCGCGCTCAATGCGATCCGCGGGCTCGGCGGTTCGCTCGCACCGCTCGACGGCAGCACGTGGGGGCGCGTGTTGCTGCTGAAGCTGCTGCTCGTCGCGCTCGCGCTCGTGCTCGGCGGCCTGAACCGCTTCGCGGCGCTGCCGCGCCTGCGCCGCACCGCGTCGACCGAGGATGCGCACACGTTCCGCAACATCCTGCATCTCGAGGCGCTGACGATGATCGGCGTGTTCGTCGCAGCCGCCGTGCTGTCGTTCAGCGTGCCGGGGTTCGCGGCACTCGGCTGACGGCAGGGCGCGCGCGGCGCGGCGCAAGGCCGCCGTCGCGCACCCGGCACGTGCCGGGCCCCGCACCGCGCATGCAAAAACGGCTGCCTGCTGGCAGCCGTTCTCGAATCGATACTTGCCGCGCGCGCCGAAGCCGCACGCCGCGCATCGCGCTCACCACTCGGCGACGCTGCCGTCCTCGTGACGCCACACCGGGTTGCGCCAGCGGTGCCCCGTCTTCGCCATCTCGCGCACCTTCTCCTCGTTCACGTCGATGCCGAGCCCCGGGCCCTGCGGGATCGCGACGAAGCCGTCCTCGTAGCGGAACACCTCGGGGTTGCGCAGGTAGTCGAGCAGGTCGTTGCCCTGGTTGTAGTGGATGCCGAGGCTCTGCTCCTGGATGAACGCGTTGTAGCTGACCGCGTCGAGCTGCAGGCACGCGGCGAGCGCAATGGGCCCAAGCGGGCAGTGCAGCGCGAGCGCGACGTCGTAGCTCTCCGCGAGCGTCGCGATCTTGCGGCACTCGGTGATGCCGCCCGCGTGCGATGCGTCGGGCTGGATGATGTCGACGTAGCCGCCTGCGAGGATGTGCTTGAAATCCCAGCGCGAGTAGAGCCGCTCGCCGAGCGCGATCGGCGTGTTGGTCTGGTTGACGATGTCGCGCAGCGCCTCGGCGTTCTCCGACAGCACCGGCTCCTCGATGAACATCAGCTTGTACGGATCGAGTTCCTTCGCGAGCACCTTCGCCATCGGCTTGTGCACGCGGCCGTGGAAGTCGACGCCGATCCCGACGTGCGGGCCGACCGCGTCGCGCACCGCCGCGACGTTCGCGATCACCTGCTCGACCTTGTCGTAGGTGTCGACGATCTGCAGCTCCTCGGAGCCGTTCATCTTCACGGCCTTGAAGCCGCGCTCGACCACCGCGCGCGCATTGTTCGCGACGTCGCTCGGCCGGTCGCCGCCGATCCACGAATACACCTTGATGCGATCGCGCACCTGGCCGCCGAGCAGCGCGTGCACGGGCACGCCGTGATGCTTGCCCTTGATGTCCCACAGCGCCTGGTCGACGCCAGCGATCGCGCTCATCGTGATCGGGCCGCCGCGGTAGAAGCCTGCGCGGTACATCACCTGCCAGTGATCCTCGATCAGCAGCGGATCGCGGCCGACGAGGTAGTCGGCCAGCTCCTGCACGGCAGCCTCGACCGTGTGCGCGCGGCCCTCGACGATCGGCTCGCCCCAGCCGACGATGCCCTCGTCGGTTTCGATCTTGAGAAACAGCCAGCGCGGCGGGACGACGAAGGTTTCGAGGCGGGTGATTTTCACGGTGCGAGTCTCCAGGGTTGACCAGCGCGGGCAGTCGGGCGCGGCGCGCAGTCGCGTGCTTTCGCGGTTATCCTAGCGCAGCCCGATAAAAAATAGTATTAATAGCACTATTGTGCAGATAGTGGGCAGCCGGCACGCCCGGGTACTCGCATAACGGAGAACGATCATTCGACGCGACCTGCATGGACAAACGGCCTTCCGGCTCGCCACGGCGATCCTGCGCGGCGACTACCCGCCCGAGTCGCTGCTGCCGAGGGAACCCGACCTGATGGTGATGTACGGCGTGAGCCGCACGGTGATGCGCGAGGCGCTGCGTACGCTCACGTCGAAGGGGCTCGTCGAGTCGCGGCCGAAGATCGGCACGCGCGTGCGGCCGCGCGGCGTCTGGAACCTGCTCGACGCCGACCTGCTCGACTGGTACGCGCGTGTCGCGCCGCCGATCGCGTTCGCGCTGAAGCTGCAGGAGATGCGCGAGATGGTCGAGCCGTACGCGGCCGCGCTCGCCGCGCGCATGCATACGCCGGAGACGTTCGACGCGATCGACGGCGCGGCGCGCGCGATGGCCGCCGCGCGCAACGTCGACGAATGGGTGCGCGCCGACCTGCGCTTTCACCTGAGCGTGCTCGAGGCCGGCGGCAACGAACTGCTGGTACCGCTCGGCACGCTGATCGATCGCACGCTCGAGGCGCAACTGCATCTGAATGCGCGCCGCGCGGACGTATACAACGCGTCGCTCGCCGAGCACATGGCCGTCAGCGACGCGATCCGCGTGCGCGACGAGGACGGTGCGCGCCGCGCGATGGCCGCGCTGCTCGCGGTGACGCGCGCCCGGATCGAGATGTCGTGACGGGAGGGGCGGGGCAGTGCGGCGCCGTCAGGCGTTCGCGCAGCCGCCCGGCTTGTGGATGCGTTCGGTGGACGCCGGGTACTTCGCGAGCAGGCTCGCCGGCCGCCGCGGGCGCGCGACCAGGTCGCCGCCGCAGTTCGGGCAGCGGCCCTTCAGCACGTCGTCGGCGCAGGTCGCGCAGAACGTGCATTCGAACGTACAGATGCGTGCATCGGCCGAATCGGGCGGCAGGTCCTTGTCGCAGCATTCGCAGCCGGGGCGCAGTTCGAGCATGACGGTTTTCCTTGGTTTGGACAGGGTCGGGACGGGCGCCGCACGGACATTGCATGCGGCGCATGTGCGCGCTACTGTACCCGCTTGGATCGGCCCGGCCAACGGTGTTCCGCCGGGGCGCCGTCGATGCGCACGGGCCGCACCGGGAGACGACCATGCTTTATCGCGGAAGCTGTCACTGCGGTGACGTGAAGTTCGAGGCGGAAGGCGACCTGCAGGGCGTGATGGCGTGCAACTGCTCGATCTGCCGGCGCAAGGGCGCGCTGATGTGGTTCGTGCCGCGCGACCACATGACGCTCCTCACGCCCGACGACCATCTCGCCACCTACACGTTCAACAAGCACGTGATCCAGCACCGCTTCTGCAAGCGCTGCGGGATTCACACGTTCGGCGAGGGCGTCCACCCGAACGGCACCGCGATGGCCGCGATCAACGTGCGCTGTCTCGAGGATGTCGATATCGACGCGCTGCCGATCACGCACTACGACGGCCGCTCGCATTGAGCGGCGCGCCGGCGCATGAACGGACGCGTGGCCGTCAGGACGGTTGCGCGGTCGCGGCGCCCGGCGCGGGCGTTTCCGCCTGCGGGGCGGGGCCCGCGGTGCGCGTGCCGGCCGGGCGTTCGATCAGCGGCGCGAGCGCCGGCGCCATCGACTTCAGCAACTGCACGGCCATCGCGCTCGTGAAGTCGTAGCGTGCCGCATACGGCTCGTGCGCCGTTGCGGTCAGGACCCCGAAGAACCGGTCGCCGAGCACGAACACGAAGGTGCCGCTGCGGTTCACCTTGCGCGACTCGATCAGCCGTGCGCCGCGCGCATAGACGTTGAAGCGCTGGTCGCCCGTCCCCGTCTTGCCGTACACGTCGAGCGTCTTGCCGTCGGGCAGCGTGAAGCCGCCCGCGAGGCGGCGCGCGGTGCCGTTGAGCACGACGTCGCGCAGCAGCGTGTGCGCCACGTTGACGATCTCCGGCGACAGCATCGGCTGCGGCTGGGCGGCCGCGCGCACGAAGCGCGTTTCGTACGGCGTGCCCTTCGCGAAGTCGAGCCGCGTGATCGTCTCGGTCGGCGCCTTCTGACCGCCGTTCGCGATCAGGCCGATCAGTTTCGCGAGTGCGTCGGGCTGGTCGCCCGATGCGCCGATCGCGGCCGCGTACGACGGCGTGACTTCCGCGAACGGGTAGCCGAGTGCGCGCCATGACTTCGTGATTTCCGCGTACGCGCGCAGCTCGACCATGCGGCGGATGCGGCGGTCCTGGGTCGCGTGGTAGCGCGTCTTGTACAGCCACGAGTACGTGTAGAAACGCGCGTCGCGGCTCTCGCGCTGGACATCGGCGAGCGACGCTGCCGGATGCGCGCGCAGGTAGTTGAGCGTCCACAGCGCGAGCGGATGCACGCTCGCGATATAGCCGCGATCGTTGAGGTTGAAGCGGTCGATCGCGTACTTCGCGTAGAGCCTGGCGAGATCGTCGTCGGACAGCGTCGCGGCCGGCGTGCCCTTCAGTTGCGCGCGCATCTGCGCATCGAACCACGCGAGCGATTCGTTCGGTGCGACGCTGCGCAGCACCGTCGCGATCTTCGGCGGCGATTTGCGCACGTCCTTCAGCATCAGCGCGAGCGCGTCGTCAGGTGCCTTGCCCGCATAGCGCGTGTAGTAGCGCTTCACGTAGACCTGGCTTTCGCCGTCGACGAACTGCTGCAGGTAATGCCGGCGCTGCTCCGGATCGCCGAGCCACGATGACGACGGGCCGGCCGCCTGCAGCGTCTCGTAGTGGACGATGTCGCGCATCAGCCGCACGAACACGAGGTTGACCGAATGCTCGAACGCCTTGTGCAGCGTCAGGATGCGGCCGTTGTCCGACTTCTCGAAGTTCGAGAACACCTGCGCGCCGCCGCCCGTGTAGAACACGTCCGGGCTCGCCGAATACTTGCGTTCGACGGCCGCGTCGAGCATCGCCTGCAGCGAGCGGTCGCGCGTATGCGACAGGTAGTCGAGCGCCCAGCGCGACAGCCCGTCGATCGGGTCGGGCTTCACGCGCGCCAGCTCCGCGTTCGACAGGTTCGCGTAGCGCGCATGCAGGTCGGACACGATCTGCAGGTACGTGATCAGCGTGCGCAGCTTCGCGGTCGAGCCGAGGTTGATGCGGCCGCCGCGATTCACGTCGAACGGCTCGTTCACGCTGTCGGTCTGCACGCGCAGCAGGTTCGCGCCGTTGCGGTGTTCGTACAGCGTGAAGCTGTACGTGAGGTGCGACGGGTCGTCCTTCGGCGCGAGCATCTCGAAACCGTACAGGCCGGCCTTCTGCGCCCCGTCGCGCGTCGACGCCTGCGCGAGCCGTTCGGCGACCGCCTGCTGCACGCCGTTGTCGAGCGTGCTGGTCGCCTGCAGGTCGAACTGGTCGAGCTGGTACAGGTCGCTGATGCCGAGCGCCGACAGCAGCGACGCGCGCGCGGACGTCACGGCCTTGCGCGACACGAACGACTGCACATGCGCGGCGGCCGGCGGCGCGCTGCGTTCGATCTGCGCGGCAAGCGCGGCGTCGCGCAGCGCGGGCGAGATCACGCCGCCGTTCGACAGCAGCCGCAGGTAGCTGTCGGTCAGCTTCTGCAGCGCCGGGTAGCCGCGGTTGAGGAAGTACGACGGCGCGCGCTGCGCGATGATCAGCGACAGCACCTCGCGGAACGTCTTGCCTTGCTCGTCGACGTTGTCGCCGGTCGTCGGCGCGGACAGGATCCGGTTCACGTCGTTGAAGTCGCGGCCGTACCACGCGGCGAGACCGTCGCCGATGCCGGTGATTTCGCCGATATGCGGCCGTGCGGCGAGCGGCACCGAGTTCAGGTAGCGCACGACGATGGTGCGGCGTGCGAGCATCGTCTGCGGGCCGTTCAGGTACGCGCGCACCGACGCGGACGCGATCTGCCGCAGCTTCTCGGGCGGCGTCGCGGTGCGGCCCTCGGGCGAATGGCGGAACTTCTCGATCTGCGTCGCGAGCGTGCTGCCGCCCGGGCGCGCCTGGTGGCGGTTGACGACGTGCAGCGCCTGGTCGGCGACCGCGCGGCCGAAGCGCCCCCAGTCGATCGCCGGGTTGCGGTTCGGTTCGTTCGCATCGAGCAGGTAGCGATCCTCGATGAACAGCAGCGAATCGGCCACCACGCGCGGCACCAGGTCGAAGTCGGCGTAGACGCGCTGCGGGAACACGGTCGCGAACAGCGGCGCGCCGGTCGAGTCGAACAGCATCAGGCCCGCCTGGTCCTTTTCTTCAAACGGGAGGAACAATCCGCGCTCGCCGAGCGACAGCATTCGCTGCGAATCGCGCGCCTGCTTGCCGACGACGAAGCCGCGCGCGAGCAGCCGCTCCTGGAACGCCGGAATCATCGCGTAGCCGAGGCGCTGGTCGTAGGGGCCGTTCGCAGGGAAGCGGATGTGATCGCTCGGGCCCGTCTCGACCGTGTAGCCGACGTCGCGGGTGAGCTCGGACAGGTAGTGCGCCTGCAACCGGGACGTTTCGATCTCGCTCTGCACGAGTCGCGCAACGATCGCCACGGCGATCAGCAGCGCGGCCAGCAAAGACCACTTGACCCACGTCCAGACCGATGCGGGACCGGTCACGCGCGGCAGGATACGATTCAGCGGCCGATTCATGGCGGCGTCTCCCTGAAGGCGCGGGCTCCGGCCGCACCCCATTAAGGATTAGTGTAGTCCTCCGCAGCGGGCTGCCAAGGACGTTCACTACCGAGATGCGTCGACGCAACGCGCATGCCTGCGACGCGCTGTAACCCGCGTTGTGTTGCGATGGTGCATGCCGTCGCATGCGTAACGTTTGCGCGTTTCGTGCCGGGATGTCCGTGTGCTGGGGTGGGTCAGCGGGCAGGCCCGGACGGCGCGGCAGGCGGGGGAGATGCACCGGTTTCGTGCGGTACGGCGGCGCGACAATTGGGATCGGAACCCGACCGTAAAATTGTGTCCGCCGCACGACGATGCTGCGGGTTTCCGTGATGGTCGCGCGTGTCGGTCACGGGTACGATCATTGGCTATGCGGCGCATTTCTGCGTTTGCCGGGAGTCCCATGCCGATCCACCCCGTCGCGCTCGTTTGCACGGCCATCCTCGGGCTGCTGCTGTTCGGGCTCGGGCTCGTCGTGTCCGTCACGCGCTTCCGGTGCACCACCGGTTCCGGGTGTGCGGCCGATCCCGCGAACGGGTTGCACAAGATCGTGCGCGCGCACGGCAACACGGCCGAATACGCGCCGTTTCTCGCGGTGCTGTTTCTCTATTTCGGTACACACGATCCATCGCGCGCGATCCTGACGCTGATCGTCGCGGCGACCGCGTGCCGCTGCCTGCTCGTGATCGGCCTGCTTGCCTGGCCGACGATGGCCGACCCGAATCCCGCGCGTTTCGTCGGCGCGCTCGGCACGTATCTGTGCGGTGCCGCGCTGTGTTTCGCGCTGTTCGTCTGAATGGCGGCGCCGGCAGCATACGGCACGAGCTCTGATCCGGGAGGCGGCTGAGGCGCGCGGTGATATGCTCGCGGGACGCCCGCGATCGACGGGCAGATTCCGACTGCCTGCGCGCTGCCGCGTTGCACGGCATTTCCGAGGGAAGAACCGACAACATGAGCCGCAAATTCATTCTGAAGGGCGACACGACCGACCACGGCGGCGTCGTGCTCGAAGGGATCGCCAATTCGTCGTTCGACGGACGCGAACTCGCCTATCTCGGCGCGCCGGTGTTCTGCGCCGCCTGCAAGTCGCCGGGCGTGATCGTGTCCGACGGCGGCGAGCGGACGATGACCGTGATGGGCAAGGTCGTCGCGCTCGAACACGACCTGTGCCAGTGCCTGTGCACGCCGCAGCCGAAGCTGATCGCGTCGCAGGCCACCGGGACGATCACCGGGTGAAACCCGCCGTGCGGAGGCGGCTGCCATCCGCGCGGCATCGACGCCCGGCCGCTGGCCGTCAGACGCTGCCTTCGGTTTCGATCACGAGGATGCGTGCTTCACCGAGCGGATGCGCGACGTGCTCGGTGCCGGCCGATGCGTGGAACACGTCACCCGTTTCGAGCACTGTCGCGTGCTCGACGCCCGCTTCGCGATAGCGCATCTCGACGCGGCCGTCGAGCACCGCGAACACTTCCTCGCCGTCGTTCACGTGCCACCGATACGGCTGGTTGGTCCAGTGCAGGCGGACCGTGATGCCGTTCAGGTTCGCGATGTCGAGCGCGCCCCATGCGCGATCCGCCGTGAACGCGGCGCTGCGGATGATGTTCATCGATGGGTTCTCCGGCGCGGATGCGCGTCGTCTGCCAGTCTTCGAGTCAATTTTCTGGTGTCCGCATTCAGCGCGACCTCGCGCGCAGCGCCTGTTCGATCGTCGCCTTGCGCGTTGCGAAACCGGCGGCCGACCGTTCGGTGACGCGCTTCACGACCGCTGCCGGTGCGGTGTCGGGCGAACCGGCGTCGAACGGCGGTGCCGGCGCGTACTCGAGTTGCAGCTGGATCGCCTGCGCTTCTTCTTCGCCGGCCAGCTCCGCGGCGATCGTCAAGGCGAAGTCGATGCCGGCCGTGACGCCGCCGCCCGTGATCAGGTTGCCGTCGCGTACCACGCGCTCGCGCACCGGCACCGCGCCGAGCGTTTCGAGCAGCGAGTGGAACGCCCAGTGCGTCGTCGCGCGCCGCCCGCGCAACAGGCCGGCCACGCCCAGCAGCAGCGCACCCGTGCACACCGACGTCACGTAGCGCGCGGCGGCCGCGCGCTGCTGCACGAACGCGATCGTTTCGGCATCGAGCAACAGCGCGTTGATCCCGATCCCGCCCGGAATGCAGATCACGTCGAGCGGCGGACAGTCGTCGAACGTGCAGGTCGGCGCGAGCGCGAGTCCGCTGCTCGATGCGACGGAGTCGCGCGACTTCCCGACCAGATGAACGGTGGCGTCGGGCACCGACGCGAGCACGTCGTGCGGGCCGGTGAGATCGAGTTGCTGGACGCCTGGAAACACGAGAAAGCCGATATGCAGGGTCATGCGAAGACTCCGATTGGATGGGGGCGGGCCGTAGCCGGTACGGGATGGACAGGTCGATTCTAGGCGCGTAGTGTTTGGCGAAATTGCCATATCACCCACGTTTTCAGCCAATCGCCATGCCTGCCACCCCGCGTTCGATCCTGATCCTCGCGTTTCCTCGTGCCCAGCTGCTCGACGTGTCGGGGCCGCTGCAGGTGTTTGCGTCCGTCAACGAGCTGGCGCAGGAGCGCGGCCAGCCGGCGCCGTATGCGCCGCGCGTTATCGCGGCCGAGGCGGGGCCCGTCGAGACGTCGTCGGGCCTGGTCGTGATGGCGGAATCGCTGCGCTCGGCGGTGCGCCATCCGGACACGCTGATCGTCGCCGGCGGCAAGGGCGTGCATGCGGCATCGAAGGATGCGCGGCTGGTGCGCTGGGTGCAACAGCAGGCGGCGCGCACACGGCGCGTGGCATCGGTCTGCACCGGCGCGTTCCTGCTCGCCGAGGCCGGCTTGCTCGACGGGCGGCGGGCGGTCACGCACTGGGCGCGCTGCGAAGAATTCGCGGCACGCTATCCGAATGTGCGTGTCGAATCCGATCCGATCTTCATCCGCGAAGGTGCGTTGTGGACGTCGGCCGGCGTGACGGCCGGCATCGATCTCGCGCTCGCGCTGGTCGAGGAGGATCTCGGGCGCGCGACCGCCCTCGACGTCGCGCGCGAACTCGTCGTGTTCCTGAAGCGTCCGGGCGGGCAGGCCCAGTTCAGCACGATGCTGTCGATGCAGCGCACCGACGACCGGTTCGGCGAACTGCACGCATGGATGGCCGAGCACCTGGCGGCCGACCTGTCGGTGCCCGCGCTGGCCGAGCGCGTGCGCATGAGCGAGCGCAGCTTCGTGCGCCACTACCGCGCCGGAACCGGCCGCACGCCCGCGCGAGCGGTCGAGCAGATCCGCGTCGAGGCCGCGCAACGCCTGCTCGGTGAAACGGCATGGCCCGTCAAGCGGATCGCCGCGCGGTGCGGCTTCGGCTCGGAGGAGACGCTGCGCCGCTGTTTCGTGCGCGTGCTGGGCGTGTCGCCGCAGGGGTATCGCGAGCGATTCGTGCGGTAACGCGCGGCGTGCGACCGGCGGGGCCGGGACGATCGCCGCGTGGGACTGAACGGAAATCGATCGCTTTCCAGTCCGAAACGCCGAAACTATTCAGGATCGGAGAACAATGGGTGGGGACTTGTGCCGCGTGCGTCGCGCGCTCTATTCTGTTTCGTTGGCGATTCGAAGGGGGCAGCATGGACCGAATCCAGGCAATGGAAGTTTTTACCCGTGTGGTCGACGCGAACAGCTTCACGCGCGCGGCCGACACGCTCGCGATGCCGCGCGCGTCGGTGACGACCATCATCCAGAATCTCGAGGCGCTGCTCGGCGTGCGCCTGATGCACCGCACGACGCGCCGGCTGTCGCTGACGCCGGAAGGTGCGGCGTACTACGAGCATTGCATGAAGATCATCTCGGAGATCGCGGAGGCCGACGCGAGTTTCCAGACCGGCAACCGCAAGCCGAGCGGCGTGTTGCGCGTTCACATGCCGAGTTCGCTCGGGCGGCGCATCGTGCTGCCGTCACTGTCGATTTTCCGGCAGCGCTATCCGGACATCACGCTCGAACTGGGGCTCTCCGACCGTTACGTGGATCCGGTCGAGGAGGGGATCGACTGCATGATCCGGGTCGGTCCGCTCGAGGATTCGTCGATGGTCGCGCGGCGGATCGGGATGCTGAAGCGCGTGACCTGCGCGTCGCCCGACTACCTCGCGCGTCACGGCGAGCCGCACGAGATTGCCGATCTCGCCGACCACCACGCGGTGAATTTTCGGTCGAGCCACGGCGCGCGGGCAATTCCGTGGGTGTTCATGATCGACGGCAAGCCGTTCGAGGTGCGGATGAACGGGAGCGTCACGGTCAACGATTCGGATGCCTATGTGACGTGCGGGCTCGAAGGGTTCGGGATGATCCAGCCGACGCTGTTCATGGTGCTGCCGCACCTGCTCGACGGCTCGCTGGTCGAGGTGCTGCCGGACTGCAATCCGAAGCCGAAGCCGATTTCGATCGTCTATCCGCATAATCGGCATCTGTCGCAGAAGGTGCGCGTGTTCGCGGACTGGATCGCGGAGGTGTTCGAGTCGACGCCGTCGCTGGAAGGTGGGGAGAACTGGCGCGGGCGGGTGGGGGCGCAGGCGGTCCGAGAGCCGCGCAGCTCGGTCGCGGCGTAGCCTTGAGCGGCGAGACCGGCCGAGCGAGTCGCGCCCGATCAGGTCGGGAGCATGCCGATGCGCGGATTCAGGCACGCGTAGACGAGGCTGAAGGCGAGCAGCGCGAACAGCAGCGACGTGACGATGCGGGCGACCGTGCGTGTGCGTTCGATCCGGATGAAGAGCGTGCTGCCGACGAGCATCAGCGCCACGCCGATGTAGAAGCTGTTGGCGAATTTGCCTAGGTCGCGTTCGACGAGGCTGTCCGCGAAGCTCATGTAGTCGTAGCTCAGCAGGCGATGCAACTGGTCGGGCGTCGACAGGTTGACGAATGTGCCGGCGACGAACACGAGCCCGATCAGCGTGAGCAGCGTGGCAATGACGATCATGATGCGCCGCTTCATCGGTCAGCCCACGTTGTAGAACGCCTGGATCTGCGCGTTGACGAGCACGATCAGCATGACGAAGGCCCAGCCGAGCAAGAGCGCGAAGCGCCTGCGGCTGCGATGGGCGTCAAGTGCAAACAGCGCGGCCATGGCGTTGAGTGAGGCCAGCACCAGTACGTAGAAGCGGCTGGCGAACAGGTCAGCCTCAGGGATCGCGCGGTCGACGTGATTGACCCAGTGATAGGTGATCGGTTTGAGGGCGAGACCTTCGCCCATCACGGCGGGGTCGAGCAGGCGGGAGAGCGTCGGCGCACCGGCACCGGTATAGCAAAGCGCGACCGCCACAAGTGCGAGGGCGGCGGTGCGCCATGGCTTGTCGGGGATGCTCGGGATCATAGGGTGACGTCGGCCGTGTACTGGACGGCGTCATTGTGCCTTCGAAGCAGGGCGGCGGTGTTGATGCGCGACTCAGGCGGCGCGAAGGTCGGCTCGTGAAAGCGGAACCGGCGCATCGGAAGATGCAAATGAAAAAGCCGCTGTTTCTTTCGAAACAGCGGCTCTCGCATTTGGTGGCGAATCAGGGATTCGAACCCCGGACCTGCGGATTATGATTCCGTCGCTCTAACCGACTGAGCTAATTCGCCGAAGACTTGAATTATGTCGATCGGACGGTCGGCTGTCAATACCTTTTTCCATCTTTCCCGAAAAAAGTTGCCGGCGGCCCGTGTCGACCTTCATTGCGGGCGGGAGCCGGTCCCCGGAAGGAGGCCTTCCGCCGACCGTCCCCGCTGCGCACCCGCCATCAATCCTGCGCGTAGATGTTCGAGTCCTTCGTCTCCTTGACGAACAGCAGGCCGATCACGAACGTGGCCAGCGCGATCACGATCGGATACCAGAGGCCCGAGTAGATGTTGCCCTTCGCCGCGACGATCGCGAACGCGGTGGCCGGCAGGAAGCCGCCGAACCAGCCGTTGCCGATGTGATAGGGCAGCGACATCGACGTGTAGCGGATCCGCGTCGGGAACATCTCGACCAGCATCGCCGCGATCGGGCCGTAGACCATCGTCACGTAGATCACGAGGATCGTCAGGATCACGATCGTCATCGGCCAGTTGAGCTGCGCCGGGTCGGCCTTCGCCGGGTAGCCGGCCGATTTCAGCGTCGACGCGAGCGTCTTGTCGAACGCCGCGCCCTGCGCCTTCGCGTCGGCCGCCTTGCCTTCATAGGCGGGGATCACCGTGTCGCCGACCTTGATCTGGGCCGTCGCGCCAGCCGGTGCCGCGACGTTCTCGTAGTTCAGGCCGGCCTTCGCGAGCGCGCTCTTGGCGACGTCGCACGAGTTCGTGAACTTCGACGTGCCCACCGGGTTGAACTGGAACGAGCAGGCGGCCGGATCGGCGATGACCGTGATCGGCGCCTTCTGCGTCGCGACCTCGAGCTGCGGGTTCGCGTAGTGCGTGAGCGCCTTGAACAGCGGGAAGTAGGTCAATGCCGCGATCAGGCAGCCCGCGAGGATGATCGGCTTGCGGCCGATCTTGTCCGACAGCGAACCGAAGAACAGGAAGAACGGCGTGCCGATCAGGAGCGCGATCGCGATCAGGATGTTCGCGCTCGCACCATCCACCTTCAGCGTCTGCGTGAGGAAGAACAGCGCGTAGAACTGGCCCGTGTACCACACGACGGCCTGGCCGGCAGTCAGGCCGACGAGCGCGAGGATCACGATCTTCAGGTTCTTCCACTGGCCGAACGCTTCGGTCAGCGGTGCCTTCGACGTCTTGCCTTCCGCCTTGATGCGCAGGAACACCGGCGATTCGTTCAGCTGCATCCGGATCCACACCGACACCGCTAGCAGCAGGATCGACGCGACGAACGGCACGCGCCAGCCCCAGCTGCCGAACGCTTCCTCGCCGATGAACGTGCGCACGCCGAGGATCACGAGCAGCGACAGGAACAGGCCGAGCGTGGCGGTCGTCTGGATCCACGCGGTGTAGAAGCCGCGACGGTTGGCCGGCGCATGCTCGGCGACGTAGGTCGCCGCGCCGCCGTACTCGCCGCCGAGCGCGAGGCCCTGCAACAGCCGCATCGCGATGAAGATCACGGGGGCGGCGATGCCGATCGACGCGTAGCCGGGCAGGAAGCCGACCACGAACGTCGAGATGCCCATGATCACGATCGTCACGAGGAACGTGTGCTTGCGGCCGACGAGGTCGCCGAGGCGGCCGAACACGATCGCGCCGAACGGCCGCACCGCGAAGCCGGCCGCGAAGCCGAGCAGCGTGAAGATGAAGGCGGCGGTTGGATTGACGCCGGAGAAGAAACTCTTGCTGATGTAGGCCGCGAGCGAGCCGGCCAGGTAAAAGTCGTACCACTCGAACACGGTGCCGAGCGACGACGCGAAGATCACTTTCTTCTCTTCGCCCGTCATCGGCGAGTGGGAAATTTGCCCGCCTAACGTTGCCATGAGTCGTCTCCAAGTCCCTTGATATAGATGTGCGGCCGCCTTGGGTGGACGGGCCTGTCGAGGATTATTGGTACGGAAACTTACGGCCGACTGACTCGCGCGTGCAAAACGACTGCAGGTTAACCCGCGCCGAATCGGTGGCTTTGTGAGCTCATCGTGCTGCGAAGTGCTTTGATTGTCTGGTAAATCGTCGATTTCGACTCAATCGCGGCGTGCTGCGGCGGCGCCCATCAGGGTTAATCCGGGGCGGTTTCGGCCAGCGGCAGGCTGACGCGCACGAGCGTGCCGGCGAGGCGCGGTGCGTGCTGGTAGACGTGATCGTCGAGCGTCAGCGTGCCGCCGTGCTGCGTGGCGATCTCGCGCACGATCGCGAGCCCGAGGCCGCTGCCGTCGCCTTCGCGGCCGAGGATCCGGTAGAAACGCTCGACGACGCGCTCGCGTTCGGCGGCCGGGATGCCCGGCCCTGTGTCCTCGACTTCGAGATGCACGAGCCGCGCCGCGGGCTCGGCGCGCACGCGCACCGTGATGCGGCCGCCGTTCGGCGTGTAGCGGATCGCGTTGTCGATCAGGTTGCCGAGCATCTCGCGCAGCATCACCGGATTGCCGTCGACGTCGAGCGGCCCGTCGTCCGGCGGGTCCGGCGGGCCTTCGTAGCCGAGATCCATCCGTTTCGCGAGCGCGGCCTGTACCCAGTCGCGCACCGCGCGCCGCGCGAGCGTGGCGATCTCGACCGGCTCGAACGTCAGCCCGCTCGCGCGGTTCTCGGCGCGCGCCAGCGCAAGCAACTGCGTGACGAGCCGCGCGGCCTGCTCGGAGCTCGTCGCGATCTGCTCGAGCGAGCGCTGCACGTCGGGCGGGACGGGGTGGCGCAGCGCGAACTCGGCCTGCGTGCGCAGGCCCGCGAGCGGTGTCTTCATCTGATGGGCGGCGTCGGCGATGAAGCGCTTCTGCAGCGCCATGTTCTGTTCGAGGCGGGCGAGCAGGTCGTTGAACGACGTGACGAGCGGCTCGATCTCGGGCGGCGCGCGCTGCGCCTCGACGGGCGACAGGTCGTCGGGCCGCCGCGCGCGGATGTGCGCCTGCAGCGCGTTGAGCGGCGCGAGCCCGCGCGACAGCCCGAACCAGACCAGCAGGATCGCGAGCGGCAGGATCACGAACTGCGGCAGGATCACGCCCTTGATGATGTCGTTCGCGAGCGCGTTGCGCTTGTCCAGCGTTTCGCCGACCTGCACGAGCACGGGCTGCGGGCTGCCCGATTGCGGCAGCGCGACTGTCGTATAAGCGACGCGCACGTCGTTGCCGCGCAGCAGGTCGTCGCGAAACATGACGACGCCCGGCGGCGGGCGGTCCTCGTCGCGCGGCAGCGGCATGTCGGCTTCGCCCGCGACCAGCTCGCCGCGTGTGCCGAGCACCTGGAAGTACACGCTGTCGACGTTGTCCGCGCGCAGGAAATCGCGGGTCTGCTCCGGCAGCGTCAGCTCGGCGACACCGTTCACCGGATGGATCTGCCGCGCGAGCACATAGGCGTTGGTCTCGAGCGCGCGGTCGAACGGGCCGTTCGCGATCGTCTTCGCGACCAGATAGGTGACGGCGATGCTCATCGGCCACAGCAGCAGCAGCGGCGCGAGCATCCAGTCGAGGATCTCGCCGAACAGCGAGCGCGGGCGCGGCGCCTCGGGCGCATCGGTTTCGTCGGGCGGCGCGAACGGGTTCTCGTAGCGCGCGTCGCGCGCTTCGTCGGCGGCCGACGACGGCGCGCCGGTCGGATGGCGGGTAGGGGCCGGCGTGGCCATCGCGGCGACGCCCGGGTTCAGCGCAACGGCGTGCCGGCCACCGCGGGCTGGGGCGCTGCCGTGTCGGCCGGCGCGGCGGGCGCGACCTTCTCGAGGCAATAGCCGAGGCCGCGCACGGTCGAGATCCGTACGCCGCTGGGTTCGATCTTCTTGCGCAGCCGGTGCACGTAGACTTCGATCGCGTTGTTGCTGACTTCCTCGCCCCATTCACAGAGATGGTCGACGAGCTGCTCCTTCGACACGAGCCGGCCGATCCGCTGCAGCAGCACCTCGAGCAGGCCGAGCTCGCGGGCGGAAAGGTCGAGCACGTGATCGTTCGCATACGCGATCCGGCCGACCTGGTCGAACGCGAGCGAGCCATGGCGCACGACGGTCGGGCCGCCGCCCGCGCCGCGCCGGGTCAGTGCGCGCACGCGCGCCTC
Organism: Burkholderia sp. AU45274; assembly: GCF_030482505.1. Taxonomy (NCBI): domain Bacteria; kingdom Pseudomonadati; phylum Pseudomonadota; class Betaproteobacteria; order Burkholderiales; family Burkholderiaceae; genus Burkholderia; species Burkholderia sp. AU45274. The sequence continues at coordinate 233,037 of NZ_JAUJQE010000005.1, read as the reverse complement.
GAGCTCGTTGAGCGCGAACGGCTTGGCCATGTAGTCGTCGGCGCCGAGGTCGAGCCCCTTCACGCGCTCGTCGACGCTGTCGGCGGCCGTCAGGATCAGCACGGGGAGGTTGGAATTGCGGGCGCGCAGGCGCTTGAGCACGTCGAGCCCGGGCATTTTCGGGAGCCCGAGATCGAGGATCAGCAGGTCGAATGTCTGCATCGACAGCGCGGTATCGGCGTCGACACCGGTCTTCACGTGGTCGACCGCATAGCCCGATTGGCGGAGTGACCGGGTGAGGCCGTCCGCGAGTATGCTGTCGTCTTCCGCGATGAGAATTCGCATGGTGCTGACCGATGGCCGGCAGGGCGTTCGCGCCGGCCGGCTGTCTCCGAAGTTATTCGTGTACAACGCTCTGCATTGCGGGCTTGCACAAAACACTGTTTTTTTATACAGTGTCTGCATTCGTGGGCAGCGCTTGAAAGCGGGCGCGCCTCTAACAGACGCTGCTCATCATAGCAAAGGACGATTCATGGAAGATAGCAAGAAGGGCTCCGGGATGACCGCCGAGAAGAGCAAGGCGCTGGCCGCCGCGCTTGCCCAGATCGAGAAGCAGTTCGGCAAGGGCTCGATCATGCGCATGGGCGACGGCGAGGCGGCCGAGAACATCCAGGTCGTGTCCACGGGCTCGCTGGGTCTCGATATCGCGCTCGGCGTCGGCGGCCTGCCGCGCGGCCGGGTGGTCGAGATCTACGGTCCGGAATCGTCCGGTAAAACCACGCTCACGCTGCAGGTCATTGCCGAACTGCAGAAGATCGGCGGCACCGCAGCGTTCATCGACGCCGAGCACGCGCTCGACGTTCAATATGCGGCGAAGCTTGGCGTGAACGTGCCGGAGCTGCTGATCTCGCAGCCGGACACCGGCGAGCAGGCGCTTGAAATCACCGACGCGCTGGTGCGCTCGGGCTCGATCGACATGATCGTCATCGACTCGGTCGCGGCGCTCGTGCCGAAGGCCGAAATCGAAGGCGAGATGGGCGATTCGCTGCCGGGTCTGCAGGCCCGCCTGATGTCGCAGGCGCTGCGCAAGCTGACCGGCACGATCAAGCGCACGAACTGCCTGGTGATCTTCATCAACCAGATCCGGATGAAGATCGGCGTGATGTTCGGCAACCCGGAAACCACGACGGGCGGCAACGCGCTGAAGTTCTACTCGTCGGTGCGTCTCGACATCCGCCGGATCGGCTCGATCAAGAAGAACGACGAGGTGATCGGCAACGAAACCCGCGTGAAGGTCGTCAAGAACAAGGTGTCGCCGCCGTTCCGCGAAGCGATCTTCGACATCCTGTACGGCGAAGGCATTTCGCGTCAGGGCGAGATCATCGATCTCGGCGTGCAGGCGAAGATCGTCGACAAGGCGGGCGCCTGGTACAGCTACAACGGCGAGAAGATCGGCCAGGGCAAGGACAACGCGCGTGAATTCCTGCGCGAGAATCCGGAAATCGCACGCGAGATCGAGAACCGCATTCGCGAATCGCTTGGCGTGGTCACCATGCCCGATGGGGCAGGCCAGGACGAAGCCGAGGCGATGGACGAAGAAGAGTGATGGTCGGGCGCCGAGGTCAGGCTGGCGAGCCGGAGGAGAGCGATGCGCCCGAAACGGCGGGTCGCTCCGGCCGGCGAGCCGGATCCTCGGGCGCCGATCGGCGGGGCGCAGGCAGCAATGCCGCGAACCGCACCGCGACGAGGGCATCCGACGATGCCCTCGTTTCGTTTGAGATTGCCGCACCGGACGATCCGTTCGACGACGATGAATCGTTCGACGCGCACGATCGCTCCCGCCGTCGTATTTCCGGTGTCAGCTTCCCGGGTGATCGCGCAGCCGATGCATCGGCGCCGGCCAGGGAAGATGTCTATACGCGCAGCAGCCAGCATCCGCGCCGCACACGTCGCGCGCCGGGTGCTTCTTCCAGCACTGCATCAGGTGACGCTCCGGGCGCGACCGAGCGCAAGTCATCGAAGCCTCAGCGATCGCTGAAGGGCCGCGCGCTCGGCTATCTATCCCGCCGTGAATACAGTCGCACGGAACTCGCGCGCAAGCTCGCGCCCTACGTCGGCGAAGACGAATCCGTCGATCCCGTGCTCGATGCGCTGGAACAGGAAGGCTGGCTGTCCGATGCGCGCTTTGCCGAGAGTCTCGTGCATCGTCGCGCGTCGCGTGTCGGCGTCGCACGCATCGTCAGCGAGCTGAAGCGTCATGCGGTGGGCGACACGCTCGTCGAAGAGGTGAATGCGCAGCTCCGCGAGACCGAATGGGCGCGTGCGCAGGCGGTCTGGCGCAAGAAATTCGGTGCACTGCCGCAAACGCCGGCCGAGCGTGCGAAGCAGGCGCGTTTTCTCGCCGCGCGCGGCTTCTCGAGTGCGACCATCGTGAAGTTGCTGAAGGTCGGCGACGATTTCCTGGTCGACGACTGACCACGCCGATCGCGCGCGTGGCGCGCGATTTTGCTGCATCGCAACCGCTTCCGGACAGGCGGGAATACCCGCCGTTGCGTCAAGCTGTCTCAAATACCCAATATGCTAAAATCCTTGGGTTTTCCTCTTCGGCCTCAACCTCCAGCATGCCGCTATCCGAGCCCGTGCCCCGTCAGTTGCGACATCAACGCGCAATCCGAGCGGAAGCTTACGAGCGCGGCGACGGCTTGTGGGACATCGAAGCCTGCCTGACCGACCACAAGCCGCGCGATGTCGCGCTTGCGTCGGGCATCCGGCCCCAGGGCCTGCCGATCCACGAACTCTGGCTGCGCGTGACTATCGATCGTGACCTCAATGTCGTCGACGCCGAAGCGTCTTCGGAATGGGTTCCCTATCCCGGTCACTGTCAATCCGCCACTCCCGCCTATCGCGCCCTCATCGGGCTCAATCTCTTCCGCAATTTCCGCCGCAACGCGAACCGGCTGCTCGCCGGCGTCGCAGGCTGCTCCCATCTCACCGAACTGTGCGCCGTGCTGCCGACCGCAGCGATCCAGGCGTTCGCCGGTGACGTGTGGAACGTGCGCGAGGAGGGGGGCGAGGGGCCGGACCATGACGGCGTGCACGACGAAGCGCCTTTCCAGCTCGGCCGCTGCCGGGCGTTGCGGTTCGACGGCGAGGTCGTGCGGCAGTACTACCCGCGCTGGTATGGCGCGAGCCGGCCGGACGTGCCCGGTGAAGGCAGCACGAAGGAATGAACGGAAATCATTCGAAGAAGCGTCTAAAGCGACTTTTCATCCAACTCTCAGACTGAAGGGAATCACGCATGAAGATTCACGAGTACCAGGGTAAGGAAATCCTGCGGAAATTCGGAGTCGCGGTACCGCGCGGCAAGCCGGCGTTCTCGGTGGACGAGGCCGTCAAGGTGGCAGAAGAGCTCGGCGGCCCGGTATGGGTCGTGAAGGCTCAGATTCACGCAGGTGGCCGTGGCAAGGGCGGCGGCGTGAAGGTGGCGAAGTCGATCGAGCAGGTCCGCGAATACGCGAACCAGATCCTCGGCATGCAGCTCGTCACGCACCAGACCGGTCCGGAAGGCCAGAAGGTCAACCGTCTGATGGTCGAAGAAGGCGCCGACATCAAGCAGGAACTGTATGTCAGCCTCGTCGTTGACCGCGTGACGCAAAAGATCGTTCTGATGGGTTCGAGCGAAGGCGGCATGGACATCGAAGAAGTCGCCGAAAAGCACCCGGAACTGATCCACAAGGTCATCGTCGAGCCGTCGACGGGCCTGCTCGACGCACAGGCCGACGACCTCGCCGCGAAGATCGGCGTGCCGGCTGCTTCGATTCCGCAAGCGCGCGCGATCCTGCAAGGCCTGTACAAGGCATTCTGGGAAACCGACGCGTCGCTGGCTGAAATCAACCCGCTGAACGTTTCCAGCGACGGCAAGGTCATCGCACTCGACGCGAAGTTCAACTTCGACTCGAACGCGCTGTTCCGCCACCCGGAAATCGTCGCATACCGCGATCTGGACGAAGAAGATCCGGCTGAAATCGAAGCGTCGAAGTTCGACCTCGCGTACATCTCGCTCGACGGCAACATCGGCTGTCTCGTGAACGGCGCAGGCCTGGCAATGGCGACGATGGACACGATCAAGCTGTTCGGCGGTGAGCCGGCGAACTTCCTGGACGTCGGCGGTGGCGCGACCACCGAGAAGGTCACGGAAGCGTTCAAGCTGATGCTGAAGAACCCGGATCTGAAGGCGATCCTCGTGAACATCTTCGGCGGCATCATGCGCTGCGACGTGATCGCGGAAGGCGTGATCGCCGGTTCGAAGGCCGTGAACCTGAACGTGCCGCTCGTCGTGCGCATGAAGGGCACGAACGAGGACCTCGGCAAGAAGATGCTGGCCGATTCGGGCCTGCCGATCATCTCGGCGGACAGCATGGAAGAGGCTGCGCAGAAGGTCGTCGCGGCTGCCGCAGGCAAGTAAGCGCGCTCAATGAATAGGTATGGCGGCGCGGTTTGCACGCGACGCCAATCGAACAGAGGTCAAAATACATGTCGATTCTGATCAACAAGGACACGAAGGTCATCACGCAGGGCATTACCGGCAAAACCGGTCAGTTCCATACGCGCGCCTGCCGTGAATACGCAAACGGCCGCGAAGCATTCGTCGCGGGCGTGAACCCGAAGAAGGCCGGCGAAGATTTCGAAGGCATTCCGATCTACGCAAGCGTCAAGGAAGCGAAGGCGGAAACCGGCGCGACCGTGTCGGTCATCTACGTTCCGCCGGCAGGCGCAGCCGCTGCGATCTGGGAAGCGGTCGAAGCCGACCTGGATCTCGCGATCTGCATCACGGAAGGCATTCCCGTCCGTGACATGATCGAAGTGAAGGACCGCATGCGTCGCGAAGGCCGCAAGACGCTGCTGCTCGGGCCGAACTGCCCGGGCACGATCACGCCGGACGAACTGAAGATCGGCATCATGCCGGGTCACATCCACCGCAAGGGCCGCATCGGCGTCGTGTCGCGTTCGGGCACGCTGACGTATGAAGCGGTTGCCCAGCTGACGGCACTCGGCCTCGGCCAGTCGTCGGCAGTCGGTATCGGCGGCGACCCGATCAACGGTCTGAAGCACATCGACGTGATGAAGATGTTCAACGACGATCCGGATACGGACGCAGTCGTGATGATCGGCGAAATCGGTGGTCCGGACGAAGCCAATGCGGCAGAGTGGATCAAGGACAACATGAAGAAGCCGGTGGTCGGCTTCATCGCTGGCGTCACGGCGCCTCCGGGCAAGCGCATGGGCCACGCCGGCGCGCTGATCTCGGGCGGTGCGGATACGGCCGAAGCGAAGCTGGAAATCATGGAGGCGTGCGGCATCACCGTGACGCGCAACCCGTCGGAAATGGGCCGTCTGCTGAAGAAGGCGCTGTAATATTTCCACCTGGGTTCGTCCTGCAGAAAACGCCGGCTTTGCCGGCGTTTTTTGTTATGCTCGCGCAATGAATTCGTAAGCACCGGGCATGCATCGCGCATGTGCCGGCAATGAACCGGGTCGCCCGCGGGCGGCCGCCGTCCTGCCCGTCACGCCATGCTCGAATTCCTGACGTCGCTCCACTGGGGCGCCGTTCTCCAGATCGTCATCATCGATATCCTGCTCGGCGGCGACAACGCCGTCGTGATCGCGCTCGCATGCCGCAACCTGCCCGCGAACCAGCGGCTGCGCGGCGTCGTCTGGGGCACCGCGGGGGCGATCCTGCTGCGTGTCGCGCTGATCACGTTCGCGGTCGCGCTGCTCGACGTGCCGTTCCTGAAGCTCGGCGGCGGGTTGCTGCTGCTGTGGATCGGCATCAAGCTGATGGCGCCGGCCGAGGGCGCGCACGACGACATCAAGCCGGCCAGCCGGCTGTGGGACGCCGTGAAGACGATCGTGATCGCCGATGCGGTGATGAGCCTCGACAACGTGATCGCGATCGCGGGCGCGGCCGAACAGGCCGACCCGTCGCACCGGATCGCGCTCGTGATCTTCGGGCTCGTCGTCAGCGTGCCGATCATCGTGTGGGGCAGCACGCTGGTGCTGAAGCTGCTCGACCGTTTCCCGATCTTCGTGGCATTCGGCGCGGGGCTGCTCGGCTGGATCGCGGGCGGGCTGATCGTGAATGACCCGGTCGGCGACCGCTGGCCGGTGCTCGATACGCCGGAGGTCCTCTACGGCGCGAGCATCGCGGGCGCGCTGTTCGTCGTGGCGATCGGTTACACGCTCAGGAAGCGCCGCGACGTACCGCACGCGCACTGACATTGGCCGTCCGGCCGACTGCCGGATTCACGGCCCGCTGGCTACGATCGAGACGCCTGCCTTTGCGGCAGGCGTTTTTCGTTTCCGGAGCCTGCCATGTTCGAAGCCTTTTCCGTTTCCCTGTTCCGTCGCGTGGCCGCCGATCTGCGGCGCGCGAACCGGCCGTCGCCGCGCTGGCGGCCGGCCGGCTTCACGCTGATCGAACTGATGATCGTGCTGGCGATCGTCGGCGTGATCGCGGCCTATGCGATTCCCGCGTACCAGGATTACCTTGCGCGCTCGCGTGTTGGCGAAGGGCTCGCGCTTGCGTCGTCCGCGCGGCTCGCCGTCGCCGACAACGCCGCAAGCGGCGCGAGCCTCGACGGCGGCTACAGCCCGCCGGCCGCGACCCGCAACGTCGAATCGGTTGTGATCGACGGCGAGACCGGCCAGATCACGGTCGCGTTCACCACGCGCGTCGCCGCGGCCGGCACCAACACGCTGGTGCTCGTGCCGTCCGCGCCCGACAAGGCCGACGCGCCCACCGCACGCGTGCCGCTCAAAAAGGGCGCGATGCAGGCCGGCGCGATCGCGTGGGAGTGCTTCGCCGCCGGCAAGGGGGCGTCGTCGCTGCCCGCGCCGGGGGCCGGGCCGCTGCCGGCTGACGCGGCGACGCTGCCCGCGAAATATGCGCCGGCGGAGTGCCGCGCTTAGTGCCGATCGTGGTGCAGGGCGGCGCGGGCAGCATGCCGGCCGCCTCGTCAGCCGGCCGGGGCGGCCACCCGGCGCCAGGGCGCGGAGCGAAGGCCCCGCACAGAGGGGGCAAAGTTTTGTATAGTGCGCCGGTTGCTGACATCCGGTTCGCTCATGCCTTCTACTTTTTCCCGTTCGTTGCCGCTCGTTGCGCTGGCTGTCGCCCTGATCGTGCCGTACGCGATCACGAATCACACGTATCCGATCCCGACCTTCTATTCCGAGTTTTCCGCGCTGGTGCTGTATCTGCTGGTCGGGGTGTCCGTCGTGCTGCTCGCGCGCACGGGCCGTCCGGCCGAGCCGTTTGCGGCGCCGGCCGCGTTCGTCGCGCCGCTCGGGTTCGCCGTGGTGCTCATCGCGCAGGTCGCGCTGATCCCGCTCAAGGTACCGTCGATGAACTGGCTGGCGGTCGGCTATCTCGCCGCCGCGCTGGTCGCGATGCAGGCCGGCTATGCGCTCGCGCGCGACGGCCTGGCCGAGGCCGTGTCGCGGATGATGGCCGGCGCGCTGCTCATCGGCGGCGTGTTCGCGGTCGGAACGCAGATCGTGCAGCTGTTCCACCTCGAGTCGGCGCTGTCGCCGTTCGTCGTGATATACAACGTCGCGGTCGATCGCCGTCCGTACGGCAACATGGCGCAAGCGAACCATCTGGCCAGCTACATCGCGTTCGCGCTCGCGGGCGCGCTGTATCTCGTGCAGACGCGCCGGCTCGCGGTATGGGCGTGGCTCGTGCTGTCGATCGTGCTGTCCGCCGGTCTGGCGCTGACGGTGTCGCGCGGGCCGTGGCTGCAGGTCGCGGTGATGGTCGTCGCGGGCTTCTGGATGGCGTGGCTCGAATCGCGCCGCGCGCCGGGCAATGCGCGTGCGTGGGCGATCCCGGTCGTGCTCGCGGTGGCGTTCATCGCGGTGAACGTCGCGGTGCGCTGGGCGAACGTCCACTATCACCTGGGCCTCGCGGAATCCGCGGCCGACCGGATGCGGGACGCGGGGCAGATCGCACCGCGCCTCGCGCTGTGGAAGTACGGGCTCGCGATGTTTCGCGAACATCCGCTGCTCGGTGTCGGCTGGGGTGAATTCCCGTCGCACCAGTTCGCGCTCGTGCGCTCGCTCGGCGGTGTCGAGATCGCGAACAACTCGCACGACATCTTCATCGACCTGCTCGCGAAGTCCGGCCTCGCCGGCCTGGGCGTGCTCGTCGTCGCGCTCGTGACGTGGTTCGTGCGCGCGGTGCGCGCGCCGCAGTCGAGCATGCGCGTGTTCGGCTTCGCGCTGATCGGCATCCTGCTGATGCACGCGCTGGTCGAGTATCCGCAGCAGTACATGTTCTTCCTGTTGCCGGCCATGTTCGTGATCGGGCTGCTCGAGGTGAAGTCGCTGCGCATCCTGCCGGGGCGTGCGGCATTCGGGCTGTTCGCGGTGCTGTCGGTCGGCGGTGTGCTGGCGGCGGTGCCGGTGCTGCGCGACTACCAGCGCGCGGAAGTGCTGTATTACGGCAGCGATCCGGCTGCGCAGTACCGCGATGCGCCGTCGCTGCTGTTCGGCGCGTGGGGTGAATACGGTGCGGCCACGCTCCTCCCGATTTCGGCGGACGACCTGCCGGCCAAGCTCGCCGCGCATGAGCGCGCGATCGCGCTGCTGCCCGGCGAGACGGTGCTGCGCCGCTATGCGGCACTGCAGGCGCTGGCCGGCCGCGAGGCCGACGCGCTCGACACCGTCGCACGCCTGCACGTGTTTGCGAAGGAGTTGAAGGACTGGCCGCAACAACTGGCCGCGCTGTACAAGCTGTGCGATCAGCAGCCGGCGCTGAAGCCGTTCAAGGCGGCGGTCGTCGCGAAATACGGCGAAGTGCCGGCCGATGCGGCCGACGACGAGGACGACGACGATTCGGATTGATGCGCGCAGCGCCTGCCGGAACGGGGAATTCCGGCATGTGCCGAGCCGCGACGGAGCGGCGGTGCGCGTCGGGCGTTAGCGCCCGGCGCGAACCCGGCGATTCCGGCCGCGCATCGATTGCCTCGCGGATTGCATGGATTCCGGCTGAAGGCCCGGCGATTCGCATCAACCATTGTCAAATCGCCGCCTCTCGCCGGGCCGCGCGTGCACAATGCGCGAAAGCGCTCGCGTGCCGACCCGTGTGAGGCGAGGGCAGCGCGAACACAGGCAACACCCCGGTCACCCGGGAAGTCCGCCACGCAGGATCGCGGCCGAGCATCGATCGGCCGTGCGGCCGTAACGGGGCGCCGGTCCGATGGCCGCGGCGCAGTGTGATGCATGCGATGCGGCCGGGCGACGTGTTCCGGTGCGCGGCGCGTGTGTCCGGAACAGTGCTGAAGAACGATATTCGACCATGGCTATTCGCTCAACCTACCTGATCCTGCCCGCCGTCGCGATGCTGTTTTCCGGCTGCGCGATGCTGTCGTCGTCGCAGGAAAGCAAGCTGACCTGTCACATTCCGCGCGCCGTCTATCCGGATACCGCGAAGCCGCTCACGCGCCCGGCGACCGTGCTCGTGCGCGCGCTGATGACGACGTCCGGCGAAGCGCAGAACGTCACCGTGACGACGAGCAGCCGCAATGCGGCGGCTGATCGTGCGGCCGTCGACGCGATGACGCACGCGACCTGCGTGCAGACGGGCGCGACCGCGAACCCGTTCCTGCTGACTCAACCGTTCGTGTTCGAGCCGCAGCGCGGCCAGTGAGGCGTGGGCGGTGCGGCCCGCTTAGAGGTCCCCGCCGCCTCGTTGTGCATGACCGCCGACAGTCGATGCGCGCGGCCGTGACGGCACGCGCGTCCGACGTTCAGTGCTGCGGCATCAGGTTCGCGCCGCGGCAAGCCGGCTCGGCCGCGGTACTCAGCCCGAGCAGCGTGAACCCGTTGCGCTCCTGGCGAATCTGCGCGTAGTGTCGCGCGACCGTTTCCCCGGTGGTGCCCGTCAGATCGAGTTCGACCTGAAAGCGATCCTTGCTGTCCGAGCAGCCGCGCACCGGGCCATACGCGAACCCCCTGCCGGCCACCTTGCTGGCCTTGTCGAACGCCTGCCGGCCTTTCAGCGCGGCCGCTGCTGCGGCGGGTTCGCTCCACTCGCGCGCCAGCGCATCATCCGCCTTCAGCCATTCGTCGACGAAATCGCGGCCGTTGAGCGCGACGGGCTGTACGCGCTGCACGGTGTCGCCGTCGACGCGGTAGCGGAAGATGCCCGGCCGCGTCATCACGTCGCTGTCCATCGAGCCGACCGTCGCGCGCACCTCGAAGCCGTCGGGGCGCACCTTGAACCGGATCGGGTTGTCGTCGAGCGCGTAGCTGTTCTCGGAATGACCGCAAACATCATCAGCAGTTGAGGATGTAGCCGTCCGCGATAGTCCATGCTGTGGTCAGGAGCTTGACCGCATCTGCCTCAGGAACGACTTGGGGTTCTCCGTGGCGTGGGGCCTGCGCTGCATTTTCCAGTAGCCTCGTCGCTGATTCATCACACCCGGCAATCTCGCGCAGTGTCTTCCACTGAGTTGTCTTGTCCTTCGGGTCCAGTGATCGAGTAGCGACGCAATGGTGGCGAAGCGATTCGATGGCTCGATAGCAGTGGAAAGCAACATCGTCCGGTTCCTTCATCGCGGTGATAAGGTCGCGTAAGCACCGATGAAGGAAGACTCCCGGTTCGCCTCGCAGCTTAGGACGCATGGCTGCAATTCGGGCATGCAGATCGACTCCCCGATGCAGTTCGCCGATGCAAGGAACGTCGATGCCGAAAACGACATCGAGACCGACTTCCGGGCAGATGGCCCGCCGTATTTCCACATCATAGGTGTGGCCGAGAAGGAAGCCCACAATGTCCATTTCCAGCTGGACCATGTACCTGACTGCGTTGCGCAGGTCCAAGGCATTCCACTCGACTTCCGTCTCGACCCATACAGCCACCTGATTCATGAGAATCCGAACGTCAGCTTTCGCATTCACCCCGGATACAACGTGCTTGAACTTAGGGGAGATGTGGTGATCGGGTATCTGCGCTCGTTCGGGATGGACCACGCCGTCGAGGAAATATCTGTAGGTCATTTCGGTGTCGTCAGGCGATCAACCCCGCTCGTCCGCTGGCAACGGACATTCAACCTCGATCAACCGCTTCCTCGCGACCGCAAGCTGTTCTTCCGTGAACAGATCGCGCCACGGTTTCTGAAGGACAAGATATTCGACGCTTAGACGGAGGTTTTCCCGTCCACGGAGAAAGAGTTCAGTGAACCCTTCCGATGGCTTGTTTGTTGCCAGCAGTCGGTTCGCAGTCTCCTTGCCACCGTGTTCGTTCACCATCCGCAAGAAGTATGTTGCGTGGTATGGCGGCTTCAACCGTCGGGCGGCGTCATAAATGCCGCGCATCGCTTGGTCGAATTGTTCGATGGTCTTGTCGGTCATGTTTTAACTAGTCGCCGTGATAATCATGGAGCCTGCATCGTGGTCCGCCGCGCCGAATTTGAGACCCTGGGGCGCTAACATTCCGCCAGTTGGTTTTTGCAGTCGGACGGACTGCAAGGGCTTATCGGTTCAGGCGGACGAAGATAGCTTATACGCTAAACGTATGATCGCAATCGAGGCATTTGTAGTTGTCGAGCACGTGCGAGTCCACCATCTCGCCAGCTTTTGAGCCTACAACTGCGCCGGTGGCGGCACCACCCAATGCGCCCAAAATACCACCGGCGATGCCGCCAAGCAGGGTTCCGACGACAGGAACTAGCGAACCGATTGCTGCACCCGCGGCCGCGCCTTCGCCTGCACCGAGCCAGCCTCCCACTGCCCCTGCGCCCGCCCCAACCGCAGTGCCTGCTTTTTTCCCGTAATTTCGCTTGTCCACCTGCGGGCTGTTGCATTTCGGGCAAGTGATAGCCATTTTGAGACCCTCCGTGCTTGTTCGTTACGACATGGTTAGAAAGGGGGCGCCTGCGATAGGGGGGCGTCCGCATAACTCAGTGTAGTTATCGACCGCTTAGGGCCTTTCTTTATGGATTGCCGGTAACCAATCTCACGTCTCGTGATGGCCCAGACAGGAGTGTGCTGACCACCTACGAGCAATGTGAATCGGGTGTGCCTCAGGTGAACCGGGTCGAGACTTTTCTCTAAACGGTTCACACCGAGCCCATAAAAAAACTGATTCAGTGCGAACCATGCTGCTCAGGTCACCGAAGAAGGCCAATGATTGTTCGTGCACACTCATAGACCGCTGGAAGTAGCTACCTATTCGATGATGCCCTCCCGCTCTGTGCCGTCGATTGGCTGATTAGCAGTGACTTTCCCGAAATAAAGATACACACCAGTTAGCAGGCTAACTTTTCCGCCGAATATCGTTCCATACAAAATCTGAACGCCAAGACTGGACGCGGTCGACTGGAATGTGTAGTTATTGGTCAAGCCGTGGCCTTGAATGTATTGCTGCGTCATATCATCGGGCGCGTTTGGGGTTGTGCCTGCACCAATGAACTCGTAATCGGCTGGCACTCCATTTCTAGAATATCTGATCAACTCTGAAACAGGGGCCACTGGAATTTTTGTTGTATCTTTGCTTCCAATGCTAAGATTTTTTAGCATGGCTGATGGGACGGCTCGGCTGGGGCTAAAATTTATTTGATGAGATTGATTTTCCCCTGGATTAACCGGAGCCAAAAATCGAATCTTCACCCTCTGTGCCGGCAGTGTGCTGGTATTGGAAAGGCTGAGTGTTAAATAGTCTTCGCTATCCGATGCCCATTTCTCAATTTTAGCGGAGGCTAAGTCCAATTTGGTTGGATTTGAGGCTTCGATATATCTCTCTATTTTTGCGAGTGCATCTGCCGCATCCTTTGCGACAGAGAATTTCGGGCAGTACTGCGCAGGGAATGATTTTGGTGTAGCCGAATTAACTACAATATTGCAGTCGCCGGTGACGATTTGCGCATTCCCTGCACCTTCAGCGCTAGTGGACAACGAGGGGCATGAAGAGAGTGCGGCAACTAGAGCGATGAGCGAAATTTTCACTTTCACTTCTGTTTCCCCGCTTGGTTGGTAACATTATTGTTCGAGCCATTCACCACCTGGACATTATTGGACAAAAGGCCTCCCGTATTAATGCCGGTGACAACAGGAGCCGACGATCCCGAAGCGGGTGCAATCGGGGCCGCATTTAGTTGTACATTCCCTACGGATGAAGATGCGCCTTGCGCAACACTGTTGCCATTGCCATTGCCATTGCCATTGCCATTGCCATTGCCATTGCCATTGCCATTGCCATTGCCATTGCCATTGCCATTGCCATTGCCATTGCCATTGCCATTGCCATTGCCATTGCCATTGCTTGATTGTGCTCGCGCGTTCTCAACCGAGCCTCGATTCTGGCCTAAGACTGTACCGGCAGATACAAGGAGAACACCAAGGGAGATGAGGAAAAAGCACACAACCGCCAGTTGGATGATTTTTTTATCCGATTTCTTGGTTTTCAGCACGGCGAAGACGACGCCAGACGCGACTGAAACCACGAAAGCAGCGCAGACAATAGGATTATTAAGATATGGAGCCCAAGCTCCGGATTCAATTGCCACTCAACCACCTCCTAGTCGTCCATTGATCGCGAGCGCATTTATTGCACCCACATGGATAACGGCATGAATTCATCAGATCTTTACATTGGCATGACCCTAGCCCACAAAACTGTCCCATTTGAAAGTGGAAAATTCCGGCATGGCGTTGTCATCGAGACCAGGAGGTCATGCCGTGAAGAAGAGCAAGTTCACCGAGGAACAGATCACATACGCATTGAAGCAGGCCGAGCTGGGCACGCCTGTCGCGGAGGTGTGCTGCAAGATGGGGATCAGCGACGCGACGTTCTACAATTGGCGGACGAAATATGGCGGGCTGTCGCGCTCGGAACTGCGCCGGCTGAAGCAACTTGAGGAAGAGAACGCCAAGCTCAAGCGGCTCGTGGCCGATCTGTCGCTGGACAAGGCCATGCTGCAGGACGTGCTGTCAAAAAAGCTCTGAAGCCTTCTCGGCGCCGTGAGCTTTTCACGGACTTGATGCAGCGTTTCGGCGCAAGCCAGCGGCAGACCTGCGCGTTATTGCAGCTGTTCCGCACGGTCTACCGCTACGAGTCGGTCGCGCGGGATCAAAGCGCACTGGAAATGCGCATCAAGTAGATCACGGAAGTGCGAGTGCATTACGGTGCGCATCGGCGGAATTCGCCCGCCAGTGCACCGATCGGGCCGGTTCGGCCCGCCCCGAAGAGCCGGAATTTTCCAACTAAGACTGGGACGGAAATTGGGCCAGCCTCAGAATTGAAGCCATTCCAGTTTCTTGTGAGACCGGAGTGGGACAAGATCGATTTTTCGTATGCTAGCAGTCAGATTCGAGGCGATTTCGTCAAACGAAGGTGATACCGGGGTGGCCGGTATGGAATCGAAGAAAGGATTTACGAAACGGAGTCTTATTCCTCCGCCTTCCAGTCCCCCGACTTCCCGCCGCGTTTCTCGCGCACGCTCACGTCGGTGATCACCATCCCGCGATCGACGGCCTTGCACATGTCGTAGACGGTCAGCAGCCCGACCTGCACGGCGGTCAGCGCTTCCATCTCGACGCCGGTGCGCCCGAACGTCTCGACCTGCACGACGCAGTGGACGCCGGGCAACGCGTCGTCGAGTTCGAACTCGACGGCCACGCGCGTCAGCGCGAGCGGATGGCACAGCGGGATCAGGTCGGCCGTGCGCTTGGCGCCCTGGATGGCCGCGATGCGCGCGACGCCGAGCACATCGCCTTTCTTGGCCTTGCCGTCGCGGATCAGCGCGAACGTGGCCGGCAGCATCCGGATCGTGCCGCGCGCGATCGCGATGCGTCGGGTTTCCTGCTTGCCGCCGACGTCGACCATGTGCGCATGGCCGGCGGCATCGAAATGGGTGAGTCCTGACATGTCTTCCTCTAGTGGAACGGCGGGCGCGAGCACGTCCCGCGATCGCGCATCGCGATTGGCCGGGGCATCGAATCCCGTCTCTGCGCCCCGATCCGATCCAACGGTTCAACGGGCGCCTATCATAGCAGTGGCATACGCGGCGCCGGGGATGCAGATGGCGTCCATGCCGAACGGGACAGTCACGCTGCCGCCGGTACAATGACCCGAATATTCAGACCAAACGCCGCGATGCGCGCCCGGCGCGCGGGACGGCGTCGTTTTCATCCTGCCATGCGTGTCAAACAGTTGCTTGCCGTGTCGCTGTCGGTGGCGCTCGCATTGCCGCCGAGCGGCCGTGCGCAGAGCGCGTCCGCGCCGCCGCTCGAATCGGCGGCCGGCGGCGCGCGGTCGATTTCCACCGTGCCGTCCGGCATCGCGGCCGGCGTGTTCGGCACGTACGGCGGCGCGGAGAGCCGGTTTTCGGACGCAGGCGGCGCGTCGGCACCGGCCGCGAGCCTGCGCGCGCCGCTTCGCTCGCTGGAGCTGCCCGACCTGGGCGACGGCTCCGGCGGTTCGCTGACGCCGCAGGCCGAGCGCCGGCTCGGCGAGCGCGTGATGCGCGAAGTGCGGCGCGATCCCGACTATCTCGACGACTGGCTCGTGCGCGACTACCTGAACGCGATGGCGGCGCGGCTCGCGGCCGCGGCGGCCGCGCGCTTCATCGGCGGCTACACGCCGGACTTCGACCTGTTCCCGGTGCGCGATCCGCAGATCAACGCATTCTCGATGCCGGGCGGCTTCATCGGGATCAACAGCGGCCTCGTCGTCACGACACAGACGGAGTCGGAACTCGCATCGGTGGTCGGCCACGAGATGGGGCACGTGCTGCAGCGGCACATCGCGCGGATGATCGGCGCGAATGAGAAGACCGGCTACACGGCGCTCGCGACGATGCTGCTCGGTGTGCTGGCCGGCGTGCTCGCGAGAAGCGGCGACCTCGGCAGTGCGATCGCGATGGGCGGGCAGGCGTATGCGGTGGACAACCAGCTGCGCTTCTCGCGTTCGGCCGAGCGCGAGGCCGATCGTGTCGGCTTTCAGCTGCTCGCGGGCGCGGGCTATGACCCGTACGGGATGCCGGGCTTCTTCGAGCGGCTCGACCGCGCGTCGATGGGCGATGCGGGCGTGCCGGCGTACGCGCGCACGCACCCGCTGACCGGCGAGCGGATCGCCGACATGGAGGATCGCGCGCGCCGCGCGCCGTACCGGCAGCCGCGCCAGTCGCCCGAATACGGGTTCGTGCGTGCGCGGCTGCGCGTCCTGCAGAACCGCGCGCCGACCGACATCGCGGCCGAGGCGCGGCGAATGCAGTTCGAGATCGACGATCGCACCGCGCCGAACGTCGCGGCGAACTGGTACGGCATCGCACTCGCGGATGCGCTGCTCGGCGAGTACGACGCGGCCGGCAAGGCGCTCGCGTCGGCACGCAGTGCGTTCGACGCCCGCGAGCGGCGTGAGGACGATCCGGCGACGGGCTCGCCGAGCCTCGACGTCCTGGCCGCCGACATCGCGCGCCGCGCGGGGCAGGCCGACGACGCGGTGCGGCTCGCGGCGCTTGCGCAGCGGCGCTGGCCGGCGTCGCACGCGGCGATCGTCGCGCATCTTCAGGCGCTGATCGCGGCGCGCCGCTTCGCGGAAGCGCAGGCGCAGGCACGCGCGCAGGCGAAGGCCGACCCCGAGCAGCCGGACTGGTGGGACTATCTCGCGAAGGCGAGCGACGGCAAGGGTGACCTGCTGGCGCGGCGCCGCGCGCTCGCGGAGAAGCTCGCGCTCGACGGCGCGTGGCCGTCGGCGATTCGCCAGCTGAAGGAAGCGCGCGACGCGAAGGACGTGTCGTTCTACGAGCAGTCGATGATCGGCGCGCGGCTGCTGGAATTCGAGGCGCGCTACAAGGAAGAGCGCGAAGACGAGAAGAATGGCCGCGGGTAGCGGCCGATACTCGGGAAGCGCGGGCGCGGCCGCTGCGGGTCAGTTGCCGCTGTCAGCCGTATTGCGGGCCTGTTGCGCCGGGCTGGCGACGTAGCCGAACCGCGCGGGCACGTCCGCACCGACGATGCTGCCGAGCGGCAGCGTGCGGCCGTCGCGCCAGCGCAGCACGGGCGGCGCGGCATCGAAATCCGCATGATCGGCGAACAGCCCGAGGTCGTGATCGTGCAGCGCCGCGATGCGCGGCGGCGTGCCGGCCGCGCGAAACAGCACGCCGCCCGCGTCGTCGAGCCAGGCTTCGTCCGGTTCGAACGGCGCGCCGGTCTGGTCGGTGAGCGTGAGCTGCCCGTCGCGCTCGGCGAGCCGGACGATCCACGGTGTATAGGCGAGCTCGACGTACACGCGCTGCGGCCCGTTCTGGAAGAACCACTGGCCCTGCGCATCGCATTCGTAGTTGCGGCCGATGAACGCGTTCAGCGCCGCATGCCGGATCGGCGAGCCGAGTTCGCCGGCCGCCTGCGCCGCGTCGTCGCGCAGCCGCCATTCGCCGCGCCGGTCGAGCAGCAGCCAGCCGGTACAGTGCGGCACGTTCGGCCACTTGGCGAGGGCCTGCGTGACGATGTCATCCATGGTCGACGAATTTGGAGCAATAGCCGAACACCCGCGCCGACAGCCAGTCGAGGCGGCCGGGGAACGGCCCGGTCATGAATCCCGCGTGCCCGCCGGCCGCAGGCTGGTCGAGCTCGACGGCCGGCGATACGTCGGCCGGGCCCGGTAGCGCCGATTCAGGCAGGAACGGGTCGTTGCGGGCGTTGAGGATCAGCGTCGGCACATCGATCGCGGGCAGCAGCGGCCGTGTCGTCGCCTTCGTCCAGTAGTCGTCGGCGTTCGCGAAACCGTGCAGCGGCGCGGTCACGACTTCGTCGAAGTCGCGCATCGTCACGGCCTGCAGCATGGCGTCGCGGTCGAACAGCCCCGGGTACTGGTCGAGCTTCGCGAGTGCCTTGCGCTTGAGCGTCTTCAGGAAGCTGCGCGTGTAGACCATCGCAAAGCCTTGCGACAGCGCGCGCCCGCCGGCGTGCACGTCGATCGGCGTCGAGATCGCGGCGGCCGCCCGCAGGATCGACGTGTCGCTGCGATGCTCGCCGAGCCAGCGCAGAAGCACGTTGCCGCCGAGCGACACACCGGCCGCGACGAGCGGCCCGCGATGCTGCGCGGCGAGCCGGCGCAGGATCCAGTCGACCTCGGCGCTGTCGGCGAGATGGTAGAAGCGCGGCTGGCGGTTGATCTCGCCGCTGCAACTGCGGAAGTGCGGCACGACGGCGTGCCAGCCCTTCGCGCGCGCGGCGGCCATCATCGCGAGCGCGTAGTGCGAGCCGGAGCTGCCTTCGAGGCCGTGGAACAGCACGAACAGCGGCGCATCGGGCGCCGGCGCCGCGCTGTCGAGATGCGCGACCCAGTCGAGATCGATGAAGTCGTGATCGGGGGTTTCCCATCGCTCTCGTCGGTAGGCGACGACGGGACGCCGCGCGAACAGCGCGGGCACGATGGTTTGCGCATGGCTGTTAGGCAGCCAGCGTGGTGCGCGATAGCGCAGTATGTCGTCGTCGGGGGCCGGGGCCCCGGTCAGCGGCGAGGTGGGCGGAGAAGCCGTACTCATGATCGCCCCGCGTATGCGTTGCTTCGTCTTTTCGTCAGTGCAGCGGACCCTGCCCATGACGGATCTTCGCGGCGAATTGTCCGGCCGCTTGTTCGGGAATCGGGCTCGCGTGAATGTGCGCGATGCGCCACTCGCCACGTTCGTGAATCATCACGTACGTCGCGAAAACCATGTCGGGTTCGGCCGTCAGGTCGGCCTGCTGATGCGCTTCGGCGATCGTATAGACGACCGTGCCGAGGCTGTCGTACACGCGGATGTCGAGCGGCTCGATCGTCACGGGGCGCGTGGCGAGCCGGTTGGCGAGCCCGCTGCGGATCTGGTCGAGGCCGTGCAGATGCTCGCCGTCCGCCCATACGCAGCTGGCGAAATCCTCGTCGATCCACAGTCCCAGCAGCGCGTCGAGATTGGCATCGGCGACGGCCTGGTAGTAGGCGTTCAGCGTATCGGCGGCGGCTTCGAAGAGGCGGGCAAAACGTGGCATCGGGGTTATCTCTCGCGCGCGTCGCGCGCCGTATTCAGCACGGCGGCCCGGATGGAGCCGCCGTACACCGGTGAATCGGATTGCCCGGCGCGCCGTGCGACGCTGCCGGCCAGGGTCAGCGCTGCCCGACGAGCATGCCGCGCAAATCGCCGAATACCTGCTCGGGACCGAGTTCGCGCAGGCACTTCAGGTGGCCGAGCGGGCACTCGCGTTCGAAGCAGGGACTGCATTCGAGATGAAGCCATTGTACCTTCGCCAGGTCCGACAGCGGAGGGGTGTGGCGCGGATCGGTCGATCCGTACAGCGCGACGAGCGGCCGGCGTAGCGCGGCGGCAACGTGCATCAGCCCCGAATCGTTGGTGACCACCGCGTTCGCGCGCGCGATCAGCGCGCACGCCTCCGACAGCGACGTCTGCCCGCACAGGTTGCGCACGTTCGGCGCGTGGTCGGCGATCGCCTGCGCGGCCGCGGCGTCCTTCTGCGAGCCGAGCGCGACGATCTGCGTGTACGGGAACGACTGGTGGACGATGGTGGCGAGCGACGCGAAGTGCTCGGGCGGCCAGCGCTTGGCCGGGCCGTATTCCGCGCCCGGGCAGAACACGACGAGCGGCTTGCGCGTATCGAGATTGAAACGTGCGGACACGCGCGCCGTCTCGTTGAGATCGGCGTCGAGGCGCGGCGCGGGCAGCGTCTTCATCGACTCGGGCAGCTTCGCGCCCGGCGCGTATGCAAGCGCCGCGTAGTGGGCCGTCATCGGCGGCCGCTCGTCCGATTTGTCCGGGTTCGCGTGCCGCACGTTCAGCAGCCCGTAGCGGTGCTCGCCCGTGTAGCCGACCCGCAGCGGGATGTTCGCGAGCCACGGGATCACCGCGGATTTCAGCGAGTTCGGCAGCACGTACGCCGCGTCGTAGCCGACGTCGCGCAGGTCGCTCGCGAGCTGCCAGCGGCGCAGCAGTTGCAGCTTGCCGTGCGCGAGATCGGTCGCGTAGACATCGTGGATCTCGGGCATCCGCTCGAGCACGGGCGCGACCCACGAGGGCGCGACGGCATCGATCGCGATGCGGGGATGGTTTTTCTTCAGCAGCGCAAAAAGCGGCTGCGCCATCAATGCGTCACCGATCCAGTTCGGTGCGATAACCAGCGCTCGACGCATCAGGTCGACTTCCGATGTCGTAATGAAGCACGGCGCTCAGGCGCCGCGTTCGGGTTGCCAGAATGGAGAACGGCGGCGCGCCGGCAATCCGGCTGCGCCGCCTGGGCGATCGGCGGGCCTGCATCAGCCTGCAGGCCCGGCCGCCGGGGCTCAGTGGCCCTTGACGACCTCGCCGTCACGCAGCTTGTAGCGCGTGCCGCAGTACGGGCAGCGTGCCTCGCCGTGCGAGACGTCGATGAAGACGCGCGGGTGGGCGCTCCAGCGCGCCATGGCCGGGTTCGGGCAGTACGCGGGAAGATCCTTGGCCGTCAGCTCGACCAGCGGCATTTCCTTGATTTCACTCATGAGACTTTCTCTTATCACTCTTTTGTGGGGCGGTCGGTGGCGCGGCGCGCTCAGACCTTCGTCAGCCAGTTCGCGTACTTCGCGTTCTTGCCCGACACGATATCGAAAAACGCCGACTGGAGCTTTTCCGTGACGGGGCCGCGCGCGCCGCTGCCGATCGTGCGGTTGTCGAGCTCGCGGATCGGCGTGACTTCAGCGGCCGTGCCGGTGAAGAACGCCTCGTCGGCCGTGTAGACCTCGTCGCGCGTGATGCGCTTCTCGATCACCTCGATGCCGGCGTCCTTCGCGAGCGTGATCACGGTATCGCGCGTGATGCCGTCGAGGCACGACGACAGGTCGGGCGTGTACAGCTTGCCGTTGTTCACCAGGAAGAAGTTCTCGCCGGAGCCTTCCGACACGTAGCCGTCGACGTCGAGCAGCAGCGCTTCGTCGTAGCCGTCGGCGGTGGCTTCCTGGTTCGCGAGGATCGAGTTCACGTACCAGCCCGACGCCTTCGCGCGCACCATCGACACGTTCACGTGGTGGCGCGTGAACGACGACGTCTTCACGCGGATGCCCTTCGCGAGGCCTTCCTCGCCGAGGTACGCGCCCCACGGCCATGCGGCGATCGCGACGTGGATCGTGTTGCCCTTCGCGGCCACGCCGAGCTTTTCCGAGCCGACCCAGATGATCGGGCGCAGGTAGCACGACTCGAGCTGGTTCTCGCGCACGACTGCGAGTTGCGCGGCTTCGAGCGTTTCCCGGTCGAACGGCACGTCCATCTGGAAGATCTTCGCCGAATTCAGCAGACGTTTCGTGTGCTCGTACAGGCGGAAGATCGCGGTGCTGCCGTCGGCCGACTTGTACGCGCGCACGCCCTCGAAGACGCCCATGCCGTAGTGCAGCGTGTGGGTCAGGACGTGGATCTTGGCGTCGCGCCAGTCGATCAGCTTGCCGTCCATCCAGATCTTGCCGTCGCGGTCGGCCATTGACATAGATTTCTCCTGGGATGCGGTTGTATGCAGCGTTGAGCCGGAAAGACGCATATTTTAGCGTCATTTGAAGGCGATCCGGTCGGTCGGCGCGGGGCCGGCGCTATAATCGCCCGGTACCGATTCCAATAACGAAGGGTCGACCCGGCAGGAGGCGCCGGCGCCCCGACGAACCGCCCGCTGCGGCCCGCTTCCCATGCTCGCTCGATTGTCCGCCACCGACCGCTTCGCGCTGATCCAGGGCGCGCGCGACTATTCCCCGACGCTGATGGCGATTTTCTCGTGGGGGCTCGTCACCGGCATCGCGATGAGCAAGTCGGTCATGACCCTCTGGCAGGCGAGCGCGATGTCGCTGCTGGTCTACGCGGGCTCGTCGCAGCTCGCGGTGCTGCCGCTCCTCGCGGCGAAGCTGCCGATCTGGACCATCCTGCTCACGGCTGCGATGGTCAACACGCGCTTCGTGATCTTCAGCGCCGGGCTTGCTCCCCATTTTTCCTACCTGCCGCTTTGGCGGCGCCTCGCGATCGGCTATTTCAACGGCGACGTGATCTACCTGCTGTTCCAGAAACAGGGCTTTGCGTACGGCCACGTGCCCGGCAAGGAAGCGTATTTCTGGGGGATGGCGCTCGCGAGCTGGCTGTCGTGGCAGGTGTCGTCGCTCGCCGGCATCCTGCTCGCGAGCTTCTTTCCCGCGAGCTGGGGGCTGGAACTGGCCGGCACGCTCGCGCTGATCCCCATCATGGTGTCGGCGGTCGCGAACCGCTCGACGCTCGCGGCCGTCGCGGTCGCCGGTGTCGTGTCGCTCGTCGCGTTCGACCTGCCGTACCGGCTCGCGCTGCCGCTCGCGGTGCTCGCCGCGCTCGCGGCCGGCTGCACGGCCGATTTCTTCGTCGAGCGGGCCGACTGGCGGCGCATTCGCACCGAAACCGTGCACGAAAAGGAAATCGATTGACGTCCTCCGCCGCCTAAAGGGGGCGGATTCCCACAGCTGGCGATGCACGTCCGCATCGGAGAATGTTCAAAGCAGCGTTGGTATCTCGATCATGCACGACACCACAGCCATCGCAGGCCCACTCTCTTACTCGCAGTCCCGCGATACCTTTCGGCCGCGTCGTGCTGTCTTTCGACCCGCACGCCGAACAGGACTGGGTGGAACCGCTTTCGTCGATTTCCTCGAACGTGGCCCCGTGCGCGATCGCCTTGTAACGGAGCTTGTTTCGGAAGGACGACCAGGATGCGTCGTAGACGCTCTTCGCCATCCGGGTTGTGGCGAGTTTCGCGGGCGACACGCTGCCGACCACGATGTAATCGAAGCGCCGCACCAAATCGAGCGCCAACTTGTGCTGGAAATCAGCACGCGCATTCGCCACCTTGGCGTGCAATTTCGCGATATGTCGCTTGTGCTTTCGCGCTCGCTGGGCCTTTGCCAGCTTATCGGCCGCTCGCTGGCCGAACCGGTCGTTCGGCAGCTTCTCGCCCGTCGAAAGTGTGGCGAAGTCTTTCAGGCCGAGATCGATGCCGACGCCGGAACGGATCGGGCGGGCCTGAACATCTGGCATCTCGATCACGATGTTCAAGAACCAATTGCCGCGCGCATCCTGCGCAAAGTTGGTTCCGTCCTTGATCTTGCCTTCGGGAAGCGCCCGGCTGTTGAACACGCGAAAGGTGCTGCCGGCAAAGCGAAATGCGTCGCCTTCGCGCTTCAGGTCACGCCCCTTCGACGGCACCCAGCCAAGAGATTTCTTGCCGCGATAGCGCAAGTAAGGCCGACGGCGCTGATTGCGCGACTTCGCGTATTGCTCGCACGTTGCGTTGACCGTGCCGGAGTGGATGCCGAGTATCTTGCTGCAGCCCGTCGTCAGTACGTTCAGATCGAAACCCGTCGGCCACCTCTTGTTCCACTTCAGGGCATGTTTCTGCGTGTCGTTGCAGAAGTTCCAGACATAGTTCACCGCACGGCTCTGCTTGTTGAGCAGTCCGTTGAGCGACTTCACCCGGTAGCGATAGACAAGAATCATGCCGGTGATCCTAGTCGATGGAAGAAGCTGCCTGTCAAGGGTATGTCTTTCTTGCCCGCCATCGATGGCAACATTTCAAGGAGTAGTTGATGAGCGCGACGGAAATCTGGATCGTCATCATCGGGATGACGATCGTCACGGCCGTGACGCGCGCGTTGTTCCTGATCGGCGGCGAACGCACCGTGCTGCCCGAGCGCGCGCAGCGCGCGATGCGCTACGCGCCGGCGGCGGCACTGGTCGCCGTCGTGCTGCCCGACGTGCTCGAAACGCCGGCCGGGTTGTCGTTCGCGCTGTCCAACCATCCGTTCTACGCGGCGCTCGCCGGCCTCGGCTGGTTTTTGTGGCGGCGCAGCATGCTCGGCACGATCGTCGTCGGGATGCTCGTATTCACCGTGCTGCGCCTGATCTTCTGATGGGCCGCCGTTCCGGCCCGCCGGGCGCCGGCCGCTCGCGCGGATGCATTGCTGCATTGCGGCAATGGGTCCGTTCCCGCGCGCGATCCCAAATAGGCGGAATTCGCCGCCCGCGGGTCAGTCTGCCGGGTGGATCGGCTAGAATGCCCGTTCGAGATTTTTTACCCGTGCGCGTCATGCGAACCGCCAGCCACGGCCGCATCCGGCGCCCTTTCGCGGCAGCCCGCGCACGTCCAGCGTGAACCCCCTTTCCCCATCCACTACTTCAATTTGTTCAACATGAGCCAAGTCAAGCGTCTTACCGACCTGATCGCCGCCGGCCAGCTCGCCGGCAAGCGGGTATTCATCCGTGCCGACCTGAACGTCCCGCAGGACGACCAGGGCAACATCACCGAAGACACGCGCGTGCGCGCGTCCGTGCCGGCCATCCAGGCCGCGCTCGACGCCGGCGCGGCCGTGATGGTCACGTCGCACCTCGGCCGCCCGACCGAGGGCGAATTCAAGCCGGAAGATTCGCTCGCGCCGGTCGCGAAGCGCCTCGCCGAGCTGCTCGGCCGTGACGTGCCGCTCGTGTCGAACTGGGTCGAGAACGGCGTGAACGTCGCGCCGGGCCAGGTCGTGCTGCTCGAGAACTGCCGCGTGAACAAGGGCGAGAAGAAGAATTCTGACGAGCTCGCGCAGAAGATGGCGAAGCTCTGCGACGTGTACGTGAACGACGCGTTCGGCACCGCGCACCGCGCGGAAGCGACCACCCACGGGATCGCGAAGTACGCGCCGGTCGCGTGCGCGGGCCCGCTGCTGGCTGCCGAACTCGACGCGCTCGGCAAGGCGCTGGGCAACCCGGCGCGCCCGCTGGTGGCGATCGTCGCCGGCTCGAAGGTGTCGACCAAGCTCACGATCCTGAAGTCGCTGGCCGGCAAGGTCGACCAGCTGATCGTCGGCGGCGGCATCGCGAACACGTTCATGCTCGCGGCCGGCCTGTCGATCGGCAAGTCGCTCGCGGAAGCCGACCTCGTCAACGAGGCGAAGGCGATCATCGACGAAGCGCGCGAGCGCGGCGCGTCGGTGCCGATCCCGACCGACGTCGTGACGGCCAAGGAATTCTCGCCGACGGCCGCGGCCACGGTGAAGCAGGTCGCCGACATCGAAGCGGACGACATGATCCTCGACATCGGCCCGGATACCGCCAAGGCGCTCGCGAGCCAGCTCGAGAAGGCCGGCACGATCGTGTGGAACGGCCCGGTCGGCGTGTTCGAGTTCGACCAGTTCGGCAACGGCACCAAGACGCTCGCGGAAGCGATCGCCAAATCGTCCGCGTTCTCGATCGCGGGCGGCGGCGACACGCTCGCGGCCATCGCGAAGTACGGCATCCATGACCAGGTCAGCTACATCTCGACGGGCGGCGGCGCCTTCCTCGAGTTCCTCGAGGGGAAGAAGCTGCCGGCGGTGGAAGTGCTGGAAACGCGGGCGGCCTGAGCGTGGCGGCGCGCGCAGGGGTGACGAAGGCCGCGCGCTCCGCGAAAGCGGAGCAGCCGGCCGGCGCGGGCAAGCGCAAACGCGCGCCCGCGCGGGCGAACACCGCCCCGCGCGCACCGGCGGCCGCCGGCGACGCGGCCGAGCAGCACCACGAGATTCAGAACAAAGCGATGCCGGGCGCAAGCACCGGCACGCCCCCCGGAGCGGCGGCCGCTGGGCCTGCCGCTTCCGGCTCTCGCAGCGTTTCACCCAGCGCATCCACCTTGATCCAGATGAGGAGTTTCATGCAGCGCGCCACCAAGATAGTCGCCACGATCGGCCCGGCTTCCAGTTCGCCGGAGATTCTGCTGCAGATGATGCAGGCGGGCCTCGACGTCGTGCGGCTCAATTTTTCGCACGGCACGGCCGACGATCACCGCCAGCGCGCCGAGATGGTGCGCGAGGCCGCCCGCAAGGTCGGCCGCGAGATCGCGATCATGGCCGACCTCCAGGGCCCGAAGATCCGCGTCGGCAAGTTCGAGAACGGCAAGACGACGCTCGAGCCGGGCCAGGCCTTCATCCTCGACGCGGGCTGCGAGCTGGGCAACGACGAGCGCGTCGGGCTCGACTACAAGGAGCTGCCGCGTGACCTGCGCACGGGCGACCTGCTGCTGCTGAACGACGGCCTGATCGTGCTGACCGTCGAGCGCGTGCTCGGCGACGAGATCCACACGATCGTCAAGGTGGGCGGCGAGCTGTCGAACAACAAGGGCATCAACCGCCAGGGCGGCGGGCTGTCGGCGCCCGCGCTGACTGCGAAGGACATGGAAGACATCCGCACCGCGATGTCGCTCGGCGCGGACCTGGTGGCGGTGTCGTTCCCGAAGAACGCGACCGACATGGAAATGGCGCGCCAGCTCGCGAACATCGCGGGCGCGCCGTACGGCATCAAGCCGAAGATGATCGCGAAGATCGAGCGTGCGGAAGCGATTCCGGCGCTGCAAAGCATTCTCGACGCGTCCGACGGCATCATGGTCGCGCGCGGCGACCTCGCGGTGGAAGTGGGCAACGCGGCCGTGCCGGCGCTGCAGAAACGGATGATCCGGATGGCGCGCGAGTCGAACAAGCTCGTGATCACCGCGACGCAGATGATGGAATCGATGATCCACGCGCCGGTGCCGACCCGCGCGGAAGTGTCGGACGTCGCGAACGCGGTGCTCGACGGCACCGACGCGGTGATGCTGTCCGCCGAGACGGCCGCCGGCAAGTATCCGGTCGTCACGATCGAGACGATGGCGGCCGTGTGCGTCGAGGCGGAAAAGTCGGAAGAAGTCGAGCTGGACAAGGATTTCCTCGACCGCACGTTCACGCGGATCGACCAGTCGATCGCGATGGGCGCGCTGTTCACCGCGTACCACCTGGGGGCGAAGGCGATCATCGCGCTGACCGAATCGGGCGCGACCGCACTGTGGATGTCGCGTCACTACACGCACGTGCCGATCTTCGCGCTGACGCCGCGCGTCGGCAGCGAGCGCACGATGGCGCTGTACCGCAACGTGACGCCGCTGCACGTCGACTTCAACAGCGACCGCGACTCGGCGTTGCAGGCGGCGCTCGAGATCGTCGTCAAGCAGGGCTACGTGCAGCACGGCGACATGGTCGTGCTGACCGTCGGCGAGCCGATGGGGCAGGCGGGCGGCACCAACACGCTGAAGATCGTGCGGGTTGGCGAGCACTATTGAGCGCCCGCTGAATCTCGGGTCGGCCTGCAGGCCGGCCGCCCGGGTCGGCTGAAAAATCGATCCGGCACCGTTTTTCGCGCGAAAGCCGCGTGGGGTCCGAAGCCCCGCGCGGCTTTTTTTCTCATTTTTGCCCGCATTGTGCCGTGCGAACGTAACAAATTGCGAGTCGGCGCCACCGGGCGGTCGGAATCGGAGGCGCTTCGCGATAAAATGCGGCTATTCGACGCTCAGCCGCGCCGCGCCACCCCGGGTTCGACCGGGAGCGAGCGCCGCGCCGGCGTCAGGGCGCACCGGTTTTCATTCCATGGAGTTCCACAATGCCTCTCGTATCAATGCGTCAATTGCTGGACCACGCGGCAGAGCACGGTTACGGCCTGCCGGCCTTCAACGTGAACAACCTGGAACAGGTCCAGGCGATCATGGCGGCGGCGGACCAGGTCGGCGCGCCCGTGATCATGCAGGCATCGGCCGGCGCGCGTAAGTACGCGGGCGAGCCGTTCCTGCGCCACCTGATCGAAGCAGCGGTCGAGTCGTACCCGCACATCCCGGTCGTGATGCACCAGGATCACGGCCAGTCGCCGGCAGTCTGCATGGCCGCGATCCGCAGCGGCTTCACCAGCGTGATGATGGACGGTTCGCTGGAAGCCGACGGCAAGACGGTCGCATCGTACGAGTACAACGTCGACGTGTCGCGCAAGGTCGTCGAGATGGCGCACTCGATCGGCGTGACGGTCGAAGCCGAGCTCGGCGTGCTCGGCTCGCTCGAGACGATGAAGGGCGACAAGGAAGACGGCCACGGCGCGGAAGGCACGATGACCCGCGAGCAGCTGCTGACCGATCCGGAGCAGGCCGCCGACTTCGTGAAGCTCACGCAGTGCGATGCGCTTGCGATCGCGATCGGCACGTCGCACGGCGCGTACAAGTTCTCGAAGAAGCCGACGGGCGACATCCTGTCGATCCAGCGCATCAAGGAAATCCACGCGCGCATCCCGAACACCCACCTGGTGATGCACGGTTCGTCGTCGGTGCCGCAGGAACTGCTGGCCGAGATCCGCGAATTCGGCGGCGACATGAAGGAAACCTACGGCGTGCCGGTCGAGGAAATCCAGGAAGGCATCAAGCACGGCGTGCGCAAGATCAACATCGACACCGACCTGCGTCTGGCGATCACCGGTGCGATCCGCCGCTACCTGTTCGAGAACCCGGGCAAGTTCGATCCGCGCGACTACCTGAAGCCCGCGCGCGAAGCGGCGAAGCAGGTCTGCGTCGATCGCTACCTCGCGTTCGGCTGCGAAGGCCAGGCCGGCAAGATCAAGCCGGTGGCACTCGACAAGATCGCCGAGCAGTACAAGTCCGGCGCGCTCGCACAGGTCGTGCGCTGAGACTGTAGTACGATTGCCGCGCCCGATGTGGGCAACGGCAAGGCTGTCCGGCCGGATCTGATCCGGCCCCGCAGCCGCTCCGTCCGGCCGAACGAGGGCCGGCCGGCAACCGCCCGGGCGCCGTCGCCCGGCCGGTTCGCCGACGTATTGCAAGACCGCCGTTCCCGCCTGCCGCGGGGAACGGCGTTTCCCTTTTTGTTTGGCTCCTTATCTGCGAAAAGACGATGTCTACCCTCTACGAATCCACGCTCCGCTCGCTGCCGCTCCTCGGCCGCGGCAAGGTCCGCGATAACTACGCGGTCGGCAACGACAAGCTCCTGATCGTCACGACCGATCGCCTGTCGGCATTCGACGTGGTGATGGGCGAGCCGATTCCGAACAAGGGCCGCGTGCTGAACCAGATGGCGAACTTCTGGTTCGACAAGCTCGCGCACATCGTGCCGAACCACCTGACGGGCGACGCGCCGGAAACGGTTGTCGCCGCCGACGAGGTCGAGCAGGTGAAGGGCCGCGGCGTGGTCGTCAAGCGCCTCGAGCCGATCATGATCGAAGCGGTCGTGCGCGGCTACCTGGCCGGCAGCGGCTGGAAGGAATACCAGGCGTCGGGCGCCGTGTGCGGCGTGCAGCTGCCGGAAGGCCTGCAGAACGCGCAGAAGCTGCCCGAGCCGATCTTCACGCCGGCCGCGAAGGCCGAGATGGGCGAGCACGACGAGAACATCACGTTCGAGGAAACCGAGCGCCGCATCGGCACCGAGCTGGCCGCGACGATCCGCGACATCTCGATCAAGCTGTACAAGGAAGCGGCCGACTACGCGGCCACGCGCGGCATCATCATCGCCGACACGAAGTTCGAATTCGGCCTCGACAACCACGGCCAGCTGTACCTGATGGACGAAGTGCTGACCGCCGATTCGTCGCGCTTCTGGCCGGCCGACCAGTACGAAGTCGGCACGAACCCGCCGTCGTTCGACAAGCAGTTCGTGCGCGACTGGCTCGAGGCGCAGCCGTGGGGCAAGACGGCGCCGGCGCCGGCACTGCCGGCCGACGTCGTCGAGAAGACGGCCGCGAAGTACCAGGAAGCGCTCGAGCGCATCACGGGCCAGTCGCTGGCCTGATCGGGGAACGGAACACATGAGCGAAGTTCAGACTGCCCACACGCACAGCGCGCCGCTCGTCGGCGTGCTGATGGGTTCGAGTTCCGACTGGGACGTGATGAAGCATGCGGTCGCCATCCTGCAGGAATTCGGCGTGCCGTACGAAGCGAAGGTCGTGTCCGCGCACCGGATGCCCGACGAGATGTTCGACTATGCGGAGAAGGCGCGCGAGCGCGGGCTGCGCGCGATCATCGCGGGCGCCGGCGGCGCCGCGCACCTGCCCGGCATGCTGGCCGCGAAGACCACGGTGCCGGTGCTCGGCGTGCCGGTCGCGAGCAAGTACCTGAAGGGTGTCGATTCGCTGCACTCGATCGTGCAGATGCCGAAGGGCGTGCCCGTCGCGACGTTCGCGATCGGTGAAGCCGGCGCTGCAAATGCCGCGCTGTTCGCGGTGTCGATCCTGTCCGGCAATTCGGTCGACTATGCGAACCGCCTCGCCGCGTTCCGCGTGCGCCAGAACGAAGCCGCGCACGCGATGGTGCTGCCGCCGCTGGAATGACGGCGCACCGGCGGCCGCCCGGCCATTCGAGCGGCTGCCTGACCTCCCCACTTGCGGCGGGCAGCGCCCGCCGCGACCGACCACTGACATGACCGCAACTCCTGATTCCGTTTCCCCGATCCTGCCCGGCGCGTGGCTTGGCATGGTCGGCGGTGGCCAGCTCGGCCGCATGTTCTGCTTTGCCGCCCAGTCGATGGGCTATCGCGTCGCCGTGCTCGATCCCGATCCGACGAGCCCCGCCGGCGCGGTCGCCGACCGCCACCTGCGCGCGGCCTACGACGACGAAGCCGCGCTCGCCGAACTGGCCGACCTGTGCGACGCGGTATCGACGGAGTTCGAGAACGTGCCGGCTGCAAGCCTCGATTTCCTCGCGCGCACGACGTTCGTTGCACCGGCCGGCCGCTGTGTCGCGGTCGCGCAGGACCGGATCGCGGAGAAGCGCTTCATCGAAGCGTCGGGCGTGCCCGTCGCGCCGCACGTCGTGATCGAATCGTCGGCGGCGCTCGCCGCGCTCGACGATGCCGCGCTCGACGCGGTGCTGCCGGGCATCCTGAAGACGGCGCGCCTTGGGTACGACGGCAAGGGCCAGGTGCGCGTGAGCACCGCGCAGGAAGTGCGCGACGCGCATGCGGCGCTGAACGGCGTGCCGTGCGTGCTCGAAAAGCGCCTGCCGCTGAAATACGAAGTGTCGGCGCTGATCGCGCGCGGCGCGGACGGCCGCTCGGCCGCGTTCCCGCTCGCGCAGAATGCGCACCACAACGGCATCCTCGCGCTGACGGTCGTGCCCGCGCCGGCCGCCGATGCCGCGCGTGTCGAAGCGGCGCAGCAGGCCGCCGTGCGGATCGCCGATACGCTCGGCTACGTCGGCGTGCTGTGCGTCGAATTCTTCGTGCTGGAAGACGGTTCGTTCGTCGCGAACGAGATGGCGCCGCGCCCGCACAATTCCGGCCACTACACGGTCGATGCGTGCGCAACGAGCCAGTTCGAGCAGCAGGTGCGTGCTATGACGCGCATGCCGCTCGGCAACCCGCGCCAGCATTCGCCGGCCGCGATGCTGAACATCCTCGGCGACGTGTGGTTCCCGAACGGTGCGGCGGCCGATGCCGTCACGCCGCCGTGGGACACGGTCGCGGCGATGCCGACCGCACACCTGCACCTGTACGGCAAGGAAGACGCGCGCGTCGGCCGCAAGATGGGCCACGTGAACTTCACGGCCGAAACGCGCGACGAAGCCGTTGCCGCGGCCACCGCGTGCGCGCAGCTGCTGCGCGTGCCGCTCGACTGAGACGCCAGCCGATGTCCATCGATCTCCCGAACGCCGTGACGGCTGCTCAGATCGACGCGGCCGCCGCGTTGCTCGACGCGGGCCAGCTCGTCGCGTTTCCGACCGAAACCGTCTACGGGCTCGGCGGCGATGCGGCGAATCCCGAGGCCGTCGCGCGCATCTACGCGGCGAAGGGGCGGCCCGCGAATCATCCGGTGATCGTGCACCTGCCGCCGGGCGGCGATCCCGGCTACTGGGCCGACGATCTGCCGGCCGACGCGCAGGCGTTGATCGATGCGTTCTGGCCGGGCCCGCTGACGCTGATCCTGAAGCGCCACGCGCGCATCCCGGACGCCGTGAGCGGCGGCCAGGATTCGGTCGGGCTGCGCTGTCCGTCGCATCCGGTCGCACAGGCGCTGCTGGCCGCGTTCAGCGCGCGGCGCGGCGGGCATGGCGGCGTGGCTGCGCCGTCCGCGAACCGGTTTGGCCATGTGAGCCCGACCACCGCGCAGCACGTCCGCGACGAATTCGGCGACACCGTGCACGTGCTCGACGGCGGCGCATCGGAAGTCGGTATCGAATCCACGATTCTCGACCTGTCGCGCGGCTTCCCGGCGCTGCTGCGCCCGGGCCACGTGACGCCGCAGCAAATCGCCGCCGTGCTCGGTCGCGCACCGCAACTGCCGGACGGCAGCGACGCGACCGCGCCGCGCGCGTCGGGCACGCTGAAGGCGCATTACGCGCCGCGCACGCCGCTCGCGCTGCTGCCGTTCGACGCGCTCGAGCCGCTGCTCGCGGCCGCGCAGACCGACGGCGAGCGTGTCGCGCTCGTCGCACGCGCATCGCGCGCGGGACGCTGGGCGCAGGCTGACGGCGTGCATTTCGTCGCGGCGCCGGAAGATCCGCAGGCGTATGCGCGCGACCTGTACGGGATGCTGCGTGCGCTCGACCGCGCGCAGGTGGCGCGGATTCTCGTCGAGAAGCTGCCCGAGACCGTCGAATGGATCGCGGTCAACGATCGCCTCGGCCGCGCGGCCGCCGCGTTCGAAGCGCGCGACTGATACCCGTCGCGGTTCACGAATGAAAAAACGCCCGACCGGCAAACCGGTCGGGCGTTTTCGTTTGGGCGCGTGGCCGGCGGCTTACTTGCCGACGCCCGAGGCCGCGATCTTCGACTGCGCGAACTGCGCGAACAGCGCATGCAGGCGCGTCGTCGGGTGGACCGTGTCGGCGAACATGTAGGTTTGATCCGCGTTCGCGACCGTGTAGG
Organism: Burkholderia sp. AU45274; assembly: GCF_030482505.1. Lineage (NCBI taxonomy): Bacteria > Pseudomonadati > Pseudomonadota > Betaproteobacteria > Burkholderiales > Burkholderiaceae > Burkholderia > Burkholderia sp. AU45274. The sequence goes on along the minus strand of NZ_JAUJQE010000005.1, from coordinate 200,363 downwards.
TCTGCGGCGAGCAGAACAGCGACGAGCCGAATGCGGTTGCGTTCGCGACGCCGTACTGGGTGGCAGCCTGGACCATCGCCTTCAGGTTACAGGCGGTGTCGGTGTTCGACACGGCGAAGCCGTTCGCCTTGTAGTTCGCGAGGATGCCGTCCTGCCACGTGAACGTGTCGAGCAGCACGTACTTGGTCGTGTCGACCTTGAGTGCCTGCAGCGTCGCGGCGAGCGTGCCGTTGAACAGCATCGACAGTTGCGTGAGGGTCGTCTGCGAGCCGCCCTGGAGCGCGAGCGGCGTGCCGCCGATATCCGGCACGTTCGACACGAACACGTGCGTCGCGCCGGCGGCGACGATCTGCTGCACGATGCCCGCGAGCTGTTGCGCGGCGGCGCCGATGTTCTGCTGCAGCTGCGTCGGCGTGATCGCGCCGGCCTGCAGCGCCGCGACCTGGTAGAAGATGTCGTTCGCGCCGCCGTTCAGCAGCACGATCTGGCCGGCGTTGAAGCTGCCGTGCTGCGACACGTATTGCTTGACCTGGTCGGCGATCGGCGTCGTGGTCGCTTGTGCGTAATCGGAATTCGGCACGCTGGCGTCCGCGTGGCCGATGCCCGGCTGCTGCGTCACGCGCGAGCCGCCCTGTGCGTAGCCGAGGCCGCCGGTGGCCTGCAGCGGAATGCCGAAACCGCCCTGGTTCGCGGGCTGCAGCGTGTCGCCGTAGTACTGCGCGACGTTCTGCGTCCACACCTGGCCCGGGTTGGTCGTGAAGCGGCCGCCGCCGAAGCCGAGCTTGATCTGCGAGTAGGTGCCCGCGTCGGACAGGCTGTCGCCGAACGACACGACCTGCATTTTCACGCCCGACGGCGGCGTGTTCGATGCGCTGTTGTTGTTGTCGTCACCGCCGCCGCCGCACGCGGCGAGCAGCGCGAGCGCGGCGCCGGCGATCGCGAGCTGCGCGGTGCGCAGCATGCGCTGACGGGTGCGGGCGGGTGCGTGTTGTTGTGTCTGCATCGTTCGATCTCCTCGTAGATATGGCCTGATGTGTTTCTCATCTGCCGCGTGCCTGCTCGGTTTCGGGCTGCGCGGCGGCCGTTGGCTGAAACGGTTTATTGGTCTCGCGCGGCCGCAAGCGGCATGGTGCGCGGATCGGGGTTCGCGGCCTCGGCAATCTGCGCATGATAAGCGCTCGCCCATTCGGGCGGGCCGAAAATCGCGCGCAGCTTGTTGCGCCAGCCGGCGACGCGCAACGCGTCGCCGGCCATCGACACCCACTCGTGGAACGTCGCGACGAGCGGGTTGTTCGAGCCTAGCCGCTCGACGATCCCGTACTGCGGCGGATCGTCGGGCGTTTCCTCGACATAGCTGCCGAACAGGCGATCCCAGATCACCAGGACGCCTGCGTAATTGCGGTCGATGTAGCGCGGGTTGCGCGCATGGTGCGCGCGGTGGATCGACGGCGTGTTCAGCACGTATTCGAGCCAGCCGAGCTTGCCGATCGCCTGCGTATGCACGAAGAACTGGAACGCGAGGTTGATCAGCACGATGCCGACGACCTGTTGCGGCGGAAAACCGGCGAACGCGAGCGGCAGCCAGAACACCCACATTCCCGCGACCGGGTACATCAGGCTCTGGCGGAACGCGGTCGAGAAATTCATCCGCTCGGACGAGTGGTGCACGACGTGCGCGGCCCACAGCCAGCGCACGCGATGGCTCGCGCGATGAAAGACGTAGTAGAGGAAATCCTGCGCGACGAACAGCACCGCGAACGACAGCCAGCCGTCATGCCACGTGAACAGGCGATAGTGCTGGTAGCAGTACGCATAGACGGGGATCACGAACAGCCACGCGATCTTGTCGGCGCCCTGGTGCATCAGCGCGAGCGCCGCGTTGCACAGCGTGTCGCGCCACGCATAGACAGCATCGTGCGCACGGGTGCGGGCGAGGTGCCAGGCCTCCCACGCGATGCAGAGCAGGAAGACGGGCGCCAGCGCGAGCAGAAGCAATTCGACGTCGAATCGCATGGGCGTGTCTCCTTCTTTCCCCTGCAAGCCTTGAGGCCGGGCGTGTGGCCCGTTGTAGATATCGGTCAGGCCAACAGCCTACGCAATCGCCAGGCGCTAGGCGAGGGGGCAGCGTAGAGGGTTCCCTCTGAGGACAGGGTTTGTACGGAAGCCGCGCGGCACGGGGGCGGGCGGTGTGGCCCTGTTTTGCGGACGTGGGTGGCGCGCGATATGTCGTGCGCGGGTGGCGGCCGGCGTTTCAAACCGGAGAGGGCGGGATTCGGTGTGCGCAGGCGCTGGCAGGCCGTCCCGGCGGCGCGTCAGGGCGACCCGCTGCGCGGTGCCGCCCCGAGGCCGAGGCGGGCCGACACGCGCCGGCAGCAGGCCACCGGCGCGCCGTATGTCGCGGCGTGCGGCAACGTCAGTGCGCGCCGGCGTAGATCCACTCGAGCAGCGAGTCGTGCGCGGCGCGTGCGGCTTCCGCGTGATCGTTGTTGATGAAGCTCACGACGATGTAGCTCTGGCCGTCCGCACCGGCGACGTAGCCGGCGATCGCGCGCACGTCGCGCAGCGTGCCGGTCTTGATGTGCGCGTTGCCGAGCACGCCGGCGTTGGTGAGGCGGTTCTTCATCGTGCCGTCGATGCCGGCGATCGGCAGCGAATCGACGAACGCCTGCGCGACCGGGCTCGCGTTCGCGGCCTGCAGCAGCGCGGCGAGCGACAGCGCGCTCACATGTTCTTCGCGCGACAGGCCCGAGCCGTTCTCGAGCACGAGGTCGGGCATCGCGATGCCGTTCTTCTGCAGGAACGCCTGGATCACGCGGCTCGACTGCTCGGGCGTCGCGGGCGGCTTGCCGCTGACCGCGCCGATCGTCAGGAACAGGTTGCGCGCCATCACGTTGTTGCTGAACTTGTTGATGTCGTAGACGATGCTGCCGAGCACCGGGCTGTGATGCACGGCGAGGGGCCGCGCGGCGCTCGGCACCTTGCCCTCGCTCACGGGCCCGGCGATCGTGCCGCCGTCCTGCTGCCACAGCGCGAGGAAGCCGCGCGCGAAGAACGTCGTGTGATCGAGGATCGCGAGGTTGGTCGTGTGCGCACCGCAGCGCAGCGGGTAGTCGCCCGCGAACGAGGCGGTCATGATCCCGCCGCCGGCCGTCAGCGTCGGGCGCGCGGCCGCGGCGGCCGCGCTGCACGAGCCTGAGCCTTCGACCAGCTGGTTGTCGATCGACAGGTCCGCGAGCGGCGGCAGCACGTCGACGGCCACCTTGCCGTCGTCGCCCGGCGTGACCGTGAACGACACGGCCTTGAATGCGTACAGCAGCGGATCGGGGCCGACGTTGTACGGCGCGCTCGCATCGTCGTCGAACGAAGGGAGATCGCGCGTCGAGGTCGCGAAGTAGCTCTTGTCGAGCACGAGGCCGCCGGCCACGCGCTTGACGCCGGCCTTGCGGAGCTTGTCGACGAGATCGATCAGCTCTTCGGGCACGAGCTTCGGATCGCCGGTGCCCTTGATGTACAGGTTGCCCTGCAGCGTGCCGTCCGGGTCGATCGTGCCGTCCGTGTAGGCGGTCGTGCGCCAGCGGTAGTCGGGACCGAGGATCGACAGCCCCGAGAAGGTCGTCACGAGCTTCATCGTCGAGGCGGGCATCATCGGCCGGCTCGCATTCCACGCGATCAGCGGCTCCGGATCGCCGACGCGCTCGACGACGACGCTCATCGCCGACGCCGGCACCTTCGCGCGCTGCAGCGCGACGAGCACGGACGCCGGCAGGCCGGCCGCGCGCGCGGCCGGCGACACGACGGTCGTCTTGCGTGCTTCCTTGTGGGATTTCTTGCGGGCCTGCGCGGGCGGCGCGAAGGCGAGGGCCGTGCAGGTGGCGACGATGGCGGCCGCCTTCAGGCAGACGCGGGCGCGGGGGGCGAACCGGGTGGAAAGATCGGAAATCGGCATGAGCGAATACGGGGGAAGCACGACGTTCGGGCAGGGCGCGCGCGGCGCCAAAGCGCACATTGTAGAGACAAGTCCGGACAGCCCCCTTGCAATCCGCCTTTCTGTTGCATTGCACGGTGCCGCGCGCCCGGTTCGCGGCGCTACAATGGTCGGCGTGTTTGACTCGCCCCATGGATGCCTGTCCCGATGCGGATTCTGCTTGTCGAAGATGATCGAATGATTGCCGAAGGCGTGCGCAAGGCGCTGCGCTCGGACGGCTTTGCGGTCGACTGGGTGCAGGACGGCGACGCCGCGCTGACGGCGCTCGGCGGCGAGACGTACGACCTGCTGCTGCTTGATCTCGGCCTGCCGAAGCGCGACGGCATCGACGTGCTGCGCACGCTGCGCGCACGCGGGCTGGCGCTGCCGGTGCTGATCGTCACCGCGCGCGACGCGGTGGCCGATCGCGTGAAGGGGCTCGACGCGGGCGCCGACGACTACCTCGTCAAGCCGTTCGACCTCGATGAGCTGGGCGCGCGGATGCGCGCGCTGATCCGCCGCCAGGCCGGGCGCAGCGAATCGCTGATCCGCCACGGCGCGCTGACGCTCGATCCCGCTTCGCACCAGGTGACGCTCGACGGCGCGCCCGTCGCGCTGTCCGCGCGCGAGTTCGCGCTGCTCGAGGCGCTGCTCGCGCGGCCGGGCGCGGTGCTGTCGAAGAGCCAGCTCGAGGAGAAGATGTACGGCTGGGGCGAGGAGATCGGCAGCAACACGGTCGAGGTCTACATCCACGCGCTGCGCAAGAAGCTCGGCTCGGACCTGATCCGCAACGTGCGCGGGCTCGGCTACATGGTCGTCAAGGAAAGCTGACGCGTGAGGTCGATTCGTCATCAATTGCTGATCTGGCTGCTCGCGATCGTCGTCGCGGGCGTGGGCCTCGCGGGCTGGCTCATCTACCGGCAGGCGCTCGCCGAAGCGAACGAACTGTTCGACTACCAGTTGCAGGAAATCGCCGCGGCCTTGCCGTCCGAGCCGTTCTCGCAGGTGTTCGGTTCGCGCACCAACGGCGACGAAGGCATCGTGATCCAGATCTGGAACCGCAACGGCGTGCTGATGTACTTCTCGCATCCGCGTGCGCCGATCGCGCCGCGCGCGGAGCTCGGCTTCTCGACCGAACGCACCGATCGCGGCGAATGGCGCGTGTACGGCGCGATCGTCGGCGACAACGTCGTGCAGCTCGCGCAGCCGCTGTCGGTGCGCAACCGGCTCGCGGCGAACGTCGCGCTGCGCACGCTGTGGCCGCTGATCGTGCTGTTGCCGTTCCTCGGCGCGGCCGTGTGGGTGATCGTCGGACGCGGGCTCGCGCCGCTCGGTCGCGTGACGCGCGCGGTCGAGGCGCGCCGGCCGGAAGCGCTCGACGCGCTGCCCGATGGGCGCCTGCCGCTCGAGGTGCAGCCGCTCGTCCGCGCGCTGAACGGCCTGCTCGCGCGGCTGGCGGCCGCGCTTGACACGCAGAAGGCCTTCGTGGCCGATGCCGCGCACGAACTGCGTACACCGCTCGCGGCCGTGCAGATCCAGGCGCAGCTCGTCGCCCGTGCGAAGGACGACGCGTCGCGCCGCGAGGCGATCGCCGATCTCCAGGATGGCGTGTCGCGTGCGACGCGCCTCACCGAGCAACTGCTTGCGCTCGCCCGCGCCGAACCGGATGGCGCGACGATGCGCGAGCCGGTCGACCTGCAGGCGCTGCTCGCCGAATGCGTGGCAGCGCTTGCGCCGCTCGCGCAACGGCACGACATCGATCTGGGCTTCGAGGAGACGCGCGCGGCGAGCGTGGTCGCGGACGTCGGCGCGCTGCGCGTGATGTTCGGCAACCTGCTCGACAACGCGGTGAAGTACACGCCGGACGGCGGCCGCATCGACGTATCGCTGACCCGCGACGCGGCCGGCCGCGCGTGCGTGCAGATCGGCGACAGCGGGCCCGGCATTCCGGCCGACGAGCGCGAACGCGTGTTCGACCGCTTCTACCGCGACAGCTCCGCGCGGGCGCGCACCGACGTGTCGGGCAGCGGGCTCGGGCTCGCGATCGTCAAGCGCGTGGCCGCGCAGCAGGGTGCGACGGTGTCGCTCGGCGACGCGGCCGCGGGCGGCCTGCTCGTCAGCGTCGTGTTTCGCGATGCCGAGATGCCGGCCGAGGCGCCGCAGCCGTCCGAATCCGTGTGAAGCACGCCCCGGCGCGGGCGCCGGCAGCCGCTTAAGCCCCGCTTAAGGCTGATTAAGCCTCCTTTAAGTCAGGGTCGTTACGCTGCGTCCTAACAAAGAGGAGGTCCTACGATGAACACCCGATTCCTTGCGCGCGGCGCCGTCGCGGTCGCCGTGGCGGCCGCCCTGTCCGCCGGCTATGTCGCCGGCACCCGCCGCGCCGATCCGCAGATCATCACGCCCGCGCAGGCCGCCGCATTGATGCCGGCCGAAGCGGCCGCGAAGACCGGCATCCCCGATTTCTCCGGGCTCGTCGAGACCTACGGCCCGGCGGTCGTGAACATCAGCGCGAAGCACGTCGTGAAGCAGGTGTCGCGGCGCGTGCCGCAGCCGCAGCTGCCGATCGATCCGAGCGACCCGTTCTACCAGTTCTTCAAGCACTTCTACGGCCAGGTGCCGGGCATGGGCGGCGACGCGCAGCCGGACGACCAGCCGAGCGCGAGCCTTGGTTCCGGGTTCGTCATCAGCTCCGACGGGTACATCCTCACCAATGCGCACGTGATCGACGGCGCGAACGTTGTCACGGTCAAGCTGACCGACAAGCGCGAATACAAGGCGAAGGTCGTCGGCTCCGACAAGCAGTCGGACGTCGCGGTGCTGAAGATCGACGCGAGCGGCCTGCCGACCGTGAAGATCGGCGACCCGGCGCAGAGCAAGGTCGGCCAGTGGGTCGTCGCGATCGGTTCGCCGTACGGCTTCGACAACACGGTCACGTCGGGCATCATCAGCGCGAAGTCGCGCGCGCTGCCGGACGAGAATTACACGCCGTTCATCCAGACCGACGTGCCGGTGAACCCCGGCAACTCGGGCGGCCCGCTGTTCAACCTGCAGGGCGAGGTGATCGGCATCAACTCGATGATCTACTCGCAGACGGGCGGCTTCCAGGGCCTGTCGTTCGCGATCCCGATCAACGAGGCGATCAAGGTGAAGGACGAGCTCGTGAAGACGGGCCACGTGAGCCGCGGCCGCCTCGGCGTTGCCGTGCAGGGACTGAACCAGACGCTCGCGAGCTCGTTCGGATTGCAGAAGCCGGACGGCGCGCTCGTCAGCTCGGTCGATGCCAACGGCCCGGCCGCGAAGGCCGGCCTGCAGCCGGGTGACGTGATCCTGGCGGTCAACGGCTCGCCGGTCGCCGATTCGACGTCGCTGCCCGCGCAGATCGCGAACCTGAAGCCGGGTTCGAAGGCCGACCTGCAGATCTGGCGCGACAAGTCGAAGAAGTCGATCAGCGTGACGCTCGGTGCGATGGCCGACGCGAAGCTCGCGTCGAACGACGGCGGGCCGGTCGAGCAGGGGCGCCTGGGCGTCGCGGTGCGTCCGCTGTCGCCGCAGGAGCGCAGTGCCGCCAACCTGTCGCATGGCCTGATCGTGCAGCAGGCCGGCGGGCCGGCCGCCAACGCGGGCATCCAGCCCGGCGACGTGATCCTCGCGGTCAATGGCCGCCCGGTCACGAGCCCCGAGCAGTTGCGCGACGCGGTCAAGGGGGCGGGCAACAGTCTTGCTCTGCTGATCCAGCGCGATAATGCACAGATCTTCGTGCCGGTCGACCTGAGCTGACCGGCCACGGCCGATGGCCGGCCAGGCCGGCCGCGGCGGGCGCCGCCGCCGTACTGAAGGTGTGACGCGGCGCCCTGTATGTGTTCCGACCCCAAGGAGAGAGCCATGCAATATCTACGCAACGTGTCCCGATTTGCCGTCGCCGCGGCGCTGGCCGCCGGCCTCGCAGCCGGAGCGACCGGCGCGTACGCGCAGTCGGACGGCTTGCCCGCCGCGCGCCAGCAGGGCGACGTCACCTTCGTGTCCGGCGGCGTCGGGCTGGACGAATCGACGGCGTTCCAGCGCAGCGAGCCGAGTTGGCCGCTGGCGCTGCGGTTCACCGGCAAGGGCGGTGAGTTCCTGGCCGACGTCCATGTGCGGATCGTCGACGGCAAGGGTACCGAAGTGCTGAAGACCGACGCGCGCGGGCCGTACATGCTCGTGAAGGTGCCGCCGGGCCGCTATACGGTGCAGGCTTCGTACCAGGGCAACGAGGAATCCCGCGCCGTCACGGTCGGCGCGAAGGGCGGCGCGAAAGCCGCCTTCCAGTGGAGCGCGCAGTAGCCCGCCGCGCGCGGCCCCGCCCGGGGTTGCGCATTCGGCTGCGGTTTCGCCCATAATGAAAGCCACGGCACCCGTGCCGTGGCTTTTTCGTTTCCTGAGTCCGGCCTGGCCGGGCCGCCCCAAGGAGAAACGATGTCCGACGCAGCCGACCCTCGTCTCGAAATCGTGCCGAACCGCCATCGCGTGCGCGTGATCCATCGCGGCATCACGTACGCCGATTCGCACGGCGCGCTGACCGTGCGCGAAGCGGGCCTGCCGGACACCCACTACCTGCCGCGCCGCGACGTCAACATGCGCCGGCTCGTGAAGTCGGGCGTCACGTCGGCCTGTCCGTTCAGGGGCGAGGCCGTGCACTTCGACTTGCAGACCGAAGACGGCGTGATCGAGAACGCCGCATGGAGTTATGAGGAACCGAAGGCGGCTGCGCTGGCGCTCGCGCACTACGTTGCCTTCGACGCTGCACGGATCGACAGTCTCGTCGAGACGTCATGATGCGGCGCGTGTTCATCGGGGAGGCGTCATGGAACTGAACGACACGTTACGCATACCGCTCGCCCCGCCCGTCGTGCGGGAGGCATTCGAGGATCTCGCGTTGCTGCGCGCGAGCTTCGACCATTGCGAATCCTTCGTGAAGCTTGCGCACGGCGAGTTTGCGCTGACGATCACGGTGCCGCTCGGCCCGCTGCGCGCCCGCTACGACGTGCGTGCGCATGCGGCCGCGGAGCAGGGCGACGCGGAAGGGCAGCCGCGCCGCGTGCTCAACTTCAAGGCGCGGGCCGACGGGCTCGGCGCGCTGCGCGGCCAGGTCGAGCTCGTGCTGATGCCGGATGACGACGCGAACGCCACGCGCATCGAGTACGTCGTCTGGGCGACGGCGAGCGGCCCGCTCACCGAGCTGCCGGGGCGGCAGATCGAAAATACGCTGCGCGAATGGACCGACGATTTCTTCCGTGAATTTTGCGCGGTCGTGCAGGCGAAGCACGGTCTTGCGCCGAACCGCGCGCGCTCGGCCGCGCCACGGCGCCAGCACGTGTTCCTGCGGCCGGCGTCGCTGGTGGCCGCGACGAAACGTGCGCTGCCGCCGCACCTCGGCGGTGCGCTGACCGGGCGTGCCGCCGGCGCGCTCCCGCATCGCGGCGCCGGCACGGTGCCCGTGTGGGCGTGGGCCGCGATGATCGTCTTCGTCGCGCTGCTGCTTTACGCGGCGCGCTGGATCAACGGCGGCTGAGCGGCCGGCCGGCTCCGCTGCGAGGCTGCTCGCCGCGCGCGTTACCGCACGACATCGGCGCCGCGAAATTCCCTTCGATATGCCGACGGCGACGTGCCGAGCGCGCCCGCGAAATGCTGGCGCAGTGACACGCTCGACCCGTAGCCGGCCGCCTGCGCGATCGCATCGATCGATTGCCCGGTGGTTTCCAGCAGATGCTGCGCGCGCGCGAGCCGCTCGGCCTGCAGCCACGCAGTGATGGTCGTGCCGGTCGCCTGGCGGAAGTGGCGCGTGAACGTGCGCCGGCTCATCAGCACGCGTTCGGCGAGCGAATCGACGCTGTGTGCGGCGTCGAGGTGGGCGCGCACCCAGTCGAGCAGGCCTGCGAGCCGCGCATCGCGCGGGTGCGCGGCCACCGGCTGCGGCACGTACTGCGCCTGCCCGCCCTGCCGGTGCGGCGGGATTACGAGGCGGCGCGCGATCTGGTTCGCGGCGTGCGAGCCGAAGCGCAGCCGGACGACGTGCAGGCAGCAGTCGAGCCCGGCGGCCGTGCCGGCCGACGTCATCAGGTTGCCGTCTTCCACGTACAGCACGTCCGGATCGAGCTTCACGCGCGGAAAGCGTCGTGCGAAGTCGTCGGCCCACGCCCAGTGCGTGGTGGCCGGGCGGCCGTCGAGCAGGCCGGCCGCGGCGAGCACGTAGGCGCCGAGGCACAGCCCGACGAGTTGCGCGCCACGCGCGGCGGCCGCGCGGACGGCGTCGAGCAGCACGTCGGGCGGCGCTTCGTCCGGGTCACGCCAGGCCGGCACGATGACGATGTCCGCATCGTCGAGCCCGTCGAGCCCGTACGGCGCGGTGATCGTGAAGCCGCCCGTCGTCGACAGCGGGCCACGTTCGGCCGAGCAGACGCGGAACTCGAACGCGGGCGAGGCGGCCGCGTCGCGCTCCTTGCCGAACACGACCGACGGCACCGACAGATGGAACGGGCTGATGCCGTCATACGCGATCACGGCAACGACGGTCGGAGCAGGCTGGGCGGTCCGGGTGGACGAGGCGGCGGCGGTCATGGCGGGCTCCGGAATGGCGATGGCCCGATTTTATCGAAGAATGGCTATCGGGCCACTGTCCCCGTGAACGATGCGCGCCGACAATGCATCGCATCGCGCCGCTGGCCGTCCCGTTCCGGGGCGGGGCCGCGCCCCCGGACCAGGAGCCCGTCATGTCGAACGCCGTCCCGCATTCCGCTTCCCAAGCCGTTTCCCGTCCGGCTAACCGTCGCGCACTGATCGTGATCGACGTCCAGAACGAATACGTGACGGGCAACCTGCCGATCGAATATCCGCCGCTCGACGTGTCGCTCGCGAACATCGGCCGTGCGATCGACGCCGCGCATGCGGCCGGCGTGCCGGTGATCGTCGTCCAGCACGTCGCACCGGCCGGCGCGCCGATCTTCGCGCCCGGCTCCGACGGCGTCGCGCTGCACGCGGTCGTTGCCGGCCGGCCGTATGCGCACCTGATCGAGAAGAGGCAGGCAAGCTCGTTCGCCGGGACCGACCTCGCCGCGTGGCTCGACGCGCACGGGATCGACACGCTCGCGGTGGCCGGCTACATGACGCACAACTGCAACGCGTCGACGGTCTATCACGCGGCGCACGCGGGGCTGAATGTCGAGTACCTGAACGACGCGACGGGTGCGCTGCCGTACGAGAACGAAGCAGGCGCGGTAAGCGCCGAGGAGATTCACCGCACGTACGCGGTCGTGTTCCAGTCGAATTTCGCGGCCGTGATGTCGACCGATGCGTGGATCGCGGGACTGGCCGGTGCGCCGATGCCGAAGCGCGATTCGGTCGCCGCGTCGAACCGGCGGGCCCGCGCGCAGCGTGCGAACATGAAGGCGGCCTGAAACAGCAGGGACAGGGGGGAGGGCGCGGGCAGCGCGTTGGCGCGGCCCGGCGCGCCGCCCGATGAAACAGACAACGCCGCAAGCGAGCGCTCGTCGCGCGGTCAGTCGCCGTCCTTCAGCATCGCCGGGCTGAAGCGCAGCATGTCGAAACAGCCGTCGACGAGCTTTTCCGCATGCTGCTCGGCGTCGATCTCGTCGGGCAGCATCAGCATGTCGCGCACGAAACCGCTGACGAGCGTGTGCAGCATCAGCGTCGCGCGCCACGTATCGAGCCGCTCGGGCAGCAGCTTGAGCCGCACGGCCCCCGCGAGATCGGCATCGATCGCGTGCAGCGCCTCGCTCATGCCCGCACGGTTGCGCTGGAGCAGCGGCTCCAGATCCGCGACGTACTCGCACTTCATGAACAGGATGCTGAACACGCGGCGCAACTGCGCGTCGCGCTGCACGCCGAGCAGGCACCAGATCAGGATCTGCCGGATCTTCTCGAGCGGATTGCCGCCCGGCGCGTCGAGCGGCATCCGCTTCAGCTCGTCGATCGGCAGAAACACGCGGTCGAACATCGCGTCGAACAGTTCGCTCTTGTTCGCGAAATGCCAGTAGATCGCGCCGCGCGTCACGCCGGCATGCTGGGCGATGTCCGCGAGCGACGTGTGCGACACGCCCTTCTCGAAGAACACGTGTTCGGCGGCGTCGAGAATGCGGTTACGCGTCTCGAGCGCCTCCTCCTTGGTACGTCTGACCATGTGCAGGCCTGATTGGAATGATCGTAGGTGAATTTAGGGTCTGCAACCCTCGGCGCAGTCATATAGACTGGCTATGCTTGCGATTGGTAACAATCCGTAAGACTGGACGGCAGGCGGGGCACAAACGGGCTTTTTACATACATTCATGAATGTATATACAATACCACCCTACGATCGAATGACCCAAGTGGCAATCAGTTAATATCCCACTCTGCTGATTCCCGCCAAAGTTCCAGTCCGCAGTGCGGGGCAACCTGTCGGCACGGAGGTTTCGTGCCGCTTGCTGTATCTAGCAGTCCAGTATTTCAGGTGTTCGATCTGCGCCGTGAGGCGCATCCGTGTCGCGCTCCCTCCGGTCGGGTGCGGCACTTATTCCATTGGTTATACACAGAGGTCGCTCCATGCGCGTCGAACGGGTTCCATACCGCTTAATCACTGTCGCGACGGCCGCCGTTTTCCTGGCCGCGTGCGGGAAAAAAGAATCGGCACCGCCGCCGCAAACGCCGGAAGTCGGCGTCGTCACCGTCCAACCGCAAGCCGTACCGGTCTTCAGCGAACTGCCGGGCCGCACCAGCGCATTCCTCGTCGCGCAGGTCCGCGCGCGGGTCGACGGCATCGTGCTGCGTCGTGAATTCACCGAAGGCACCGACGTCAAGGCCGGCCAGCGTCTGTACAAGATCGATCCGGCGCCGTACGTCGCCGCACTGAACAGCGCGAAGGCAACGCTCGCGAAGGCGCAGGCGAACCTCGTCACGCAGAACGCCCTGGTCGCGCGCTACAAGGTGCTGGTGGCCGCGAACGCGGTCAGCAAGCAGGACTACGACAACGCGGTGGCCACGCAGGGCCAGGCCGCGGCGGACGTCGCGGCCGGCAAGGCGGCGGTCGATACCGCGCAGATCAACCTCGGCTACACCGACGTCGTGTCGCCGATCACCGGCCGCGTCGGCATCTCGCAAGTGACGCCGGGCGCGTACGTGCAGGCGAGCCAGGCGACGCTGATGTCGACGGTGCAGCAGCTCGATCCGGTGTACGTCGACCTCACGCAGTCGAGCCTCGAAGGCCTGAAGCTGCGCCAGGACGTGCAGAGCGGCCGCCTGAAGACGAGCGGCCCGGGCGCCGCGAAGGTGTCGCTGATCCTGGAAGACGGCAAGACCTACTCGGAAGCCGGCAAGCTGCAGTTCTCGGACGTGACGGTCGACCAGGCCACCGGTTCGGTGACGATCCGCGCGGTGTTCCCGAACCCGGGCCGCGTGCTGCTGCCGGGCATGTTCGTGCGCGCACGGATCGAGGAAGGCGTGAACGAGAACGCGTTCCTGGTGCCGCAGATCGGCGTCACGCATGACCAGAAGGGCCAGGCGATCGCGATGGTGGTGAACGCCAGCAACAAGGTCGAGCCGCGTCCGCTGAAGACCACCGGCATGCAGGGCGCGAACTGGATCGTCGAAGGCGGTCTGCAGGCGGGCGACCACGTGATCGTGCAGGGCGGCGAGAAGGTGCGCCCGGGTGCGACCGTGAAGTCGGTACCGGCACAGCTCGCACCGGCGGCCGCAGCCGCATCGGGCGCCGCCGCCACCGCCGCGCCGGCTGCCGCCGGTTCCGGCGCCGCTGCCGCTTCCGGTGCTGCCGCATCGGGCGCCGCGCCGGCGAGTGCTGCCGCTGCTTCGAGCGCGCAATAACAGGGAGCCTGTTTCATGGCAAAGTTTTTTATCGATCGCCCGATCTTCGCGTGGGTGATCGCCATCATCCTGATGCTGGCCGGGGTTGCGGCGATCTTCACGCTGCCGATCTCGCAGTATCCGACGATCGCGCCGCCATCGATCCAGATCACCGCGAACTACCCGGGCGCTTCCGCGAAGACGGTGGAAGACACGGTGACGCAGGTGATCGAGCAGCAGATGAGCGGTCTCGACAACTTCCTGTATATGTCGTCGACCAGTGACGACTCGGGCAACGCGACGATCACGCTGACCTTCGCGCCGGGTACCAACGCCGACATCGCACAGGTTCAGGTGCAGAACAAGCTGTCGCTCGCGACGCCGATTCTGCCGCAGGTCGTGCAGCAGCTCGGCCTCTCGGTGACGAAGTCGAGCAGCAGCTTCCTGCTGGTGCTCGCCTTCAACTCCGAAGACGGCAGCATGAACAAGTACGACCTCGCGAACTTCGTGGCGTCGCACGTGAAGGACCCGATCAGCCGGTTGAACGGCGTCGGTACCGTCACGCTGTTCGGCTCGCAGTACGCGATGCGGGTCTGGCTCGATGCGACCCGCCTGACGAACTACGGCCTCACGCCGGTCGACGTGTCGACCGCGATCTCCGCACAGAACGTGCAGATCGCAGGCGGCCAGATCGGCGGCACGCCGTCCACGCCGGGCACGATGCTGCAGGCGACGATCACCGAGTCGACGCTGCTGCAGACGCCCGAGCAGTTCGGCAACATCCTGCTGAAGGTCAACCAGGACGGCTCGCAGGTTCGCCTGAAGGATGTCGCGAAGCTCGAGCTCGGCGGTGAAAACTACAACTTCGACACGAAGTACAACGGTCAGCCGACCGCGGCACTCGGTATCCAGCTCGCGACCAACGCGAACGCGCTGGCGACCGCGAAGGCCGTACGCGCGAAGATCGACGAACTGGCGCCGTTCTTCCCGCACGGCCTCGTCGTGAAGTACCCGTACGACACGACGCCGTTCGTGAAGCTGTCGATCGAGGAAGTGGTCAAGACGCTGCTCGAAGGTATCGTGCTGGTGTTCCTCGTGATGTATCTGTTCCTGCAGAACCTGCGGGCGACGATCATCCCGACGATCGCGGTGCCGGTCGTGCTGCTCGGCACGTTCGCGATCATGTCGATGGTGGGCTTCTCGATCAACACGCTGTCGATGTTCGGCCTCGTGCTCGCGATCGGCCTGCTGGTGGACGATGCGATCGTGGTGGTGGAGAACGTCGAGCGGGTGATGGCGGAAGAGGGCCTGTCACCGAAGGAGGCGACCCGCAAGGCGATGGGCCAGATCACCGGCGCACTCGTCGGCGTGGCGCTCGTGCTGTCGGCGGTGTTCGTGCCGGTGGCGTTCTCGGGCGGCTCGGTCGGCGCGATCTATCGTCAGTTCTCGCTGACGATCGTGTCGGCGATGGTGCTGTCGGTGCTCGTCGCGTTGATTCTGACGCCGGCCCTGTGCGCGACGATCCTCAAGCCGATCCCGCAAGGGCATCACGAAGAGAAGAAGGGCTTCTTCGGCTGGTTCAACCGCACGTTCAACAACAGCCGCGACAAGTACCACGTCGGCGTGCACCACGTGATCAAGCGCTCGGGCCGCTGGCTCATCATCTACCTGGTCGTGATCGTCGCGGTCGGCCTGCTGTTCGTGCGCCTGCCGAAGTCGTTCCTGCCGGATGAAGACCAGGGCCTGATGTTCGTGATCGTGCAGACGCCGTCGGGCTCGACGCAGGAAACGACCGCGAAGACGCTCGCGAACATTTCCGACTACCTGCTGAAGGACGAGAAGGAAATCGTCGAATCGGCGTTCACGGTCAACGGCTTCAGCTTCGCCGGCCGCGGCCAGAACTCCGGTCTCGTGTTCGTTCGCCTGAAGGACTACGCGCAGCGTCAGCATGCGAACCAGAAGGTGCAGGCGCTGATCGGCCGGATGTTCGGGCGCTACGCGGGCTACAAGGACGCGATCGTGATCCCGTTCAACCCGCCGTCGATTCCTGAACTCGGCACCGCTGCCGGCTTCGACTTCGAGCTGACGGACAACGCGGGTCTCGGCCACGATGCGCTGATGGCCGCGCGTAACCAGCTGCTCGGGATGGCCTCGAAGGATCCGACGCTGCAGGGTGTGCGTCCGAACGGCCTGAACGATACGCCGCAGTACAAGGTCGACATCGATCGCGAGAAGGCGAACGCGCTCGGCGTGACGGCGGATGCGATCGACCAGACATTCTCGATCGCGTGGGCGTCGAAGTACGTGAACAACTTCCTCGATACCGACGGCCGGATCAAGAAGGTCTACGTGCAGGCAGACGCACCGTTCCGGATGACGCCGGAAGACCTGAACATCTGGTACGTGCGCAACGGGTCGGGCGGGATGGTGCCGTTCAGTTCGTTCGCGACCGGTCACTGGACATACGGTTCGCCGAAGCTCGAGCGCTACAACGGTGTGTCGGCGATGGAAATCCAGGGTCAGGCCGCACCGGGCAAGTCGACGGGTCAGGCGATGGCCGCGATGGAACAGATCGCGAAGAAGCTGCCGGTCGGTATCGGCTACTCGTGGACGGGCCTGTCGTTCCAGGAAATCCAGTCCGGTTCGCAGGCGCCGATCCTGTATGCGATCTCGATCCTCGTCGTGTTCCTGTGTCTGGCGGCGCTGTATGAAAGCTGGTCGATCCCGTTCTCGGTGATCATGGTGGTGCCGCTCGGCGTGATCGGCGCACTGCTCGCGGCAACGATGCGCGGCCTCGAGAACGACGTGTTCTTCCAGGTCGGCCTGCTGACGACCGTGGGCTTGTCCGCGAAGAACGCGATTCTGATCGTGGAGTTCGCGCGCGAACTGCAGATGACGGAGAAGATGGGGCCGATCGAGGCCGCGCTGGAAGCGGCGCGCCTGCGGCTGCGTCCGATCCTGATGACGTCGCTCGCGTTCATTCTCGGCGTGATGCCGCTCGCGATCAGCAACGGCGCGGGCTCGGCGAGCCAGCACGCAATCGGTACGGGCGTGATCGGCGGGATGATCACGGCGACGTTCCTCGCGATCTTCATGATCCCGATGTTCTTCGTGAAGATCCGCGCGATCTTCAGCGGCGAGAAGGAAGACGTCGACGAGGCGCTGCGCCTGGCTCAGGAGCACTCGCACCACGAAGAGAAGCCGGGCAACGGCGACGAAGGCAACAAGGGACAGTGATGATGCAAAAACACGCTTTGACTGCAATCGCGGTCGCGCTCTTTGCCACGGGCTGCACGATGGCGCCGCATTACAAGCGGCCCGATGCACCCGTCGCGCAGGCGTACCCGGCCGGTGGCGTCTACGCGACGCAGCCGGGTGCGGCCGGCGCGCGCAGCGCGAACGGGCAAGCTGCGACCGCCATCGGCTGGCGCGAGTTCTTCGTCGATCCGCGCCTGCAGCGGCTGATCGAGATCGCGCTGAAGAACAACCGCGACCTGCGCGTGTCGGTGCTGAACATCGAGGCGGCGCGCGCGCAGTACCAGATCACGCGCGCGGGGTTGTTCCCGACGCTCGACGGCACGGGCACGGGCAATATCCAGCGCGTGCCGCAGGGTCTTTCGCAGACCGGTGCGCCGTACATCTCGCGCGCCTACAACGTCGGCCTGTCGGCGTCGTGGGAACTCGACCTGTTCGGCCGCGTGCAGAGCCTGAAGGATCAGGCGCTCGCGCAGTACCTGTCGACCGCGTATGCGCGGCAGGCGTCGGAGATCTCGCTGGTGTCGCAGGTGGCTGACCAGTACCTGACGCTGCTGTCGACCGATGACCTGCTGCAGGTCACGGAGAACACGCTGAAGACCGCGCAGGCGTCGTACGACCTGACCAAGCTGCAGTTCGACAACGGCACGGGCTCCGAGCTCGAGCTGCGTCAGGCGCAGACGGTGGTCGAGACGGCGCTCGCGAACCAGCAGGCGCAGGCGCGTGCGCGTGCACAGGCGTTGAACGCGCTGGTGCTGCTGGTCGGCGAGCCGCTGCCGGACGATCTGCCGGCGGGCATGCCGCTCGACGCGCAGAACCTGCTGACGGACGTGCCGGCAGGCCTGCCGTCGGATCTGCTGACGCGTCGCCCCGACGTGATGCAGGCCGAGCAGGCGCTGCTGGCCGCGAACGCGAACATCGGCGCGGCGCGCGCGGCGTTCTTCCCGAAGATCTCGCTGACGGGCGCATTCGGCACGGGCAGCCCGACGCTGGGCGGCCTGTTCAAGGCCGGCACGGCGGCGTGGTCGTTCGCGCCGAGCATCGCGCTGCCGATCTTCGAGGGCGGCGCGAACATCGCGAACCTCGATCTTGCGCACGTGCAGAAGCGCATCGAGATCGCGAACTACGAGAAGGCGATCCAGTCGGCGTTCCGCGACGTGGCGGACGGGTTGGCCGCACGCGGCACGTACGACCAGCAGATCGCGGCGCTGGAGCGCAACGAGCACGCGCAGCAGCGTCGCTTCGACCTGTCGGACCTGCGCTACAAGAACGGCGTGGACAGCTATCTGTCGGTGCTGACCGCGCAGACGGACCTGTATTCCGCGCAGCAGTCGCTGATCAGCGCACGTCTGGCACGCTGGACGAACCTGGTCAACCTGTACCGCGCACTCGGCGGCGGCTGGATCCAGCATGCCGGCGAAGCGCCGCGCGCGCCGGATGCACCGGTCGACTACGACAAGGCGGCCGCTCCGGCGCCTGCGTCGGCAACGGCGACGAACGGGTAAGTGCAGTTATCCTGCCTGCGTGCGGTCGCTTCGCGCGCAGGCAGGACGTTGTTAGTCCTGTCGTAAGCTGGCCGTTACGAACGATGCGAAGCGTAACGAAGGAAACGTAAGGCTAGTCCATGATTGTTGGTCCTTAAGTGCGCGGTAACCACGCGTGGGAATGCTGCGGCGATCCACGCGGGACACGCGTGTACATCTGCAGTGGGCGCGAAATCCAGGGGCCTGGCGCCGTCGAGCACGACGCGTACGGACTAACCGTGCAGATTCTCGTTTCGCCCAATCGATGATCATCCCTCTCCGGTGGTCTGTAGCCCGGCCGCCAAATCCCCGCTCATTTCGCCCAATTCAGGCTCATTTGCTGTTGGACGGTCTTTATAACGATTAGTTATACGAAATTCGAACTCGTCTGATTGGTTCTTCTTTCTCGTCCGTGCAAATTTTGCTTGAAGCGTTTCTCACCCATTGTCGAGAAAGGAAATCCGGATGAAGAGCGAGCAGACTGCACCGACCCATCTTTTTGCCACCATCGGCGCGCTCACTGAGCGCGGTGGGCGGGTAACCGAGGCCACGAGCGGCCTCACAGTCGCCGGGCTTGTCGTTGCCCGTGTTGGCGATGTCGTCACTTACGAGGATGGCAGCGAGGCCGTCATTGTGGATGGTGCAGGCGAATATGCGATTTGCAGCGACAAGCCGTTTGCGCTGGTGGGTAGCAGGTTGAGCAACGGCGATCGTATCGTCGAAACGCTTCAGCGGTTGTCGGGAATTCACGTACCGGCTGGCGAAACGGCCGGAGGGTTGTTTAACGAGGATTATGCGCCGCCGCCTGCACTGCCGCGATACAGGTTGGCTGTACGAGGAGCCACGACCGCGCGAGGCGGTGCGTTGCGCGAAGCTACCGGCACGTGGGACACCGGTGTTGGGCTTGGCAAGGCTGGCGTCGTGGGTAATCAAATTCACTACGCAGACGGTTCGACCGCGCGAATCATAAGCGGTCTTGGGCTGGTGGATAACGGAGACTTCCAGCCGCTGGCTTTCGTCGGTAGCGAACTAGATAACGGCGACGTCATTACCGATAGCCCTGAGCGTAATGGTCTGGTATCTGCTAACGCCTTCACAGTGGTGAAACGTTCAACCGTTGTGCATCGAGGCGAGACCTCATGATTCGTTATTTCCTTGCCAAAGGGGATCAGGGCGGCAGCGCCACGATTACGGAAGGATTGGAGGACGTAACCTGTTCCAATCCGCCGCCGCGCGTGCATATCGCAACGCTGTACATGAAGACGTACTGCACGGCATGCAAGCAGGAAGGGTTTGTCGCCCCGGAGGGCCCACGCTGGCCGGGCACAGGGCCAAACGGCAAGCCGTGGGCGTTGAGTGGTGATATCAACGTCTGCGATTGCAAGCCGCCACCTGTTTTCTATGCCGAGCGCGGCATGAAGATGACATTTACCGCAGACGAGGTGGCGCGGTTGACGGGGAAGCATGGCTTAGGCGTCGCCCCTGTAAGAAGAGGCATGGCAGTCCACGATCAGCAGTTCGTTATTCGCAACAAGAAATCCAGGAAACCTGTTGTGGGCGCGCGGTATTGGATCACAAATTGCCGTGGCGACGTGCTGGCTTCAGGGATTACCGATGCGCAGGGGCATACCGTGCGAGTGATCACGCCGGAGGC
The DNA here is from genome assembly GCF_030482505.1 of Burkholderia sp. AU45274. Classification (NCBI taxonomy): domain Bacteria; kingdom Pseudomonadati; phylum Pseudomonadota; class Betaproteobacteria; order Burkholderiales; family Burkholderiaceae; genus Burkholderia; species Burkholderia sp. AU45274. The sequence continues at coordinate 180,139 of NZ_JAUJQE010000005.1, read as the reverse complement.
TGAATCGGTAAAGCTCGAGGTCATCGGAGAAATAGAATGAGTGACGGTGATCGTGTGGCGATTGCAGAGGCGATGACGGACACGAAAGAAGGTTCGTTAATCGAAGCATTGATATCGAATGGGCCACCCATCTGCCCAAACATGACTGATGCGGAATTTCGCCGTATGGTCCTAACGTTACGCGATAGAGCCGTACAAATGATTGATGTACGGCTCGTAGACTTGCGCAAGTGGGGGGCGCTCGAACGTCAACGCGTCGCAACGTGGTTTGGCTCAAGCGATGAAACGATTCGGCAACGTCTGACAGTCGGCCTCGCACGAGTAAGTCGGGTGATGCGCGATCTCAAGCCTGGAAACTTTGTTCGTCAATCAGAGGAGCTTGATCGATATCTTGGTTGTACGCCGAACAACAAGGACCCTGATGGTGCCGTCGCTCATGTTTGCGCCCCTGACACCGCTACACATACTATTTGTATCCACGAAAAATTTTGTGGGATGCGCCCCATATCCAGTGCGAAGGACTCGATGCTATCGACTCTGATTCATGAGTGCACTCACTTCTCCGACACTTTTGGCGCTCAGGATCATCAATATTTCATGCGCAAGTGCTTGGTCTTGGCTCGGACGCGCCCCGATCTCGCAATCAACAATGCGGATAGCATTGCCGGGTATATTATCTATGAGGATTAGAGGCAGTGTGGCAGCGCGATCCTGGTTGAATCTGATTGGGTCCAACGGAAAATTGATATGGTAAAAGGACCTGCATGTATCGCACTCGCATTTTTCTCGGCAGGGACATTCGCCTGCTCCCCAGTCCATACACTTGATGTTTCGTTTGAAAGAGATTCTGCCAAGGTGTCCAGCGATGAGATCACAAGGCTGGCCAATTGGGCGATAGACCTTCAACTCAAATATCCCAATCTCGATCGTACGTCTGTCGGTGGCCTTGCCGAAGCTGACGAAAGACAGCCGCACGTGCTGGCTCAACAACGCGCGGAAAGTATCAAGGGGCTTCTAGTCACATTGGGGCTTGGTCGAGCACCTATCGACGTCGATGCCAGGCTTTATAAGTCGCATCATTTGAGCGGTGTGCCGGATAATGGCCGACGAGTAGAAATCGACTTCCTTCCCGGTTGCCCGCATGAATGTCCTTGCCAAGTGAAATGAGGCCTTGGCCGCGAGCCGCCGCGCAGTGCTGCACATTTTGATGGTGTGAAGCAACCCCTTGCACACCATGCAGTAAGCGCCGGCCGTCACAAGCCGGCGCGTGCTTGGTGTGTCCGTCACAGCACTTCGCACGATCGCTCCGTGCGTCCCCGCCTTTCGCCGCACCCGCAAAGCAAAACGCCACGGCATGCCGTGGCGTTTTTCGTTACCGCTTACCGCTTCTCCGCGCCGTCGTCCGGCGCGAGGCGATCAGTGGTGCACGTCGGCGGGACGCCCGTCGAAGTCGTGTCCGGCGCGACGGATGTCGCAGCGTGCGTCCTTCTCGCCTTTCACGCCGTTGAACACGATGTTCAGGATCACGGCCGTCGCCGATGCCAGCAAAATGCCGCTGTGCAGGATCGGCGCGAGCGCGGGCGGCAGCTTCGAGAAGAAGTGCGGGGACACGACCGGCACGAGGCCCATGCCGACGCTCACGGCGACGATGAACAGGTTGTGCGTGTTGTTCACGAAGTCGACCTTCGACAGCACCTTGATGCCGTTCGCCGCCACCATCCCGAACATCACGATGCCCGCACCGCCGAGCACGAACGGCGGCACCGATGCGACGACCTGCGCCATCTTCGGGAACAGGCCGAGCAGCACGAGGATCACGCCGCCGGTGGCGCACACGAAACGGCTCTTCACGCCCGTCACGCCGATCAGGCCGACGTTCTGCGAGAACGACGTATGCGGGAACGAGTTGAAGATGCCGCCGATCAGCGTGCCGAGGCCGTCGACGCGCAGGCCGCGCACGAGGCGCTCCTGGTTGACCGGGCGATCGACCATGTCGCCGACCGCGAGGAACATGCCGGTCGATTCGATGAACGTGACGAACATCACCGTGACCATCGTCACGATCGACAGCGGGTCGAAGTGCGGCAGGCCGAAGTGGAACGGCATCACGAAGCCGACCCAAGGTGCGTGCGCGACGCCGTCGGTATTCACGCGGCCGATCGCGAAGGCGATCGCGAAGCCGGCGACGATGCCGAGCAGCACCGAGATGTTCGCGACGAAGCCGCGGCCGTACTTGTTGATCAGCAGGATCAGCGTAAGCACGAGCAGCGACAGGCCGAGATAGACGGGGCTGCCGTATTCGGGGTTGCCGACGCCGCCGGCTGCCCAGTTGATGCCCACTTCCATCAGCGACAGCCCGATCACTGCGATCACGGTGCCGACGACGACGGGCGGGAAGAACCGCAACAGCTTGCCGATCATCGGCGCGAGCACGATGCCGATGATGCCGGCCGCGATGGTCGAGCCGAAGATGTCGAGGATGCCGAGGCCGGGGTTGGTGCCGATCGCGATCATCGGGCCGACTGCCGCGAACGTGCAGCCCATGATGACGGGCAGGCGGATCCCGAAGATCCACAGGCCGAGCGTCTGGATCAGCGTCGCGATGCCGCACGAAAACAGATCGGCGCTGATCAGGAACGCGATCTGGTCTTTCGGCAGCTTGAGCGCGGCGCCGACGATAAGCGGCACGGCGACAGCGCCGGCGTACATGACGAGGACGTGCTGCAGGCCAAGCGTTACCAGCTTGCCGGTCGGCAGCACCTCATCGCACGGATGGACCGTGTTCGATTGCATCTGTCTCACTCCATGATCTTGTTTTCGGGGTGATACGAAGTTATGCGGAATGAATCAACGCAACAAGAGCGCTGGGTACTATTCCGTTCTTTGCTGGTTCGATATGCCATTTCGGCATGGAACAGGGTGTCGATCATCGGGAAACGGCCGCAGGAGTGAGGTTCCCCGGTTTTATAGCCCTTCAAAATAGCGCCGGCCCCCGTGTCAAATATAGGCCGCCTTATGGTGTGTATCGGGTGGGCGGCATAGTGGCAAAAAGTGCCTGGGAAAAATCGTGCCGGGTTAACCCGCGAACGGCCGCTTTTGCCTGCAAGGTGCAGCCGGGTGGAACCCGGCCGGCGACCGCGTGTTCGGCCCGCCGCGGTAGCGGCAAAAAACGGGGCGCGCATCACGATCCCGTTATCATCGACATCCGTTCATTCGAATTCGCCCTCACGTCATGCGCCTGCTCGGAATCGACCTCGGCACCGGCTCCGTCAAACTCGTCACGCTCGATGCCGACGGCGTCGAGCGGGCAGTCGCGAGCGAACCTTATGCGCTGTCGTCGCCGCAGCCCGGCTGGGCGGAGATCGTGCCCGATACGTGGTGGCAGGCGCTCGTGCGCGCGGCCGCGCGGCTGCCGGCCGACGAGCGTGCGCAGGTGGCGGCGATCGGGTTCTCGGGGCAGATGCACGGTGTCGTGCTGATCGACGCGGCCGGGCAGCCGGTGCGTCCCGCGCTGCTGTGGCCCGACACGCGCGCGGTGCGCGAAGCGGACGTGGCCGATTGGCCGGCCGCCGGCTTGCCCGTCGCCCCGAACCCCGTCGCGCCGGGCATGGCCGGCCCGCTGTTGCGCTGGCTGGCCACGCATGAACCCGAAGCGCTGCGCGCCGCGCGCTGGGCCGTGCAGCCGAAGGACTGGCTGCGCATTGCGCTGGGCGGCGACGTCGCGGCCGATCCGAGCGACGCGTGCGCGACCGCGCTCGCGACACCCGACGGTGCATGGGATCTCGTGTTGATCGACGCGCTCGGCCTGCCGGCCGACCGGTTCGCACCGGTCCTTCCGTCGAGCGCGCGCTGCGGCACGCTCGGCGCGCAGGCGGCCGCAGCGCTTGGCCTGCCGGCCGGCGTGCCGCTGGCGACGGGCGCGGCCGACACCGCATGCGCGGCGCTCGGCAGCGGGCTGGCCGCCGCCGGCGACGCGCTGCTGACGACCGGCAGCGGCGGCCAGATCGTCGTGCTCGCGGATGCGCTACCGCCCGCACGACGCGGGCTGCATCGCTATCGCGCGGCGGCCGGCGGCGGCTATTACACGATGGCCGCGATGCAGAACGTCGGGCTCGCGCTCGAAGCCGTGCGCGGCTGGCTCGGCTACGCGCAGTGGGCCGATGCGTATGACGACGCGTTCGCCCACGCGGCGTCGGAACGCCTGTGCTTCCTGCCGTACCTGACGGGCGAGCGTTCGCCGTGGATGAACCCCGATGCGCGCGGCGGCTGGCTCGGCCTCGGGCTCGGCGACACGCGCGGCGCGATGATGCGCGCCGCGTTCGAAGGCGTCGCGTTCGCGTTGCGCGCCGGGCTCGATGCGATCCGCGATGCCGAGCGCGGCGATCCGGTCGCGATGCTGCGTCTCGCGGGCGGCGGCTCGGTCGATCCGCGCTGGCGCCAGTTGCTGGCCGATGCGCTCGGCGCGTCGCTCCACGCGATCGACTGCCCGAACGCCGCGACGCGCGGCGCCGCGCTGCTCGCGGGCGTCGCGATCGGGCACTGGCGGGAAGACGCGCTGCACGCGCTGGCGCCGGCCGCGTCGCCGGTTGCCGCGCCGCACGACGATCGCGCGCTGGCCGCGCGCCACGCACGCTTCGTCGATCTGTATGCGCGAACGGATGCATGGTTCACGACGGGCGATTAAACTCGAACACTTGTTCTTTTGCGCCAGCGATGACGCATCGTGGCAAGCCGGCGACCGTTTCCCGCACGCGATGCGCGGCCGGACCGGCCATCATGGCGAGCACGAGATTCTTTCGCCGTGCCGTGCGCGATGCCGCCCGGCACGGCTTCGACCGCTTTGCCTGGAACCCGGGGCGAAGCATGGAACCGGCGTCGGTGCTCGCGCACCCGCGCCGGCCGACATGAGCGCTGACGCGCCGACCCGGGCCGACCTCACACACAGACAGGAGTCACACGATGAAGACGAAAGCAGCGATTGCATGGAAGGCGGGCGCGCCGCTGACGATCGAGGAAGTCGATCTGGAAGGGCCGCGCGCCGGCGAAGTGCTGATCGAGGTGAAGGCGACGGGCATCTGTCACACCGACTACTACACGCTGTCGGGCGCCGATCCGGAAGGGATCTTCCCGGCGATCCTCGGCCATGAAGGCGCGGGCGTCGTGGTCGACGTCGGCCCCGGCGTCGGCACCCTGCGCAAGGGCGACCACGTGATTCCGCTCTACACGCCGGAATGCCGCGAGTGCAAGTTCTGCCTGTCGCGCAAGACCAACCTGTGCCAGAAGATCCGCGCGACGCAGGGCAAGGGCCTGATGCCCGACGCGACGTCGCGCTTCTCGCTCGACGGCAAGCCGCTGTTCCACTACATGGGCACGTCCACGTTCTCGAACTACATCGTCGTGCCGGAGATCGCGGTGGCGAAGGTGCGCGAGGACGCGCCGTTCGACAAGATCTGCTACATCGGCTGCGGCGTGACGACGGGCGTCGGCGCGGTCGTGTACTCGGCGAAGGTCGAGGCGGGCGCGAACGTCGTCGTGTTCGGCCTCGGCGGCATCGGCCTGAACGTGATCCAGGGCGCGAAGATGGTCGGCGCGGACAAGATCATCGGCGTCGACATCAACCCGAAGCGCGTCGAGCTCGCGAAGAAGTTCGGGATGACGCACTTCATCAACCCGAACGAAGTCGAGAACGTGGTCGACCACATCGTGCAGCTGACCGACGGCGGCGCCGACTACTCGTTCGAATGCGTGGGCAACGTGAAGCTGATGCGCCAGGCGCTCGAATGCACGCACAAGGGCTGGGGCCAGTCGTTCATCATCGGCGTGGCGGCAGCCGGCGAGGAAATCAGCACGCGTCCGTTCCAGCTCGTGACGGGCCGCGAGTGGAAGGGGTCGGCGTTCGGCGGCGCGCGCGGCCGCACCGACGTGCCGAAGATCGTCGACTGGTACATGGAAGGCAAGATCAACATCGACGACCTGATCACGCACACGCTGCCGCTCGAGCGGATCAACGAAGGCTTCGACCTGATGAAGGCCGGCGAGTCGATCCGTTCGGTCGTGCTGTACTGACCGGGAGCGCACCGCGATGCTCGAACTCGTTTCCTCGCATGCGTGCCACGGCGGCGAGCAGCGTTTCTACCGTCACGATTCGGCGGCCGTCGGCCTGCCGATGAAGTTCTCGGTGTACCTGCCGCCGCAGGCCGCGCACGGCCGCGTGCCGGCGCTGTTCTATCTCGCGGGGCTCACGTGCACCGACGAGACGTTCGCGATCAAGGCCGGCGCGCAGCAATACGCGGCGCAGCACGGCCTCGCGCTCGTGATGCCCGACACGAGCCCGCGCGGCGCGGGCGTGCCGGGCGAGACCGATGCGTGGGACTTCGGCGTCGGCGCGGGTTTCTACGTCGATGCGACCGAGGCGCCGTGGTCCGCGCATTACCGGATGGAGTCGTACGTGACGGGCGAGCTGCGCGAGCTCGTCGCGGCCGAGCTGCCGATCGACGGCGCGCGGTTGGGGATCTTCGGCCACTCGATGGGCGGGCACGGTGCGCTGACGCTCGCGTTGCGCCATCCGGGCCTGTACCGGTCGGTGTCGGCGTTCGCGCCGATCGCCGCGCCGACGCGCTGCCCGTGGGGCGAGAAGGCGTTCTCGGGTTATCTGGGCGCCGATCGGGAAGCATGGAAGGCACACGACGCGAGCGAACTCGTCGCGCGTGCCGACGCGCCGAAGTTCGCGGACGGCATCCTCATCGATCAGGGTCTTGCCGATCAGTTCCTCGCGAACCAGCTGAACCCCGACGTGTTCGAAGCCGCGTGCGCGAAGGCCGGCCAGCCGCTGACGCTGCGCCGCCATCCGGGCTACGACCACGGGTACTACTTCATCTCGACGTTCATCGCCGATCACATTGCGCATCACGCGCGCGTGCTCGTACGATGAGCGGGAAGGGAAGCAGCTAACGCTTACGTCGGCACACGGCGCGCGGCACGATCGCGGGCGCATGAAAAAACGCCGGCGCTGCCCTCGGGCACGCCGGCGTTTTCTATTTCCTTCGGGCGGCAATCCGCCTGGCGGTGCTCAGTGGCGCCGCAACAGGCTCGCGCCGTACACGAGCGCCGACAGCGCGGTGATCCAGAAGCTCGTCGGCCAGTCGGTGTGATACGCGAGCACGATGCCGAGCCACGCTTCGAACAACGCGAACAGCGCGGCGAGCAGCACGCCGGTCGACAGCCGCGTCGTCACGTTCTGCGCGGCGGCAGCCGGCCCGACCAGCAGCGTGAACACCAGCAGCACGCCGACGATCTGCGTCGCCGCGGCCACCGCGAGCGCGCACACCGCGAGGAACAGCATCGACACCGTGCGCAGCGACACGCCCTTGGCTTCGGCCAGTTCGGGCTGCAACGACGCGAACAGCAGCGGCCGTGCGATCAGCGCGAGCGCGAGCAGGCTCACCGCGCCGATGCCGGCGAGCACCGCGAGCGTGTCGTGGCTCACCGCGAGCACGTTGCCGAACAGCAGTGCGGTGACCTGCGTCGCGAACGACGTGTAGAAATGCAGGAACAGCAGGCCGAAGCCGAGCGCGCCGGACAGGATCACGCCGATCGCGACGTCGCGGCCCGCGAGCTTCTCGCCGAGCGCGCCCATCCCGATGCCGGCCGCGAGCGTGAAGCCGACCATCCCCCAGATCGGCGAGATGCCGAGCAGCACCGCGCCCGTCGCGCCGGTGAAGCCGACGTGCGACAGCGCATGGCCGGCGAAGGTCTGCCCGCGCAGCACCAGGAAGTAGCCGACGATGCCCGCGAGCACCGCGACGATCCCCGACGCCGCGAAGGCGTTGATCATGAAGTCGTATTCAAACATCGTGCGAATGCCCGGGATGAGCGTGTCCGTGGTGGTGATGGCCGTGGCCGCCGCCACCGCCACCGCCGTGCGAGTGACCATCGTCGTCCTCGTGTTCGTGATCGTGCTTCTCGACCTCGACGTCGCCCGACATCACGAAGATCTTGCCGTTCACGCGCATCACGTCGATCGGCGAACCGTAGAGCCGTGACAGCACCGGCTTCGTGATCACCTCGTCGACGGTGCCGAGCGCGGCCACGCCGTTGCCGAGATACAGCACGCGGTCGAGCGCGTTCAGCAGCGGATTCAGTTCGTGCGCGGAGAACAGCACGGTGATGCCGAGCTCGCGCTGCACGTTGCGCACGAGTTCGACGACGCCGCGCTGGTGGTTCGGGTCGAGGCTGATCAGCGGCTCGTCGAGCAGCAGCAGCTTCGGGTTGCCGAGCAGGCACTGCGCGAGCAGCAGGCGCTGCCGCTCGCCGCCGGACAGTTCCGACAACGGCCGGCGCGCGAGCGTCGGGCCGCCGACGAGGTCGAGCACGCGGTCGACGTCGCGGCGCGTCGCCGCGTTCGTGTGCGGCAGCCCCCAGCGGTGGCCGTCGGCGGCCATCGCGACGAAGTCGTAGCCGCGCATCCGGCGGTTCGCGAGGCCGCTTCGGATCTGCGGCATGTAGCCGATCGACGCGTTGCCGCGCACGACCGGCACACCGCCGACGGACAGCGTGCCGGCCGACACGGGCACGAGGCCGAGCACCGCGCGCATCAGCGTCGTCTTGCCCGCGCCGTTCGGCCCGAGCACGCCGACGAATTCGCCGGGTTCGATCGAGAAGCTGACGTCGCGCAGGATCGTGCGCCCGCCCAGTTCGAGCGTGACGCGATCGACGGCGAGTGCGTGAGGAGTGACGGTCATGTCGTTACGGAGTGTTTATTTCTTGCCGGCGGCCAGCGCGGTCGAGAGCGCGTCGAGCTGGCCGGCCATCCATTGCTGGAAGGTCTTGCCGGCCGGCTGCGTCTCGGTGACGCTGACGGTCGGCACGCCGCCGTCGCGCGCGATCTTCAGCATGCGCTTGGTCATCGGTTCTTCGGCCTGGCTGTTGTAGATCAGCACTCGTACCTGCTTCTTGCGCAGGTCGTTCTCGAATGCGGCGACGTCCTGGGCGCTGGCTTCGGTGTCGTTCATCGTCGCGAGCTGGAAGCGCTGGTTGCGCATGTCGAGGCCGATCGCGTCGGACATGTAGCCGAACACGGGCTCGGTGGCCGTCACCGGCACGCCCTTGTACTGCGCGCGCAGCGCGGCGACCTTGTCGTCGACGGGCTTGAGCGACGCGACGAACTTCTGCAGGTTCGCATCGTATTCGGCCTTGTTCGCCGGGTCGGCGCGGCCGAGCTCGGCCGCGATCGCGCGCGCGGCGGCCGGCATCGTCGCCGGGTCGTACCACAGGTGCGGGTTGTCGCCGGCCTTCTTGCCGACCAGATCGGCGACGACGATCGTCGCGCGCTTGGCCTGCTTCGACGCGCCGAGCAGCTTGCTCATCCACGGATCGTAGTTGGCGCCGTTGTAGATCACGACCTGCGCGTGCTGGAGCGCCCGGGCGGTCTTCGGGCTCGCTTCGAACAGGTGCGGATCCTGGTCCGGATTGCTGAGGATGCTCGTCACCGCGACATGGCTGCCGCCGATCTGCGACGCGACGTCGCCGTAGAAATTCTCGGCAGCCACGACGTTGACGGTCGCGGCCTGCGCCAACGCGGGCGCCGCGAGCGACAGGGCGGCAACGGTGGCGGCGAGCCAGCGGACAGGCGACAGGGCGCGCCGCGGCGCGCGCTTCAGGGCAATGGACATGGAACTCCTCGTTGGAAGGGGCGGCGCGGGCGCCGCGCGAAACGCGTCAGCGTTGCACGGGCTTGTGCTTGCAGTGCCCGCACAGGCCGCTCAGCTCGACGACCTGGTGGTGGACTTCGAAACCGTGCGCGGGCTCGCTCGCGGACAACTGCTTCGCGAGGTCGCCGCCGGGAATCTCGACGGTGTCGCCGCACGAGTCGCAGATCAGGAACTGGCCTTCGTGCGGCACGCCGATCTCGCAGCACGCGAAGAACGCGTTCTTCGATTCGATCCGGTGGATGAAGCCGTGCTCGACGAGGAAATCCAGGGCGCGGTAGACGGTCGTGGGCGGCACGCGGCCACGCTGCGGCTCGAGCTCGGCGAGCAGGTCGTACGCGCCGATCGGGCGCTGCGCGGCCAGCACGCGTTCGTAGACCTGGCGGCGCAGCGGCGTCCACGCGAGCCCGTGCTCGGCGGCGAATGCGTCGGCCCGGGACAGCCGGGCGTCAATGGACGATGAGGTAGCCATGGCGTGAAGCAGGGCGATGAAACAAAGTATGGCGATGATATAACGTATCGCCGCGCCGTGCAGCGCGAAATCCCGTTTCCGTCCTCGCTCCGTCCCCTTCATCGCCGCTACGACCGCGCCGCACCGTGTGCGCTACGCCTTGCCGGGTGTGCGCGGCGGGCCGCCACGCTGCGCCGTTGTGCCGCAGCGCGTCATAGAAAGCCGTCACGTCGCCTTGACAGCGCGAATCGCGTGTCCGATCATTCGATCACTAACAGAGCAATTGATCGGTTGGCGAGCGTTCGCTCACCTCGCGGCCGTCGACAAGCAGAACGAACCGGAGACAGCCAGTGAGACTGGAAGACAAGGTCGCAATCCTGACGGGCGCCGCAAGCGGCATCGGCGAGGCGGTCGCGCAACGCTATCTGGACGAGGGCGCACGCTGCGTGCTCGTCGACCTGAAGCCGGCAGGCGGCTCGCTCGCGCGGCTCATCGAGGCGAACCCCGGCCGCGCGGTGGCCGTCACCGCGGACGTCACGCGCCGCGACGACATCGAGCGGATCGTCACCACGGCGGTCGAGCGCTTCGGCGGCGTCGACATCCTGTTCAACAACGCGGCGCTGTTCGACATGCGGCCGATCCTCGACGAATCGTGGGACGTGTTCGACCGGCTGTTCTCGGTCAACGTGAAAGGGCTGTTCTTCCTGATGCAGGCCGTCGCGCAGCGGATGGTCGAGCAGGGCCGTGGCGGCAAGATCGTCAACATGTCGTCGCAGGCCGGGCGTCGTGGCGAGGCGCTCGTTTCGCACTACTGCGCGACCAAGGCCGCGGTGATCAGCTACACGCAGTCGGCCGCGCTCGCGCTCGCGCCGCACCGGATCAACGTGAACGGTATCGCGCCGGGTGTCGTCGACACGCCGATGTGGGAGCAGGTCGATGCGCTGTTCGCGCGCTACGAGAACCGGCCGCTCGGCGAGAAGAAGCGGCTGGTGGGCGAAGCCGTGCCGCTCGGCCGCATGGGCGTGCCGGGCGACCTGACGGGTGCCGCGCTGTTCCTCGCGTCGTCCGACGCCGATTACATCACCGCCCAGACGCTGAACGTCGACGGCGGCAACTGGATGAGCTGATATGGCGCCGCTCGCACGCGCCACCCGCCGGCCGGCCCGAGACGAGGCCGTTGTCGCGCACGTCGCGGCCGCCGTCGAACGAGGAGGGCTCGCCTGATGGCCGAGATCGTCGTGGCAGGCGAACTGCTCGCCGAATTCGTCGCCGCCGAGCGCGGCCAGGGTTTCGATACGCCGGGCCTGTTCGAGGGGCCGTTCCCGAGCGGTGCGCCGGCGATCTTCGCCGACCAGGCCGCGCGGCTTGGCGTACGTGTTGCGTATGCGGGCTGCGTCGGTCGCGATGCATTCGGCGACGCGATCGTCGCGCGGCTCGAACGTGACGGCGTCGACGTCGCGCGCATCCGCCGCGTCGCACGCCCGACCGGCACCGCGTTCGTCGCGTATCGCGACGACGGCTCGCGCAGCTTCGTGTTCACGCTGTCCACCAGTGCGGCCGCGTGTGTCGACGATTCCGATGTCGATACCGCGATGTTCGACGGCTGCCGCTATTTCCATGTGATGGGCTCGTCGCTGACGAGCGAATCGGCGATCGCGGCCGTGCAGCGCGGCGTGATCGAGGCCGCGCGCGCCGGCGCCAAGGTGTCGTTCGATCCGAACGTGCGGCCGGAAATGCTGAGTTTTCGCCCGATGCGCGCGGCGCTCGACGCGATGCTCGCCGCGTGCCACCTGTTCCTGCCGAGCGAAGCCGACCTGCCGTTCTTCTGCGGGCCGCAGCCGGCCGAGCGGGCGATCGCGGGCCTGCTCGCGACGCATCCGCTGCTCGAGCGGGTCGTGCTGAAACGCGGTGCGCAAGGCAGCGTCGCATTCGATCGAGCGAACCGTGCGGAAGCGCCGGCGTTCCAGGTCGACGAAGTCGATCCGACCGGCGCCGGCGACTGCTTCGGCGGCACGCTGGTCGCGAGCCTCGTCGCCGGCGTGCCGATCGAGGTCGCGCTGCGCCGCGCGAACGCGGCCGGGGCGATCGCGGTCACGCGGCGCGGCCCGATGGAGGGCAACAGCAGCGCGGCCGAAATCGACCGTTTCCTGACCGAACGAGGTATCGCATGTCCGGCCTGACGACCTTCGCCGAACGTTCGCGCACCGCGCACGCGGACGCCGTGCTGCGGATGATCTTCGACGCAAACCGCGCTAACGCGCAGCGCGGCATCTATGCGATCTGCAGCGCGCACCGGCTCGTGCTGGAGGCCGCGTGCGAAGCGGCGCGCGCGGACGGCTCGCCGTTGCTGATCGAGGCGACCTGCAACCAGGTGAACCATCTCGGCGGCTATACGGGCATGACGCCTGCCGATTTCCGCCGCGACGTGGACGCGATCGCGCAGCGCTGCGGGCTGCCGCCGTCGGCGCTCGTGCTCGGCGGCGACCATCTCGGCCCGAACCCGTGGCGGCATCGCCGCGCGGCCGATGCGATGCGCGAAGCGAGTGCGATGGTCGCCGCATACGTCGAAGCCGGCTTCGAAAAGATCCACCTCGATGCGAGCATGGCGTGCGCGGACGATCCGGCGCGGCTCGACGATCGCACGATCGCCGCGCGCGCGGCCGAGCTGTGCCGCGCGGCGGAAGACGCGGCAGCGCGCGCCGGCCTCGCGCCCGTCTACGTGATCGGCACCGAGGTGCCGACGCCGGGCGGCGAAGTCAGCGGCCACGGCGACGACGGCGAAGCAGCGATCGCGCAGATCGCCGTCACGCGCAGCGACAGCATCGCGGCGACGCTCGATGCGCACCGCCACGCGTTCGCGGCGGCCGGGCTCGACGATGCGTGGACGCGTGTCGTCGCGATCGTCGCGCAGCCGGGGGTCGACTTCGACGATCGCCACGTGCTCGACTACGACAGCGCCAAGGCCGCGTCGCTCGGCGCGAGTATCCTGCAGACACCGGGCCTCGTGTTCGAAGCGCATTCGACCGACTACCAGACCGAGGGTGCGCTCGCCGCGCTCGTGCGCGACCACTTCGCGGTGCTGAAGGTCGGCCCCGCGCTGACGTTCGCGCTGCGCGAGGCGCTGTTCGCGCTGACCTTCATCGAGGACGCGTTGATCGACGACGTCGCGCAGCGCTCGCGGTTGCGCGACGTCGTCGATGCCGCGATGCGCGCGCAGCCCGAGCACTGGGCACCGTATTACCGCGGCGACGAAACCGAGCAGCGGCTCGCGCGCCAGTTCAGCTACAGCGACCGGATCCGCTACTACTGGCTGCAGCCGGCCGTCGCGGCCGCGGTCGAGCAACTGTTCGACAACCTCGCGCGGCAGCCGGTGCCGGAAACGCTCGTCGCGCAGTGGTTGCCGGACGTGTACGCGGCCTGCCGCGCGGGCGGCCTCGCGAAAGCGCCGCGCGCGTGGGTGCGGCACCGGATACGCGACGTGATCGCGCACTATGCGCGCGCGTGCGGAATGCAGCGGCCGGCGTGACGGGCCGCGAAGGAAACGCAGTACCGACGACACTTCGAACAAACACAGGAGACATGCCATGCAACGAAAGATGCTCGACGCCGCCGCACGCTGCTTCGCCGGAGCCGCGCTCGCGACGGCGGCCTGCGCCGCGTCCGCCGGCACGCTGACGATCGCGACGCTGAACAATCCCGACATGATCGAGCTGAAGAAGCTGTCGCCGGCCTTCGAGAAGGCGAACCCGGACATCAAGCTGAACTGGGTGATCCTCGAGGAGAACGTGCTGCGCCAGCGCGCGACGACCGATATCACGACCGGCAGCGGCCAGTTCGACGTGATGGCGATCGGCACCTACGAGACGCCGCAGTGGGGCAAGCGCGGCTGGCTCGCGCCGATGACGGGCCTGCCTGCCGACTACGACCTGAACGACATCGTGAAGACCGCGCGCGACAGCCTGTCGTACAACGGCCAGCTGTACGCGCTGCCGTTCTATGTCGAAAGCTCGATGACGTTCTACCGCAAGGACCTGTTCGCGGCGAAGGGGCTGAAGATGCCCGACCAGCCGACCTACGACCAGATCGCGGAATTCGCGGACAAGCTCACCGACAAGGCGAAGGGCACCTACGGGATCTGCCTGCGCGGCAAGGCCGGGTGGGGCGAGAACATGGCGTACGTGTCGACGGTCGTGAACACGTTCGGCGGGCGCTGGTTCGACGAGAACTGGAATGCGCAACTCACGTCGCCGGAGTGGAAGAAGGCGATCAATTTCTACGTGAACCTGCTGAAGAAGAACGGCCCGCCGGGAGCGAGCTCGAACGGCTTCAACGAGAACCTGACCCTCACTGCGTCGGGCAAGTGCGCGATGTGGATCGACGCGACGGTCGCGGCCGGGATGCTCTATAACAAACAGCAGTCGCAGGTGGCCGACAGGATCGGCTTCGCGGCCGCGCCGGTCGCCGCCACGCCGAAGGGCTCGCACTGGCTGTGGGCGTGGGCGCTGGCCGTGCCGAAGACGTCGAAGCAGCAGGACGCCGCACGCAAGTTCATCGCGTGGGCGACGTCGAAGCAGTACATCGAGATGGTCGGCAAGGACGAGGGCTGGGCGTCGGTGCCGCCGGGCACGCGCACGTCGACGTATCAGCGCCCCGAGTACAAGGCTGCCGCGCCGTTCTCGGACTTCGTGCTGAAGGCGATCGAGACGGCCGACCCGAACGATCCGTCGCTGAAGAAGGTGCCGTACACGGGCGTGCAGTACGTCGGGATTCCTGAATTCCAGTCGTTTGGCACGGTGGTCGGCCAGTCGATCGCGGGTGCGGTCGCGGGCCAGATGTCGGTCGACCAGGCGCTTGCCGCCGGGCAGGCCGCCGCCGACCGCGCGGTGCGGCAGGCCGGCTACAAGAAGTAACGCGGCCCGCACCGTGCGCGGTGGCGCACGGTGCGTGTCGTCGAAGCTGACAGGCGGGCAGGCCTTCGCGCCCGCGCATCAACCGGAGGGACTCCGATCATGCGTCACCTGCGTCTTCCCCTGAGCCACGCTCACGCGCCGTCGGTCGGCGACGCGTCGTCACCGCCCGGCGCGCCGCGCCGCGCGCGCGGCGGCGCGAGCTGGCTCGTCTCGCCGTCCGTCGCGGTGCTGCTGCTGTGGATGTCGATTCCGCTCGCGATGACGATCTGGTATTCGTTCTCGCGCTACAACCTGCTGAACCCGGACGTGAAGGGTTTCGCGGGCATCGACAACTACCGCTTCCTCGCGACCGATCCGTCGTTCCTGCCCGCGATCTGGCACACGCTCGTGCTGATCGGCGCGGTGCTCGCGATCACGGTGATCGGCGGCGTGCTGATGGCCGTGCTGTTCGACCGCAAGTTCTACGGGCAGGGCGTCGCACGCCTGCTCGCGATCGCGCCGTTCTTCGTGATGCCGACGGTGTCCGCGCTGATCTGGAAGAACATGATCCTGCACCCCGTGTACGGGCTCGTCGCGAACGCGATGCGCGCGCTCGGGATGACGCCGGTCGACTGGTTCGCCGATTACCCGCTCACCGCGGTGATCATCATCGTCGCGTGGCAGTGGCTGCCATTCGCGTTCCTGATCCTGTTCACCGCGATCCAGTCGCTCGACCAGGAGCAGAAGGAGGCGGCACGGATCGACGGCGCGGGCCCGATCGCGATGTTCTTCTACATCACGCTGCCGCACCTGAAGCGGGCGATCGCCGTGGTCGTGATGATGGAGACGATCTTCCTGCTGTCGATCTTCGCGGAGATCTACACGACGACCGGCGGCGGCCCCGGCGACGCGACGACCAACCTGTCGTACCTGATCTACGCGCTCGGCCTGCAGCAGTTCGACGTCGGCCTCGCGTCCGCGGGCGGCATCATCGCCGTGGTGGTCGCGAACGTCGTGTCGTTCTTCCTCGTGCGGATGCTCGCGCGCAACCTGAAGGGAGAGTACGACAAATGAGCGACCTGACCTTCGAGGGCCGGCGCGTGCCGGCCGTGTTCGACCTCGTGCGGCGCGCGCTGCCCGGCACGCTCGCGTGGCTGATCGCGCTGCTGCTGTTCTTCCCGATCTTCTGGATGGCGATCACCGCGTTCAAGACCGAGCAGCAGGCGTATGCGTCGACGCTGTTCTTCATCCCGACGCTCGACAGCTTCCGCGAGGTGTTCGCGCGCAGCAACTACTTCGCGTTCGCGTGGAATTCGGTGCTGATCTCGGCGGGCGTCACGGTGATCTCGCTGCTGTTCGCGGTGCCGGCCGCGTACGCGATGGCGTTCTTCCCGAACCACCGCACGCAGAAGGTGCTGCTGTGGATGCTGTCGACCAAGATGATGCCGTCGGTCGGCGTGCTGGTGCCGATCTATCTGCTGTGGAAGAACGCTGGGCTGCTCGATACCGTGTCGGGCCTCGTGATCGTCTACACGCTGATCAACCTGCCGATCGCGGTGTGGATGACCTTCACGTACTTCAACGAGATCCCGAAGGACATCCTCGAAGCCGGGCGGATCGACGGCGCGTCGACGTGGCAGGAGATCGTGTACCTGCTGATGCCGATGGCGCTGCCGGGGCTCGCGTCCACCGCGCTGCTGCTCGTGATCCTGTCGTGGAACGAGGCGTTCTGGAGCATCAACCTGTCGAGCTCGAATGCGGCGCCGCTGACCGTGTTCATCGCGTCGTACTCGAGCCCCGAGGGGCTGTTCTGGGCGAAGCTGTCCGCGGCGTCGCTGCTCGCGGTCGCGCCGATCCTGATCGTCGGCTGGCTGTCGCAGAAGCAGCTCGTGCGCGGGCTCACGTTCGGAGCCGTCAAATGACCGCGACGAACGTCCTGATCTGCGATTGCGACGGCGTGCTGATCGACAGCGAGGCGGTGGCGGCCGACGTGCTCGTGCGCGAACTCGATGCCCGCTGGCCGGGCGCGGATGCGCGGCCGGCCGTGATGCCGCTGCTCGGGCTGCGCATCGAGCGCGTGCTGGCCGGCGCATGCGACGCGCTCGGCCGCACGCTGTCGAACGACGACGTCGTCGAGATCCGCGCCGCGGTCGAGGCGGCGGCCGTCAACGCGCCGATGGTCGACGGCATCGATACGGCGCTGGCCGCGATCGAACTGACGACGGCCTGCGCGAGCAACAGCTACCGCGCGTACGTCGAGGCGGCGCTGACCCGCACGGGCCTCGCGCGCTTCTTCGGCGGCCGGCTGTTCTGCGCGGACGCCGTCGCGCGGCCGAAGCCGGCGCCCGACGTGTATCTCGCGGCGGCGCGCACGCTCGGCGTCGCGCCGGCCCGGTGCCTCGTGGTCGAGGACAGCGTGACCGGCATCACCGCGGCCGCCGCGGCCGGCATGACCGTGCTCGGCTTCGTCGGCGGCGGGCATGCGTCGGCCGCGCAGATCGACGCGTTGCGCGGGATCGGCGCGCGTCACGTCTTCGACGACATGCACGAGCTGCCCGGGTACGTCGCGCGCTGGCAGGCGACCGGTGCGGTGCTGCCGAACTAGCCACCACGAATGATTGCGCGCCGCGTTCGACGCGGCGCATCACGAACGAACGGAGACAGATCATGGCAAGCGTGCTCCTGCGCAACATCGCGAAGCGCTACGACGACACCGAAGTGCTGCGCAACGTGAACCTCGACATCGCCGACGGCGAATTCGTCGTGTTCGTCGGCCCGAGCGGCTGCGGCAAATCCACGCTGATGCGGATGATCGCCGGCCTCGAGGATATTTCGAGCGGCGACCTGCTGATCGACGGCGCGAAGGTCAACGACGTGCCGAGCGCGAAGCGCGGCATCGCGATGGTGTTCCAGTCGTATGCGCTGTACCCGCACATGACGCTGTACGACAACATGGCGTTCGGCCTGAAGCTCGCGGGCGCGAAGAAGCCGGAGATCGACCAGGCGGTGAAGCAGGCCGCGAAGATCCTGCACATCGACCATCTGCTCGACCGCAAGCCGAAGCAGCTGTCGGGCGGCCAGCGGCAGCGCGTCGCGATCGGCCGCGCGATCACGCGCAAGCCGAAGGTGTTCCTGTTCGACGAGCCGCTGTCGAACCTCGACGCGGCGCTGCGCGTGAAGATGCGGCTGGAGTTCGCGCGGCTGCACGACGAGCTGAAGACGACGATGATCTACGTGACGCACGACCAGGTCGAGGCGATGACGCTCGCCGACAAGATCGTCGTGCTGTCGGGCGGCGCGGTGCAGCAGGTCGGCACACCGAACGAGCTGTACCACGCGCCGGCGAACCAGTTCGTCGCGGGCTTCATCGGCTCGCCGAAGATGAACTTCCTGAAGGGCACCGTCGAATCGGTCGACGCGGGCGGCGTGCTCGTGCGTTTCGACAGCGGCGAGACGCAGCGCGTCGCGGTCGAAGCAGCGGGCTTGCAGCGCGGCGCCGCGGTGACGGTCGGCGTGCGGCCCGAGCACCTGCTGGTCGATGCGGCGGCGGCGGCGGGCGTCGCCGCGCGGACGATGGCCGTCGAGTCGCTCGGTGACGCCGCGTATCTGTATGCGGAGTCAGCTGTCGCGCCGGACGGGCTGATCGCGCGGATTCCGCCGCTCGACACGTACCGCACCGGCGACGCGCTGCGCGTGCATGCGCAGGCCGAGCACTGCCATCTGTTCGACGAAAACGGGCAGGCGTTCCGGCGGCTGAGCGTGCACGCGAAGGCGGCGTGACGCGCCGGCACGTGCGCCTGCGGTGCTCAGAGGCGCAGGTGCTCGGCCACGTAGTCGACGAACGCGCGCAGCTTCGGCGTCGGATGGCGGCCTGACGGCCACAGTACGTAGAACGGCGTGCGGCTCTCGACGTGTTCGTCGAGCACCGGGCGCAGCGTGCCGTCGGCCAGCGCGTCGTGTACGAAAAACTCGGGCAGGCAGGCGATGCCGAGCCCGCGCAGCGCGAAGCACAGCCGTGTTTCCGCGTTGTTGCTGACCATCGATACCGGCACCTCCGGCGGCGTGCCGGCGCGCGGCGCGCGCAACGGCCAGGTCTCGAGCCGGCCGCTGCTGGGGAAGCGGTAGTGCAGGCAGCGGTGCCGCACGAGATCGGCCGGCGTGCGCGGCGTGCCATGCCGCTCGAGATAGCCGGGCGACGCGACGAGGTGCTGGCGGAAATGGCCGAGCAGCCGCGACGACAGCCGCGAATCCGACGGCTGGCCGGTGCGCAGCACCGCGTCGAACCCTTCGTCGATCACGTCGACGAGCCGGTCGCTGAAATCGATGTCGAGCTCGATCTCCGGATACGCGGCCATGAAATCGGCGAGCATCGGCAGCAGTAGCGTGCCGATCGTCGGCAGGCTTACGCGCATCCGCCCGCGCGGCGCTTCGGCGCTGTGCGTCAGTTCCTGCTCGGCCGCATCGATCTCCGCGATCACGCGCCGGCACCGTTCGAGAAAGCGCGCGCCTTCGGCCGTCAGCGTGATGCTGCGCGTGCTGCGGTGAAACAGCCGCACGTTCAGGCGTGCTTCCAGGCGCGCGATGCGCTTGCCGATCGCCGACGCCGACAGCCCGAGCGCGCGGCCGGCCGCGACGAAGCTGCGCGTTTCCGCGACCTGAACGAATACGACGAAACCGCCCAGATTTTCCATGCAGGTTCCCGATTGCGGACATCGATGTCCGGAGTGTCCGGAACTCTACCCCGGTTTTTCTTCACGCGTCGGCTCCCTACGATGGGCGTTCCTTCATCGTTCGAGGTCACGCCATGTCATCCCTGCCTGTCACCACCCACCGCGGAGAACCGGACGCCGCGCTGCGCGCGCGGCTCGACGCCGTGCTCGATCGCGCGCTGGCCGACGCGCGCGTGGTCGGCGCGGTCGTGCTGGTCGCCCGCGACGGCGAATTGCGTTATGCACGCGCGGCCGGGCTGGCCGATCGGGAAGCCGGCACGCCGATGCGCGAGGACACGGTGTTCCGGCTCGCGTCGGTGTCGAAGCCGATCGTGACGGCCGCCGCGATGCGGCTGGTTGCGGCAGGCCGCATCGGGCTCGACGAGCCGGTCGCGCGCTGGTTGCCGGCGTTCACGCCGACGCTCGCACGCGGCGCGCCGGTGAACATCACGTTGCGGCATCTGCTGTCGCATACGGCCGGCCTCGGCTATCGCTTCCTCGAAGCGGACGGCGACGGCCCGTATGCGCGTGCAGGCGTATCCGACGGGATGGATCGCGCGAGCCTGTCGCTCGCCGAGAACGTGCGGCGCATCGCCGGCGTGCCGCTGCAGTTCGCACCCGGCACGTCGTGGGGCTACTCGCTCGCGACCGACGTGGCGGGGGCGCTGATCGAAGCGGTCGACGGCCGCCCGCTCGCGCAGGCGGTGGCCGCGCTCGTCACGACGCCGCTCGGGATGACCGATACCGGATTCGTCGCGCCCGACGCCGCGCACGTCGCGACGCCTTACGTGAGCACGCCGGGCGCGCCGCGCCGGATGGCCGACGACGATCTCGTGCCGGTGTTCGACGGCACGGTCGGCATCCGCTTCGAGCCGGCGCGTGCGTTCGATGCCGCCGCGTGGCCGTCGGGCGGCGCGGGCATGGTCGGCACCGCGCACGATTGCCTGACGCTGCTCGATACGCTGCGCACGGGCCTCGACGGCTGGCTCGCACCGCGCTGGATCGACGAGATGGCGCGGGTGCAGCCGGGCGCGCACGACTTGCCGGATGCGCCGGGATTCGGTTTCGGGCTCGGCTTTTCGGTGCTGCGCGATCCGGCGGCCGCGCAGTCGCCGGAGTCGGTCGGCACCTGGCGCTGGGGCGGCGCGTACGGGCATGCGTGGTTCGTCGACCGTGCGGCCGGGCTGACGGTCGTCGCGCTGACCAATACGTTGTACGAAGGGATGTACGGGCGCATCGTCACCGACGTGCGCGATGCGGTGTATGGCGTCGACGACCGGAGCGCGGCATGAGCGAATGCGTATCCGTTTCCGCGTCCTCCGCCGGCCGGGCTGCCGATTCCGCAGCCGGCTCGTCTGCACCGGGCCGCGCGCGCCTGCCCGTCGCGAACCTGCTCGCGCTTGCCACCGCCGGCTTCATCACGGTGCTCACCGAAGCCCTGCCCGCCGGCCTGCTGCCGCTGATGAGCGTCGACCTGCACGTGACCGAGGCGCTGATCGGCCAACTGGTGACCGTCTATGCGCTCGGCTCGATCGTCGCGGCGATTCCGCTCGTCGCCGCGACACGTGCGATGCGCCGGCGCGGCCTGCTGCTCGCGGCGCTCGCCGGGTTCGTCGTGTCGAATGCGGTGACGGCCGCGTCGCCGTACTACGCGCTCACGCTGGCCGCGCGCTTCGTCGCCGGGATGTCGGCCGGGCTGCTGTGGGCGCTGCTGGCGGGCTACGCGAGCCGGCTGGTCGAGCCGTCGCTGCGCGGCCGGGCGATCGCGGTCGCGATGCTCGGCATACCGGCAGCAATGTCGATCGGCATTCCGGCCGGCACCGCGCTCGGCGCGATGTTCGGCTGGCGTGTCGCGTTCGCCGGGATCACGGTCGCGGCGCTGGCGCTGATCGGCTGGATTCGCCTACGCGTGCCCGACTATCCGGGGCAGCAGGCCGGCGCGCGCGAGCCGGTGCTCGGCGTGATGACGCTGCCCGGCGTGCGGCCGGTGCTGACCGTGATGTTCGCGTACGTGCTGGCGCACAACATGCTGTACACGTACGTCGCGCCGTTTCTCGCCGGCGTGCGGATGGGCGCGCAGGTCGATGCGGTGCTGCTGGTGTTCGGTCTCGCGTCGCTGGTCGGCATCGCGCTGACGGGCGCGTGGATCGGCGCCGCGCAGCGACGCCTGACGCTTGCCAGCATCGCGCTGTTCGCGGTCGCGGCGGCGATGCTCGGTGCCGGTTCCGGGATGGCGATCGTCTATGCGGGCGTCGCGTTGTGGGGGCTCGCGTTCGGCGGTGCGCCGACGCTGTTCCAGACCGCCGCCGCGAATGCGGCGGGGGAGGCGGCCGACGTCGCGCAGTCGATGCTCGTGACGGTGTGGAACCTCGCGATCGCGGGCGGCGGCATCGCGGGCGGGATGCTGCTCGGTGCAGCGGGCGCCGGCGCGATTCCGTGGGTGCTCGTCGCGCTCTTGGCGGCTGCGTGGGTCGGCGCGTGGCGTGCGCGCCGGCATGCGTTTCCGGCGCCGCACGCGGCTTGAGCGCTCGACAGCCGCGCGCGGTGGGCCGTGCGCGGCTTCGGCGTCAGGCCGCTTTCGCGGCGAGCGCGGCGCGCGCGCACGCTTCGTCGGTGACGAGCCCCGACAGCCAGCCGCCGCGCAGCGCGGCAATCACCGCGTCGTGTTTCTTCGGGCCGCCGGCGAACGCGATCGTCGGCAGCTTCGGCGGCGTCGCGAGCGCGACGCTCGTCACGCGTGCGCTCGTCGACACGGCGATCTGCGTGCCCTGCGCGTCGATCGGCACGCCGAGCAGCTCGGCCACCGCGCCGAGCGCGGTCATCTCGTCGCGCTCCTGTTCGGTGATGAAGCCGTCTTCATAGAGCGGGCAGTGCGGGCCGATGTTGCCGATCCCGACGAATGCGACATCGGCCTTGCCCGACAGCGCCTCGACGATCCGGTACAGCCGGTGATTGCACCACTGCGCGCGCTCGGCGTCGCTGTCGGCGAACAGCGGCGCGGGCAGCAGGAAGTGCTTGCTGCCGGTTTTCTCGGAGATGTACTGCGCGACGTCGTAGCGGTTCGACGAGCCGTCGGCCGCGATCGCGCCGACCATCGACACGAGCCGGTGCTGCGGGCGGTCGATCTGCGCGATCTGCGCGACCGCGGCCTTCAGCGTCCGGCCGCTGCTGACCGCGATCACCATCGGACGCGTTTCGTTCAGGTAGCGTTCCATCACCTGCGCGCCGGCGACCGCGAGCTTGCGGTCGATCGCGTCGGGCGCATCGGCATCGACGGGCACGACTTCGCACATCGCGAGGCCGTAGCGCTTCGACAGCTGCGCGCCGAGATCGAGGCAGTCGGCGAGCTGGTGGTCGACGCGCACGCGGATCAGGTTCTTCTCGACCGCAAACGCGACGAGACGCTGCGCGACCGGGCGCGACACCTGCAGCTTTTCCGCGATTTCGTTCTGCGTGTCGCCCGCGACGTAATAGAGCCACGCGGCACGCGTGGCGAGATCGAGTTTTTCTGAGGACTTGGACACGATAGCGATTCGGTTCGGATCGGGGGGCCGCCCCGCGGGCCGGTCGGTGGGCCGCATGGCGGCATCCACTGTACCGCATGTCGCGCACGCGGCCGATGGCCGCCACGCGTGACGTGCGGCGCTTATGCAAGCCGTGCGCGCGACGGTTCGTACAGCGGCTGCACGTGACGGTACAGCGCGCGGAACGCATCGAGGCGTTCGCGCAGCAGCGCATGGCGGGCCGCATCCGGCGCGTATTCGGCGCGCACCGGCGGCTTGGTCAGCACCGCATGCGGATCGCCGCCGACGGCCAGCCAGCCGAGCCGCGCCGCGCCGAGCGCCGCGCCGGTTTCGCCGCCGCCGTGCTGGCGCGTGCGCACGTTCAGCGCATCGGCGATCAACTGCGCCCAGAACGCGCTGCGCGCGCCGCCGCCGATCAGCGACAGCTGGTCGGTTTCGACGCCGGCCGCGTGCAGCGCGTCGAGACCGTCGGCGAGGCCGAGCGTCACGCCTTCGAGCACCGCGTAGCCGAGATGCGCGCGTTCGGTCGCATGTGTCATCCCGAAGAACACGCCTTGCGCGTACGGGTCGTTGTGCGGCGTGCGCTCGCCGGACAGGTAAGGCAGGAACAGCGGGGCCGTCGCGAGCGCGTCGGCGTCGAGCGTTTCGATTTCCGCGAGCAGCGCGGGCTCGTCGGTGCCGGTCAGCTTGCAGACCCAGCGCAGGCAGCTCGCGGCCGACAGCACGACGCTCATCAATTGCCAGCGATCGGGAATCGCATGGCAGAACGCATGCACGGCCGACGCGGGGTTCGGCATGAAGCGATCACCGACCACGCTCAGCACGCCGGACGTGCCGAGCGACACGAAGCCGTCGCCTGCATGGATCGCGCCGATGCCGAGCGCGCTCGTCGCGTTGTCGCCGCCGCCGCCGGCCACCACGACGGCCTCCGACAGCCCGAGTTCGCGTGCGATGTCCGCGCGCAGCGTGCCGGATGGCGCGTTGCCTTCGACGATGCGCGGCATCTGCTCACGCGTCATCCCGCACGCGGCGAGCAGCGCATCGGACCAGTCGCGGCGCGCGACGTCGAGCCACAGCGTGCCGGCGGCGTCCGACGGATCGGACACCTTCGCGCCGGTCAGCCGGAACCTCAGGTAGTCCTTCGGCATCAGCACGCAGGCGGTTGCCGCGAACACGTCGGGTTCGTGCTTCGCGACCCACAGCAGTTTCGGCGCGGTGAAGCCCGGCATCGCGAGGTTGCCTGCCAGTGCGTGGAGATCGGGCGCGCGTTCGGTGAGCAGCGCGCATTCGTCGGCGCTGCGCATGTCGTTCCACAGGATCGCGGGGCGCAGCACGCGATCGTCGCGGCCGAGCAGCACGGCGCCGTGCATCTGGCCCGACAGGCCGATGCCGCGCACGGCCGCGAACGCGTCGCGGTGCCGTTCGCGCAACGCCGCGAGCGCGGCGAGCGTGCCTTGCCACCAGTCGTCCGGATGCTGTTCGGCCCAGCGCGGATGCGGCCGCGACACGGTGAACGGCGAGCCGGCGGTGCCGACGACCGTGCCGTCCGGGGCGAGCAGCAGCACCTTCACTTCCGAGGTGCCGAGGTCGATGCCGAGATACATGAGCGATCCGTTCCGTCAGTGGGGAGTCGCTACTTTAGCCGCGCGGCCGCGCCCGTGCCAAGGCAGGTTCGCCCGGATGCACGTCAGCGTGCCGCGAGCCATGTGTCGACACGCGAGAGTCCGCCGCGCAAGGCCTCGAACAGTGCGGCGTTGCCGGCGAGCGAGCCCCACAGCTGCCGGTTCGCGCACAGCGCGACGACCGGGTCGTCGGCCTGGACGATCGCGCGCGCGGCGCTTTCGTCCATCACGCCGTCCTGGTACGCGTACGGCAGCGCGCCGCGCGCCCAGCGCTCGAGAAAGCGCAGGAACAGCGCGGGCAGCACGGCGGTGGCGACCGGCGCCGCGCCGCGTGCGAACGATTCGACGAGCGTCGGCGCGATGAAGCCGGGAATCTTCGAGAAGCCGTCGGCCGCGACGCGCTGGTTCGTGTCGAGCACGTACGGGTTGCCGAAGCGTTCGAGCACGACGTCGCGGTAGCGCGCGAGATCGAGCGGGCTCGGCGTGAGGCAGGGGATCACGTCCTGCGTCACGTAGTCGTGCGCGAAGCGGCGGATCGCCGCGTCATGCGTGCCTTCGTGGATATACGTATGGCCCGCGAGCGTGCCGGCCCACGCGATGCAGCTGTGCGTCGCGTTGAGGATGCGGATCTTCGCTTCCTCGTACGGGTGCACGTCGTCGACGAGTTCGGCGCCGGCCACTTCCCACTTCGGCCGGCCGGCCGCGAAGCGGTCCTCGATCACCCACTGGATGAACGATTCGCCCATCACCGGGCATGCGTCGTCGAAGCCGGTGGCCGCCAGCACACGCTCGCGCACGTCGGCGGTCGGGCGCGGCGTGATGCGGTCGACCATCGCGCTCGGTGTCGCGACGTTCGTATCGAACCAGGCGAGCAGGTCGGCCTGGCCGCGCCGCTCGAGGAATTCGCGCATCCCCGCGCGAAAGCGCGCGCCGTTGTTGCGCAGGTTGTCGCAGCTCTGCAGCGTGAGCGGGCCCGCGCCGCGCTTCACGCGTTCGGCGAGCAGCGCCGCGAGCGCGCCGTACAGCGTCGTGCGCGCGCCCTGCAGGTCGGCCGCGAGATCGGCGTTCGCGAGGTCGAGCCGGTTGTGTTCGTCGAGGTAGTAGCCGCCTTCGGTCACGGTAAACGACACGATCCGGCAGGCCGGGTCGGCGCCGGCGTCGATCAGCGCGGCGAGGTCGATCGACCACGGCAGCACGCGCGTGATCGCGCGGATCGTCTCGTACGCGCGCTCGCCTTGCGGCGTGACGGTTTCGAGCGTGTAGGCGCCGTGCTGCGCGGCGAGTGCGTCCATCGTCGCGTGCATGTCGTCGCGGATGTTGCCGACGGTCAGCGACCAGCGCTCCTCGGCCGGGACGGCCGCGTTCACGCGATGCAGATACCACGCCTGGTGCGCGCGGTGAAACGAGCCCGCGCCGATGTGCAGCAGCACGGGCGTGCGGGCGGAGGGCGATGCGCTCATCCGGTGTCTCCTTTTCGTGCCTGACAGTCCTGCCGAATACGATCATTTGCTCTTTGTGTGAGCGAATGATCGTATTCGGGCGAGCGAAAGTCAAGGCGGGGAAACGGCATTTCGATGGTGCGCTGCGGCGGCGTGCGGGCAGCAGGGTGGGGAGGCCGCGAACGGGCGGCCGGTGCGGAAAGCGCTGTCAGCGTCCTTCGCGCGTCAACGCGACGAGTTCCTCGAGCAGCTTGCCCGCTGGCCCCGGCAGGATGCCGTGGCGGCGCCGGAACGCGGTGAGCGTGCGCACCGCGACGACCTCGCGCACCGGCAGCGTGTCGATCGTGCCGGCGCGCTGCTCGGCGCCGTACATCGGCTCGGCCATCCAGCTCAGGAAGCCGGCATGCGCGACGAGGCTCTTCAATGTAGTAACCGAGCGCGTCTCGACCGCGATGTCGGGCAGCGCCAGCCCGTGCGCGTCGAAGGTCGCGCGCATGTGGTCGAACGGCGCGGTGCCGCGCGGCGGAATCGCCCAGCGCGCGTGCAGCGTGTCGGCGA
The DNA here is from genome assembly GCF_030482505.1 of Burkholderia sp. AU45274. Taxonomy (NCBI): domain Bacteria; kingdom Pseudomonadati; phylum Pseudomonadota; class Betaproteobacteria; order Burkholderiales; family Burkholderiaceae; genus Burkholderia; species Burkholderia sp. AU45274. The sequence continues at coordinate 153,240 of NZ_JAUJQE010000005.1, read as the reverse complement.
GCGTCGGCGCGCGGCCGAGCGCGCGCAGCGGATGGTGCTGCGCCGCAACGATGTGGCTGCGATCCTCCCAGCGACACTCGGGAATCGCGACGATCTCGTCGGTATCGGGCCCGTGCGCGGACAGCGCGAGATCGATCTCGTGCTTGTTCAGCCCTTCCGCGAGCCGGTCCCACACGCCTTCGATGATCTCGACGCGCAGGTTCGGCCAGCGGTCGAGCACGCGGCCGACCGCGACCGGCAGCACGAGGCTCGCGATGCTGCCCACCGTGCCGACCTTGATCGTGCCCTTCGCAAACCCGCGCATCGCATCGAGCTCCTCGCGTGCGTGCTCGGCCTCGTGCTGCAGCAGCGTCGCATGCGGCAGCAGCGCCTCGCCGAACGCGGTGAGCTGCACACCCTTCGAGTGGCGCTCGAACAAGGGCGCGCCGACCTGGTCCTCGAGTCGCTTCAGGATCCGGCTCAGCGCCGGCTGCGTCACGTGCAGCGCGTCGGCCGCGCGGCCGAGGCTGCCGCACGCGACGATCGTCGTGAAGGCGCGCAATTGTCGGAGATCGAAAGTCATGTCGGAACGGTATGGCTTATCGCAAAAAATACAGTATCTGAGAATGGCTCGCGCTTCGATACTGTGGAAACCGCCAAGCCATCGAGGAGACGCCCGAGCATGTCCGGCCATACGCCCCCTTCCGCCGCACCGATCACCGTTCGCGATGCGGTGATCGACCTGTTTCGCCAGTTCGGCATCGACCGCGTGTTCGGCAACCCCGGCTCGACCGAGCTGCCGATGTTCCGCGACTTCCCGGACGATTTCCGCTACGTGCTCGGCTTGCATGAAGCTGTCGTGGTCGGGATGGCCGACGGCCACGCGCAGGCGACCGGCAATGCGGCGGTCGTCAACCTGCATTCGGCGGCGGGTGTGGGCAACGCGATGGGCAATCTCTTCACCGCCTTCAAGAACCGCACGCCGCTGATCGTCACCGCGGGCCAGCAGGCGCGCGCGATCCTGCCGTTCGACCCGTTCCTCGGCGCGACGCAGGCCGCCGAGCTGCCGAAGCCGTACGTGAAGTGGAGCATCGAGCCCGCACGCGCGCAGGACGTGCCGGCCGCGATCGCACGTGCGTACCGCATCGCGATGCAGGAACCGCGCGGCCCCGTGTTCGTGTCGATCCCGGTCGACGACTGGGATCAGCCGGCCGAGCTGCTGCCGCGCCGCGACGTCAGCCGTGTCGTGCGGCCCGATCCGGATGCGCTCGCGCGGCTCGGCGATGCGCTCGACGCCGCGCGGCGTCCCGCGTTCGTGGTCGGGGCAGCCGTCGATCGCGCCGGTGCGTGGGACGACGTCGTGCGGCTCGCCGAGCGGCACCGTGCGCGTGTGTACGTCGCGCCGATGTCGGGGCGCTGCAGTTTCCCCGAGGACCATCCGCTGTTCGCCGGCTTCCTGCCCGCGATCCGCGAGAAGATCGTCGCGCGGCTCGACGGGCACGATCTCGTGTTCGCGTTCGGCGCGCCCGCGTTCACCTATCACATCGAGGGCTTCGGCCCGCACGTGCCGCCGGGCGCGACGCTCGTGCAGCTCGTCGACGATCCGGGCCTCGCCGCGTGGACGCCGTCGGGCGATGCGGTCGTCGGCAACCTGCGGCTCGCCGCGCGCGACCTGCTCGCGCGCCCGGCGCCGCCCGAGCGGCCGATGCCCGCGCCGCGGCCGCCGCGTGCGCGCGTCGAACCGCCGGCCGCCGGCGAGCGCATGTCGGTCGCGTTCGCGCTGCAGACGCTCGCCGACGTGCGCGCCGCACACGACATCGTCGTCGAGGAAGCACCGAGCGCGCGGCCCGTGATGCAGGAACACCTGCCGTTCACGCACAGCGGCACGTTCTACACGATGGACAGCGGCGGGCTCGGCTACGGGATGCCGGCCGCCGTCGGCGTCGCGCTCGCGCAGCCGGGCCGGCGCGTGATCGGGCTGATCGGCGACGGGTCGAGCCTGTATTCGATCCAGGCGTTGTGGAGCGCCGCGCAGCTGAAGCTGCCGATCACGTTCGTGATCCTGAACAACCGGCGCTACGCGGCGCTGCAGGATTTCGCGCCGGTGTTCGGCTTCGGCCCGGACGATCCCGTGCAGGGCACCGATCTGCCGAACCTGGATTTCGTCGCGCTCGCGCAAGGGATGGGCTGCCGGGGCGTACGCGTGTCCGATGCCACGCGCCTGCGTGACACGATAACCGACGCGCTGCGTGTGGCGGCGCCGGTCGTCGTCGAAGTCGAGATTGTCTGAATGACGTGATGCGCAGTGCGCGTCCTGCCGGAGATTCCATGCAAACCGTATCGATGCTGATCGGCGGCGAACGCCGTCACTCATCCAGCGGCGCGACCTTCGCGCGCCGCAACCCGCTTGATGGCGAAGTCGCGTCCGAAGCACCCGCGTGTACCGTCGACGATGCGCGCGCGGCGGCCGACGCGGCCGCCCGCGCGTTTCCCGGCTGGGCCGCGCTCGGTCCCGGCGCCCGCCGCGCGCTGCTGCTGAAGGCGGCCACCGCGCTCGAAGCGAAGCACGAGCAGTTCGTCGCCGCGATGGCGGCGGAGACGGGCGCGTCCGCGCTGTGGGCCGGCTTCAACGTGCAGCTTGCCGCGAGCGGGCTCGTCGAGGCCGCGTCGCTGACCACGCAGATCAGTGGCGAGCTGATTCCGTCCGACGTGCCCGGGTCGCTCGCGATGGGCGTGCGGCAGCCGGCCGGCGTCGTGCTCGGCATCGCGCCGTGGAATGCGCCGGTGATCCTCGCGACGCGCGCGCTCGCGCTGCCGCTCGCGTGCGGCAACACCGTCGTGCTGAAGGGCTCGGAGCTGTGTCCCGTCACGCACGGGCTGATCGTCGAGGCGCTGCAGGAGGCCGGGTTGCCGCCGGGCGTCGTCAATTTCGTGACGAACGCGCCCGAGGATGCGGGCACGATCGTCGATGCATTGATCGCGCATCCGGCCGTGCGCCGAGTGAATTTCACGGGCTCGACGCGCGTCGGCCGGATCGTCGCCGAAGCCTGTGCGCGCCACCTGAAGCCGTCGGTGCTGGAGCTCGGCGGCAAGGCGCCGTTCGTCGTGCTCGACGATGCCGATCTCGACGCGGCGGTCGCGGCGGCCGCGTTCGGCGCGTTCGCGAATTCCGGGCAGATCTGCATGTCGACCGAACGCATCGTCGTCGACGCGTCGATTGCCGATGCGTTCGTCGCGAAGCTTGCCGACAAGGCCGCGTCGCTGCCGCTCGGCGATCCGCGCCAGGGGCCCGTCGTGCTCGGTTCGCTGATCGACATGAAGGCCGTCGAGCGCTGCAACGCGCTGATCGACGATGCGCTCGCGCACGGCGCGACGCTCGTGTGCGGCGGCAAGGCCGACAGCACGCTGTTCCCGGCCACGCTGCTCGACCATGTGACGCCGGCGATGCGCATCTATGCGGAGGAGTCGTTCGGGCCGGTGAAAGGCATCGTGCGCGTCGATGGCGAGGACGCCGCGATCCGCTGCGCGAACGACAACGCGTTCGGGCTGTCGTCGGCCGTGTTCAGCCGCGATGTCGCGCGTGCGATGCGCGTCGCGGCCCGCATCGAATCGGGCATCTGCCACGTGAACGGTCCGACCGTGCACGACGAGGCGCAGATGCCGTTCGGCGGCGTGAAGGACAGCGGCTTCGGCCACTTCGGCGGCAAGGCCGGCATCGCGGCGTTCACGGACCTGCGCTGGATCACGGTGCAGACCGCACCGCGCCACTATCCGTTCTGACGAGGCCGACGACGATGAGGATTGCGATTCTGGGCGCCGGCGCGATGGGCTCGCTGTTCGGCGGGCGGCTGGCCGAAAGCGGCGAGGCCGTCACGCTGATCGACGTGAACGATGCGCATCTCGATGCGATTCGCCGCGACGGGTTGCGCATCGATGACGATCGTGGTGAGCGGCGTATCCGGACGTTGCAGGCCGTGCGGCCGGAAGCGGCGAATGCGGCTGCGGCCGCATCGCCCGATACACCGTTCGACCTGCTGATCGTTTTCACGAAATCGTTGCATACGCGTGCCGCACTCGACGGCGTGCGCGCGCTGCTCGAGCGGGACACGCACGTGCTGACGCTGCAGAACGGGCTCGGCAATGTCGAGACGCTGAATGCGTTCGTGCCGCTCGAACGCATCCTGGTCGGCGTGACGACGTGGCCGGCCGACGCGGCGGGGCCGGCGCACGTGCGCTCGCACGGCGCGGGCGCGATCCGCATGATGACGGCCGACGGCGCGGCACGCCCGTTCGCGGCGACGGTGGCCGATACGCTGTCGCGCGCGGGGCTCGCGTGCACGCTGGACGCCGACGTGTGGGCCGCGATCTGGGAGAAGGTCGCGTTCAACGCGGCGCTCAACACGCTGTGCGCGGCGACCAACTGCACGGTCGACCAGCTCGGCAACCATCACGACGGGCCGCGGCTTGCCCTCGCGATTGCAGCCGAGGTGGCCGCCGTCGCCCGCGCGAAGGGCATCGCGGTCGACGGCGAGCGCATCGCGCGCAATGTCGAGCACGCGATCCACGCGCATCGCGGCCATCGCCCGTCGATGCTGCAGGACGTGCTCGCGGGCCGCCGCACGGAAATCGACGCGATCAGCGGCAAGGTCGTCGCGGCCGCGCGCGAAGCGGGCGTCGCGGTGCCGCATGCGGAGACGCTGCTCGCGCTGGTCCGGCTGATCGACGCGCGGGTGAACTGAGCATCAGGCGGGCGGCGCGGCTTGCGCCGCACGACGAGACGAGCGCGTCGCGCGCAGGCGACGGCGCCGGATCGGGACAGGTTGGACGAGACACCGGAGGCGGCGCCGATGCGTCGACGCCGGCCGCCTGCGCAGCACGAGATCCGGGCACGCGCCACCGCGCCAGCCCGGGCAACCGGAGACGCCATGAACGCCATCGAATGCCGTTGTCTTGCCGCGCGCTGCTTGCGCATGTTGCCGCCTGAGCGCGGCGCACGGGAGGTCGCATGAGCACGCGCGACGGATTGTTGCCTGCGTCCGTCGACATCGGCGCGACGCTCGACGACGGGCCGTTCACGACGATGCAGCGCTGCGTGGTGCTGCTCGCCGCGCTCGCGATCGTGCTCGACGGCTTCGACGGCCAGCTGATCGGCTTCGCGATTCCGGTGTTGATCCGCGAATGGGGCATCACGCGCGGCGCGTTCGCGCCGGCGGTGGCGGCCGGGCTGATCGGGATGGGCATCGGCAGTGCGTGCGCGGGGATCGTCGCCGATCGCTTCGGCCGCCGTCAGGCCGTGATCGGCAGCGTGTTCCTGTTCGGCATCGCGACCTGCGCGATCGGCTTCGCACCGGACGTCACGGCGATCGCGGTGCTGCGCTTCGTCGCAGGCCTCGGGATCGGCGGCGCGTTGCCGACGGCCACGACGATGACGGCCGAATACACGCCCGCGCGGCGTCGCACGATGATGGTGACCGCGACGATCGTCTGCGTGCCGCTCGGCGGGATGTTGGCCGGCCTGTTCGCGCACGAGGTGCTGCCGCGCTACGGCTGGCGCGGGCTGTTCTTCGCGGGCGGCGCGTTGCCGCTCGTGCTCGGCTTCGTGCTCGTGCATGCGTTGCCCGAATCGCCGCGCTATCTCGCGCGGCGCCCCGCGCGCTGGCCGGAACTCGGCGCGCTGCTCGCGCGGATGGAGCGGCCCGTCGTGCCGGGCACCGTCTTCACCGACCTGAGGGACGCCCGCGCGGCGGGCGGCCGCGGCGGCTTCGGCGCGCTGTTCGCGAGCGGCCAGGCGCGCGACACGATCGCGCTGTGGTGTGCGTTCTTCATGTGCCTGCTTGCCGTGTATGCGGCGTTCAGCTGGCTGCCGACGATGCTGGCGGCGAGCGGGCTGAGCGTGTCGGTGGCGGGGACGGGGCTCACCGCGTACAACCTCGGCGGCGTGATCGGCGCGCTGTTGTGCGCATGGACGATCGCGCATGCCGGGTCGCGCTGGCCGCTCGTGCTGTGCAGTGTCGGCGGCGCGGCGAGTGCGGTGTGGCTGATGGGTGTCGATGCGAGCCGCCACACGGGCTGGCTGATCGTCGGGCTCGGCCTGCACGGGTTGTTCGTCAACGCGGTGCAGTCGACGATGTATGCGCTCTGCGCGTACATCTACCCGACGGCCGTGCGCGCGACGGGCACCGCGAGCGCGCTCGCGTTCGGCCGGCTCGGCGCGATCCTCAGCGCGTTCGCGGGCGCGGTCGTGATCACCACGGGCGGCGCCACGGCCTATCTGACGATGCTGGCGATTGCGATGGGGGTGGTCTGCGTCGCGCTGCTCGTCGTGCGACGGCACATTCCGCGACTGTCGCGTGCGGCCGTGCAGCCGCGCGAAGGGGAGGAGCTGGCCCGCACGTCGTCGTGACGGCGGGCGGGCCGGGGGCGCGTCGCGCGTTAGCGTTACAGCGTGGTGCGCACGTGCCAGAGCTCGGGGAACAGCACGACGTCGAGCATCTTGCGCAGGTACGGCGCGCCGCTGGTGCCGCCGGTGCCCTGCTTGAAGCCGATGATGCGCTCGACGGTCGTCACATGACGGAAGCGCCACTGGCGGAACGCATCCTCGAGATCGACGAGTTCCTCGGCCATCTCGTAGAGCTCCCAGTGCTGCTGCGGATGACGGTACACCTCGAGCCACGCGGCTTCGACCGTCTCGTCGTGCCGGGTCGGCTGCGTCCAGTCGCGTTCGAGCCGCTCGGCCGCGATCGGGAAGCCCCGCCGCGCGAGCAGGCGCACGACTTCGTCGTAGAACGACGGCGCTTCGAGCGTCGCACGCACCTGTTCGAGGATGTCGGGCCGGTGCGCATGCGGCTGCAGCATCTGCACGTTCTTGTTGCCGAGCAGGAATTCGAGTTGTCGGTACTGGTACGACTGGAAACCCGACGACTGCCCGAGATACGGCCGCATCGCCGAATACTCGGACGGCGTCATCGTCGACAGCACGTTCCAGGCCTGCACGAGTTGCTCGAGAATCCGCGACACGCGGGCGAGCATCTTGAACGCCGGCGGCAGCGCGTCGGTGCGCACCGCGTCGAGGGCGCCGCGCAGCTCGAACAGCGCGAGCTTCATCCACAGCTCGCTCGTCTGATGCTGGATGATGAACAGCATCTCGTTGTGATCGGGCGACAGCGGATGCTGCGCGTCGAGGATCGAATTCAGCGACAGGTAGTCGCCGTAACTCATCGACTTCGAGAAATCGAGCTGCGCGTTGTGCCAGCCGGCATCGCCGGGCACGTGCGACGCTTCGTGCGCGGCCGGGGCTGCTTGGGCCGAATGCGCGGCGCGTGCGCCCGAGAACGGGCAGCGCGCCGGCGCGTCGTCGCCGGGTGGCTGCATATGACCAGAATTCACGACTTTCTCCAGATTTGAATGACGGGGCGCGGCGCGCGGCTCGCGCGCGCCGGGCAAGGCCGATCAGGTCACCGCGCCGCGTTCGGCGAACTCGCGCGCCTTCCACGCGTCGGTGGCGAGGATGTCGCGCAGCGTCTCGACGGCATCCCACACGTCGGCGAAGCGCGTATAGAGCGGCGTGAAGCCGAAGCGCAGCACGTACGGCTCGCGATAGTCGCCGATCACGCCGCGCGCGATCAGCGCCTGCATCACCTCGTAGCCGTGCGGATGCTCGAAGCTCGCCTGCGAGCCGCGCTGGTGATGCGCGCGCGGCGTGACGAGTTTCAGCGACAGGCCCGCGCAACGCGCTTCGACGAGCGCGATGAACGCATCGGTCAGCGCGAGCGACTTGCGGCGGATCGCGTGCATGTCGGTCTGCAGGAACACGTCGAGCCCGCATTCGACCATCGACATCGACACGATCGGCTGCGTGCCGCACAGGAAGCGCGCGATGCCCGGATCGGGCGCGAAGCCCGGCTGCATCGCGAACGGTGCGCGGTGGCCCCACCAGCCGGACAGCGGCTGCGAGAAGTGCGCGTGATGGCGCTGCGGCACCCATACGAAGGCGGGCGAACCGGGGCCGCCGTTCAGGTACTTGTACGTGCAGCCGACCGCGCCGTCCGCGCGCGCGCCGTTCAGGTCGACCGGCACCGCGCCGGCCGAGTGCGCGAGATCCCACAGCATCAGGCCACCCGCGTCGTGCACGAGCTGCGTGACGGCCGGCATGTCGTGCATGTAGCCGGTGCGGTAGTTCACGTGCGTGATCATCGCGACGGCCGTGTCCGCGCCGAGCGCGCCGGGCAGGTCGGCCGGGTCGTCGATCAGGCGCAGTTCGTAGTCGCCGCCGAGCTGCTCGATCAGCCCCTGCGCGATATACAGGTCGGTCGGGAAGTTCGAGCGCTCCGACACGATCACTCGGCGCTCCGGCGCGCGCTCGGCCTGGTGGCGCACCATCGCCGACAGCAGCTTGAACAGGTTGATCGAGATCGTGTCGGTCACGACCGTCTCGTCGGGCACGCCGCCGATCAGCGTCGCGAGCTTGTCGCCGAGACGGCGCGGCAGCGCGAACCAGCCGGCCGTGTTCCAGCTGCGGATCAGGCCTTCACCCCATTCGGCGCCGATCACCTGCTGCGCACGGGCGGCCGATGCGCGCGGCTGTGCGCCGAGCGAGTTGCCGTCGAGGTAGATCACGCCGTCGGGCAGGGAGAACTGGTCGCGCAGCGGGGCGAGCGGATCGTCGCGGTCGAGCGCGAGCGCATCTTCACGGGTCTTGATCATGATGTGGGGTTGTCAGTCGGGGTAATCAGGAAGCACGCGCGGGCAGCGCGCGCAGCACCGCGCGCACGGGGCTCGCGTCGAGCGTCGCGAACTTCAGCGGCAGTGCGATCAGTTCATAGTCGCCGGGCGGCACGTCGTCGAGCACGATGCCTTCCAGGATCGCCATCCGGTGCGCGCGCACGCGGTGATGCGCATCCATCGTCTTCGATTCCTGCGGGTCGAGCGACGGCGTGTCGATGCCGATCAGCTTCACGCCATGCGCGGCGAGCAGGTCGACGGTCTCGGGCGCGACCGCGCAGAAGTGGCTGTCCCACTCATCGACGCTGGCGCGCGCACAGGTGCGCAGCAGCACGCGCGGCGGTACGCCGTCGAGCGCGGCCGCGACATCGGCCGGCTGCACGACCGGCGATGCGCCGATGCAATGGATCACGCGGCACGGGCCGAGGTAGGTGTCGAGCGGCACGGCGCCGATCGGCGCGCCGTCGGCGTCGTAGTGCAGCGGCGCGTCGCAGTGCGCGCCCGTGTGCGGCGACAGCGTCAGGCGCGCGACGTTGACCGGCGAACCGGCCTCCATCCGCCACACGCGTTCGACGGAAACCGGCGTATCGCCCGGCCACACGGGGGTGGCGGGGCTGACGGGCGGCGAGATGTCCCAGAGGGTGTCCATGGCATGACGATTCGGTGAGTCGATCCTTCGAATGATAGGTGGACGCTCGCAGAAAGTGCTTGCGAAATAAACATGGACAATCCGCCGGATTGGCAGATAATTCGACTCAGAGGGAAAACGGGGACCAAAAATGCACGCGATCACGCTCGATGCCACCGACTGCCGGATTCTGGCGGTACTGCAGGAAGAGGGCAGAATCAGCAATCTCGACCTGGCGGAACGGATTTCGCTTTCGCCGTCCGCCTGTCTGCGCCGCATGCGCCTGCTCGAGGAGCAGGGCGTGATCGAGCACTATCGCGCGTGCCTGAGCCGCGAGAAGCTCGGCTTCGAGCTCGAGGCGTTCGTTCAGGTGTCGATGCGCAACGAAGAGAATCAATGGCACGAGCGCTTCGCGGAAGCGCTGCGCGAATGGCCGGAGGTGGTCGGCGCGTTCGTCGTGACGGGCGAGAGCCACTACCTGCTGCGCGTGCTCGCGCACAACCTCAAGCACTATTCGGATTTCGTGCTGAACCGGCTCTACAAGGCGCCGGGCGTGATGGACATCCGTTCCAACATCGTGCTGCAGACGCTGAAGGATGAAGCCGGCGCGCCGGTCGGGCTGGCGCGCACGGGGGCGATCAAAGCGGTGTAAGGCCGTGGAAGCCGCCGCCGTGGAACACGAGCGGCGGTGCCGTGTCCGATTCCATGCGCACGCCGCAGCGCTCCACTTCGCCGACGAAGATCACGTGGTCGCCTTCATCGTAGCGGCTGCGGTTGTGGCATTCGAACCACGCGAGCGCGCCGTCGAGCACGGGCATCCCCGAGTTGCCGGCCGCATGCGCGATCCCTTCGAAGCGGTCACCCTTGTAGGTCGAGAAGCGCTTGCACAGGTCGAGCTGCGAGGCCGCGAGCACGTTCACCACGTAATGGCTGTTGCCGCGAAACACGGGCGTCGACGCCGATTTGTGCGCGAGGCTCCACAGCACGAGCGGCGGATCGAGCGAGACCGAGTTGAACGAGCTGGCGGTGATGCCGATCAGCTGGCCGGACGGCGCGCGCGTCGTGATCACCGTCACGCCTGTGGCGAACTGGCCGAGGGCTTGCCGGAAGGCGGCCGAGTCGAAATCCGGGGGATTGGCGTGACTCATCGCGCGGCCATCCGGAACGAGACGGGCGGGCGCGGCGCGACGCGGGTGGGGCGGGCACGGCGGACGAAAGGCGACAAGGCGGTCGAGGGGGAAGGGGTGCGCATGGCCCGATTTTAGCGGAATCGGGGCCGCCGGGCCCGGCCGGACGGCGCATTGCGGGGGCAGGGTGACGTAGCGAACACTGCGGCGCGCGGCCGGATGCGCGATGGCACGCTGCCGGCACGGCCGTTCCGTCGCGTTTTTTGTGCGGGGCCGCCGCTCCGCCCGGCACCTCTGCTCGACATCGGCCGCAGGTCCCCCCGCACTATCGCGTCGCCGCCAGCCCCAGCGACAACGCGCCCGTCACGATCAGGCTCGACGCCCACACCGCGTCGAGATTGAACCAGCTTCGCGATACGAACTTCAGCCCGAGATAGCGGTACACGAGCCACGCGAGCCCGCCGCCGGCGCCGATCATCGCGATGGCATGCACGGCCGCGACGACGAGCGCCATTCCGAGATGCGCATCGACGAGCGTGGCCGCCGCGCGATGGCCGGCGTCCTGGTCGAGCCCGCACAGCCCGAGGTAGATCGGTACCAGCATCAGCCCCGCGCCATGCGCGATCGCGACCGCGAACGACCACAGGCCGAGCCGGGCAGGCGGAATCCGCGCAAGCGCCCGCGGATGCCGGCGCCGGATCAGCAGCACGGCGCCGAAGCCGATCACGAGCGCGCTCGCGCCGATCCGGATCGCCGTCTGCCACGCAAGCAGCGCGGCGAGCAGCCCGAACGGCAGCATCACCGCGAACACGGCGAGCGCATGGCCGAGCGCGAGATAGCCGAGCGCCGCGACGAGCGCGCCGCCGCGGCGCGTCATCAGCGCGTTCGACACCGCGAGCGGCCAGCCCATCGCGGGGTTGAGCCCGTGATACACCCCGCTCGCGAGCACGGCCGCCCACAGCGCGAACGGGGCGTGAAAGCCGGCGTTCAACGCTTGACCGACGGATAGCAGAACGAGTCGGTCGAGCAGTCGCCGCCTTCGAGCCGGATCTGGTGCGCGCGATAGCCGTCGGGGAACTCGACCCAGTAATCGTCGGCGAGCGTCAGCCCGCCTTCCGGCCCCACGTGCGCGAGCACCTGCGCGCCCGGCACGCCGTCCGGATAAAACTGGTCGTCCCACGTCGAATACAGCGAGTTGGTCCAGTACACGCGCTTTCCGTCGCGGCTGATCTCGACCATCTGCGGGCCGCCCGCGAACGTGCGGCCGTTCGAGTGCGGCGCGCGGCGTGCGATGCCGCCGATGCGGACCGACCCCGCGAGCACCGGGTTGTGCGGGTCCGACACGTCGTACTGGCGCATCTCGCCGGTGCCCCAGCAGGACACGTAGAGGAACCGGTCGTCGAGCGACAGGTCGATGTCGGTCACGAGCGGCGGCACCGCGCCGAATCCCTTGAGCAGCGGCGGCAGTTCGTCGGCCGCGGCCGGCTCGGCCGGGATCGTCGCGGTTTTCTTCACATGGAACTTGCCGCCTTCGCGCCACCAGGTCCAGATCGAGCCTTCGAGATTCGTCGTGTCGACCACGACGCCGACGAACCCGTATTCGCGCGCCGGGTCGTGCGCGGGCCGCACCTCGAGCGCCATCTGGTGCTGCGCGCCGAGATCGATCGTCTGCACGTTGCGCCGTGCGCGCAGGTCCCAGAAATGCAGCCGGTGCCCGTATTTGTTCGCGAGCAGGTCCTCCGGCACGATTCCGTTCTCGAATTGCGGCGGCAGCGCCCATTCGCTCGACACCATGTAGTCGCGCGGCAGGTTCCACCAGAAGTCGTAATGCTTGTCCTGCGGGCCGCGATCGATCTCCCAGCGGCCGAGGACGTCGAAGGTTTCGCAATCCATGATGAAGATGCCGGGCGCGCCGTCGGTGCCGTCCTTGCCTGCGCCGCCGAGCGTGCTCACGTAGATGCCCTCGGGCCCGCAGTGCACGGTGTGCGGCCGCGAATAGCCGGTCTTCGAGAAGATCTCGTCGGGCTCGATGATCTTGTGGATGCGCGCCTGCGTCGGATGCGGCTTCGTGTCGATCACGTAGATGCGCGACGAGCGCAGGCCGGGGATGATCAGGAAGCGGCGTTCGAGGAATGCATGGCCGGTCAGCGGCGACAGCGACGACGAACACGCATTCCAGCCGAAGTGGTGAAACTCGTCGCCGGTGTTCGGCATCGTCACCGTGTGCACGATTTTTCCGTAGGTCGACGAGCCAGGCTTGACGTCGATCACGGCGAGCGCGTCGGGTCTGGAAAAATCGGGGCTCAGCAACAACGTATAGGCAAACTCCTCCGCCGGTGCCTGCATCGCAAGCTCGGGTGAAGCGTGAAACGTCGGGTCAGGCCGCATGCTCATGGTGATGCCCTCTCGATGGTGTCGGATCGGGGTCGCACGGCCGTTCGTTGCGGGCGTGCGAGTCGGGGTTGCCGCACGGCGCGCATCACGCCGGCGGGAGCGATCGGCAGGCGGACGCACGCGTCGATGAGCGTGCGACGCCGTGCATCAGATCGTGAAAGCGGAAAGAAGCGGTGTGCCGGATCGCCGCGCGCGGAGCGAGACGGATGCATGGCAAGGAGGTGATGCAATCGAAGCCGCGGCCCGCGACGCGGCGACGGCCGGACGCGTGACGCGGGCGAGGTCTGTTAAGGCATGCATAGCGAAGTTCCGGCAGATGATGTTTGCATCAGGGTCGGGCATGCATCGGGCACATTGCGCGAGCCAGCGGGTTTGCCGCCGCGCTCGCGCGTGCCTAAGTGTAGTCGAGAAAACGGGCGGCCGGTCGCGCGCGACACCCGTGCAATCTGTCAGGTTCGCGCGCGAGTGAGATACTTGCCGACGTGCCGTTGCGACCCGCACGCGGGTGGGCAGCGGCGAGACGGAACGGTGGCGCCGGCGCATGCGTGCCGGCTGCCGACATCAACGAGGGACTGATTTCATGGTGAACGAGATGCTTGAAACCGCGACATTGGGAGGCGGGTGTTTCTGGTGCACGGAGGCGGTGTTTCTCGACGTCGACGGCGTGACGGCCGTCCAGTCGGGCTATGCGGGCGGCCATACGCGCAATCCCGGCTATCGCGACATCTGCGAAGGCGATACGGGCCACGCGGAAGTCGTCAACGTGACGTTCGATCCGGCGCGCATCGGCTATCGTGAGATCCTCGAGATCTTCTTTGCAACGCACGATCCGACCCAGCTGAACCGGCAGGGCAACGACGTCGGTACGCAGTACCGTTCGGTCGTGTTCACGCATTCGGACGCGCAGCGCGACACGGCGCTCGACGTGATCCGCGAGCTGGAGCGCGAGCAGGTGTTCGGGCAGCCGATCGTCACGCAGGTCGTGCCGCTCGACGACAACTACTGGCCGGCCGAGGATTATCACCAGAACTATTACGCGCGCAACCCGGGGCAGGGCTACTGCTCGGTCGTGATCGGGCCGAAGCTCGCGAAATTCCGGAAGAAGTTCTCGCACCGTCTGAAGTCGCTGCGCGGCGCGTAAGCGTCGTGACCGCGGCCGGCGCAAGTCGGTATCTAGCCGGTATCAAGCGGGTATCAAGCCGCCTCGTTGCGCCACTGCGCGCACGCGGCGGCGATCTCGCGCGCAAGCGCGATGCACGACAGCGGCGCGGAGCCTTCCGCCTTGTTGTTGATCGTGATGATCACCGGCTGCCCGGCCAGCGCATAGCGCGCGGCCAGTTCGGCAAGCGCCGAGCGCGTGGCCGGATCCTCGTCGACGAGCTTGTCGAACGGCTCGTACTTCGCTTTCGCCTGTTCATACTTGAAGCCGCCGTGCAGGCTCCAGCGCACGATCAGCGGGCCCGGCGCGTCGCCGTCGAGCAGCGCGAGCGCGGCCGCCTGGCGCAGCGGGTCGGGCATCCGCGCGTGCAGGCCGACGCAGTAGCGCACGCCGAGCGCGGCGAGCGCGCGGATGAAGCGCGGCGTGAGCAGGCTCGCGTCGCGAATCTCGATCGCATAGCGGGTGCCGTCGGCTTCCGCCGGCAGCGGCGGCAACGCCGCAAAGAACGCGGCCAGCCGGTCGATCAGTTCGGCCGGCCGGGCAAGCAGCGTGTCGGGCAACGGCGAGAACTGGAACACGAGCACCCCGGCTTTCCGGCCGAGCCCTTCGACGCACGGCTGCACGAATTCCCGGGTGGCGAGATCCGCGTCGAGGAAGGTCGGGTTCGGTCCCGACGGTTCGCCGCGCCGGCCGCGGATCACCGCATCGGTCACGGAAGCCGGCGCCTTCACGACGAAGCGGAAATCGTCGGGCACCTGCTGCGCATAGCGCAGGTAGTCGGCCACCGATAGCGGGCCGTAGAACGACCGGTCGAGGCTCACGCTCTTCAGCAGCGGATGCGCGCCGTACGCTTCGAGCCCTTCGCGCGAGAGTTTCGTCTGAGCGAAATCGCCGTCGTAGACGATGCCGTCCCAGCCGGGGAAGTACCACGACGACGTGCCGAGCCGGACGTTCGGCGGCAGGCCGGCCGCCGCATCGGCCACATCCGGTGTGATCGGCGCGGGCAGCACGCCGCGCCGGCGCCGGCCCTTCTTCGGCGGCTCGGCTGGCAGGGACGGCTCGTCCCACAGCAGGCCGGAAGCGGCGGGCGGTGTTTCGTCTGAAGAACGGGGGTGGGTGCGGGTGCGCGGTGCCGGCTGCGCGTCGTCAGGCGCGCCCGGGTTCACATGTTCGTCGGCGTCGGCAGGCGGGCCATCGTTCTCGGGCGACGCGCGTGCAGCATCGGCCGGCACGCCGAACAGGTCGAATTGCCCGTCGGCGTGCGGCGTGTTCGCGTCGTCGTGCTGCTGTCGTTCCGGCGGCGCCTTGCGCCGCGTCCTGCCGTCACCCATGCATGCCCAGCGTGAAGCGCCGCCTAGCGCGGCAGCGTGTGTTCGTACATATAGCGCCGCGACCACGGCAGCGTCTTCGCGCTCTGCCCGGCCTTGCGGCACACGATCTGGAAGATCGACACGTCGTCGTGCTCGAACGCATACGCGCAGCCGGCGAGGTATACGCGCCAGATGCGGAATTTTTCGTCGTCGACGAGTTGTCGCGCGGCGTCGGCCTTCGCCTCGAAGTTTTCCGTCCAGATATCGAGCGTGCGCGCATAGTGCCGGCGCAGGCTTTCGACGTCAATCGCTTCGAGCCCGCCGCGCTGCGCGGCTTCCAGCGCGAGGCTGATGTGCGGCAGCTCGCCGTCCGGGAACACGTAGCGATCGATGAACTCGCCGCCGCCGAGCGCCGTCTCGCCGCTTTCCGCGTCGGTCGACGTGATCCCGTGGTTCATCGCGATGCCGTCGTCGGCGAGCAGGTCATGGATCCGCGAGAAATAGAGCGGCAGGTTCTTGCGCCCGACGTGCTCGAACATCCCGACGCTCGTGATGCGATCGAATTGCCCGTCGATCTCGCGGTAGTCCTGCAGCCGGATCTCGATCTTGTCTTCCAGCCCGGCGGCCTTCACGCGCGCGGTCGCGAGGTCGAACTGGTTCTGCGACAGCGTGACGCCGAGGCACTGCGCGCCGAACTTCTGCGCGGCGCGCAGCACGAGCGCACCCCAGCCGCAGCCGATGTCGAGCAGCCGCTGGCCGGGCTGAAGCCGGATCTTGGTGAGGATGTGGTCGATCTTCTTGATCTGCGCGGTGGCGAGATCCTCGTCGCCGTTCTCGAAGTATGCGCACGAGTACACCATGTTCTCGTCGAGCCACAGCTGGTAGAACTCGTTCGAGACGTCGTAGTGATACTGGATCGCCTTCTTGTCGGTGCTCTTCGAGTGATTGAAGTAGCGCTTCACGCGCGCCAGCTTGCTCGCGCTCGTCACCGTGCTGCGCGCGAGCGAGTAGCCGATGTTGATGATGTCCGACAGCTTGCCTTCGATGTCGATCTTGCCCTTCACGTACGCCTCGCCGAGATTGTCGAGGCTCGGTTCGAGCAGGAGCGGCAACGCCGACGCGCTGTTGACCTTCAGCGTGACCTGCGGCGCGCTGAAGGTGCCGAAATCGAGTTGATCGCCGTTCCACAGCACGAGGCGCGCCGGTATGTTCGCTTTCGCCCGTACTTCGTCCGCCCACTGTGCCAGCTTCTTTTCCCAGAACATTTGGATTCTCCGTTTGTTCGTTGAATCGAATACAGCCAAGTATCTTGACCGGCCCCGCCGCTTGCGAGGCGGGCGCCCGAATGCAACACGAGACACGACCGGCGTGCGCCGGCGCAGCGCTTACGGCGACAGGCGCGAAATCGACCAGCCCGTCGACGTGCCGGCGTCGCGCGTGTAGAGCAGGCGGTCGTGCAGCCGCGACGGGCGGCCCTGCCAGAACTCGATCGAGTCGGGCACGAGACGGTAGCCGCCCCAGTGCGGCGGGCGCGGCGGGTTGTCGCCGTAGCGTTCGCTGACGGCCTTTTCCTGCGCTTCGAGCGTCGCGCGGCTGTCGATCGCCGCACTCTGTTGCGACGCCCATGCGCCGATGCGCGAGCCGAGCGGGCGCGACGCGAAATAGCGGTCACTTTCTTCTGCGCTGGTTTTCTCGATCCGGCCTTCGATGCGCACCTGGCGCTCGAGCTCGATCCAGTAGAACAGCAGCGCGGCCTCTGGGTGCGCGGCAAGATCGCGCCCCTTGCGGCTTTCGTAATTGGTGAAGAAGACGAACCCGCGTTCGTCGACGCCCTTGATGAGCACGATGCGTGCCGATGGCCGGCCGTCGGCGCCGACGGTCGCGAGCGTCATCGTGTTCGGCTCGGGCAGCTTGGCGGCGAGCGCCTCCTTGAACCAGCGGTCGAACTGGACGAAGGGGTCGTGGGCGACGTCGGCCTCGTCGAGCGAAGCACGTGAGTAATTGATGCGGAGATCGGCGAGAGTCGTCATGTTATGCAAACGCTTCAATCTGGAACCATTGTAGCCAACGCGCAAGAAACGTGCGTGCACAGTGGCGCGTGCGAGCGGGGAGTTCAGGCAAAATAGAAGGCTGCACGACTTACGTTTTCCTTGCTGCCATGTCCGTCGCCGACGCTGCCCCGCCCAGTTCCTCTGATCTTACCCCGACCCCGGAAATCCAGCTTGACGTGGATCGCGCGCGGCGTTTCGGCGGTGTTGCGCGCCTGTACGGCGCGCCGGCCGCCGCCGCGTTCGAGCGCGCGCACGTCGCGGTGATCGGGATCGGCGGCGTCGGCTCGTGGGTGGCCGAGGCGCTCGCGCGCAACGCGGTCGGCACGCTGACGCTGATCGATCTCGACAACGTCGCCGAAAGCAATACGAACCGGCAGATCCACGCGCTCGACGGCAATTACGGCAAGCCGAAGGTCGACGCGATGGCCGAGCGGATCGCGCTGATCGATCCCGCGTGCCGCGTGAACCGGATCGAGGATTTCGTCGAGCCCGACAACTTCGACGCGCTGCTCGGCGGCGGCTTCGACTACGTGATCGATGCGATCGACAGCGTGCGCACGAAGGTCGCGCTGATCGCATGGTGCGTCGCGAAGCGCCAGCCGCTCGTCGTGGTCGGCGGCGCGGGCGGCCAGCTCGACCCGACGCGCATCCGGATCGACGATCTCGCGCTGACGATCCAGGATCCGCTGCTGTCGAAGGTGCGCGCGCAGTTGCGCAAGCAGCACGGCTTTCCGCGCGGGCCGAAGGCACGTTTCAAGGTCAGCGCCGTGTATTCGGACGAGCCGCTGATCTATCCGGAAGCGGCCGCCTGCGACCTCGAGGACGGCGCCGAGCCGTCCGCGGCCGCGCACGTCGCGGGGCTCAACTGTGCAGGGTTCGGTTCGAGCGTGTGCGTGACCGCGAGCTTCGGCTTCGCGGCCGCCGCGCATGCGCTGCGCGCGATCGCGGCGCAGGCCGCCGGCTGAGCCGCTGCGAATCGCGGTCGTCGAGGCATGGCGGCGCGTGACGCGCGCCGTCGGCCGTCATGCGGGGCGATCCCGCAGCCGGGCCGTTGCGGCCCGGCCGGTCATCCATCCGTTCAGTTGAGCGCCATGCTCAGCCTGCGCCGCCACCCGGCGACGAGGTCCGGGCGATCGCCGGCCAGTTCGAACACCGAGATCAGCGTGCGGCGGCCGAGATCGTCGCCGTACGCGCGGTCGCGCGTGACGATTTCCAGCAACTGCTCCACCGCGCCTTCGTACGCGCGCCGCGCGATCAGGCTCTGCGCGAGGTCGAAGCGCGCGTCGAGGTCGGCCGGGTTCGCCGCGATGCGCGCTTCGAGCGCGTCGGTCGGCGGCAGGTCGGCCGTCGCGTCGAGTGCGTCGAAACGGGTCTTGATCGCCTGGTAGCGCGGATCGCCGTTCTGCACGGTTTGCGGCGACAGGCGTTCGGTCTCGGCGCGTGCGGCGTCGACCTGGTTGTTCGCGAGCAGCAGTTCGATCAGATCGAGGCGGGCGTCGTCGAAGCCCGGGTTCAGCGCGAGCGCCGCTTCGAGGTGCGTGAGCGCGTCGTCGTAGCGCGACTCGGCCATCGCATACTGCGCGGCACGCCGTTCGGCTTCCTCGGGCGCCGGCAGGAGCCGGTCGAGGAAGGCGCGCAGCTGGCCTTCGGGCAGCACGCCGACGAACTGGTCGACCGGGCGCCCGTCGGCGAACGCGATCACGTGCGGGATGCTGCGCGTCTGGAAGTGCGCGGCGAGTTCCTGGTTCTCGTCGACGTTGACCTTCACGAGCTTCCAGCGGCCTTCATAGTCGCCTTCGAGCTTTTCCAGCAGCGGGCCGAGCGTCTTGCAGGGGCCGCACCACGGCGCCCAGAAGTCGACCAGCACGGGTGCGTCCAGCGACGCCTCGATGACGTCTTTCTCGAATGTGGCAAGCGTGGTGTCCATGTCGTTCTCTTCCGTTCGAATGTCGTCAGGATGGGGGCGGCGCGCCCCTTTTTCAACGCGGCTTCGACTCGGGCAGCGGAATCCACTCCGTCTCGCCCGGCACCTTGCCCATTTCCTGGCGCGTCCAGGCTTCTTTCGCGCGCTCGATCGCTTCGCGGCTGCTGGCGACGAAATTCCATTCGATGAAGCGCTCGCCGTCGATCTTGTCGCCGCCGAGCAGCATCGCACGCGCGCCGCTGCCGCTCGTCAGCGTGACCGCGGCGCCGGGCGCGAGCACGGCCATCTGCTCGGCCGGCACCGGCGTGCCGTCGATCGCGAGCTCGCCGTCGACCACGTAGACCGCGCGCTCCTCGTGCGACGCGTCGAGTGCGAGACGGCCACCGGCCGCGAATTCGGCCGCGACGTACAGCGTGCGCGAGAACGTCGTGACCGGCGAGCGCAGCCCGAACGCATCGCCGGCGATCACCGTCAGCGCGACGCCGTCTTCGTCACGCTTCGGCAGCGTGTCGGCCGCATGGTGCTCGAACGACGGCTCGGTCGTCTCGTGCGCGCGCGGCAGCGCGACCCAGGTCTGGATCCCGTGCACGGTGTGGCCGTGTTCGCGCTGCGCGTCGGGCGTGCGTTCGGAGTGGACGATCCCGCGGCCGGCCGTCATCCAGTTCACGTCGCCCGGCACGATCTCCTGCAGCGAGCCGAGGCTGTCGCGGTGCAGGATCGCGCCGTCGAACAGGTAGGTGACGGTGGCGAGGCCGATATGCGGGTGCGGGCGTACGTCGAGGCCCGTGCCGGGCGGCAGCGCGGCGGGCCCCATGTGATCGAAGAAGATGAACGGGCCGACGAGGCGGGCGGCGAGTGCGGGCAGCGTGCGGCGCACCTGCAGGTTGCCGATGTCGCGCACGTGCGGCTTCAGCAGGGCTTTGATCGGAGCGGTCATGACGGATCCTGTGGGGCGGCGGGGGATGCCGGTCATTGTACTGGCCTCCGCCGCCGATTCCATGCGCGCCGCGCGGGTATCGGGCCGGGGGCTGAAACCCGGTAGACTGACCGGCTTCCCAGAGGAAAACACCGGGCCGCGCCGGGCTTTCCGCCTCGAAGGCAGTCTTCTCGGGGCGCCCGGCGCAAAGCGACAGGGCCTGAGCGCACCGTGCACGACCATTCGACAATCGAGGAGACGCCGATGATGGCCCCGAAGGACTTGCTGCTTGCGCTGGTCGTGATCCTGGCGTGGGGCGTGAACTTCGTCGTGATCAAGGTCGGCCTGCACGGCATGCCGCCGATGCTGCTCGGCGCGCTGCGCTTCACGCTCGCGGCCGTGCCCGCGGTGTTCTTCGTGCGCCGGCCGCAGATTCCATGGCGTCTGCTGGTGCTGTACGGCGCGACGATCCAGCTCGGCCAGTTCGTGTTCCTGTTCACCGGCATGTACGTCGGCATGCCGGCCGGCCTCGCGTCGCTCGTGCTGCAGTCGCAGGCATTCTTCACGCTCGTGTTCGCGATGCTGTTCCTCGGCGAGCGGCTGCGCGTGCAGAACCTGCTCGGGCTCGCGATCGCCGCGGGCGGGCTCGTCGTGATCGCGGCGCAGGGCGGCCGCGCGATGACGCTCGCGGGCTTCCTGCTGACGATCTGCTCGGCCGCGATGTGGGCGTTCGGCAACATCGTCACGAAGAAGGTCGGCCGTGCGAACCTCGTGTCGCTCGTCGTGTGGGCCAGCCTCGTGCCGCCCGTGCCGTTCTTCCTGCTGTCGCTGTGGTTCGAAGGGCCGCAGCGGATCGCGACCGCGCTCGCCGGGCTGAACGGTGCGTCGATCTTCGCGGTCGTCTATCTCGCGTTCGTCGCGACGCTGCTCGGCTACGGGCTGTGGAGCCGCCTGCTGTCGCGCTATCCGGCCGCGCAGGTCGCGCAGTTCTCGCTGCTGGTGCCGATCGTCGGTCTCGCGTCGTCGGCGCTGCTGCTCGACGAGCATCTGACGCGCACGCAGCTGATCGGCACCGCGCTCGTGATGGGCGGGCTCGCGGTGAACGTGTTCGGCGGGAAACTGATGCGCCGCTTCGCGGCGTCGTGACGCGCCGGCACGCGCTGCGTGCCGGCGGCGGGGCGGGGTGGCCGGGTACGGGCGTCAGGCCATCCGGCTCTTCGCGAGCGGCGGATTCGCGGCGAAATAACGCTTGATGCCGCGGAAGATCGCGTCGGCCATCTGGTCGCGATAGCCGTCGTCGTTCAGCCGGCTCTCTTCTTCCGGGTTGCTGATGAAGGCCGTCTCGACGAGGATCGACGGAATGTCGGGCGCCTTCAGCACCGCGAACCCGGCCTGCTCGACCGAGCCCTTGTGCAGCTTGTTGATGCCGCCGACTTCCTTCAGCACGTAGTTGCCGTAGCGCAGCGAATCGCGGATCTGCGCGGTCGTCGACATGTCGAACAGCGCGCGGTTCACGGCCGCGTCCGCCGTCTTGATGTTGATGCCGCCGATCAGGTCGGACGAGTTCTCCTTGTTCGCCATCCAGCGCGCCGCGGCGCTCGTCGCGCCGTGGTCGGACAGCGCGAACACCGACGAGCCGCGCGCGGACGGCGTCGTGAATGCATCGGCGTGGATCGACACGAACAGGTCGGCGCCCACGCGGCGCGCTTTCTGCACGCGCACGTTCAGCGGCACGAAGAAGTCGGCGTCGCGCGTCATCATCGCGCGCATGTTCGGCGCGCCGTCGATCTTCGCGCGCAGCTTCTTCGCGATGTCGAGCGCGATGTGCTTCTCGTACGTGCCGCCGCCGCCGATCGCGCCCGGATCCTCGCCGCCATGGCCCGGATCGATCGCCACCGTCAGCAGGCGGACGGTGCTGCCCTTGCCGGATTTCGGTGCGGTGAACTTGTAGGTGTCGCCATCGTCGTCGCTGTCGTCGCGGCGTGCGATGACGGGCGGCGGCTTGACGGCCGGCTTCGCGGGCGTCGAAGGCGTGGCGGGTGGCGTGTGCGGCGTGGCCGGCGTGTTCTGCGCGAAGCGCTGGAAGAACGCGTCGCTGTTGTCACCCGCGGCGGGCGGCGGGGTACCCGGGCCGGCCAGCGTGGACGGCGGCTGCATCTGCTGCGCGCGCGCGTTGTCGTTGAGCGCCTGTTCCTTGCGTTCCGTCTGCGCGATCAGGTCGGACAGCGGATCGGGCGCGACGGCCGGATACAGGTCGAACACGAGCCGGTACTTATAGGTGCCGACCGGCGGCAGCGTGAACACCTGCGGCTTCACCGAACCTTTCAGGTCGAATACCATCCGCACGACGTGCGGCTGATACTGGCCGACACGCACCGACTGGATCTGCGGATCGTTCGGCGCGATCTTCGACACGAGGTCGCGCAGCGCCTGGTCGAGGTCGAGGCCGGTCAGGTCGACGACGAGACGGTCGGGACCCTGCAGCAGCTGTTGGCTATTCTGCAGCGGCTGGTCGGATTCGATCGTGACGCGCGTGTAATCGCGAGCGGGCCACACGCGCACGCCGAGCACCGACGACGCGCGCGCGAGCCGCGGGGCGACGAGACCGAGCACCAGCGTCGACGCGCCCGCGCACAGGATCTGGCGGCGGCGCCAGTTGTGCGTCGCGGTGGCCGCCGATTCGATCGAGCGGAACGGTTTGATCAACATCTTTCGAGACATGCCTTTCCTGAAGCGCTGTACGCCCGGACGGTGAGGGCGCGGCCGTCGCCGTCCACGTCGAGCGAGAAAACCAGATCGGGTACGCCGAGCAGCGTGCCTGCCTGTTGTGGCCATTCGACGAGGCAGATCGCGCTGGAATTGAAATATTCGCGAAAGCCTGCGTCGGACCATTCGGCCGGATCGTTGAAACGATACAGATCGAAGTGATAGACCTCGAGTTCCCCATCGTCGCGTTCGAGCGCGTACGGCTCGACGAGCGTATAGGTCGGGCTGCGCACGCGCCCCGTGTGGCCGAGGCCACGCAGGATCGCGCGGACGAGGGACGTCTTGCCCGCGCCGAGATCGCCGACCAGCTGGATCTGCAGCCCGTCGAACGCATGCGCGCGGGCAAGCTCGGTGCGCGCCGCGTCGAGCGCGTGCGCGAAGCGGGTGCCGAAGGCCTCGGTCGCCGCTTCGTCGGCGAGCGCGATCACGCGCTCCGCGAGCGGGGCGGGCAGCATGGCGTCGTGAGGCGGATGGCTGGGCGTGGCTGGCATTCTCGTAAAATAGTGCGATGAACCGATTACCGGAACTCGCCGCATCCGACAGACCTTCGACTCGTGCCGAAGGCGCGGCACCGTGCGCGCTCGACGATGCGGCGTTGACTGCGCTCGCCGCGCGCATCAGGGCGTGGGGGCGCGAATTGGGTTTCGGGGCGATCGGCATCAGCGATACCGATCTCTCGGATGCCGAAGCAGGCCTCGCCGCCTGGCTGGAAGCCGGATACCACGGCGAAATGGATTATATGGCGAAACATGGGATGAAACGCGCGCGTCCGGCCGAACTTGTGGCCGGTACGCGACGCGTGATCTCCGCCCGGCTCGCCTATCTGCCGGCCCAAACGCTCGCCGCCGACGCGGCTGAAAGCGAGCCGGGCGCGCTCGCACTGCACGACTGGCGTGCGCGCGAACGGGCGCGGCTCGACGATCCGCAGGCGGCCGTCGTGTCGATCTACGCACGCGGGCGCGACTATCACAAGGTGCTGCGCAACCGCCTGCAGACGCTCGCCGAGCGCATCGAGCAGGAGATCGGCGCGTTCGGCTACCGCGTGTTCACCGATTCGGCGCCCGTGCTCGAGGTCGAGCTCGCGCAGAAGGCGGGCGTCGGCTGGCGCGGCAAGCACACGCTGCTGCTGCAGCGCGATGCGGGCTCGCTGTTTTTCCTCGGCGAGATCTACGTCGACGTTCCGCTGCCGACCGATGCGCACACTTCCCCCGACACCGCGCCCGAGACGCCCGGCGCACACTGCGGCAGTTGCACGCGCTGCATCGACGCCTGCCCGACCGGCGCGATCGTCGAGCCGTACCGCGTCGACGCGCGCCGCTGCATCTCGTATCTGACGATCGAACTGAAAGGCAGCATCCCCGAGCCGCTGCGGCCGATGATCGGCAATCGCGTGTACGGCTGCGACGACTGCCAGCTCGTGTGCCCGTGGAACAAGTTCGCGCAGGCCGCGCCCGTCGCCGATTTCGACGTGCGGCACGGCCTCGATCGCGCGACGCTCGTCGAGCTGTTTGCATGGGACGCGGACGCGTTCGATACGCAGATGCAGGGCAGTGCGATCCGGCGCATCGGCTACGAAAGCTGGCTGCGCAATCTCGCGGTCGGGCTCGGCAATGCGCTGCGCGCGGACGCGGGCCGGCTCACGCCGCAGGCGCGCGACGCGATCGTCGCCGCGTTGCGCGCGCGGGCCGACGACCCGTCGCCGGTCGTGCGCGAGCATGTCGAATGGGCGCTGCGTGCTGCGTGAAGGCGGCGTAAAGTGTCGTCGGCGCGCGGTGGTGCCGCGCGCATCCATCGGTCAGGAGAGGGCCATGTTCAATGCAGTCATCGACGCGCCGTTCGGCAAGGTCGGCATCCGCACGGATGCCGCGGTGGTGCGCGAGATCGTCTATCTGCCCGAATCGGTGAAGTCGGTCGATCCGGATTCGCCGCTCGCGCAGCGTGCGGTCAAGCAGATCGAACGTTATTTCGAGCGCGCGTCGGCGCGCTTCGACCTGCCGCTCGCCGAAGTCGGCAGCGCGTTCCAGCACCGCGTGTGGGACGTGATCAGCGATATTCCGCCCGGCACGGTGCTGACCTACGGCCAGGTCGCGAAGCGGATCGGCAGCGCGCCGCGCGCGGTGGGCCAGGCATGCGGCGCGAACTACTTCCCGCTCGTGATTCCGTGTCATCGCGTCGTCGCGGCGGGCGGACTCGGCGGCTTCGCGAACCACGACGACAACGGTTATTACCAGAAAGTGAAGCGCTGGCTGCTGGCGCACGAAGGCGTGCCGTACTGATGAGTGAATCGCTGATGTCCCCCGAAGTCGACGGCGATGCCGTCGAGGCGTCCCCCGCGCTGCTCGCGAGCCGCGCGTCGATCGACGTGTTTTGCGATGCGCTGTGGCTCGAGCACGGGCTGGCGCGCAACACGCTCGATGCGTACCGGCGCGATCTGGTGCTGTTTTCACAATGGCTGGCCGAGACGCACGACGCGTCGCTCGATTCCGCCGACGAAGCGATGGTGACGGGCTACATCGCCGCGCGCAGCGACGGCAAGGCAACGTCGTCGAACCGGCGGCTGTCCGTGTTCCGGCGCTATTACGGCTGGGCCGTGCGCGAGCATCGCGCGAGCGCCGACCCGACGCTGCGGATCACGTCCGCGAAGCAGGCGGCCCGGTTTCCGTCGACGTTGTCGGAGGCGCAGGTCGAGGCGCTGCTCGGTGCGCCCGACATCGGCACGCCGCTCGGCCTGCGCGATCGTACGATGCTCGAGCTGATGTATGCGAGCGGGCTGCGCGTGAGCGAGCTCGTGACGCTGAAGACCGTCGAGGTCGGGCTCAACGAGGGCGTCGTGCGCGTGATGGGCAAGGGCTCGAAGGAGCGGCTCGTGCCGTTCGGCGAAGTCGCGCAAGGGTGGATCGAGCGCTACCTGCGCGAGGCGCGGCCGGCGCTGCTCGGTGCGCGCGCGGCCGACGCGCTGTTCGTGACCGCGCGCGGCGACGGGATGACGCGCCAGCAGTTCTGGAACATCATCAAGCGCCACGCACAGCACGCGGACGTACGCGCGCACCTGTCGCCGCATACGCTGCGGCACGCGTTCGCGACGCACCTGCTGAACCATGGCGCCGACCTGCGCGTCGTGCAACTGCTGCTCGGCCACAGCGATATCTCGACCACGCAGATCTATACGCACGTTGCACGCGAGCGCTTGAAGACGCTGCATGCGCAACACCACCCGCGCGGTTAGCGCATCCGGTGCGGAGCAGGCAGTGTCACGCGCCGCGGCCGGTTCAAGTCAGACCAGCTCGCGCAACTTGTGCTTCAGGACCTTGCCCGTCGATGCGGCCGGCAGCGCGTCGAGTACGCGGATGTGTGCGGGGCGTTTGTAAGGCGCGAGCCGCTCCGCACACCAGGCGTGCAACGCCGCTTCGTCGGCCGTCGCGCCGGGCACTAGTTCGACGAACGCGAGCACTTCCTCGTTGCCTTCGACCGCGCGGCCGATGACGGCCGCCTGCACGACGTCCGGATGCGCGTTCAGCACCTGCTCGACTTCGACCGGATAGACGTTGAAGCCCGACCGGATGATCAGTTCCTTGCTGCGGCCCGCGATCGTTACCGCACCGTCCGCCTCCTGCCGCGCGAGATCGCCGGTGCTCAGCCAGCCGTCCGGCGACACGGCCGCGTGCGTGGCGTCCGCGTTGCGGTAGTAGCCGAGCATCACGTTCGGCCCGCGCACGCGGATCTCGCCGACTTCGCCCGGCGGCACGTCGGTGCCGTCCGGCGCGACGATCCGCATCTCCACGCCGGGAATCGGCACGCCGACCGAGCTGTCGGTGCGCGGTGCGTCGAGCGGCGTCTGCGTGATCGTCGGGCTGCTTTCGGTCATCCCGTAGCCGTTGTGCAGCGGCACGCCGTACAGGCGCTCGACGCGCGCCTTCAGGTTCGCGTCGAGCGGCGAGCCGCCCGAATACGCGAAGCGCAGGCGCGGCGCGCACCACGCATGGCCGTGCGTGTGCAGGTGTTCGAGCAGCTTCGCGTGCATCGCGGGCACGCCCTGGAAGATCGTGACGCCTTCGTCGGCGAGCGCGACGCGCACGGCTTCCGGCGAGAAGCGCGGCGCGAGCCGCAGCGTCGCGCCCGCGTACAGGCTGCCGAGGCAGACCGACGCGAGCCCGTACACGTGCGATACGGGCAGCACCGTGTAGACGACGTCGTCGGGCGACACGCGGCGCAGCGTGCTCGACGTCGCCGCGATGAACAGCAGGTTGCGATGCGACAGCATCACGCCCTTCGGCGTGCCGGTCGTGCCGGTCGTGTAGATCAGCGCCGCGCATTGCGCGGCACCGTCGGCGGCGACCGGTTCGCCCGGCGCGCTCGCGTCGACGTGGTACGACCATGCACCGACGTCGACCGGCAGCGTGCCGGCGGGTGTCGCACCGTGCCGTTCGGCATGCGTGCGCGCGTCGGGCGAGGCGTCGGTGGTGAACGCGATCAGCTTCGGCCGCGCGTGCGCGGCGATCGCGTCGAGCTCGCTGGCGGACAAGCGCGCGTTCGACACGAGCGCCCACGCGTCGAGGCGGGCGGCCGCGAACAGCAGCACGATCTGCGCGACGCAGTTTTCGGCGACGATCATCACGCGGTCGCCGCCTTGCACGCCGAGGTCGGCGAGCAGCGCGGCGGCGGCATCGACGGCCCGCGACAGGTCGCCGTACGACAGGCGGCGCGCGTCCTCGATCAGCGCCGGATGCGCGGGCGCCAGCGCGGCCCAGCGTGCGGGCACGTCGGCGATGCGGCGCGGCAGCGCGGCGAGCAGTGCGTCGACGTCGAGCGGCTCGGATGAACGGAGGGACGAGGACATGGCGTCTCCAGAAAAGGGGCGGGCGGCGGCCGACGAGGTTGGCGAACGATCGTGCCATGACGGCGCGCGCGCCACAATCGGCCATTCGGGCAATAGCGCTTCGCGATGTCCGCAATGATGATGGACGGAATCGTTGCGGCGACGCAGCAGGCCGCCCGGCGAAAAACGGGCCGCGAGTATACCGTCGGTGGGGGCGCGCGGGCGTGATCGCGCGCGCGCCGGTCGTTCACCCTTAAAATGCCGCCATGAGCAAATCCAGGCATGTGTCCGAAACCCCCGCGACCCAGTTGCTGCGCCGCCACGGCGTTGCGTTCGGCGAGCATCCGTACGACTACGTCGAGCACGGCGGCACCGGCGAATCGGCGCGCCAGCTCGGCGTCGACGAGCACAGCGTCGTGAAGACGCTCGTGATGGAAGACGAGCACGCGAAGCCGCTGATCGTGCTGATGCACGGCGACCGCACGGTGTCGACGAAGAACCTCGCGCGGCAGATCGGCGCGAAGCGCGTCGAACCGTGCAAGCCCGAGGTCGCGAACCGCCATTCGGGCTATCTCGTCGGCGGCACGTCGCCGTTCGGCACGCGCAAGGCGATGCCCGTCTACGTCGAGGCGACCATCCTCGAGCTGCCGACGATCTACCTGAACGGCGGGCGTCGCGGCTACCTCGTCAGCCTCGCGCCGGCCGTGCTTACGTCACTGCTCGGCGCGCAGCCCGTGCAGTGCGCCAGTGTCGACTGAGGGTTTCACCTTCGTGGCAGGCGGCGCGCGTTCGGTAGAATGGGCGCCGTTTCGGCGTGCCGCGCGCAGCCGTCCCTTTACCGATACGTTGAAAGAAGAGTCCTCCGCATGCAGATCCTGCTCGCCGCCCTCGTTGCCTACCTGATCGGTTCGGTGTCATTCGCCGTCGTCGTCAGTGGCGCGATGGGCCTGGCCGACCCGCGTTCGTACGGGTCGAAGAATCCCGGCGCGACCAACGTGCTGCGCAGCGGCAACAAGAAGGCCGCGATCCTGACGCTCGTCGGCGATGCATTCAAGGGCTGGATTGCCGTCTGGCTCGCCCGGCGCTTCGGCCTGCCGGACGTCGCGGTCGCATGGGTCGCGATCGCCGTGTTCCTCGGCCACCTCTATCCGGTGTTCTTCCGCTTCCAGGGCGGCAAGGGCGTCGCGACCGCGGCCGGCGTGCTGCTCGCGGTGCACCCGGTGCTCGGGCTCGCGACCGCGCTGACCTGGCTGATCGTCGCGTTCTTCTTCCGCTATTCGTCGCTCGCGGCGCTGGTGGCGGCCGTGTTCGCGCCGGTGTTCGACGTGTTCCTGTTCGGCACGAGCCACAACCCGGTCGCATGGGCCGTGCTCGCGATGAGCGTGCTGCTCGTGTGGCGTCACCGCGGCAACATTGCGAAGCTGCTCGCGGGGCAGGAGAGCCGGATCGGCGACAAGAAGAAGGCGGCCGCGGATGGCGGCGCGCAGGACGGCGGGAAGGCCTGAGGAAGCGCGGCGCCTGGCCGCAGCCGGGCGCGCCGCGTGTGCGGGGCCCGGCGGGGTGACGTGACGGATCGCCCGGCGATCAGTCGCGGAAGTTGTTGAAGTCGAGCGGCGTGTCGGTCACGTCCTTGCGCAGCATCGCGATCACGCTCTGCAGGTCGTCGCGCTTGGTGCCGTTCACGCGCACGGCGTCGCCCTGGATGCTCGCCTGCACCTTGATCTTGCTGTCCTTCACGAGGCGCACGATCTTCTTCGCGAGATCGCCGGTCACGCCTTTCTTCACGGTGACGATCTGCTTGACCTTGTCGCCGCCGATCTTCTCGACCTTGCCGTAGTCGAGGAAGCGCACGTCGACGTTGCGCTTGGCCAGCTTGCCGATCAGCACGTCCTTGACCTGGCCGAGCTTGAAATCGTCATCGGCGAACAGCGTCAGCTCGCGTTCCTTCTGCTCGACGCGCGCGTCGGAGCCCTTGAAGTCGAAGCGCGTCGAAATTTCCTTGTTCGACTGCTCGATGGCGTTCTTCACTTCGATCATGTTCGCTTCGGAAACGACGTCGAACGATGGCATGGCATTCCTCCCTTGAGATGCGGGCACCCGGCTCGCGCGCGGGCACTCGCTATAATTGCGGACTGTTTGCCATTTTACCGATGCCCCTCCGTTTGCCCAAGGCCGGCCATGCGCCGCCCGGGCGGACGTGACCGCGAATGCCGATGCCTTCTGACGATTCCGCCCTGTCGCTGCTTCCCGACTATCCGCTCGCCGCGCACAACACGTTCGGCATCGCCGCGACCGCGCGCTTTGCCGCGCGCATCACGCATGCGTCGCAGTTCGAGGCGCTCCATCGCGACCCGCGCGTCGCGAACCTGCCGCAACTCGTGCTCGGCGGCGGCAGCAACGTCGTGTTCACGCGCGACTTCGACGGCGTCGTGCTGCTCGACGAGATCGCGGGCCGCCGCGTCGTGCGCGAGGACGACGACGCGTGGTACGTCGAGGCCGGCGGCGGCGAGAACTGGCACGCATTCGTCGCATGGACGCTCGAGCACGGGATGGCGGGCCTCGAGAACCTCTCGTTGATTCCGGGCACCGTCGGCGCCGCGCCGATCCAGAACATCGGCGCATACGGCCTCGAGATGAAGGCGTATTTCGACTCGCTGGTCGCGGTCGAGCTGGCGACGGGGCGCAGCGAGCGTTTCGACGCCGCGCGCTGCGCGTTCGGCTATCGCGACAGCTTCTTCAAGCGGGAAGGGCGCGGCCGGTTCGCGATCGTGTCGGTGACGTTCCGGTTGCCGAAGCAGTGGGCACCGCGGCTCGGCTACGCGGACGTCACGCGCGAACTCGACGCCCGAGGCATTGCATCCGATGCGGCCACGGCGCGCGACGTGTTCGACGCGGTCGTCGCGATCCGCCGCGCGAAGCTGCCCGATCCGCTCGTCCTCGGCAACGCGGGCAGTTTCTTCAAGAATCCGGTGATCGATGCCGCGCAGTTCGATGTGCTGCGCGCCCGCGCGCCGGAAGTCGTGTCATATCCGCAGCCGGACGGGCAGGTCAAGCTCGCGGCTGGCTGGCTGATCGACCGCTGCGGCTGGAAGGGGCGCGCGCTGGGCGCGGCGGCCGTGCACGACCGCCAGGCGCTCGTGCTCGTCAATCGCGGCGGCGCGACGGGGGGCGACGTGCTCGCGCTGGCGCAGGCGATCCAGGCCGACGTGCGCGCCCGTTTCGGCGTCGAACTCGAGCCCGAACCGGTCTGCCTGTAACGCGGGTTCAGCACCGCTTTTCCCGCGCCCAAACAAAAAGCGCCGATCGTCGATCGGCGCTTTTTTCATGAGCTGGCGGGTTGCCGGCGCGTCAGTGCTTGAGGCGGCCGAGCAGCAGGAATTCCATCAGCGCCTTCTGCACGTGCAGGCGGTTTTCCGCTTCATCCCACACGACGCTCTGCGGGCCGTCGATCACGCCGGCCGTCACTTCCTCGCCGCGGTGCGCGGGCAGGCAGTGCATGAAGAGGGCGTCCGGGTTCGCGTGCCCCATCATTTCCTCGTCGACGCACCAGTCGGCGAACGCCTGCTTGCGGGCCTCGTTCTCGGCCTCGAAGCCCATGCTCGTCCACACGTCGGTGGTGACGAGGTCGGCGCCCTTGCATGCTTCGTTCGGATCGTCGAACACCTCGTAGAACGGCGCGCTGTCGGGCGACACGAGCTTCATGTCGAGCGCGTAGCCGGGCGGCGTGGACAGGCGCAGCTTGAAGCCGAGGATCTGCGCGGCTTCGATCCACGTGTAGAGCATGTTGTTCGCATCGCCGACCCACGCGACGGTCTTGCCGGCGATCGGGCCGCGGTGCTCGTAATACGTGAAGATGTCGGCGAGCACCTGGCACGGGTGGTACTCGTTCGTCAGGCCGTTGATCACCGGCACGCGGGAATTGTCCGCGAAGCGCTTGATGACGTCCTGCTCGAACGTGCGGATCATGATGATGTCGACCATTCGCGAGATGACCTGCGCGGAATCCTCGACGGGTTCGCCGCGGCCGAGCTGCGTGTCGCGCGTGCTCATGAAGACGGCGTGGCCTCCGAGCTGGAAGATCCCGGCTTCGAACGACAGGCGCGTGCGAGTCGAGCTCTTCTCGAAGATCATCGCGAGCGTGCGGTCGTGCAGCGGGTGATAGGTCTCGTAGTTCTTGAACTTGCGCTTCAGGATACCCGTGCGTTCGAGCACGTACTCGTAGTCTTCCAGCGAGAAATCCTTGAACTGCAGGTAGTGACGAATGGTTTTGGTGGTCATGAAGCGAAATACGGCGGGTTGCACCCGGCAGCAAGGCCGGACGGCGCCGCCGTCGGGTGTGGATAACTCAAAGCAGCATAAAGGATTTTCTGTGCTTTGACGAGCCGCGGAGAGAAGCGGGGCACGATCGCCGCGCGCGGCAAGCGACGTAGGAGAAGGGGTGGCGGGACGGCGCGCGATGGCGCGCTGCGGTATAATTCAAAAGTTTTCTCCAGCCCGGCAGGCAAGCCTCTTCGCGCTCTGCCGGACACAAGCCGTGCGCTGCACAAATCCGGTGCAGTCCGCCGGTGGCGCGCACCGACGTCCCGTTTTCGGGATATCGGAATGCTTGTGCCGCCGTCCGTTTCAGCTTTGTGTTCGCGTATCCAGGCGCCGTTGCCTGGACATCGCCGGGCCGTCACTTGGGTAACCACATGGCTGAAACCCCTCCGACCGAATTCTTCATCCAGGGCATCACGAAAGACGGGAAAAAGTTTCGCCCGAGCGACTGGTCGGAACGTCTGGCCGGTGTGATGGCCTGCTTCGGGCCGGGGGCGAGCGGGCGGAACGCGCGTCTCCAGTATTCGCTCTACGTGCGTCCGACGATGCTCGGCGACCTGAAATGCGTGATCCTCGATTCCCGGCTGCGCGACGTCGAGCCGATGGCGTTCGATTTCGTGCTGAATTTCGCGAAGGACAACAACCTCGTCGTGACCGAGGCGTGCGAACTGCCGGACTACGACGCGAAGAAGTGATGCCGGCGCGGGCGAGGGCGCTTGCCGCGCCCGCCCTCGTGGCAACTGTCACCGGCCAGCAGCATGCGCTGGCGACAGGCGACAAAAAGCCCGCCTAGGCGGGCTTTTTTGCGATCGCAGGAAACAGGAACGCCCGCGTGAGCGGGCGCACCGGATTTACGCTGCTGCCTGCAGACCCTTGACGGCTGCGGCCAGGCGGCTCTTGCTGCGAGCGGCCTTGTTCTTGTGAACGATCTTCTTGTCGGCGATCGTGTCGATCGTCTTGACGGCAGACTTGAACAGCTCTGCAGCCTTTGCTTGATCGCCGGCGTCGACAGCCTTGCGAACAGCCTTGATCGCGGTACGGAATTTCGAGCGCAGCGCCGAGTTGTGCGAATTTGCCTTCGCGGCCTGGCGGGCGCGCTTGCGTGCTTGTGCGGAGTTAGCCATGACGGTTCCTTATCCTGTCCTGTTTCCAGAGCTTGGAGCCTAGACGGCCAAGCGCTGCTTTTCGATCCGTCCCCTGAGAGCGATTGCCCAGGGGCGCATAAAAAACGGTGATTTTAACCGAGGCAGGGACATGAAAACGGCAGTTGCCGTGCATGTACGAGCCTAGAAACCGGCGATTATAGCAACGAAATCAAGCGCGTGGCAAGTTCAACGTGACACCCGCCGAGGACGGCGCCGAACGCGTTCGCGCTTTTCGGCATCGGCCGCTGGCCGGGCCACGCAACGTCCGTATAATAAGCGCCCCATGAATCTATTCCGAGCCCTGCTGACGGTCAGCGGCTTCACGCTGCTGTCGCGCGTGACCGGACTGGCCCGCGAGACGCTGATCGCCCGTGCGTTCGGCGCCAGTCAATACACCGACGCGTTCTACGTCGCCTTCCGTATCCCGAACCTGCTGCGCCGCCTGTCTGCCGAAGGCGCGTTCTCGCAGGCGTTCGTGCCGATCCTCGCCGAGTTCAAGAACCAGCAGGGGCATGACGCGACGAAAGCGCTCGTCGACGCGATGTCCACCGTGCTGGCGTGGGCGCTTGCCGTGCTGTCGGTGGTCGGGATCGCCGGCGCATCGTGGGTCGTGTTCGCCGTCGCGTCCGGCCTGCACACCGACGGGCAGGCGTTCCCGCTCGCGGTCACGATGACGCAGATCATGTTCCCGTACATCGTGTTCATCTCGTTGACGACGCTCGCCTCCGGCGTGCTGAACACGTACAAGAGCTTCTCGCTGCCCGCGTTCGCGCCGGTGCTGCTCAACGTCGCGTTCATCGCCGCGGCGGTGTTCGTCGCGCCGCACCTGAAGGTGCCGGTGTTCGCGCTCGCATGGGCCGTCATCGTCGGCGGCGTGCTGCAGTTCCTCGTGCAGTTGCCGGGCCTGAAGAAGATCGACATGGTGCCGCTGATCGGCCTCAACCCGCTGCGCGCGCTGCGCCACCCGGGCGTGAAGCGCGTGCTCGCGAAGATGGTGCCCGCGACGTTCGCGGTGTCGGTCGCGCAACTGTCGCTGATCATCAACACCAACATCGCGTCGCGGCTCGGGCAGGGCGCCGTGTCGTGGATCAACTACGCCGACCGCCTGATGGAATTCCCGACGGCGCTGCTCGGCGTCGCGCTCGGCACGATCCTGCTGCCGAGCCTGTCGAAGGCGCACGTCGATGCCGATTCGCACGAGTATTCGGCGCTGCTCGACTGGGGCCTGCGCGTCACGTTCCTGCTCGCGGCACCGAGCGCGCTCGCGCTGTTCTTCTTCGCGACACCGCTCACCGCGACCCTGTTCAACTACGGCAAGTTCGACGCGCACACCGTCACGATGGTCGCGCGCGCGCTGGCGACTTACGGGATCGGCCTCGTCGGCATCATCCTGATCAAGATCCTCGCGCCGGGCTTCTATGCGAAGCAGGACATCAAGACGCCCGTGAAGATCGCGATCGGCGTGCTGATCGTCACGCAGATCTCGAACTACGTGTTCGTGCCGCTGATCGGCCACGCGGGCCTGACGCTGAGCATCGGCGTCGGCGCGTGCCTGAACTCGCTGCTGCTGTTCATCGGGCTGCGCAAGCGCGGCATCTACCAGCCGTCGCCGGGCTGGCTGCGCTTCTTCGTGCAGCTGATCGGCGCGGCGCTCGTGCTCGCCGGCCTGATGCACTGGCTGTCGATCAGCTTCGACTGGACCGGGATGCGTACGCAGCCGCTCGATCGCATCGCGCTGATGGCCGCGTGCCTCGTGCTGTTCGCTGCACTATATTTCGGTATGTTGTGGGTGATGGGCTTCAAATACGCTTATTTCAGAAGGCGCGCCAAGTGACGACCGCAATGACCCGCGTCCTCGACTACTTCAGCACGCTCGTGGCAGACGACGACAGTCTGCCCGTCACGGAAGCGGCGCTGTCGCTGGCGCAGGACGCGTATCCCGACCTCGACCTGCAGGGCACGCTGGCCGAACTCGACATGCTGGCGGCGCGGTTGCGCCGGCGGCTCACGGACGATGCGGACCTGAAGGGCCGCGTCGCCGCGCTGAACGATTTCTTCTTCCGCGAGCTCGGCTTCGCGTGCAATCACAACGACTACTACGACCCCGATAACAGCCACCTGAACGCCGTGCTGAAGCGGCGGCGCGGGATCCCGATCTCGCTGTCGGTGCTGTACCTGGAGCTCGCCGAGCAGATCGGCGTGCCGGCGCGCGGCGTGTCGTTCCCCGGCCACTTCCTGCTGCGCGTCACGCTGCCGGACGGCGACCTGATCATCGATCCGGCCAACGGCCATTCGCTGTCCGAAGCCGAGATGGTCGAGATGCTCGAGCCGTACGTCGCGCGGGCGGCCGGCGCGGTCGACAGCGCGTTGCGCGCGCTGCTGCAGCCGGCGACGAGCCGCGAGATCATCGCGCGGATGCTGCGCAACCTGAAGACGATCTATCTTCAGACGGAACGCTGGCAGCGGCTGCTCGCGGTGCAGCAGCGGCTCGTGATCCTGCTGCCCGAGCACCTCGACGAAGTCCGCGACCGCGGGTTCGCGTATGCGCGGCTCGATTACCTGCGGCCCGCGCTCGAGGATCTCGAACTGTATCTCGGCGAGCGGCCGGACGCGGACGACGCCACCGTCGTCGAGTCGCAGGTGACCGAATTGCGGCAGCGGATGCAGCGCGACGGCGAGGACTGAGCCGCCGCCACGCTGCCGGAACCCTGAATGAGAAAACGCCCGCATCGCGGGCGTTTTTTGTGCCTATTTCGGCTGCATCCGGATCGCACCGTCGAGGCGGATCACCTCGCCGTTGAGCATCGGATTCTCGACGATCTGGCGCACCAGCAGCGCGTATTCGGCCGGTTTGCCGAGCCGCGGCGGGAACGGCACCATCGCGCCGAGCGCGTCCTGCACGTCCTGCGGCATGCCGAGCAGCATCGGCGTCTCGAACAGGCCGGGCGCGATCGTCATCACGCGGATGCCGCTGCGCGACAGGTCGCGCGCGATCGGCAGCGTCATGCCCGCGACGCCGGCTTTCGACGCCGCGTACGCGGCCTGGCCGATCTGCCCGTCGAACGCGGCGACCGACGCGGTGCTGACGATCACGCCGCGCTCGCCGTCCGCGGTCGGCGCGGTGGCCGCCATCGCGGCGGCCGCGAGCCGGATCATGTTGAACGTGCCGACGAGGTTCACGTTGATCGTCTTCGCGAACACGTCGAGCGGATGCGCGCCGTCCTTGCCGACGGTCTTCGCGGCGGGCGCGATGCCCGCGCAGTTCACGAGGCCGCGCAGCGTGCCGGCTTGCGTCGCCGCGCTGACGGCGGCCTGGGCGTCGGCTTCGCTCGACACGTCGCAGTGCACGAAGCGGCCGCCCAGTTCGGTCGCGAGCGCGGTGCCCGCCGCGTCGTTCAGGTCGGCGAGCACGACCGTGCCGCCTGCCTGCGCGAGCATCCGCGCGGTGCCGGCGCCGAGGCCCGATGCGCCGCCCGTGATCAGAAACACGTTGCCGCGAATTTCCATGACTGTCTCCGTTGTTGAGCGCCCGTGGCGCTTCAGCGCTCAGGGCGCGGCCGTCCAATGTGGTCACCGCTATCGGCGCTTCGGCGCGGGTTGCGGTTCC
The DNA here is from genome assembly GCF_030482505.1 of Burkholderia sp. AU45274. Taxonomy (NCBI): domain Bacteria; kingdom Pseudomonadati; phylum Pseudomonadota; class Betaproteobacteria; order Burkholderiales; family Burkholderiaceae; genus Burkholderia; species Burkholderia sp. AU45274. The sequence continues at coordinate 116,380 of NZ_JAUJQE010000005.1, read as the reverse complement.
GCGCCAAGCGGTTGCCTGGTTCAATGCCGCGCGATGGGTTGAAATGCCGGCGCCCGGGTCACGCGAGCGCCCGCACCCGACCGATTGTACGGGGCACGCTCGCGCGACAGCGGGACCAGAACGGTCGTGCCAATTCCGGCCGGGCAAAAAAAAGCCGCCCGGAAAGGGCGGCTTGCGGGTGCGCGATGCGCTGCTTACTTCAGTGCGCCAAACGCGCGCTCGCGGATTTCCTCGACGCTGCCGAGGCCCGAGATCTTGCGGTACTGCGGTGCCTTCAGGCCGTTTTCCTCGCCGCGCTGCGCCCAGTCGCCGTAGTACGTGATCAGCGGCTTGGTCTGCGCTTCGTACACTTCGAGACGCTTCTTGACGGTTTCTTCCTTGTCGTCGTCACGCTGGATCAGCGGCTCGCCCGTCACGTCGTCATGGCCTTCCACCTTCGGCGGGTTGAACTTGACGTGGTACGTGCGGCCCGATGCCGGGTGCGTGCGGCGGCCGCTCATGCGCTCGATGATTTCCGAGAACGGCACGTCGATCTCGAGCACGTAGTCGATCGCGACGCCGGCTTCCTTCATCGCGTCAGCCTGCGCGATCGTGCGCGGGAAACCGTCGAACAGATAGCCGTTCGCGCAGTCGGATTCCTTCAGGCGCTCCTTGACGAGGCCGATGATCAGCGCGTCCGGCACGAGCTTGCCCGCGTCCATGTAGCCCTTCGCCTCGACGCCGAGCGGCGTGCCGGCCTTCACGGCCGCGCGCAGCATGTCGCCCGTCGAGATTTGCGGGATGCCGAATTTTTCCTTGATGAAGTTTGCCTGGGTGCCCTTTCCCGCGCCGGGCGCGCCCAACAGGATCAAACGCATGGTGATATCTCCAGTATGTAGATTCGTGTGGCGAGACGAAAAAAGCGCCGGCGACGGTGTGCGCGGGGCTTGCCTGGCGCGTGGCGGACCGGTCTGATGCGGCGCGTCGGGTTGGGCGACGCGCGGCTGCCGGCAGGGCCGCGGGCGGGGTCAAGCGAGGACGCGCTGGTCGCGGACGGCTCGCACAATCGCCTGATTATGCCACGGGTTATTTTGATGACGGCTGAAAAAGGGCCTGCACGCGTGCGAGATCGGCCGGTGTGTCGATGCCGGCTTCCGGTGCGGACGCGGTGATCAGCACTGCGATGCGCTCGCCGTGCCAGAGCGCGCGCAGCTGCTCGAGCTGCTCGGCCTGTTCGATCGGCGCCTGCGCGAGCGTCGGATAGGTGCGCAGGAAACGCGCGCGATACGCATAGAGGCCGATGTGCCGGTAGACCGGGAAGGCCGGTGCTGGCATGGCCGCGACGTCGGGCCAGTGCGGCTGGTACGCGTCCCGGCTCCACGGAATCGGCGCGCGCGAGAAGTACAGCGCGACGCTCTGCGCGTCGAGCGCGACCTTCACCACGTTCGGGTTGAACACGTCGGCCGCGTCGTGGATCGGGTGGGCTGCCGTCGCAATCGCGCAGGCCGGATGCGCGGCGAGGTGCGACGCTACGTCGCGCACGAGCACCGGGTCGATCAGCGGCTCGTCACCCTGCACGTTGACGACGACGGTGTCGTCGCTCCACCCGAACGTCGCCGCGACTTCCGCGAGCCGGTCGGTGCCGGACGGATGGTCGGCGCGCGTCAGCACCGCTTCGAAACCGTGATCGCGGGCCGCATCGAGCACGCTCTGCGCGTCGGACGCGACCAGCACCTGCTGCGCGCCCGCTTCGCGCGCGCGTTCGGCGACGCGCACGACCATCGGCTTGCCGCCGAGATCGGCGAGCGGCTTGTTCGGGAGCCGCGTCGACGCGAGCCGGGCGGGAATGACGGCGATGAAGGGTTGAGTCATCGGGGAGGACGGTGAGAAGAACGGAGCGGGCAGCGCGTCGGGTGCGGGCCGCCCGGCGGGTTCGGCGCCCTCGCCGCGGACGGGCCGCTACGAGGGGCGGGTCGGGCGGCTTAGCGGCCGGCCGGGTCGACCGGCGTGCCTTCGACGGTCTGGCGCGCCTCGTCGACCAGCATCACGGGGATGCCGTCGCGGATCGGGTAGGCGAGCTTGTCCGCGTTGCAGATCAGCTCCTGCGCGGCACGGTCATAGTGGAGCGGGCCTTTGCAGATAGGGCACACAAGGATTTCAAGCAGGCGAGCGTCCACGGAGTTTCTCCACAACGAGGGCAATGAGGCGAGGGTCGAGCGCGGCTTCGACGGGGACAACCCACAGTCGGGCGTCGCGCCAGGAAGCGCCCAATTTTACTGCATCCTTCTCGGTGATCAGGATCGCATCGACGGCGTCGTCGACGAACGGATTGTCGGTGAACGCGTAGTGGTCGGGCAGCGCGCGCGTCGCGGGCGCGAGACCGGCCGCGCGCAGCGTCGCGAAGAAGCGTTCCGGCGCGCCGATGCCGGCCGCGGCGAGCACGCGCTCGTTCGCGAATTGCGACAGCGGGCGGCGCAGCGCGGGCTGGTCGAGGTGCCACGCGGCGCCCGGCGTGAGCGCGAGCGAATAGGTGTCGGGCCACGGCGGCAGCGCGCCGCTGTACGGATCGTTGACGAGCGTGGCGTCGCGGTGCCGCGACAGCGGCTCGCGCAACGGCCCGGCCGGCAGCAGGAAGCCGTTGCCGCCGAGCCGGTGGTCGAACACGACGAGCTCGACCGTGCGCGCGAGGCGGTAGTGCTGCAGGCCATCGTCGCTGACGATCACGTCGACGTCCGGATGCGCGGCGCGCAGCGCCTGCGCGGCCGCGACGCGATCCGGGCAGACCCAGACGGGCGCACCGGTGCGGCGTGCGATCAGGAGCGGTTCGTCGCCGCCCGCGCCGGCGCGCGACGCGGGTGTGACGGCGGTCGGCGCCTTCACGTTCGCACCGTAGCCGCGCGATACGATGCCGGGCGTGAAGCCGGCCGCGCGCAACGCGTCGACGAGTGCGATCACGGTCGGCGTCTTGCCGGTGCCGCCGACGGTCACGTTGCCGACCACGACGACGGGCACGCCGACGTCGACCGGCTTCTTCCAGCCTTGCGCGTAGGCGGTGCGCCGCAGCGCCGCGCACAGGCCGAACACGCACGCGAACGGCGTGAGCGCCCACGCGAGCGCGCCGCGGCGCTGCCATTCGCGCGTCAGGCGGGCTTCGAGCCGGGCGAGCGGGCCGTCGGGCGCGCTCATCGGGCCGGGCGCGGCAGGTCGTGCGCCGCGGCGTGGGACGGATTCGTCAAGGCGGATTCTCCGTTGGGCGGCGCATGCCGCGGGGTCTGCGGAAGGCGGCACTCTAGCGCGCCGCGGGCGGGCGCGGCAAGCGCGACCGGCGGCCGCAGCTCGCGGGGCCGGATCGCGGCGGCTTGTGGATAACTCTGTGAAGAACTCCCTCCTCGATGGCGTCAAACGCCCGCCGGGTGGGCTTCGAATCGGATGAGAATCATTCAGAAAGATTTAAAAATATATAAAAATCAATGTGTTAGAGAGAATTGTCTGGATTTTTCCGCGGTTTTCACGTGTTTTAGGCCGATGATTGCCAAAGTGTGGACACCTTCCGAACGTCACGGTACATGCGCCCGGCGCTGGACGTCGCGTGCGTGTCGGACTATCGTGTCGCCGCCAGCATTCATTCGACCGTCCATGCCTTCCGACTCCCCATTTGCCGCACCGGGCGCGACCCGCGGCGGCGACGAAGTGATTCCCGTTTCGGCGCTCAATCGCGCGATTTCGACGATGCTCGAGCGCTCGTTTCCGCTGCTGTGGATTTCGGGCGAAGTGTCGAATTTCACGCGCGCCGCGAGCGGCCACTGGTATTTCTCGATCAAGGACCAGCAGGCGCAGATGCGCTGCGTGATGTTCCGCGGCCGCGCGCAGTACGCGGAGTTCACGCCGCGCGAAGGTGACCGGATCGAGGTGCGCGCGGTCGTCACGATGTACGAGCCGCGCGGCGAAGTGCAGCTCAACGTCGAGGCCGTGCGGCGCACCGGGCAGGGGCGCCTGTACGAGGCGTTCCTGCGGCTGAAGGCGCAGCTCGAGAGCGAGGGACTGTTCGCGCCCGAACGCAAGCGGCCGCTGCCGGCCCATCCGCGCGCGATCGGCATCGTCACGTCGCTGCAGGCGGCGGCGCTGCGCGACGTGCTGACCACGCTCGCCCGCCGTGCGCCGCACATTCCGGTGATCGTCTATCCGGCGCCCGTGCAGGGTGCGGGTTCCGCCGAAAAGCTCGTCGCGGCCGTCGAGACCGCGAATGCGCGCCGCGAGGTCGACGTGCTGCTGGTCTGTCGCGGCGGCGGCTCGATCGAGGATCTGTGGTCGTTCAACGACGAGGCGCTGGCGCGTGCGATCGCGGCGAGCGAACTGCCGGTCGTCAGCGGCGTCGGGCACGAAACCGATTTCACGATCGCGGACTTCGCGGCCGACGTACGTGCGCCGACGCCGACCGGCGCGGCCGAGCTGGCGAGCCCGCAGCGCGCGCTGCTGCTGCGCGAGGTCGGCGAGCGCCAGCGGGCGCTCGCGCGCGGCATGGAACGCCGGCTCGAACAGCGCGCGCAGCAGCTCGACTGGCTCGCGCGCCGGCTGGTGAGCCCGGCCGAGCGGCTGCAGCGGCAGCGCACGCACGTCGAGCAGCTCGCGGTGCGGCTGGCGTCGGCGGCGTCGCGGCCGGTGCGCGACGCGCGTGCGCGGTTCGCGCTCGCGCAGCTGCGCTGGCAGCGCGCACGGCCTGATCCGTCGCAGGCGCGCCAGGCGCTCGCGGGACTGTCGCAGCGTCTTGCGCTGGCCTTGCAGCGCCGTCACGAACGCGACACGGCTCGCGTGTCAGCCTGTGCGGCACGGCTCGAGGTGCTGAGCCCGCAGCGCACGCTCGAGCGCGGCTATGCGGCGCTGATCGATGCGCAGACGGGCCGCGCGGTGCGCACGCCGAACGCGCTGAAGCCGCAGCGCCGCCTGACCGTGCATCTCGCGGAAGGCTCGGCCGACGTGTCGATCGCCGACGTGCAGCCGCGGCTGACCGATACGATCTGACGTAACGGGTGCAAGCGAAGCGAAGGTTGTCGCAACGGACGCATCGTGCACGGGAACGGATGCTGCTCATCGTCGGGTTCGTCCTGCCGGACGTTGCGCAAACATCGCTTTTCCGCATACCGCGGATAAATGGCCCGTGAGTTTGCGGGGTTATTCGTCCTCGCCTACAATCGGACGCTCGGCAGCATCCAACACAGCCTCCCTACATACTCAACGAAGGAATCGCCATGGCTCATACGCTCCCGCCGCTCCCGTACGCTGAAGACGCACTCGCGCCGACCATCTCGCTCGAGACGATCCAGTACCACTACGGCAAGCACCATCAGGCTTATGTGACGAACCTGAACAATCTGATCCCGGGCACGGAATTCGAAAACCTGTCGCTGGAAGAGATCGTGAAGAAGTCGTCGGGCGGCATCTTCAACAACGCCGCGCAAATCTGGAACCACACGTTCTTCTGGAACAGCCTGTCGCCGAACGGCGGCGGCGCACCGACGGGCGCGCTGGGCGACGCGATCAACGCGAAGTGGGGTTCGTACGACGCATTCAAGGAAGCGTTCACGAAGGCTGCAGTCGGCACGTTCGGCTCGGGCTGGGCATGGCTCGTGAAGAAGGCTGACGGTTCGCTCGACATCGTGTCGACGAGCAACGCAGCAACGCCGCTGACGACCGCCGACAAGGCACTGCTGACGATCGACGTGTGGGAACACGCGTACTACATCGACTACCGCAACGCACGTCCGAAGTTCGTCGAAGCGTTCTGGAACATCGTGAATTGGGACTTCGCAGCGAAGAACTTCGCGTAAGGTCCGGCGCCTGCGCGCCGCTGCGGCGCGCGGCACCCAGCAAAAAAGCCCTCGAAACGAGGGCTTTTTTGTTTTTGACGCGGTGAAACGTGTCGCGCGCACCTGGTCAGGCCGGGAGGCCGAGCCCCCAGCCGAGCGCGGCGCTCGCGATCACGACGGCCCACGGCGGCACGCGCCAGAACACCAGCGCGACGAACGCGACGAGCGCGGCGGCCAGATCGCGCGGCGCCACGATCGTGTCGGTCCAGACCGGGTGATAGAGCGCGGCGAGCAGCAGCCCGACGACGGCCGCGTTCACGCCGGCGAGCGCGGCCTGCATCCACGTGCTGCGGCGCAGGCGTTCCCAGAACGGCGCGGTGCCGGCCACCAGCAGGAACGACGGCGCGAAGATCGACACCAGCGCGATCGTGCCGCCGAGCCAGCCGTTCGGCGCAGTGCGCAGCGACGCGCCGAGGAACGCCGAGAACGTGAACAGCGGCCCCGGCACGGCCTGCGCGACGCCATATCCGGCCAGGAACGCCGCATCGCCGACCCAGCCGGGCGCGACCACGGCCGCCTGCAGCAGCGGCAGCACCACGTGACCGCCGCCGAACACGAGCGCGCCCGTGCGGAAGAACGCATCGACGACGGCAAGCGTATCGGAGCGCAGCGCGTGGGCAGCGAACGGCAGGACGACGAGGAGCGCCGCGAACAGCGCGAGCCACAGCACGCCCGCGCGAGGCGACACGTGCAGCGGCAACGGATCGTGCGCGCCACGTGGCGGCTGCGGCAGCAACACGAGGCCGGCCAACCCGGCCGCGACGATCACCGCGACCTGGGTCCACGCGGCCGGTGCGAGCAGCGCAACGCAGGCGGCCGCGGCCATCAGCGTGACGCGGCGCGCATCCGGGCACAGCGTGCGCGCCATGCCCCATACGGCTTGCGCGATCACGGCGACCGACACGATGCGCAGCCCGTGCAGTGCGCCGGCTTCGATCGGCTCGCCCGTTGCATGCACGCCGAGCGCGAACAGCATCATCAGCAGCGCCGACGGCAGCGTGAAGCCGAGCCACGCGGCGAGCATGCCCGCGTAGCCGGCGCGCGCGAGGCCGATCGCCATCCCGACCTGGCTGCTTGCGGGCCCGGGCAGGAACTGGCATAGCCCGACGAGATCCGCGTATGTGCGCTCGGTGAGCCAGCCGCGCCGCGTGACGAATTCGGTGCGGAAGTAGCCGAGATGCGCGACCGGGCCGCCGAACGACGTGAGGCCGAGCCGCAGGAACGCGATGAACACAGGCCACGGATGGCGGGACGGAGCGGAGGCGGTCGACGTGCTCAAGGCGAGGCGGGCGGATGAACGGACGAGCCGCCACGATAGCGCAACGCGGTGACGGCGGGGAGGCCGCGTGGCGGTGGTGCGGAACCTCAGCGCATGCCGTCGGGCAACCCGCTCGCGCGCCGCAGCGCATCGACGTCGACGAGCTCGATCTCGCCGACGTGCAACCGCACGACGCCGTCGGCCTGCAGCGCCTTCAGCAACTGGTTGGTGGTCTGCCGCGTCAGCGACAGCATCGCCGCGAGCTTTTCCTGCGACAGCCGGATGCGGGTGCGGCCGGCGCTGATCCCGCCGTAGCCGTCGGCGATCATCAGCAGCCGGGCGGCGAGCCGCTGCGCGGCCGGCATCACGCTCATCGATTCGACGGTCAGGAAGCTCAGGCGCAGTTTCTGCGCCATCAGCAGCGCGAATTGCCGCCAGTATTGCGGCGTCGCATCGAGGATCGCGAGCAGCGCGGCCTGCGGGACGTGCAGCAGCAGCGCGTCGTCGAGCGCGATCGCGTCGTGCGTGCGCGGCTGGCCGTCGAACAGCGCGATTTCGCCGAACCAGGTGACGGGCTCGGCCACCGTCAGCAGCGCTTCCTTGCCCTGCGGGTCGACCGCACCTATCGTGAGTGAACCGGCCAGTACCGCGTACAGCCCGCACGGCGGGTCGCCGCGCCGGAACAGCGCCTGGCCGGCAGGCAGCCGGCGCAGCGCCGCGCGGGCGAGCAGATCCGCGCGCAACGCGGGCGGCAGCGCGGCGAACCACGGGTTCGCTTCGATCTGCGGCAGGTACGGGGCGAGCGAAGAGGGTATGGGCACGCGATGTCGGGTAGCTGACAGAGGTTCTCGGGCGTGACGCGCATCATAGCGCTCAACCATGGACCAGGAGACGCGATGAAGACACTCGAAGACCATCTTGCCCAGTATGCGGCGTACCACCGCGACGCGCGCAACATCGCGACGCATCTGGTCGGCATTCCGATGATCGTGTTCGCGGTCGAGGTGCTGCTGTCGCGGCCGGTGCTCGGGGTGCTGGCCGGCATTGCGCTGTCGCCGGCGCTGCTGCTGGCCGTCGCGTTCGCGCTGTTCTACCTGCGTCTCGACCTGCGGTTCGGGATCGTGATGACCGCGCTGTTCGCGCTCGGCCTGTGGGCCGCGCAGGCGCTCGCGTTGCTGCCGACCGCGCAATGGCTCGCGATCGGCATCGGCGCGTTCGTCGTCGGCTGGATCGTGCAGTTCGTCGGGCACTGGTTCGAGGGGCGCAAACCCGCGTTCGTCGACGATCTGGTCGGCCTGATGGTCGGGCCGCTGTTCGTCGTCGCCGAGGTCGCGTTCTTCGCGGGGCTGCGCGGCGACGTGCGCCGCGAAGTCGAGCGTCGGGCCGGCCCCGTGCACGGCGGCGCGCATTCGCATGTCTGACGCCGCGGTCTGCATGTTCGGCGCGGGCGCGGTCGGCTGCTATCTCGGTGGACGGCTTGCGGCGGCCGGCGCGAATGTGACGCTCGTCGGCCGCGCGCGGATCGGTGACGCGATCCATCGGCACGGGTTGACGCTGACCGACCAGCGTGGCTACCGTGCGACGCTCGCGCCGGCCGACGTCGTGTTCGAGTCCGATCCTGCGGCTGCGGCCACCGCGCGGCTCGTGCTCGTGGCGGTGAAATCGGCCGCGACGCGTGAGGCCGCGGCGCAGCTTGCCGGCGTGCTGCGGCCCGGCACGGTCGTGGTCAGTTTCCAGAATGGCCTGCACAACGCCGACGTGCTGCGCGAAGCGCTACCGCAAGCCACCGTACTGGCCGGCCTGGTGCCGTTCAACGTGATCGAGCGCGCGCCCGGTGCGTTTCATCAGGGATCGGCCGGCGCGCTGGCGGCCGAAACCTCCCCCGCGCTGACGCCGTTCGCCGGCGCATTCGCGCGTGCCGGGCTGCCGCTCGCGCTGCATCGCGACATGCGGGCCGTGCAATGGGCGAAGCTGCTGCTCAACCTGAACAACGCGGTCAACGCGCTCGCGAACCTGCCGCTGCGCGACGAACTCGCGCAACGTGCGTACCGGCGCTGCGTCGCGCTTGCGCAGCGCGAAGCGCTGCACTGGCTGGCGCGGGCCGCGATCCGGCCCGCGCGGCTGACGCCGTTGCCGGCCGGGTGGCTCCCGGCCGTGCTCGACTTGCCCGATCCGGCGTTTCGCGCGCTGGGCGGCCGGATGCTCGCGATCGACCCGCTCGCGCGTTCGTCGATGTCCGACGATCTTGCTGCGGGGCGGGCGACGGAAGTCGAGTGGATCAACGGCGAGGTCGTGCGGCTGGCCGCGCACTTCGGCGGGCAGGCGCCCGTCAATGCGCGACTGTGCGCGCTCGTGCACGACGCGGAACGCGCGGCGGCACGCCCGGCCTGGCGCGGCGATGCGCTGTGGGCCGAGCTGACCGCGCAGGCGCCGCGCGCGGGCGAGGTGCGGGCTGCGTAGGGGCTGCACGGCTCGCCGCATGGGCGTGCGCGATGCCGCACGGAGTGTGCAACGGCTAAGATGCGGAGTGCGTCATGCGACGCCTATGCGGAGCCGTCACCATGGTGGATCGCCCGACTCTCGATGCCTACGACGCCCACGCCGCGCAATACGCGCAGGACTGGCTCGACCAGGCTGCGCCCGACGACATGTACGCGTTGCTGGAGCAGCATTTTTCGCCGGGGCCGACCGCGGACGTCGGCTGCGGGGCCGGGCGCGATACGGCCTGGCTTGCGTCGCGCGGCTTCGACGTGCGCGGCTACGACGCGAGCGCCGCGCTGCTCGACGAGGCGCGGCGCCGCCATCCGGATCTCACCTTCGAGCTGGCCGCGCTGCCGGCGCTGGCCGGCGTGCCGTCCGGCGCGTTTCGCAACGTGCTGTGCGAAACGGTCGTCATGCATCTCGAACAGGCGGAGGCGGCCGCTGCCGCCGCGCGACTGGCCGAGCTGCTGATGCCGGGCGGCACGTTGTACATGAGCTGGCGGGTGGCTGGAAATGGCGCGTTGCGTGACGAGCGCGGCCGCCTCTACACGCCGCTCGATTCGGCGCGGATGCGCTCGGCGCTGGGCGCCGGCACGCAAGTGATCGACGAGCACGAGGTCGTCAGCGCCTCGTCCGGCAAGCGCGTGCACCGGCTGATCGTACGCAAGGCTGCCGCCGCCGCATAAGTGGGGCGGCGCGGCGGCGCGTTCATTCGCGGTTGAGTGCCGCTTCCCAGTTGATGTCGACGCAGAGCACCTGCATGCCGGTCGCGACCGGCGCGGCGATCGACGCCGTCACGCACAGGTGCGCCTCGTTGATCGACAGGTAGGGTGCCGTCAGGTGCACACGGCCCGGCGCGCGCATCGCATCGATGAAGTACGGACGGCGTTCCCAGCTCGCCCCTTCCGAATGCAGCAGCGGCCGGAAGCGCTTCGCGCGCTGCGAGACGCTGCCGCGCGCGAGCACGTTGTCGCCGATCTGGCGCCCCGATGCGTCGAGCAGGAAGCAGCGTGCGGTCTCGGGCAGCCCGAGTACGGCTGCGGCCGCGTCGGTCAGCGATTCTCCCGCGACGAGCTTCTGGCTCGCTTCCTCGAGCGCCGCGACGTACGGCGCGAGCCGTTCCGCCTGCGTGCGCTCGCGTTTCGCGACGCGCAGCCGCAACGCGGCCGACAGCGTATCCATGCAGCCCGCGGCGGCCTGCGGCTGCACCGGTTCGACGCTCGGCCCCGCGAAGTACTGGCCCTGCACGAAATCGACGTCGCACTCCAGTGCGATCAGCGCGTCGCGCTCGGTCGCGAGCCCGCCCATCAGCACAAGCTGCCCGGATTCGTGCAGCAGCGACACGAGCCCCGGCAGCACGCGTTCGAGATGTGAGTGCTCGCTCGCCTGCGCGAGGATGCCGCGGTCGAGCGTGACGATGTCGGGATGCAGGTGCCACACGCGGTCGATGTTCGAATGCTTCGCGCCGAACCCGACGAGCGCGATCAGGAAGCCGGCCTTGCGCAGCCCGTCGACGATCGCCGCATAGCGCGGCGTCTCACCGCCCGCCTGTTCGGGCACCTCGAGCACGACGCGATGCGGCGGCAGCCCGAGCGCCTTCAGGTTCGCGAGCAGCGCGTCGCTGTAGACGGTGTCCATCAGCGCGGCCGGATGCAGGCTCAGGAAGAGCCATTCGTCATGGCTGTCGAATGCGTGGAAGTTGCCGAGATGCAGCGATTCGGCGAGCCGGCCGAGCTCGAGCAGGTCGCCGCGCCGCGCCGCCTGCGTGAACACCTCGTGCGACGCCACCTGGCGGCTTTCCTCGTCGTGCGCACGCAGCGACGCGTGATAGCCGATCGCGCGGCGGTGCGACACCGAGAAAACGGGCTGGAACACGCTGAACACGGTGTAGCCGCCGTACAGCACGGTGCGCCGGTTCCCGTCGTCGCCGGCGATGGGGCGGGGCGGCTGAAAGCCGGGGGGATCGATTTCGATCATGCTCATGATGTCGGCCGAAGGAAGACTGCCAGTTTACCTAGAGAATAGGCGAGCAAGAAGCGTGCACGGCATCGTACCCCGTGCGGCGGCGCGTCGCGGCCGAGCCCCGCGGGGCATTGCCGGTGTTTCGGATGTGCATCGCGGGGCCGCGCTGCACCGTGATGGTGCGCGCCGACCCGGTTCGGCGCGCGCCACGCATCACGCGCGCTCGGACGGGTCGGTCTTGCGCGCGGTGCTGCGGATCTCGGGCGCGAGCTGCGCGAAGATCCACGCGGAAGCCGCCGTGATGATCCCGACGCAGACGAACGTCGCATGGAACGCCGGCAGCGTGTTGCTCGGCGTCACGGTGCGCAGCATGCCCGTGAACGTCGCGAGCAGCGCGCCCGCGACCGTGACGCCGAGGCTCATCGACAGCATCTGCACGAGCGAGAACAGGCTGTTGCCGCTGCTCGCGCCGCCCGTGCCGAGATCCTTCAGCGTCAGCGTGTTCATCGCGGTGAACTGCATCGAGTTGAAGCCGCCGAACAGCGCGAGATGCACGACCTTCACCCAGACGGGCACCGTGTCGCGCATCAGCGCGAAGCTCGCCATCATCACGCCGACCATGATCGTGTTCGCGAGCAGCACCTTGCGATAGCCGTGCCGCGTGATCAGGCCCGTGATGATCCGCTTCGAGAACATCCCGGCGGCGGCCACCGGCAGCATCATCAGCCCGGCCTCGAACGCCGAGTAGCCGAGGCTCACCTGCAGCAGCAGCGGGATCAGGTACGGCATCGCGCCGCTGCCGATCCGCGCGAACAGGTTGCCGAGCAGCCCGACGCTGAACGTATGGATCCGGAACAGCTCGAGCGAGAAGATCGGTTGCGGCGCGCGCACCGCATACAGCCCGTACGCGACGAAGCACGCGAGGCTCAGGATCAGCAGCACGAGCACGGCCGCGTGCTGCATCCCGAGATCGGCGAGCCCGTCGAGCGACAGCGAGATCGCGACCATGCCGATCGTCAGCAGCAGATAGCCCTTCAGGTCGAAGCGGCCGACGGCCGGGTTGCGCGAATCGGGCATCGAATAGAAGGTCGCGATGCAGCCCGCGACGCCGACCGGCACGTTGATCAGGAAGATCCAGTGCCACGACGCGATCTTCACGAGCCAGCCGCCGAGCGTCGGCCCGATCAGCGGACCGATCAGGCCGGGAATCGCGACGAACGACAGCGCGGCCAGGTAGCGCTCGGCCGGAAAGGTACGCAGCACCGCGAGCCGTCCGACCGGCAGCAGCATCGCGCCGCCGACCCCCTGCACGACGCGGAACGCGACAAGTTGCGTGAGCGAATGCGCATTCGCGCACAGCAGCGAGCCGAGCGAGAACACCAGGATCGCGCTGAAGAACACACGCCGCGTGCCGAAGGTATCGGCGAGCCAGCCCGAGACCGGGATCATTACCGCCATCGTCAGCGAGTACGCGATCACGACCGACTGCATCCGCAGCGGCGATTCGCCGAGGCTCGCGGCCATCGACGGCAGCGCCGTGTTCACGATGGTCGCATCGAGCGTCTGCATGAAGAAGCCCGTTGCGACGAGCCAGAGCATCACGGTGAGGTTCTTTTCGCCGGGAGCGGCGGCAGGCGGGCGCTGGAACATGGGGGCGGAAGGGGGGCGCGGGACAGCCGACATTGTAGGGAAAGCCGTCGCGTCGTGCCGGTTCGGCGCAAGGACGGCGCGCAGTCCCGGCCGGCGGGTGCCCCGTCTCCGTCGATCGACCAGTACAGTTCAGCCAAAAGTGTCTGCATCCGTATCTGTCCGCGTGCTGCCACTGTCCGAAATACTGATGCCATCGGATCCGTGCGACCAGGAGGCTGCCATGCGCGAACTGCGACTTTATGTGATCGATGGCGACGAGCCGGCCGGTCGCTGGCGGATCGTCGATCGCACCTCGCTGGAGGTGGCCGACGGCGAGATCTGGGTGACGATCGAGGGCTTGCCCGACGATCACTGGCTTGGTGCCGGGGATTCGTTGATGCTGACGCGCGGCATGCGCGTATGGGTCAGCGCGGGGTCGCTGGGTGCGACGTTTGCGTTCGGTCCGCTCGAGGTGCCGGCGAGGCGCGCCGCGCAGGCGTGGTGGAGGCCGCTCGTCGCGTGGCGCGACGGCCGGCGTCACGCGCCCGCGTCGTTGCCGACGTAGCGCGCCCGGGGCGGGATCAGCGCTCCGTCTGTGCATTGTTCGAACGCATGCGTGATCCAGCCGGCCGTGTGGTCATGCGGCGATCTGCGTGATCTGCGTGATCTGCGAGTCCGGCTCCGGTACGTCCCGGTCGAGCGAACGTTCGACGCTCGCGCGGGAGCGTTTCGCGTCGGCACGGCAGCGTGCGGGCAGCCGCGCTCGATTCGCGTGAGGCTAGCGGTACCCTGTTGCGCGATCCGGTAGTGAGCGCAGCAGGTCGCGGTTCACACGTGCAGGGGTTCACACCGGTATCGAGGATACCGGCAGGTTTCTTGCGCACTGGAAGGGGTGAGGTCGGCCGTTTCTGCCGGAACGCAGGGGATACGACCGTGCGTGATGTGCGGATTCATGCAATCAGGATTGCTCGCGGTTGCCGCCGATCCTAGACTCGATGTTGTCTTTCTCACCGCCCATTCCGCCATGACCCCCGAACTTGCTTTGGCGCATCTGTGGCGGCTCGCACACGGCGACCCCGGCGCGCTGGCCCGTGCGACCGTAACAGGGCAGGACCCGACGCTGCCGTCGACCTTCCGGGTCGGCACGCTGGCCGCGGCGACGATCGCGGCAGCCGGGCTCGCGGCGGCCGAATGCCACCGGCTTCGCACGGGTGTTGCGCAATCCGTCGACGTGTCGGTGCGCGACGCGCTCGTCGCATTCCGCAGCGAACGCTACCTGCGCGTGGACGATGGTCCGCCGCCGGAGTTGCGTCATCCGGTGACGGGCTTCTTCGAGACGGGCGACAGACGCTGGATCCAGTTGCACGCGAACTTCCCGCATCACCTGAGCGGCATTCTCGACGTGCTTGGCTGCGGCGCGCAGCGGGACGATGTCGCCGCGGCGATCCGCACGTGGGACGGTGCGACACTCGATACCGCGCTGGCCGACGCCGGGCTGTGTGCCGCATTGATCAGAACACCTGACGAGTGGGCGTCACTCGAGCAGGCGCGCGCGATCGCGTCGCTGCCGCTGTTCGAGATCGAGCGGATCGGCGATGCACCGGTCGAGCCGATCGGTCGAGGCGAAGCCGCCCAGCCGCTCACGGGTGTGCGTGTGCTCGATCTCACGCGCATCATCGCGGGGCCGGTCGCGGGCCGCACGCTGGCGTCGCACGGCGCGCAGACGCTGCTCGTCAACGGTCCGCACCTGCCGAACATCGCGCCGCTCGTGATCGACAACGGGCGCGGCAAGCGTTCGACGTGGATCGACTTGCGCGATGCGGCGGGCATCGATACGCTGCACGCGCTCGCACACGACGCGGATGTGTTCCTGCAGTCGTACCGGCCGGGCGCGCTCGCGGCGCGCGGCTTCGCGCCGCACGCACTGGCGATGCGGCGCCCAGGCATCGTGTACGTGTCGATATCTGCGTACGGGCATGCGGGGCCGTGGGCGCAGCGGCGCGGCTTCGACAGCCTCGTGCAGTCGGCGAGCGGGATCGCGTGGCAGGAGCAGCAGGCCGCGCATGCGGACGCGCCGCGCCACCTGCCGTGCCAGGCGCTCGATCACGCAACGGGTTATCTCGCGGCGTTCGGCGCGATGATCGCGCTCGCGCGCCGGGCGCGCGAAGGGGGAAGCTGGCACGTGCGGCTGTCGCTCGCGCAGACGGGACGCTGGCTGCAGTCGTTCGGCATCGTGCCGGCCGGCCTGCAGGCACCCGATCTCGCGCATACCGACGTGCGCGACCGGATCGAGCGCATCGCGTCGCCGTTCGGCACGCTCGACGCGGTGCGGCCGGCCGAGCGGTTGTCGGCGACCCCGCCGTCGCTTGCGCGCCCGCCCGTGCCGCTCGGTACCGACGAGGCGCGCTGGCTGTGAGCGCCGGCGGCGCGGCGGGCGTTACTTGCGCAGCTCGACGACGAAGTCGTAGTAGTCGTTGCGGCAGTAGGTGTCGGTCAGTTCGATCGCGCGCTGGTCCGACGTATAGCCGATCCGCGTGATCAGCAGCAGCGCGTCGTGCGGCGCGATGCCCATCTGCTCGGCGATCTCGTCGGTCGCGTTGACCGCGCGGAAATGCTGCAGCGCGCGCACGATCGGCGTGCCGCGCGCTTCGAGATAGCTGTACAGCGAGCCGCCGATCGCCTGCGGATCGGGGATCAGCGTCGCGGGGAACGTCGAATTCTCGACGGCCATCACGATGCCGTCGGCGAGTCGCAGGCGCTTCAGGCGCGTGACCGATGCGGCCGGCGACAGCCCGAGCTGGATCACTTCGTCGCGGTTCGCCGGCTGGATCTCGCGCGCGAGCCATTGCGAGCTCGGCTTGAAGCCGCGCCGTTCGAGCATTTCGCTGAAGCTCGACAGCCGCGACAGCGGATCTTCGTAGCGCGGCTGGATGAAATTGCCGGCGCCCTGCGTGCGGCGAATCAGGCCTTGCTCGACGAGCAGCGCGATCGCCTTGCGCGCGGTGATGCGCGAGACGCCGAGCGCATCGGACAGCACGCGCTCGGAGGGCAATGCCTCGCCGGCCGTCCAGCGGTTGTCGTGGATCGCATCGCCGAGCTTGCGGGCGAGCTGCAGGTAGAGCGGCGTGTCGTTGTCGGGGTCGGGGCGCAGGTCCTGCCAGCGGTCGTCCGTGGATGCCTTCATGGAGTGGGTATCGATCTGATTGCGGCCATTCTAAGTCATCACGTGGCGCCGTTATAGCCGGTTTTTGTCGTGCAATAGGTGAATGGCGCGCCGATTGACTACACTGATGCGTCGTATTCCATGGCTGGGCCGCGGTGCGCGGCCACGAATCCGCAACGAGGAACGCATGACAGACACGATCGCCACGGTCGTCCTGCCGGACGGCGAGACGATTCCGAAGCTTGGCCTGGGCACGTGGGAAATGGGCGAACGGCCGGGCCGGCGCGCAGACGAGATCGCGGCGCTGCGCGAAGGCGTCGCGCTCGGGATGACGCTGGTCGATACGGCGGAGATGTACGGTGACGGCGCGACCGAGGAGCTGGTGGGCGAAGCACTCGCGGGCTTGCGCGACGACGTGTTCCTCGTCAGCAAGGTCTATCCGCACCATGCGAGCCGGCGCGGCGTCGTCGCCGCGTGCGATGCGAGCCTCGAGCGCCTGCGTACCGATCGCCTCGACCTGTACCTGCTCCACTGGCGCGGCTCGGTGCCGCTCGAGGAGACGGTCGAAGGCTTCGAGGCGCTGCGGCGCGCGGGCAAGATCCGTCACTGGGGCGTCAGCAATTTCGATACGGCCGACATGGCCGAGCTCGTCGATGAAGCCGGTGGCGGTGCGTGCGCGACCAACCAGATCCTTTACAACATCGCGCGGCGCGGCCCCGAGTTCGACCTGCTGCCGTGGCTTGCCGAGCACCGGATGCCGGCGATGGCCTACAGTCCGGTCGATCACGGGCGGCTGCCGAAGCACTCGCCGCTCGACGAGATCGCGCGGCAGCGCGGCGTGTCGGTGATGCGCGTCGCGCTCGCGTGGGTGCTCGCGCAGCCGGGGGTGTTCGCGATCCCGAAGGCATCGCGGCTCGAACACGTGCGCGACAACCGGGCCGCGCTCGATTTCGTGCTCAGCGATGACGAGCGCGCGCAGCTTGACGCTTACTTCCGTCCGCCACGCAGCAAGCGCGCGCTCGAGATGCTCTGACGATACCCGCGGATCAACGCAGCAGGTCAGTGGTGGCCTCCTGACGATCCGCCGTTGCCGTGACCGCCGCCGTTGCCGTTCCCGGTGCCATGGCCGTTGCCGACACCGTTGGCCCCGCCATTGCCGGCGCCGCCACTGCCGTTTCCATTGCCGTTGCCACCGCCATTGCCGTGGCCGCCGTTGCTGCCGGTACCGCCGCCGTTGCCCGAGCCGCTGCTGCCGCCGGCGCCATTGCCATTGCCGCGACCGTTGCCGACACCGTTGGCCCCGCCATTGCCGGCGCCGCCACTGCCGTTTCCGTTGCCGTTGCCACCGCCGTTACCGTTGCTGCCGGTACCGCCGCCGTTGCCCGAGCCGCTGTTGCCGCCGGCGCCATTGCCATTGCCGCGACCGTTGCCGACACCGTTGGCCCCGCCATTGCCGGCGCCGCCACTGCCGTTTCCATTGCCGTTGCCACCACCGTTACCGTGGCCACCGCCGTCGCCATGGCCACCGCCGTTGCCGTGGCCGCCGCCACCGCCGTCACCATGGCCACCACCGTTGCCGTGGCCGCCGCCACCGCCGTCACCATGGCCACTACCGTTGCCGTGGCCGCCGCCACCGCCGTCGCCGTCGCCATGGCCACCACCGTTGCCGTGACCACCGCCATCGCCGTCGCCATGGCCACCACCGTTGCCGTGACCACCGCCATCGCCGTCGCCATGGCCGCCACCGTTGCCGTGACCACCGCCACCGCCGTCGCCATGGCCACCACCGTTGCCGTGGCCGCCGCCACCGCCGTCACCATGGCCACCACCGTTGCCGTGACCACCGCCATCGCCGTCGCCATGGCCGCCACCGTTGCCGTGACCGCCGCCGTCACCGTTCCCATGGCCGCCATTGCCGTGACCGCCGCCGTCACCGTTGCCCTGGCCACCGCTGCCGTGACCGCCACCATCACCGTCCCCGTGGCCGCCGTTGCCGTGACCGCCGCCATCACCGTCACCACCACCACCGCCATGGCCACCATGTCCGCCGTGACCTCCGCCGCCTGAAGTTCCACCACCGGAAGTGCCGCCTCCCGAGGTACCGCCACCGGAGGTACCGCCGCCCGAAGTACCGCCACCGGAGGTGCCGCCACCCGAAGTGCCGCCACCGGAAGTACCGCCACCCGAGGTACCGCCACCGGCGGTGCCGCCGCCGGAAGTGCCACCACCGGAAGTACCGCCGCCGGAAGTACCGCCACCCGAAGTACCGCCACCGGCGGTGCCGCCGCCGGAAGTGCCACCACCGGAAGTACCGCCGCCGGAAGTACCGCCACCCGAAGTACCGCCACCCGAAGTACCGCCACCCGAAGTGCCGCCACCCGAAGTGCCACCACCCGAAGTGCCACCACCCGAAGTGCCACCACCGGAAGAACCACCACCCGAACCCCCGCTGCCGGACGCATTGCCTCCGCGGCCCGAGCCACCTGAACCACTCGTGCCGCCGGATGTTCCGCTTGTCGTTCCGCCGACACCAGCAGGCCCGACGGTACCGTTCCCGTTGTTGCCGCTACCGCCGCCGTTCCCGTTCCCGTTTCCGCTACCGGGGCTGCCGCCGCTGCCATTGCCGCCCGAGCCTGCGCCATTTCCGCCCACGCGCCCGCCGGCGAAGACGTGCACCGCGCACGCCGCCGGATTGGCTGCGCAAGGCGAAGCATCGTCGACCAGCGTCATGATGACGTCCGCGCTGGCAACTGCATCGGCCGCGGCGTCCGGTGTCGCATCCTGTGCGACGGCATACGAGCAGCAGCACGCGAACGCGGCTGCGGCGAACAAGGTTGCGCGATAGCGCCGTCCCGGCGTACGGAACGGTTGTTTCTTCTTGAGCATCATGGCCTCCCCATGCGCGCGATGCCTCGTCGCCGCGCGGCTATCTAGGTGTGGTGCAGGGGGCCGGTAAAGATTCGTAGTCCTGTCGGCAGCCGATCGCGTCCGGGCGGGCGCTGGACGCCAGCCGCGAGCGCGGAACGGTATGCGGGCCCGCCGTGCGAATCCCTATCTGCGAGATCCGTGCCACCGGCCGCTTGCGCCCGTCGCGCAAGGCGCACGCGAGTGCGCGACGGCGCCTGCAACGCCTTGGGGGGAGTTTTGTTTCCGGAATGAAACGTCTGAGCTATGTTCAGCGTGCAGGCGCATCGGCCGCACGCTGCCAGCGGTGGAACAGGATCGACGCGATCCAGCAGACGAGGAACAGGGCGACGATGCCGTAGCCGATCGAGCCGAAGCGTTCGCCGAGCGCATCGAGCGCGTCGCGCACGGGGCCCGTCAGCGACAGCTTGTCGGCCAGCAGGCCGGCTGCCTCGATCCCGCCGATCGCCAGTGCGACGGCCGCCGACACGAACGTGATGCTCGCGTTGTAGAGCAGCTTGCGCTGCGGATCGTCCATCGCCCAGCCGTACGCGTGAATCATCAGCACGTTGTCGGTCGAGTCGATCAGCGTCATGCCGGCGGTGAACAGCGCGGGAAACAGCATGACCGTATAGACCGGCAGCCCCTGGCTCGCCTGTGCGGCGGCGATCGCGAGCAGGCCGATTTCGGTTGCAGTATCGAAACCGAGCCCGAACAGCACGCCGACCGGATACATGTGCCAGCTCTTCGACACGAACCGGAACAGCGGTCGCAGCAGCCGGGACACGAGCCCGGCGGGGCGGTGCACATGCGCGGCATCGTGCGCATGCCCGTGCGTGCCGCGATAGCGCCGCCAGACGTCGCGCAGGATCACCAGGTTCACGCACGCGAGCACGAGCAGGAAGGTGGCCGACACCGCCGTGCCGATCGTGCCGCCGATCTCGCGGAATGCGTCGAACCGGTCGCGCAGCGCGAACGCGGTCAGCGCGATGCCGAGCGTCGCAGCGATCACGATCGTCGAATGACCGAGCGAGAAGAACAGCCCGACGCTCACCGGACGCTGGCCTTCCTGCATCAGCTTGCGCGTTGCAACGTCGATCGCGGCGATGTGATCGGCGTCGACCGCATGACGCAGCCCGAGCCCGTATGCGATCGCCGCGGTGCCGAGCAGCAGCGGATGATCGCGCAACACGGCGAGCGCCCACAGCCAGACGGCGGCGTTCGCGGCGATCAGGCCGGCATAGAGGATCAGCAGGCGGCGCAGGGCAGGGGTGGGCGGCATCGGGATGGTTCCATCTGATGAATCGCGATGCATTGTGGCACGCGAAAAAAAACCGGGACGTGCCGATCAAAAAAGGCCGTGTGTGCGGTGCGCGCGAATGAAAAAAGGCCCGTCCGGAACCGGACGGGCCTTGCCTGCAAGCAGCAGCGCGCGAGCGCGCCGCGCTTACTTCACTTTCGCGTTGATCACGCCTTCCGATACGTTGGCCGGCGTTTCCGCGTACTGCTTGAACTCCATCGTGTAGGTCGCGCGGCCCTGCGTGGCCGAACGCAGCGACGTCGAATAGCCGAACATTTCCGCGAGCGGCACTTCGGCTCGCACGAGCTTGCCGCCGCCACCCGCGATGTCTTCCATCCCCTGCACGATGCCGCGACGGCTCGACAGGTCGCCCATCACGTTGCCCATGAAGTCCTCGGGCGTTTCCACCTCGACGGCCATCATCGGCTCAAGCAGCACGGGCTTCGCGCGGCGCATCGCTTCCTTGAACGCCATCGAGCCGGCCATCCGGAACGCGTTTTCGTTCGAGTCGACGTCGTGGTACGAGCCGAACGTCAGGTGCACCTTCACGTCGACGACCGGATAGCCCGCGAGCACGCCGCTCTTCAGCGTCTCGGTGATGCCCTTGTCGACGGCCGGGATGAATTCGCGCGGAATCACGCCGCCCTTGATCTCGTCGAGGAACTCGTAGCCCTTGCCGGGGTTCGGCTCGAGCGTGATCACCGCGTGGCCGTACTGGCCGCGACCACCCGACTGCTTGACGAACTTGCCCTCGACGTCGGACGCCGTCGTGCGCACCGTCTCGCGATATGCGACCTGCGGCTTGCCGACCGTTGCCTCGACGCCGAATTCGCGCTTCATCCGGTCGACCAGGATTTCGAGGTGAAGCTCGCCCATCCCCGAAATGATCGTCTGGCCGGATTCTTCGTCGGTCTGCACGCGGAACGACGGATCTTCCTGCGCGAGGCGGTTCAGCGCCAGGCCCATCTTTTCCTGGTCGGCCTTCGTCTTCGGCTCGACGGCCTGCGAGATCACCGGCTCCGGGAATTCCATCTTCTCGAGGATGATCGGCTTCGCCGGATCGCACAGCGTGTCGCCGGTGGTCGCTTCCTTCAGCCCGACGGCCGCCGCGATGTCGCCCGCGCGCACCTCCTTGATTTCCTTGCGCTCGTTCGCGTGCATCTGCAGGATCCGGCCGAGCCGTTCCTTCTTGTCCTTGGTCGCGTTGAGCACCGTGTCGCCCGATTCGACGACGCCCGAATACACGCGGAAGAAGATCAACTGGCCGACGAACGGGTCGGTCATGATCTTGAACGCGAGCGACGAGAACGGCTCGTCATCGCTCGGATGGCGTTCCGCCGGCTTTTCCGGATCGGCGAAGTCGTGGCCGAGGATGGCCGGCACGTCGACCGGCGACGGCAGGTAGTCGATCACCGCGTCGAGCATCGCCTGCACGCCCTTGTTCTTGAACGCGCTGCCGCACAGCATCGGCACGATCTCGTTCGCGATCGTGCGCTTGCGCAGCGCGGCCTTGATCTCGTCCTCGGTCAGCGATTCATGGTCGTGCAGGTACTTCTCGAGCAGTTCCTCGCTCGCTTCCGCCGCGGCCTCGACCATCTTCTCGCGCCATTCGTGCGCGAGCTCGACGAGGTTCGCCGGGATGTCCTCGTACGAGAACTTCACGCCCTGGCTTTCGTCGTCCCACACGATCGCCTTCATCTTCACGAGATCGACGACGCCCTGGAAATGATCTTCCGCGCCGATCGGAATCTGGATCGGCACGGCGACGCCTTTCAGGCGCTCGCCGATCTGCTTCTGCACGCGGAAGAAATCGGCGCCGATGCGGTCCATCTTGTTGACGAACGCGATGCGCGGCACCTTGTACTTGTTGGCCTGGCGCCAGACGGTCTCGGACTGCGGCTGCACGCCGCCGACCGAGTCGTAGACCATGCACGCGCCGTCGAGCACGCGCATCGAGCGCTCGACTTCAATGGTGAAGTCGACGTGCCCGGGCGTGTCGATGATGTTGATCCGGTGCTCGGGATAGTTGCCGGCCATGCCCTTCCAGAAGGCCGTGGTCGCGGCCGACGTGATCGTGATGCCGCGTTCCTGCTCCTGCTCCATCCAGTCCATCGTGGCCGCGCCGTCGTGCACTTCACCGATCTTGTGGCTCACGCCGGTGTAAAACAGGATGCGCTCGGTCGTCGTGGTTTTGCCGGCATCGATGTGAGCGCTGATCCCGATATTTCGATAGCGCTCGATGGGGGTTTTGCGGGGCACGTGAACCTCCTTAGGTTCGGATGTAAGCGGGCCGACAGCGGCGGCCCGGGCTGGACAAGCGAGACTTAAAGCATAGCGCTTGCGCGTGGCTTTTGCAGATGCGGCCGGCGGCGGAATCAAGCCGGGTGCCACCGCCGGCGGGCGAAAAAAAAGCCGGCGCGCAACGGGCGGCCGGCTTCGGTCGGTGCGCGGCGCGGTGCCGCGGCAATGGCCGTTACTGGGCCTTCGGCAGGCCTTCGAGCTTCATTCCGGGCTTGATGCCCTTCGTCGCGAACCAGCCCTTGCTCATTTCGAGCGCATAGACGCCGTTGTTGCGCGGGCAGTGGTTGTCGGTCGTCTCGGCCTTCATCTCGTCGATGTCGGTGATCGTGCCGTCCGCGCGGATGAACGCGATCGACAGCGGGATCAGCGTGTTCTTCATCCAGAAGCAATGCACCGCGTTCTCGTTGAACACGAACAGCATGCCTTCGTTCGGCGCGAGCTGCGAACGGTACATCAGCCCCTGTTCGCGGTCGGGGTCGTTCGCGGCGACGGCTGCGTCGATCACGTACATGCCGGCGCGCAGCTTCACGCGCGGGAATTCGCTCGGCTGCTTGGCGCCGGGCGGCACTTGCGCGCTGGCGGCCTGCATGCCGAACGCCATGACGGCGAGCGCGGCGGGAAACACGGCGGCGCGCGCAAGGCGGCCGAGCGACGAGCGCAGGGAGAATTGCACAGCAAGGCTCCTATCTGGAAAACGAGACCCGCATGGTACGCGATGCGCGTCGTCGGGCACAAAAAGAAAAAGGCAGATCGCCTTGCGGTGATCTGCCTTTCAACGCCGTAAGAACGGCAAGACTGCGTGTTCTTGACTGCGTTATTTATTACAGCAAGCTTACTTAGTTCGAAGCAGCTGCCGGTGCTGCTGCGTCGCTCGCTGCAGCCTTCTTCGATGCCTTGTGGTGCTTCTTAGCTGCGTGGTGCTTCTTAGCAGCGTGCTTTGCCGGTGCCGAAGCAGCTTCAGCAGCAGCCGGAGCAGCTTCCGGAGCCGATGCTTGTGCGAATGCAGCCGTTGCGAAGAGACCAGCGACCAGAGCAGCGATCAGTTTGTTCATGTTGTGTTCCTCAGCTTTAGTTAATTAACCAAATGACCCGGCAATAGGAGTCATGTCGTCTAACGGTGCCATCCACCTTTCGGTTGACAGACGCTTCGAGAAATTTCTCATTGCGCTGCGGGCGCCGAATCGTATTCGATAAAAACGTCGCTTTCGTGACGCAAACACGGGTTCGGCTGCCAATGCCGGATAGCTAAGGTTGGCATCTGCGTGGTTTAACGCGCGATCTTCGCAGCCGGTTGACGAAAAAGATGACGAAAAATTCGCCTATCCCGAATTCGTCATCCGGCGGGCGCGAAACCCTCCCACGGTGCGCGTGGCGGCAGTGCGATTGTTTCTCCCGGTGCAATGCTGAGCGCGAATATATCCAGGGCGCCGATGCCGACACGCACCAGGCGCAACGTCGGGAAGCCGACGGCCGCCGTCATCCGGCGTACCTGCCGGTTCTTGCCCTCGGTGATTGCAAGCTCGATCCACGTCGTCGGGATCGCGGCGCGGTAGCGGATCGGCGGAGTGCGCGGCCACAGGGTGTCGGGCGGTTCGATGAACTCGGCGCGGCATGGACGCGTCACGTAGTCGCCGAGGTCGACGCCGCGCGCGAGCGCCTTCAGGTCGGCGGTGCCGGGCGCGCCCTCGACCTGCGCCCAGTAGCGCTTGACGAGCTTGTGGCGCGGCTCGGCGATGCGCGCCTGCAGCGCGCCGTCGTCGGTGAGCAGCAGCAGCCCCTCGCTGTCCGCGTCCAGCCGGCCGGCCGCGTAGACGCCGGGCGTTTTGACCCAGTCGCCGAGCGACGGGCGCGTCTCGTGCGCGGAAAACTGGCAAATCGTGCCGAACGGCTTGTTGAGGGCGATCAGGTTCATGGCGGGGCGTCCGCCCGGCGCGCCGCGGGAAGCGGGGGCGGGCGGTCTATGGCAAATGGCGGAATCTTAATGCATAATACGGAACGGCAAGTCCTCTGTCTTATATAAGACATAAGTGGGGTCTTGATACGCAGTGCCGCGCTTCATGCCGAAGTGCCCGGTTGGGGCGCTAGAATAGCGGCTCGCTGTTGCCGTCACGGGGTGGCCATGCCGCGCCCCCGCCGCGCGCGCAGCTTCGACCAGCATCACCTGCTCAGCCACGTCACTGGAGTCGATCATGCCGTATCAGCACATCAAGGTTCCGGAAGGCGGTGACAAGATCACCGTCAACAAGGACTTCTCGCTCAACGTTTCCGATCAGCCGATCATTCCCTATATCGAAGGCGACGGTACGGGCTTCGATATCACGCCGGTCATGATCAAGGTCGTCGACGCGGCGGTCGCGCATGCCTACAAGGGCAAGCGCAAGATCCACTGGATGGAGATTTTCGCGGGCGAGAAGGCGACGAAGGTGTACGGTCCGGACGTGTGGCTCCCGGACGAAACGCTGCAGGTGCTGAAGGAATACGTGGTGTCGATCAAGGGGCCGCTCACGACCCCGGTCGGCGGCGGGATCCGTTCGCTGAACGTCGCGCTGCGCCAGGAACTCGACCTGTACGTGTGCCTGCGCCCGGTGCAGTACTTCAAGGGCGTGCCGTCGCCGGTGCGCGAGCCGCAAAAGATCGACATGGTGATTTTCCGCGAGAACTCGGAAGACATCTACGCAGGCATCGAATGGGCCGCGGGCTCCGAGCAGGCGAAGAAGGTGATCAAGTTCCTGCAGGACGAGATGGGCGTGAAGAAGATCCGCTTCCCGGAAACCTCGGGGATCGGCGTCAAGCCCGTGTCGACCGAAGGCACCGAGCGTCTCGTGCGCAAGGCGATCCAGTATGCGATCGACAACGATCGCAAGTCGGTCACGCTGGTGCACAAGGGCAACATCATGAAGTTCACGGAAGGCCTGTTCCGTGACGCCGGCTACGCGCTCGCGCAGAAGGAATTCGGCGGCGAGCTGATCGACGGCGGCCCGTGGATGCGCGTGAAGAACCCGAAGACGGGCAACGAGATCGTGATCAAGGATTCGATCGCCGATGCGTTCCTGCAGCAGATCCTGCTGCGCCCGGCCGAATACGACGTGATCGCCACGCTGAACCTGAACGGCGACTACATCTCCGACGCGCTGGCCGCGCAGGTCGGCGGCATCGGGATCGCGCCGGGCGCGAACCTGTCGGATTCGGTCGCGATGTTCGAAGCGACGCACGGCACCGCGCCGAAGTACGCGGGCAAGGATTACGTGAACCCGGGTTCCGAGATCCTGTCGGCAGAAATGATGCTGCGCCACCTCGGCTGGACGGAAGCAGCCGACACGATCATCGCCGCGATGGAGAAGTCGATCCTGCAGAAGCGCGTCACCTACGACTTCGCGCGCCTGATGGAAGGTGCGACGCAGGTGTCGTGCTCGGGCTTCGGTGAAGTGCTGATCGAGAACATGTAAGACCCCTTCCGGGGTGGGCCGGCAGGTTGCCGGCCGCCCCGGCGCCTACTGCCGGCGCCGGAGCGTTTCGTGGATGGCAGGTTTGTTGGCAGGGCGGTCCGGCATGCGGGCCGCGGCGCCGCGATGCGGCCCGGAGCCCCTGCAAGGTAGAACATGACGGCCCTCGCAACACCACCGCCCGGCTAAGCCGGCGCGCCCCTTTCGCGACCGACCCGGTCGCTCCCCGCCGGTTACCCGCCGGCGCTCCCTGTTCAACAATCACGTAGCAATGCTTTGACCACCATGTCCACTTCGCCCAAGATCATCTACACCCTCACCGACGAAGCGCCCGCGCTCGCGACCTATTCGCTGCTGCCGATCGTCAAGGCCTTCACGCGCTCGTCCGGCGTTGCCGTCGAAACGCGCGACATCTCGCTCGCCGGCCGCATCATCGCCGCATTCGCGGACGTCCTGCCGCCCGAGCAGAAGGGTTCCGACGATCTGGCCGAACTGGGCCAGCTCACGCTGAAGCCGGAAGCGAACATCATCAAGCTGCCGAACATCAGCGCATCGGTGCCGCAGCTCAAGGCCGCGATCGCCGAACTGCAGGCGCAGGGCTACAAGCTGCCGGCCTACCCGGAAGATCCGTCGACGGACGAAGAGAAGGCGGTCAAGGCCCGCTACGACAAGATCAAGGGCAGCGCGGTGAACCCGGTGCTGCGCGAAGGCAACTCCGACCGCCGCGCGCCGCTGTCGGTCAAGAACTACGCACGCAAGCATCCGCACAAGATGGGCGCGTGGAAGGCGACGTCGAAGGCCCACGTCGCGCACATGAGCGAAGGCGACTTCTACGGCAGCGAGAAGTCGGCGCTGATCGCCGATGCCGGCAGCGTGAAGATCGAACTCACGACGACCGACGGCGCGAAGAAGGTGCTGAAGGAAAAGACGGCCGTGAAGGCCGGTGAAGTGATCGACGCATCGGTGATGAGCCGCAATGCGCTGCGCAGCTTCATCGAAGCGCAGATCGCCGACGCGAAGGCGCAGGACGTGCTGTTCTCGGTGCACCTGAAGGCGACCATGATGAAGGTCTCGGACCCGATCCTGTTCGGTCACTTCGTGTCGGTGTTCTACCGCGACGCGCTCGCGAAGCACGCGGACGTGCTGGCGAAGGTCGGCTTCAACCCGAACAACGGCATCGGCGACCTGTACGCGCGCCTGAAGGACCTGCCGGCCGACACGCGCGAAGCGATCGAAGCCGACGTCAAGGCTGAGTACGCAGTGCGTCCGCGCCTGGCGATGGTCAACTCGGACAAGGGCATCACGAACCTGCACGTGCCGAGCGACGTGATCGTCGACGCATCGATGCCGGCAATGATCCGCGATTCGGGCGGCATGTGGGGCCCGGACGGCCAGCTGTACGACGCGAAGGCCGTGATTCCGGATCGCTGCTACGCCGGTGTCTACCAGGCCGTGATCGAGGACTGCAAGCAGCATGGCGCGTTCGATCCGGTCACGATGGGCAGCGTGCCGAACGTCGGCCTGATGGCGCAGGCGGCTGAAGAATACGGTTCGCACGACAAGACGTTCCAGATCCCGGCGGACGGCGTCGTGCGCGTCACCGACGAAGCGGGCAACGTGCTGCTCGAGCATGCCGTGGAAGCGGGCGACATCTGGCGCATGTGCCAGACGAAGGACGCACCGGTGCAGGACTGGGTCAAGCTCGCGGTCAACCGCGCACGCGCGACCGGCGCACCGGCCGTGTTCTGGCTCGATCCGGCTCGCGCACACGACGCGCAGATCATCGCGAAGGTCGAGCGTTACCTGAAGGATCACGATACGAACGGCCTCGACATCCGCATCATGACGCCGGTCGAAGCCACGCGTTTCTCGCTCGAGCGCATCCGTGCGGGCAAGGACACGATCTCGGTGACCGGCAACGTGCTGCGCGACTACCTGACCGACCTGTTCCCGATCATGGAACTCGGCACCAGCGCGAAGATGCTGTCGATCGTGCCGCTGATGGCCGGCGGCGGGATGTTCGAAACGGGTGCAGGCGGCTCCGCGCCGAAGCACGTGCAGCAGTTCGTCGAGGAAGGCTTCCTGCGCTGGGATTCGCTCGGCGAATTCCTCGCGCTGGCCGCGTCGCTCGAACATCTCGGCAACGCATACCAGAACCCGAAGGCGGTCGTGCTCGCGAAGACGCTCGACCAGGCGACCGGCAAGTTCCTGGACGAGAACAAGTCGCCGGCGCGCAAGGTCGGCGGCCTCGACAACCGCGGCAGCCACTTCTACCTGTGCCTGTACTGGGCGCAGGCGCTGGCCGAGCAGACCGAGGACGCGGCGCTGAAGGCGCAGTTCGAAGGCGTGGCGAAGGCGCTGTCCGACAGCGAAGCGCGCATCCTGGAAGAGCTGGCGGCCGCGCAGGGCAACGCGCAAGCTATCGGCGGCTACTACCGTCCGAACGTCGACCTGACGAGCCAGGCCATGCGCCCGAGCGCGACGCTGAACGGCATCGTCGACGCGGTCGCCTGACGCAGGCCGCGCGATCGCGCGGGCCCAGGCATGGGCCGGTGCGGCGGATTGAGCCGTTCGCTGCCCGGCATTAAGACAAACGCCCCGGTCGCCCGGGGCGTTTGTCGTTGCAGATGTGCCATTCAGACGTGAACGATTTCCCACTCGGCGATTTCGTCCGGCACTTCGAGCGTCGCCGTGTCCAGTTCGGACGGTTGCGCGCAGTCGCCGCGGGAGATGCGGTCGGCCGCGATTTCCGGGCACGAGAACGCGCCGAGCGAGGCGTTGCCGAACGTCGCTTCCCAGCCGCCGTTTGCCGGCAGGATGTAGAACGACCCGAGCGCTGAACCAAAGCGAAATCCCTTCATTTCCGTTCTCCCTTTCTGATCACAAGCGATTCTGGTGTGCCGCCCGCCGGCTTGGCCGGCTGTGGCCCGACTGGCTGCTTGCGCCGGGTTCCGTATCGAACGTCGCGGCGAAGCGTCAGTGCATGGAACAAAGTCTACGTCCGCGGCCCGCTCGGATGGTGCATGTAGAACGGCTTCGCTAAACAAAAATTCTCTTTTAAAAACAAATAATTATTTCCATCGTTTTGTATTGCGGAACGTTTTTTGGCATCGCGAAACGGGGATTTTGTGCCCTGCACCACGAATTTTTATAACGCAGAGACTTGTTCCGCATCATGAAATATTGGCGGGTTTACGGATCGGCGAAGTGACCGGCGCCGTGGTGGAGCCGAACGGCAGGCGCGAGGCGACCGCCTGGAACTGCCCGGGGCAGGGTTGAGTGGCGCTTCGGCCGTGAGCGAAGAGCCGTGGATCGCCGATCGACGCTGCGTGCCGAATCGGGTGCGGCGTTGTCGAGCCCTGCGGCGTATCGCCGCCCGGCCGGCCGCGGCGCGTCTCGATTTTGGCCTGCGGTTATGATGACGCGGGCATCAGGATTTGCGTCGCGCATCGGCGCATCGGCGCTTCGGCCGGCCGGCGCGGGCGTCGCGGCGGCCGCGCGACCCAGCATGGATAACGAGGAACGATTGATGATACGGAGAACCTTCCTGTCGCGCGCCATCGGTGTCGCGGCCGCGTCACTGTTCGCGCGCGTCGCGTGGGCGCAGCATGCCGGCCACGCCGGCATGGCCGGCATGGCCGGCATGGACTCGATGGACGACATGCCCGGCATGTCAGGGATGGCGGGTCACGGGCAGCACGGCAAGTCCGCACCGGCTGCGCTCGCGGCCGCCGGCGCGCCGCTCGCGGCGCTGCGCACGCTCGCGAACGAAGGCCGCGAGCCCGGCACGTTCCGGGCCACGCTGGTGGCGCAGCCCGTGGCGCGCCCGATGCTGCACGGTGCACGGCCGACCACGTTCTGGCAGTTCGGCGCGGGCACGCAGGGCCCCGTCGTCGGTCCTCTGATCGACGTGCGCGAGGGCGACACGGTCGAGATCAAGTTCGTGAACAAGCTGCCGCAGCCTTCGACCATCCACTGGCACGGCCTGCCGGTGCCGCCTGACCAGGACGGCAATCCTTCCGATCCCGTCGCGCCCGGCGCGTCGCGCGTGTACCGCTTCACGTTGCCGAAGGGGAGTGCCGGCACCTACTGGTACCACCCGCATCCGCACATGATGACGGCCGAACAGGTCTTCCGCGGGCTGGCCGGCCCGTTCGTCGTGCGCGCCGCGGACGATCCGCTGGCGGGCTGGCCCGAGCGCAACCTGTTCGTGTCGGACCTGAAGCTTGCGCGCGACGGCACGATTGCACCGAACGACATGATGGACTGGATGAACGGCCGCGAGGGCCAGTTCGTGCTGGTCAACGGCGCCCGCCGGCCGCGGATCGACGTCGCGGGCGACGAGCGCTGGCGTGTGTGGAACGCGTGCAGCGCGCGCTATTTGCGCGTCGCGTTCGACGACGGTCGTACGTTCGAGCATGCGGGCACCGACGGCGGGCTGTTCGACGCGCCGCGCCGCGTCACGTCGCTGTTGATCGCGCCGGGCGAACGGGCGGAGCTGCTGGTCCGCGCCGGCGACCGGGCGTCGCGCGCCGTGCTGCAGGCGGCTGAATACGACCGCCGCAAGATGTCGATGTCGCACGATGACGGACACGGCAGCCTGCCGCCCGATCCGGCGCTGGCGCTGGCCGACGTCGCATTCGCGCCGGCCGCCGCACGTGCGCTGCCGGCGACCCTGCGCACGGTGCCGCCGCTGGGCGAGCCGGTCGCGCACAAGACGGTCGAGTTCGGCGAAGAGATGGACATGGACGCGATGATGAAGGGCGCGGCGCACGGCCGTCCGGCCGGCATGCGCTTCACGATCAACGGCGACACTTACGCGCCGCATCGCGCGACGTTGACGAGCCGCCGTGGCGACGTCGAGCGCTGGACGATCCGCAACGGCACCGACATGGATCACCCGTTCCACCTGCATGGCACGCAGTTCCAGGTGATCGAACGCGAATCGGGCGGTTCGCGCACGAGCGAACCGTTCCGTGCATGGCGCGATACGGTGAACGTGCGCAGCGGCGAAACCGTGACGATTCTCGTCACGCAAGACATGCCCGGAGAGCGCATGTTTCATTGCCACATTCTCGAACACGAGGATCTCGGCATGATGGGCACGCTGAAGGTCGTGTAACGAGGCGGTGATTATGTTTCACGCGCGGGATGAGTATCCGATCTGCGCGCGTGACAAGACAATGTATGTTCAATTATCGGGATTGAACGAAAAGGCCGGCCAATCGATTATCGATTGGCCGGCCTCAAATAAAGAAACCCGGCGCAAACCATGCGCCGGGTTTCTTCGTCTGATATCCGGTGCCTTATGCGGCCTGGATGTTCGACGCTTGCTTGCCCTTCGGTCCTTGAACGACGTCAAAGCTCACCTTCTGGCCTTCCTTCAGCGTCTTGAAGCCATTCATGGTGATAGCCGAGAAGTGCGCAAACAGATCCTCACCGCCCTCATCGGGAGTGATGAAACCGAAGCCCTTCGCGTCGTTGAACCACTTAACGATACCAGTTGCCATTTCCTACTTCCCCTGTCACACAGTCGCTGCTACTTACCACGAGCACGCTCGAAAAGCTAAACGACCTGAAAAACGCAGCCGTTCCCCCCTCACAAGCTCACCTCGGCCTCTTTCATTTTGCCAACCGGCAAATTGAAAAAAGTGCCAGCTTGATTGTTGGCGCTCTTTATTGGAGTGTCAAGTGGAATTTTTAGACGTTTAGAGGGACGTTGTAAAGAACCCATTTTCAGGGTTTTTCCGGCTTTGCTTGGCAGCACGCGGCCAAGCGCGAGGTCTTGAAAAGCCGCATAATCGGCTCATATACCAGGCTCGAGTGACACGCGTTCGAGTCGTCCCGGCTTGTGGGATACTGGATGCGGACACGACGTTCCGGTGCGGTTCCCCTGACGGTTCGTGTTCCGCGCCACGCGTGAAAGCCGGCACCGCAGCCGGCTTTCGTATGGCGCGAAGAAGATCGCGTGTTCCGGGATTCCGGGGAGGGCGCCGGCCGGTCGGTCGGGTAATGGCAGGATTGCGGGCCTGTCCGAGTTGTTTAGAATGGGTGTATGGCGATTATCCCGGACAAGCAGGACAGCACCGTCCTGGAACGCAAGCAGCAGAAGCTCAAGCCGCCTTCGATGTACAAGGTGGTGCTGCTGAACGACGACTTCACGCCGATGGAATTCGTCGTGATGGTGGTCCAGGAGTATTTCAAGAAGGATCGCGAGACGGCCACGCAGATCATGCTGAAGGTCCATCGCGAAGGGCGAGGGGTTTGTGGGGTCTATACGCGGGACATCGCGTCGACCAAGGTTGAGCAAGTCGTTACCCATGCGCGGCAGGCCGGGCATCCGCTGCAGTGCGTGATGGAGGAAGCATGATTGCCCAGGAATTGGAAGTCAGCCTGCACATGGCGTTCATGGAAGCACGCCAGGCGCGCCATGAGTTCATTACGGTCGAGCATTTGCTGCTGGCTCTGCTGGATAATCCGACGGCAGCCGAGGTGTTGCGCGCGTGCGCGGCAAACATCGAGGACTTGCGTCAGAACCTGCGCAATTTCATCCACGACAACACACCTACCGTCCCGGGTACCGACGATGTCGATACCCAGCCGACGCTCGGTTTCCAGCGCGTGATCCAGCGCGCGATCATGCACGTCCAGTCGACGTCGAACGGCAAGAAGGAAGTGACCGGCGCGAACGTGCTGGTCGCGATCTTCGGCGAGAAGGATTCGCATGCCGTGTACTACCTGCAGCAGCAGGGCGTCACGCGCCTCGACGTCGTGAACTTCATTTCGCACGGCATCGCGAAGACGAACAACGGCGAAGCCGCGAAGTCGGCCGACGCGAACGCGGAAGGCGAAGACGCGAATGCGCAGAAGGAAACCCCGCTCGCGCAATTCACGCAGAACCTGAACCAGATGGCGAAGGACGGCCGCATCGATCCGCTGATCGGTCGCGAGCCCGAGGTCGAGCGCGTGGTCCAGGTGCTGTGCCGCCGCCGCAAGAACAATCCGCTGCTCGTCGGCGAGGCCGGCGTCGGCAAGACCGCGATCGCGGAAGGGCTCGCGTATCGCATCACGCGTGGCGAAGTGCCGGACATCCTCGCGAACGCGCAGGTCTACTCGCTCGACATGGGCGCGTTGCTCGCGGGCACCAAGTACCGCGGCGACTTCGAGCAACGTCTGAAGACGGTGCTGAAGGAGCTGAAGGAGCGTCCGCACGCGATCCTGTTCATCGACGAGATCCACACGCTGATCGGCGCGGGCGCCGCGTCGGGCGGCACGCTCGATGCGTCGAACCTGCTGAAGCCGGCGCTGTCGTCGGGCGTGCTCAAGTGCATCGGCGCGACCACGTTCACCGAGTATCGCGGCATCTTCGAGAAGGACGCGGCCCTGTCGCGGCGCTTCCAGAAGGTCGACGTGACGGAGCCGACCGTCGAGCAGACGGTCGCGATCCTGCGCGGGCTGAAGTCGCGCTTCGAGGAGCATCACGGCGTCAAGTATTCGTCGGGTGCGCTGTCGGCCGCGGCCGAACTGTCGGCGCGCTTCATCACCGACCGTCACCTGCCGGACAAGGCGATCGACGTGATCGACGAAGCGGGCGCGGCCCAGCGCATCCTGCCGAAGTCGAAGCAGAAGAAGACGATCGGCAAGAGCGAGATCGAGGAAATCATCTCGAAGATCGCGCGCGTGCCGCCGCAGAGCGTATCGCAGGACGATCGCAGCAAGCTGCAGACGCTCGACCGCGACCTGAAGAGCGTCGTGTTCGGCCAGGATCCGGCGATCGATGCGCTCGCAGCCTCGATCAAGATGGCGCGCGCGGGCCTCGGCAAGATGGACAAGCCGATCGGCGCGTTCCTGTTCTCCGGCCCGACGGGCGTCGGCAAGACCGAAGTGGCGCGCCAGCTCGCGTTCACGCTCGGCATCGAGCTGATCCGCTTCGACATGTCGGAATACATGGAGCGTCACGCGGTGAGCCGCCTGATCGGCGCGCCGCCGGGCTACGTCGGGTTCGACCAGGGCGGCCTGCTGACCGAAGCCGTCACGAAGAAGCCGCACTGCGTGCTGCTGCTCGACGAAATCGAGAAGGCGCATCCGGACATCTTCAACGTGCTGCTGCAGGTGATGGATCACGGCACGCTGACGGACAACAACGGCCGCAAGGCGGATTTCCGCAACGTCATCATCATCATGACGACGAACGCGGGCGCCGAGTCGATGCAGAAGGCGACCATCGGCTTCACGACGCGCCGTGAAACGGGCGACGAGATGACCGACATCAAGCGCCTGTTTACGCCGGAGTTCCGCAACCGCCTGGATTCGATCATCAGCTTCCGCTCGCTCGATGAGGAAATCATCATGCGCGTGGTCGACAAGTTCCTGATCCAGCTCGAGGAACAGCTGCACGAGAAGAAGGTCGACGCGCTCTTCACCGACGCGTTGCGCAAGCATCTCGCGAAGCACGGCTTCGATCCGCTGATGGGCGCGCGACCGATGCAGCGGCTGATCCAGGACACGATCCGCCGTGCGCTGGCCGACGAACTGCTGTTCGGCAAGCTGCTGAACGGCGGTCACGTGACGGTCGACGTCGACGAAGGCGACAAGGTGCAGTTGTCGTTCGACAAGCTCGGGAACCCGCCGCACAAGCCGAACGAAGAGGCGGTCGAAGTCGAGTAAGCGATAATCGGGTAGTTCATGCGAACGGCGCGGGAGGTTTTCCGCGCCGTTTCGTTTTATCTGGCGCCGGCGGCGCGATGGTGGTGCAGGGGAGTGGCAACGCAGTGACACAACAACAACGGACGTTCGACGACATCGTCGCGCGCGAACAGGGTTTGCGCCACGCGCTGACGTCTGGGCAGATGGCGATGATCGCGATCGGCGGCGCGATCGGCACGGGGCTGTTCCTCGGCAGCGGGTTCGCGATCGGGCTCGCCGGCCCGAGCGTGCTGGTCTCGTATGCGATCGGCGCGCTGATCGCGCTGCTGCTGATGGGCGCGCTCGCGGAAATGACGGTCGCCCATCCGACGGCCGGCTCGTTCGGCGCGTATGCCGAGCATTATGTCGGCCCGCTGGCGGGTTTCCTGGTGCGCTATGCGTACTGGTTCGCGGTCGTGTTCGCGATCGGCACCGAGATCAGCGCGATCGCCGTGTTCATGAAGTACTGGTTCCCGGCGGTGCCCGGCTGGTACTGGGTGATCGGCTTCTCCGCGCTGCTGATCGCCGTGAACCTCGCGAGCGTCACGCTGTACGGCACGGTCGAATACGCGTTCTCGCTGCTGAAGATCGCGGCGATCGTCGTGTTCATCGTGCTCGGCGCCTATCTCGTGTGGTCGGCGCCGGCCGCATCGGGCGTCGGTTTCGCGAACTACACCGCGCACGGCGGCTTCATGCCGAAGGGGCCGTGGGGCACCTGGGTCGCGGTGATCGTCGCGATCTTCAGCTACATGAGCATCGAAGCCGTCGCGATCGCGGCCGGCGAGGCGCGCGATCCGCAGCACGCGGTCACGCGCGCGTTCCGTTCGACCGTGTTCCGGCTCGTGCTGTTCTACCTGCTGACGCTGTCGCTGATGCTCGCGATCGTGCCGTGGACGCAGGCCGGCACCGACGAAAGCCCGTTCGTGAAGGTGATGGCCGCGACTCATGTGCCGTACGCGGCAGGCGTGATCAACTTCGTGCTGTTGATCGCGGCGCTGTCGGCGATGAACAGCCAGCTTTACGTGACGACACGGATGATGTTCAGCCTGTCGCGTGCGCGGCTCGCGCCCGCGGTGTTCGGCCGGCTCGGCACGAACGGCGTGCCGCGCGCGGCGCTGTGGATCTCGACGAGCGGCGTCGCGGTTGCGGCCGTGCTGGTCGCGCTGGCGCCCGACACCGCGTTCACCGTGATGATGGCGATCGCGATGTTCGGCGCACTGTTCACGTGGCTGATGATCTTCGTCACGCACCTGCGCTTCCGTGCGCGCTATCGCGGCCCCGCGCTCGCGTTCCGGATGTGGGGGCATCCGTTCGGCAGCCTGCTCGGCGCGGGCCTCGTCGCGGCGATTCTGTTCACGACCGCGTTCACGCGCGAATTCCGGATGACGATGGTGGTCGGCGTCGTGTTCGTCGTGCTGCTCACGCTCGCGTACGCGCTGCATTACCGGCACCAGCACGCGCGTTGAGGGTCACGGCGCGGCCGCCCGCACCGATTCCCCGTTCGCTAAGGTTGCGTTAAGCCTGCGGCGACTACATTCGATCCTGTCTGCAAGGCGGGCCGGCACGCGCCGGCCCGCCGCTTTCCTGCAAAAGGGGTTCGAATGAACAAACTTCCCGAAATCACGCTCGCGTTCTGGATCATGAAGATCTGCGCGACGACGCTCGGCGAAACCGGCGGCGACCTGCTGTCGATGACGCTGAACGTCGGCTACGCGGTGAGCTCCATCCTGCTGTTCGGCTTCTTTCTCGTGACGCTGGGCGCGCAGCTCAGGACGACACGCTATCGCCCGGCGATCTACTGGGCCGTGATCGTCGCGACGAGCACGGCCGGCACGACGATGTCCGACTTCATGGACCGCACGCTCGGCCTCGGCTATGCGGCCGGCTCGTCGATTCTCGTCGCGATCCTGCTGGCGATCTTCGCCGTGTGGCGCCTGAGCGGCGAATCGCTGTCGGTCGACCTGATCCGCACGCGCAAGGTCGAGCTGCTGTACTGGATCGCGATCCTGTTCTCCAACACGCTCGGCACGGCCCTCGGTGACTTCCTCGCGGACAGTTCAGGGCTCGGCTTCGGTGGCGGCGCGCTGCTGATCGGCGGGCTGCTCGCGGTGATCGTGCTGGCGCACTATTTCACGCGGATCTCCGGCGTGCTGCTGTTCTGGGCCGCGTTCGTGCTCACGCGCCCGTTCGGCGCGACGGTCGGCGACCTGTTGACGAAGCCGGTGGCGAAGGGCGGCCTCGCGCTCGGCACGATCGGCTCGTCGGCCGTGCTGCTCGGCGTGCTGGTCGCGATGGTGATCTATGCGATCGTGGCTCAATCGCGGCAGCGCGACCTGGCGCCCGCGCGGATCGCACAACCCGTCGAGGAATGACGGCGAAGGAATGAAAAAAAGGGGCCGCGGCCCCTTTTTTCGTTGCGTCGTTCAGTGACGGCCGGTGCTGCCGAAGCCGCCCTCGCCACGATCGCTTTGCGCGAAGTCGTCGACGATGTTGAACTGCGCCTGCACGACCGGCACGATCACGAGCTGGGCGAGCCGCTCGAACGGATTCAGCACGAACTCGGTCTGGCCGCGGTTCCACGTCGAGACCATCAGCTGGCCCTGGTAGTCGGAATCGATCAGGCCGACGAGGTTGCCGAGCACGATGCCGTGCTTGTGGCCGAGCCCCGAGCGCGGCAGGATCAGCGCCGCGTAGCCGGGATCGGCGAGATGGATCGCGAGGCCGGTCGGCACGAGCGTGGTCTCGCCCGGCTGCAGCGTGACCGGTGCATCGAGGCACGCGCGCAGGTCGAGGCCCGCGCTGCCGGTGGTTGCGTAGGCGGGCAGGTAGTCGCGCATGCGCGCGTCGAGGATCTTCAGGTCGAGTTTCATGCGGTCGTCGGATGAGTCGGGAAGGGCGCGGCGGCAACGGCCGCCGCGCGGGAGATCAGATCAGGCGGTTGTCGGGCAGGCGCTTCGCGATTTCCGCGACGAGCGTGTGCGCGAGTTCGTCCTTCGGTGCGCGCGGCAGGCGCGTGAGGCCGGCGGCCTCGAACAGCACGACTTCGTTGTCGTCGCGACCGAACGTCAGCGGGCCGAGGTTGCCGACCAGCAGCGGCACGTTCTTGCGCTTGCGCTTCTCGTCGCCGTGCACGTCGAGGTCGCCGCTTTCGGCCGCGAAGCCGACGCAGAACGGCGGATCGGGCAGCGCCGCGACCGACGCGAGGATGTCGGGGTTCTCGACGAACGCGAGCTCGGGCATCTTGCGGTCGGCCGTCTTCTTCATCTTGTGCTCGGCCGGCTGGGCGACGCGCCAGTCGGCGACGGCAGCCACCGCGATGAAGATATCGGCATCGGCGACCGCATGCATGACCGCGTCGTACATCTGCTGCGCCGTCTGCACGTCCTGACGGTAGACGCCCCACGGCGTGTCGAGCGCCACCGGCCCCGCGACGAGATGCACGTCGGCGCCGGCCTGCTGCGCGGCGCGCGCGAGCGCGAAGCCCATCTTGCCGCTCGAGCGGTTCGTGAGGCCGCGCACCGGGTCGAGCGGTTCGAACGTCGGGCCGGCCGTGATCAGCACGCGCCGGTGCGCGAGCACCTTCGGCGCGAAGTGCGCGACGATCGCTTCGTAGATCGCCTCGGGCTCGAGCATGCGGCCGTCGCCGACTTCGCCGCACGCCTGCGCACCCGAATCCGGGCCGAGCACCGACACGCCGTCCGCGCGCAGTTGCGCGGCGTTGCGCTGCGTGGCCGGGTTCTGCCACATCTGGCGGTTCATCGCGGGAACGACGAGCAGCGGGCAATCGCGCGCGACGCATAGCGTCGACAGCAGATCGTCCGCGAATCCGTGCGCGAGCTTCGCGAGGAAATCCGTCGACGCGGGCGCGATCACGATCGCATCGGCTTCGCGCGACAGGTCGATGTGCGCCATGTTGTTGTCGACGCGCGCGTCCCACTGGCTCGTGTAGACGGGGCGGCCCGACAGCGCCTGCATCGTGACGGGCGTGATGAACTGG
Source organism: Burkholderia sp. AU45274 (assembly GCF_030482505.1). Classification (NCBI taxonomy): domain Bacteria; kingdom Pseudomonadati; phylum Pseudomonadota; class Betaproteobacteria; order Burkholderiales; family Burkholderiaceae; genus Burkholderia; species Burkholderia sp. AU45274. The sequence continues at coordinate 77,414 of NZ_JAUJQE010000005.1, read as the reverse complement.
GTGGCGGCTTCGGTCATCGCGACCTGCACGGTCGCGCCGGCCTTCACGAGCAGCCGCGTGAGCTCGGCGATCTTGTAGCAGGCGATGCCGCCCGTCAGGCCGAGAACGAGGTGTTTTCCTGCGAGTTCTGCGTGTGCCAACTCAGGCCTCCAAGGGTCAAACGGAACGGCCGGCGCGAAGCCGGCCGTCGACGCCGAGTATGCGCGTTTAGCGCGAGCCGCGCACGCGACGCAGTTCGTCGTAGATCAGCAGCACCGCGCCGACCGTGATCGCGGAATCGGCGAGGTTGAACGCCGGGAAGTGCCAGGCGCCGAGATGGAAATCGAGGAAGTCGATCACGTGGCCGTAGACGAGCCGGTCGATCACGTTGCCGAGGGCGCCGCCGAGGATCATCGCGAGCGACAGGCTGAACAGCCGCTGCTGGCCGTGACGCTTCAGCAGGAAGCAGATCACGAGCGTCGCGGCGATGCCGAGCGCGGTGAACGCCCAGCGCTGCCAGCCGCCTGCGGTCGACAGGAAGCCGAACGCGGCGCCGCGGTTGTACACCAGCACGAGGTTGAAGAACGACGTCAGCTCGTGCTGCGCGCCGTACGCGAACGTCTTCAGGATCGCGATCTTCGACAGCTGGTCGAACAGGATCACGATCAGCGAAATGCCGAGCCAGGGCGCAAGCGCGCCGCTGGCCGGTTTCGACAGGGTTTTCGCCATAGTTACGCAGCGCTCCGGATTTCGCCGTTTTCGAACAGGTTGGAGAAGCAGCGGCCGCACAGCGTCGGATGATCGGCATGCGCGCCGACATCTTCACGGTAATGCCAGCAGCGCTCGCACTTCTGGTACTTCGACGCAGCCACGTCGACGCTTTCCTGTGCTTCGTCGTCGACCTTGACGACCGTCGCGGCCGACGTGATCAGCACGAACTTCAGATCGTCGCCGAGGCTCGTGAGCGCGTCGTAGCGTGCGCCGCTCGCGTGCACCGCGACTTCGGCCTGCAGCGACGAACCGATGCGGTTCGCGGTGCGTGCTTCCTCGAGCGCTTTCGTGACGTTGCCGCGTACCTCGCGCAGCAGCGCCCACTTCTCGATCAGCGCGGCCGAGCCGTCGACTTCCGGATACGCGTAGTAGGTTTCCGTGAAGATCGTATCGCTGGCCGGCTGGAACACCTTCCACGCTTCTTCCGCCGTGAACGACAGGAACGGCGCGAGCACGCGCAGCAGGCCGTGCGTCAGGTGGTACAGCGCGGTCTGCGCGGAGCGGCGTGCGCGCGAATCGGCCGCGCTCGTGTACAGGCGGTCCTTCAGCACGTCGAGGTAGAAGCCGCCGAGATCTTCCGAGCAGTACGTCTGCAGCTTCGCGACGACCGGGTGGAATTCGTACTTCTCGTAGTGGCCGAGCAGCTCCGTCTGCAACTGCTGCGAGAACGCGACCGCATAGCGGTCGATCTCGAGCCATTCGTCGACGGGCACCGCGTGCTGCGCGAAGTCGAAGTCCGACAGGTTCGCGAGCAGGAAACGCAGCGTGTTGCGGATGCGGCGATAGCCTTCGGTCACGCGCTTCAGGATTTCCTCGGAGATGGCGAGCTCGCCCGAGTAGTCGGTCGACGCGATCCACAGGCGGATGATTTCCGCGCCGAGACGGTTCGCGACTTCGTGCGGGTCGATGCCGTTGCCGAGCGACTTGCTCATCTTGCGGCCTTCGCCGTCGACCGTGAAGCCGTGCGTGAGCAGGCCCTTGTACGGCGCGCGGCCGTCGATCATCGACGCCGTGAGCAGCGACGAGTGGAACCAGCCGCGGTGCTGGTCGGAGCCTTCGAGGTAGAGGTCGGCCGGGAACTGCAGCTGATCCTTGTGCGAGCCGCGCAGCACGTGCCAGTGCGTCGTGCCCGAATCGAACCACACGTCGAGCGTGTCGCGGTTCTTTTCGTACAGGTTTGCGTCGTCGCCGATCAGCTCGCGCGGGTCGAGCGTCTGCCACGCCTCGATGCCCGACTGCTCGACGCGCTTCGCGACTTCCTCGAGCAGCTCGAGCGTGCGCGGATGCAGCTCGCCGGTTTCCTTGTGCACGAAGAACGCCATCGGCACGCCCCACTGGCGCTGGCGCGACAGCGTCCAGTCAGGACGGTTCGCGATCATGCTGAACAGGCGCTGCTTGCCCCACGACGGGTAGAACGCGGTCGCGTCGATGCCTTCCAGCGCGGTTTCGCGCAGCGTCTTGCCGCCGTCGCGCGGCGTCACGTCCATGCCGGCGAACCACTGCGACGTCGCGCGGTAGATGATCGCCGTCTTGTGGCGCCAGCAGTGCATGTAGCTGTGCTTGTAGTGCTCGCTGCGCAGCAGCGAGCCGGCCGCGTTCAGCGCGTCGACGACCTTCGGGTTCGCGTCCCAGATCGACAGGCCGCCGAACAGCGGCAGCGATTCGATGTAGCGGCCGTCGCCCATCACCGGGTTGATGATGTCCGAGTCGGTCATCCCGTGCGCCTTGCACGACACGAAGTCCTCGATACCGTACGCGGGCGACGAGTGCACGACGCCGGTACCCGTGTCGGTCGTCACGTAGTCGCCGAGGTACACGGGCGCGGTGCGCTTGTAGCCGGGGTGAGCCGACGCGAGCGGGTGGTGGAAGCGCAGGCCCGCGAGCTTCACGCCCGGCGCGGTCGCCACGACGCGGCCGGTCAGCTTGAAGTCGGTCATGCAAGCTTCGACGCGCTCTTCCGCGATGATCAGCAGACCGCGCTCGGTGTCGACCAGCGCGTAGACGATTTCCGGATGGAGGTTCAGCGCCTGGTTCGCGGGGATCGTCCACGGCGTGGTGGTCCAGATCACGATGCCGCCTTCGGCGCGCGGCAGGGCCGGCAGGCCGAACGCCTGCGCGGTCTTTTCCGGTTCCGCGAACGCGAACATCACGTCGATCGTCGGATCGGTGCGGTCCTTGTACTCGACTTCCGCTTCCGCGAGCGCCGAGCCGCAGTCGAAGCACCAGTTCACCGGCTTCAGCCCGCGATACACGTAGCCCTTCTCGATGATCTTGCCGAGCGCGCGGAGCTCTTCCGCCTCGTTGACGAAGTTCATCGTCTTGTACGGGTTGGCCCAGTCGCCGAGCACGCCCAGACGCTTGAAGCCGACCTTCTGCTTCTCGATCTGCTCGGTCGCGTACGTGCGCGCCTTGCTCATCACTTCGGCCGCCGGCAGCGACTTGCCGAACTGCTTCTCGATCTGGATCTCGATCGGCATCCCGTGGCAATCCCAGCCCGGCACGTACGGCGCGTCGAAGCCGGCCATGTTGCGCGACTTGACGACGATGTCCTTCAGGATCTTGTTGACGGCGTGGCCGAGGTGGATGTCGCCGTTCGCATACGGCGGGCCGTCATGCAGGATGAACTTCGGCCGGCCGGCGCTGGCCGCGCGGATCTTCTCGTAGATGCCGCGCTCTTCCCATTCCTTGACCCACTGCGGCTCGCGCTTGGGCAGGTCGCCGCGCATCGGGAACGGCGTGTCGAGCAGGTTGACCGGATACTTGGCCTGCGGTTTCGAATCGGCTTTCTTGTTGCTCATGATGGAATCGCTATCTCAATCTCGGGGGACGCGCGAGCGTCGTGAATCGGGGATGCGCGCAAGGGAGCGGCGCGAGGGTGCGGCGCGGGGCGCCGCCGTCCGGATCAGCTAATTCGGTCGGTGGCCGACGTCGCGAAGCCCGTGGCGCGGCTGCCCGGCGCACGGTCGCGCTCGATGAAGTACGCACGCGCATTCGCGACGTCCAGCGCGATCGCGCGCGACAGCGCCTCGAGATCGTCGAATTTCGCCTCGTCGCGCAGCTTCTTCAGGAATTCGACGCGGATGAGCTTGCCATAGGCATCGCCGTGCCAGTCGAGCAGGTGGACTTCGAGCAGCACGCGGCCCGAATCGTCGACGGTCGGGCGCAGGCCGAGGCTCGCGACGCCCGGCAGCGGGGCGGGGCCGAGGCCATGCACCTGCACGACGAAGATGCCCGAGAGCGCCGGCCGCTTGTGTGCGATCGGCAGGTTCAGCGTCGGGAAGCCGAGGTCGCGGCCGAGCTTCAGCCCGTGCGCGACGTGGCCGCTGATCGCATAGCCATGGCCGAGCGCCTGCGCGGCCGCATCGAGATCGCCGGCCGTGAGCGCGGCGCGCACGCCCGAACTCGAGATGCGCGTGCCGTCGCTGCCGGCCACCGTACCCATCTGCTCGACCTCGAAGCCGTACTGCGCGCCGGCTGCCTGCAGCGTGTCGAAGGTGCCCGCGCGTTTCGCGCCGTAGCAGAAATCGTCGCCGACCATCATCCAGCGCGTGTGCAGCCCGTTCACCAGCGTGCGTTCGACGAACGCCTGCGGCGACTGGCTCGCGAACGTGTGGTTGAAGTGCTCGACGACCACGCGGTCGACGCCGTGATCGCGCAGCGCCTCGAGCTTGTCGCGCAGCATCGCGATGCGCGGCGGCGCGCCGGCCGGATTGAAGAATTCGCGCGGGTGCGGTTCGAACGTCATCACGCACACGGGCAGGCCGCGTGCGTCCGCTGCCGCGCGCACGCGCGCGAGCAGGGCCTGGTGGCCGCGATGGACACCGTCGAAGTTGCCGATCGTCAGCGCGCACGGGGCGCGGCTCTCGGCGTTGGGCAGGCCGCGGAAGACTTTCACGATAGCGGATGCAGCGTCGGGGGAATGGGCGGTGGGATGCCGCAAAGCAGAAGATTATAAACGTTCGGGCGGGCCGGCGGCCGAGAAGGGGGGAAACGCGGGGGCGAATGGTAAAATTCGCGGATGAAAAAACTCGTGATCCTGATTTCCGGTCGCGGCAGCAACATGGAGGCCATCGTCCGCGCGTGCGCGCAGGAACGCTGGCCGGCCGAGGTTGCGGCCGTGATCGCCAACCGGCCCGACGCGGCCGGCCTGGCATTTGCCGCGTCGCACGGGGTGGCGACGGCGGTGGTCGACCACCGGTCGTTCGACGGCCGCGACAGCTTCGACGCGGCGCTTGCCGCCGAGATCGACCGATTCGCGCCCGATCTCGTGGTCCTCGCCGGCTTCATGCGCATTCTCACGCCCGCATTCGTCAGACGATACGAAGGCCGGCTGCTGAACATCCATCCGTCGCTGCTGCCGAGCTTCAAGGGCATCCACACGCACCAGCAGGCGCTCGACGCGGGGGTCGCGCTACATGGCGCGAGCGTGCATTTCGTCATTCCCGAACTCGACAGCGGCGCGATCGTCGCGCAGGGCGCGGTGCCCGTGCGCGCGGGCGACGACGCGGCCGCGCTCGCGCAGCGTGTGCTGACGGTCGAGCATGTGCTGTATCCGCGCGCGGTGCGCTGGTTCATCGAGGGGCGTCTGCGCCTCGAGAACGGCCGTGCAGTGGTGGCGCCGGAAGAGGCGCGCTGGATTTTCGCGGATCAACCGCATACCGAAACGAGTGAGGGCGTATGAAACTGCACGGATTCCTGATCGGCCAGACCGAGACTTTGTTAGCCGAGGTGCTGAAGTTCGCCGGCCCCGCCGATGCGACGACGAGCCGGTTCTTCCGCGCGCATCCGAAGCTCGGGCATGCCGAGCGCGGCGTGATCGCCGAGGCCGTGTTCGCGGTGCTGCGCCGCAAGATGGAGTTTTCGCATCTCGCCGAGAGCGGCACGGGCACGCCCGCGCGACGCCTCACGCTGCTCGGCCTGATGCAGACGGCTGGCCGCAATGCGCTGAAGCCGTTCCTGTCCGACACCGAGTCCGCATGGCTCGAGCACGTGTCGAAGATCGATCCGGCGAGCCTGCCGGTGCGCATCCGCACGAACCTGCCCGACTGGATCCACCAGGCATTGTCGGCCCGTTTCGACGCCGACGAGCTCGCGCAGCTCGCAGCCGCGCTGAACTACCCGGCGCCGCTCGACCTGCGCGCCAACGTGCAGAAGGCCAGCCGTGACCAGGTCATCGACGGGCTGCGCGCGGAAGGCATCGATGCGGGCGCGACGCCGTTTTCACCGTTCGGCGTGCGCGTGGTCGGCAAGCCGGCGCTGACGCGCCTGAGGCTGTTCGAGGAAGGCGCGATCGAGGTGCAGGACGAAGGCAGCCAGCTGCTGTGCTCGCTGGTCGCGCCGCGCCGCGGCGAGATGGTCGTCGATTTCTGCGCGGGCGCGGGCGGCAAGACGCTCGCGCTGGGCGCGATGATGCGCTCGACCGGGCGCCTCTACGCGTTCGACGTGTCGGAGAAGCGCCTGGCGAAGCTGAAGCCGCGCCTCGCGCGCAGCGGGCTGTCGAACGTGAACCCGGTGCTGATCGACAGCGAACACGACGCGAAGATCAAGCGGCTCGCCGGCAAGATCGACCGCGTGCTGGTCGATGCGCCGTGCAGCGGCCTCGGCACGCTGCGCCGCAACCCGGACCTGAAGTGGCGCCAGACGCGCACCGCGATCGACGAGCTGACGCCGAAGCAGGCGTCGATCCTCGCGAGCGCCGCGCGCCTGGTGAAGAAGGGCGGCCGGCTCGTCTACGCGACCTGCAGCGTGCTCGACGCCGAGAACGAACGCATCGTCGAACAGTTCCTGGCCGACCATCCCGAGTTCGTGCTGGTGCCGGCGCAGAAGGTGCTGGACGACCAGCGCATCGAGCTCGAGACGGGCGACTACCTGTCGCTGTGGCCGCATCGCCACGCGACCGACGGCTTCTTCGCCGCGGTGCTCGAACGGCGCGCTGCGCAGTAACGGCGGGCTGGACGGACGATGGAGAATCTGCAGAGCCGCCTGCTGTCGCACCGGCTGGCATTGGTCATCCGCGATTTCCACCAGCCGGTGATGATCTGGCAGGCGGCGATCCTCATCGGCGCGCTGTGCTTCGCATGGGTGGCCGCGCGCTTCGTGCACGGCCGGATCGACGCGCGCCGCCGGGCGGCCGGACGTGCGCCCGGCGCGGGCGCGCAAAGCCTGAAGCGCGCGTTGTTCCCGCTGTTCGGCGGCCTGTTCGTGGGCGGCGCGCAACTCGCGTTCGACCCGTTCATGTCGACGTCGCTGCTGTCGCTCGCGCTCGTGCCGCTGTTCGGCATCGGGCTGATCTACGTGCTGTTCTTCTTTGCGCGGCGCGTGTTCGCGCGCGACGGCCACACGCATGCATGGCTGTCGATCGTCGAGAAGATCGTGTCGACCGTCGTGTGGGCCGCGATGGTGCTGACCGTGCTCGGCATCCAGCGTGACGTGCTCGGCTGGCTCGACAGCGTGCAGTTCCGCGTCGCCAATGCGCATCTCACGCTGCTGTCGGTGATCTCCGGCGCGCTGTGGGTGTGCGTGACGCTGATGGTCGCGATGTGGCTCGGCTCGGTGCTCGAGGATCGCCTCACACGTGCGAGCACGCTCGACGCGAACCTGAAGGTCGTGCTGTCGCGGGTCGGCCGCGCGCTGCTCGTGTTCGCGGCGATCCTGATCGGGCTGTCGCTGGTCGGCATCGACGTGACCGTGCTCGGCGTGTTCGGCGGCGCGGTGGGTGTCGGCCTCGGTTTCGGGCTGCAGAAGATCGCCAGCAACTACGTGTCGGGCTTCATCATCCTGCTCGACCGCTCGCTGCGGCTCGGCGACGCGATCAGCGTCGGCGGCCTGCAGGGCGTCGTCACGCAGATCCGCACGCGCTACACGGTCGTGCGCGGCCTCGACGGCAACGAGACGCTGATCCCGAACGAAAAGCTGATCACCGACGTCGTGCAGAACCAGTCGTCGTACCTGACGCGCGGCTACGCGAAGGTCGCCGTGCAGGTCGCGTACACGAGTGACGTCGAGCACGCGCTCACGCTGCTCGCCGATGCGGCCAAGGGCGTGCCGCGCGTGCTGGCTGAGCCTGCTCCGACCCCGTATCTGGTGAGTTTCGGAGCGGACGGGATCGACCTGGAGCTCGGTTTCTGGATCGAGGATTCGGCGAAAGGCACGTCCGGCGTGCGTTCGAGCGTGAACCGGAACATCTGGCGCCTGTTCAGCGAGCACGGGATTTCGATTCCGTTCCCGCAGCGCGAAGTGCGCGTCGTCGGGTTGCCCGACGCCTTTCCCGCCACGGGTGTGACGGCCGGCAACGGCGCCGTGGACGGGCACGCACCGGCGGCATGACGCGCGCCGGTCGTCAATCGTACTGACCCCGCGGCCGGAACCGGATCGCGGGCCCTTCCAAGTCCGCCCATGGACTGGGTTTGTTGCGTCAGGGCAAGAAAATGTTCATTTTTTACAAAGACTTGGAACGGTTGAAGTAAAATTCTGGTCTACACGCGGTATGCTTTCATTTTTCTGACGCTCGGCGCGTGCCGGCGTCGCTCTCATCACAGGTAACTGCCTTGTTGAATTCCCTGCTCGATTTTCTTTCCCACGGGCTCCTGCATTTTTCGTGGTGGCAGGTCGCGTTGTTCGCGCTCGCCGTCACGCACGTCACGATCATCGGCGTGACGGTCTACCTGCACCGCTGCCAGGCGCACCGCGCGCTTGAGCTGCATCCGATCGCGAGCCACTTCTTCCGCCTCTGGCTGTGGATGACGACCGGCATGCTGACCGGCCAGTGGGCCGCGATTCACCGCAAGCACCACGCGAAGTGCGAGACCGAGGAAGATCCGCACAGCCCGCAGACGCGCGGCATCTGGAAGGTGTTCCTCGAAGGCGCCGAGCTGTATCGCGCGGAAGCGAAGAACGAAGAGACGATGCGCAAGTTCGGCCACGGCACGCCGAGCGACTGGGTCGAGCGCAATGTCTATTCGAAGTACCCGATTCTTGGCATCAGCCTGATGATGGTGATCGACGTCGCGCTGTTCGGCGTGATCGGCCTGACCGTGTGGGCCGTGCAGATGGTCTGGATTCCGTTCTGGGCGGCTGGCGTCGTCAACGGCTTCGGTCACTTCTGGGGCTATCGCAACTTCAACTCGGCCGACGCGAGCACGAACCTGTTCCCGTGGGGCATCGTGATCGGCGGCGAAGAACTGCACAACAACCACCACACGTTCGCGACGTCGGCGAAGCTGTCGAACAAGTGGTACGAGTTCGACATCGGCTGGATGTACATCCGCATCATGTCGGCGTTCGGTCTCGCGAAGGTGAAGAAGGTCGCGCCGACGCCGCGCCTGAACAAGCCGAAGACGGTGCTCGACCAGGAAACGCTGCAGGCCGTGCTGTCGAACCGCTACGAAGTGATGGCGCGCTACGGCAAGGCCGTGAAGCGTGCGTACCGCCAGGAGCTCGCGCACCTGAAGGAAATCGGCGGCGAGAAGTACCAGATGATGCGCGGCGCGCGCAAGTGGTTCCACAAGGACGCCGACGGCCTCGACGAGCCGCAGAAGAAGCTGCTGCCGGAAATCTTCGCGAACAGCCAGAAGCTGCAAACCTACTTCCAGCTGCGCCAGGATCTCGCCGCGATCTGGGATCGTTCGACCGCATCGCGCGAACAGCTTCTCGCGCAATTGCAGGATTGGTGCCATCGCGCAGAACAAAGCGGCATCAAGGCGCTGCAGGAATTTGCGACGCGCCTGCGCCGCTACGCCTGATTCGAAATCGATTAGAATCTAAGGACGTCAAAAACCCCGCGTTGGCGGGGTTTTTTATTTGGTCCGCCGGTTTTTGAATGGTGGTCGGCAGGGCCGGATTGGTATGAGGCTTGGGGCAACGTGGAAGTGTTGCTCCGGGGCGAACGCAGGGGATGGGATCGGAGTTGGCGTTGAAGCGCTAACTCTGATCGACCGCGAAGCATGGGACCAGCGTAAGCGCTAAAGCGCTAACGCTGGTCGACAGGAGATATGGAGATGCAATCGACGATCAAACCCGTCGAGTACGACCGGCCCGTTGCAGCAGGGACCGTGTGCGGTGTGGGGCAGGCATGGGCCAAGGTGCCCGATGCACCGTCCGCCGAAGAGCGGGCCGCGCTGAAAGCGCGCATCAAGGCATTGCTCGTGCGTGAAAAGGCCGTGCTGGTCGCGCACTACTACGTCGACGCCGAGTTGCAGGAACTCGCCGACGAAACCGGCGGCTGTGTCGCCGATTCGCTCGAAATGGCCCGCTTCGGCCGTGACCACGACGCGCAGACGCTGGTCGTCGCCGGCGTGCGCTTCATGGGCGAAACCGCGAAGATCCTGAGCCCGAACAAACGCATCCTGATGCCCGATCTCGACGCGACCTGCTCGCTCGACCTCGGCTGCCCCGTCGACGAATTCTCGGCGTTCTGCGATGCGCATCCCGACCGTACCGTCGTCGTCTACGCGAATACCAGCGCCGCCGTGAAGGCGCGCGCGGACTGGATGGTTACGTCGTCGATCGGCCTCGAGATCGTGGCCGACATGCACGCGCGCGGCGAGAAGATCATCTGGGCGCCGGATCGCCATCTCGGCAGCTACATCCAGAAGAAAACCGGCGCGGACATGCTGCTGTGGCAAGGCTCGTGCCTCGTTCACGACGAATTCAAGGGCATCGAACTCGACCTGCTGCGCGCCGAGTATCCGGACGCGAAGGTGCTCGTCCACCCGGAATCGCCGGAAAACGTCGTCGCGCAGGCCGATGTGGTCGGCTCGACCACGCAGCTGATCGATGCGGCGGTCAAGCTCGACGCGACGCACTTCATCGTCGCGACCGATCTCGGCATCCTGCACAAGATGCAGCTTGCGGCGCCCGGCAAGACCTTCATCGCCGCGCCGACCGCCGGCAACAGCGCCACCTGCAAGAGCTGCGCGCACTGCCCGTGGATGGCGATGAACGGCCTCGCGAACCTGGCCGACGTGCTCGAACGCGGTCACAACGAGATCTTCGTCGATCCCGCGATCGGCGAGCGCGCACGCCTGCCGATCGACCGGATGCTCGATTTCGCAGCCGCGCACAAGAAGCGCGTGCAGGCGAGCGGCGATCTGCAGCGTGACCAGCAACTGTTCGCGAAAGTGGGGGCTGCGTAATGAATAGCCCCCACGCTCACATTCGTTCACTGCCCCCCGAGGGGGCGGCCACCTTCCTTGGGGGCGGCCCGGCGGAAGGCGGCGCGAGTTCCGCAGTATCCCCGCTCTTCAACATCGTCCGCGAGCAGTACGGCGCGGCATTCGACGATGCGATCGCGCGCAATGTGGCCGATGCGATCGCGGAAGACGTCGGCACCGGCGACCAGACCGGGCGGCTCGTACCGGCCGGCGGGCGTCGCCGTGCACGCATCATCGTCCGCGAGGAAGCCGTGCTGTGCGGCGTGCCGTGGTTCGAGGCCGTGATTGCCCGGATCGACCCGGCGATCGTCGTGCAGTGGCGTTATCGCGAAGGCGATCGTATGTCGCCCGATTCGACCGTCTGCGAACTCGAAGGGCTGGCGCGCGCGCTGCTGACGGCCGAGCGCAACGGGCTGAACTTCCTGCAACTGCTGTCGGGCGTCGCGACCGCGACGCGTCGTTACGTCGATCGCGTCGAAGGCACGCGCGCGAAGATCCTCGATACGCGCAAGACGCTGCCGGGCCTGCGGCTCGCGCAAAAGTATGCGGTGCGCGTCGGCGGCGGCGAGAACCAGCGTCTCGCGCTGTATGACGGCATCCTGATCAAGGAAAACCACATCGCGGCGGCAGGCGGTGTCGGCGAGGCGCTCGACGCGGCATTTGCGCTGGAGTCGGGCGTGCCCGTGCAGGTCGAAGTCGAGACGCTTGCGCAACTCGATACGGCGCTCGCACATCGCGCGCAGTCGGTGCTGCTCGACAACTTCACGCTCGACATGATGCGTGAAGCGGTGCGCGTGGCGAACGGCAAGGCCGTGCTCGAAGTGTCGGGCGGCGTCAATTTCGATACGGTGCGTGCGTTCGCGGAAACGGGGGTCGATCGCATCTCGATCGGCGCGCTGACGAAGGACGTGCGCGCGACGGACTATTCGATGCGGATCGTCGACTGACCGAACGCCTTCGATCAGACAAAAAAGCCGTTGGCGCGCAAACGCCAACGGCTTTTTTCCTGTGCGGCCGCAGCCGGGAAGGGCGCGCCGCTCAGCGACGCGCGCGCGGCGTGAGCACGCTCGGCAGCGCCTTCGGCAGCGAGTTCGGCCAGTCGCGGCTGTAGTGGAGCCCGCGGCTTTCGCGGCGCGAGTGCGCGCTCTTCACGATCAGCGTCGCCACGTCGACGAGGTTGCGCAGTTCGAGCAGGTCGCGCGTCACGCGGAAGTTCGCGTAGTACTCCTGGATCTCGTCGCGCAGCAGCGACAGCCGGTGCTTCGCGCGTTCGAGGCGCTTGTCGGTACGCACGATGCCGACGTAGTTCCACATCAGGCGGCGCAGCTCGTCCCAGTTGTGCGCGACGACGACTTCCTCGTCCGCATCCGACACGCGGCTTTCGTCCCACGCGGGCAGCGTGGCCGGCGTTTCGGCATCGAAGCCGGCCGCTTCGATCGCCTCGGCCGCCGCGCGGCCGATCACGAGGCATTCGAGCAGCGAGTTGCTCGCGAGCCGGTTCGCGCCGTGGAGCCCCGTGTACGACGTTTCGCCGACCGCATACAGGCCCGCGAGATCGGTGCGCCCGGCGAGGTCGGTGACGACGCCGCCGCACGTGTAGTGTGCGGCCGGCACGACGGGAATCGGCTCTTTCGCGATGTCGATGCCGAATTCGAGGCAGCGCGCGTGGATCGTCGGGAAGTGTTCGCGCAGGAACGCTTCCGGCTGGTGGCTGATGTCGAGATACACGCAGTCGATCCCGCGCTTCTTGATCTCGAAGTCGATCGCGCGCGCGACGATGTCGCGCGGCGCGAGTTCGGCGCGCGGATCGTGCGCGGGCATGAAGCGCGTGCCGTCGGGCAGCTTCAGCAGGCCGCCTTCGCCGCGCACGGCTTCGGAAATCAGGAACGACTTCGCATACGGATGGAACAGGCAGGTCGGGTGGAACTGGATGAATTCCATGTTCGACACGCGGCAACCTGCGCGCCACGCCATCGCGATGCCGTCGCCGGTCGCGGTGTCGGGGTTCGTCGTGTACAGGTAGACCTTGCCGGCGCCGCCCGTTGCGAGCACCGTATGCGGCGCCTCGATCGTGATCGTGCGGTCGTTGTCGACGTCGAGCGCGTACAGGCCGTGACAGCGGCGGCCGGGCAGGCCGAGCCGGTCCGACGTGATCAGGTCGATCGCGTGGTGGTTTTCGAAGAACGTGATGTTCGGATGCTGGCGTGCACGGGCCGACAGCGTGGCGAGCACCGCATGGCCGGTCGCGTCGGCCGCGTGGATGATCCGGCGGTGGCTGTGGCCGCCTTCACGCGTGAGGTGGAAGCCGAGCTCGGCCGCGTCGTCCTTCGTGAACGGCACGCCCTGCGAGATCAGCCATTCGATCGCTTCGCGGCCGTGCTCGACGATATAGCGCGTCGCGCCTTCGTCGCACAAGCCGCCACCGGCGACCAGCGTGTCGTCGACGTGGTTCTCGATGCTGTCCGCCGAATCGAGGACTGCCGCGATGCCGCCTTGCGCGTTATCGCTCGCGCCCTCCATCATCGACCGTTTCGCAATCAGCGCGACACGTCGCGTGCTGGCCAGGTTGAGTGCGACCGACAGCCCTGCCAGGCCGCTGCCGACGATCGCCACGTCGAATTTCATGCTGCATCTCCATCGTTACGCTTTTGATCTTGTGCGTTCCGGCAGCCGTGGCCGCGGAAAGGGGAGAGCATACCGCGTCGCGCCGGAGCGTGCGCGCAAAACAAAAAGCCCCGCATGTGCGGGGCTTTTCGGTCGCCGTCAGGCTAGCAGAAACCGGAGATTACTTGATCTTGGTTTCTTTGTATTCCACATGCTTGCGGACGACGGGATCGAACTTCTTGATCGCCATCTTTTCCGGCATGTTGCGCTTGTTCTTCGTGGTCGTGTAGAAGTGACCCGTACCAGCGGTCGACTCGAGCTTGATCTTGTCGCGTGCGCCTTTTGCCATGATTGTGCTCCTTGGGCTTAGGCTTCGCCGCGTGCGCGCAGGTCAGCGAGCACGGAATCGATGCCGTTCTTGTCGATCAGGCGCAGGCCGGCGTTCGAGACGCGCAGGCGCACCCAGCGGTTTTCGCTCTCTACCCAGAACCGGCGGTTTTGCAGGTTCGGCAGGAAGCGGCGCTTCGTCTTGTTGTTGGCGTGGGAAACGTTGTTGCCGCTCATCGGCGCTTTCCCAGTTACTTGGCATACGCGTGCCATGAGAGCACTCCTAATACGCTAAATTCGGGGTTCGATCGCCGATGAAGGTTCCATCGTACCGCCACGTGATCCATGGCTGCACTCAGAACGCCGAAGCCCTTACAGACAAGGCCCTTCGATGGCTAGAACTGGTTGGAAAAAAGACAGACGGCGATTCTAGCAGAAAAAGTTCAGAAAAATCAAACCTAATTTCGCATCACCGTTGCGGCGCCGTTGGGCGGGCCGCAACCGCACAGTCTACATCCAACCGGCCCGTGCGAACGAAAAAGTATCACTGGTGCCGATCACGACGTGATCGAGCAGCCTGACATCGACGAGCGCGAGCGCGTCGTGCAGCACGCGGGTCAGGCGGCGATCTTCCGCGCTCGGCTGCACCGCGCCCGACGGATGGTTATGGGCAACGATCAGTGCCGCGGCGTTGTATGCGATCGCGCGGCGCACGATCTCGCGCGGGTAGACGGCCATGCGCGTCAGCGAGCCGCGCGTGATTTCCTCCATGTCGATCAGGCTGTGGCGCGCGTCGAGGTAGACCGCGGCGAACACTTCGTACGGACGCGCGCCGATCTTCAGCCGCAGATAGTCCTCGACCGCGCCGGGCGAATCGATCGGCTGCTTCTCGTGCGCTTTCTCCTTCAGCATGCGACGCGCGATCTCGATGACGGCGACCAGCCGCGCGGCGCGCGCGGGGCCGATGCCGGGGTGTGCCTCGAAATCGTCGGTGGTCGCCTCGAGCAACCCGTGCAACGACTTGAACTGCTTGACCAGGGCGCGGGCGGTGGTGAACACGTCGTGCCCGGGCTTGCCCGTGCCGAGCAGCAGGGCGACCAGTTCGTCGTCGGTCAGCGCCGCCGGCCCGCGCTCCAGCAGTCGCTCGCGTGGCCGCTCGGGCCGCCAGCCGCGCAGGCGGTGCTTGCGCCGGTGGATCGGGATGACGCGGCCGGGCGGATCGGCCGGCAGATCGGTGCTGTCGCGGCATTCGACTGGCGGCAAGGCTGGGCAGGGTGACAGCATGCTTGAAACTCCATTGGCGGCGGGCAGTGTGCGCGACGTCGTCGCACTTTCCGCCTTGCGCGCTCAGGTGACTTACAATATTGGTTTTGCGCCGGGCCTTTCGGCCGTATCGGGCGCCGACTGAACGAGTAATTCATGAGCCTCATCGATCTATCCGAAGTGAAGCCCGGTTCCCACGTCACGTTGCATTACCGGCTGGCACTCGCCGACGGCGCCGATATCGTCAACACCTTCACCGACAAGCCGGCCACGCTGCTGCTCGGCGCGGGGCAACTGGCGCCGTCGCTGGAACAGATTCTGATCGGCCTCAGGGTCGGCGACCATTCGACTTTTCAGCTAGCCCCCGAACAGGGGTTCGGTCCCCGGAATCCCGACATGCTCCAGCGCGTGACGCTGTCGACGCTGCGCGAGAACGGGATGGTCGGCGACGATTTCACGCCGGGCGAGCTGATCGAGTTCAACGCGCCGGACGGCGGCCGATACGCGGGGGTGCTGAAGGAAGTCAGCGAAACCTCGGCACTGTTCGACTTCAATCATCCGCTCGCGGGCCAAGCGCTCACGTTCGAAGTGAAAATCATCGGAATCCTGTAATCATGAGCACCACCGATACGCTGTCCGGGCAGACCGTCGCCGCCGATGCCGAAATCCTGCTGGCCCAGCCGCGCGGTTTCTGCGCGGGCGTCGATCGCGCGATCGAGATCGTCGAGCGCGCCATCGCGATGCACGGTGCGCCGATCTACGTCCGTCACGAGATCGTCCACAACAAGTACGTGGTCGAGGATCTGAAGAAGAAAGGCGCGATCTTCGTCGAGGAACTCGAGGAAGTGCCGGCCGGCAATACCGTGATCTTCAGCGCGCACGGCGTGTCGAAGGCCGTGCGCGACGAGGCCGACGTGCGCGGGTTGCGCATTTACGACGCAACCTGCCCGCTCGTCACGAAGGTGCACGTCGAAGTGGCGAAGATGCGCCAGGACGGCGTCGACATCGTCATGATCGGGCACAAGGGCCATCCGGAAGTCGAAGGCACGATGGGGCAGGTCGAGCGCGGCATGCATCTCGTCGAGAGCGTCGAGGACGTGCAGAAGCTCGAGCTCGCCGATCCCGAACGCATCGCGCTCGTCACGCAGACGACGCTGTCCGTCGACGACGCAGCCGAGATCATCGGCGCGTTGAAGGCCAAGTATCCGAAGATCCGCGAGCCGAAGAAGCAGGACATCTGCTACGCGACGCAGAACCGCCAGGACGCCGTGAAGTTCATGGCGCCGCAGTGCGATGTCGTGATCGTCGTCGGCAGCCCGAACAGCTCGAATTCGAGCCGCCTGCGTGAAGTGGCCGAGAAGCGCGGCGTGGACGCGTACATGGTCGATGCACCCGACCAGATCGATCCGGCATGGGTCGCAGGCAAGCGTCGCATCGGCGTGACGGCCGGCGCGTCGGCCCCCGAAGTGCTCGCCCAGGCCGTGATCGCGCGGCTGCGCGAACTCGGTGTGCGCAATGTGCGCGCGCTCGACGGCATCGAGGAAAACGTGTCGTTTCCGCTGCCGCGCGGGTTGAACCTGCCGCCCGCCGCCTGATTGCCGCATCGCACCCGCGGAACACCGAAGCGCGCCTGACGGCGCGCTTTTTTTTGCCCGTCGAAATCGCAATCGCAACCATTATTCGGATTAATGGTGCAACCGGGTTGCTCTGCGCGCTTCCAAGCGTCTCTCAAAATTGGTTGCAATGCAGGAAAACCCCATCGAATCAGGATTATTGGCGTCCTATAAATGGAGTTACAATGCGCCCGTTTTCAGGCCTGAATGGCTTTGAAATCGGATTTTGGCAAGGCGCGGGAGACCACTCGATGCATGTGAAGTTGGCTTACGCCATGTCCGTCGCCGCACCGGTTGCAATGCTTGCCGGCTGCAGCAAAAAGAGCGACGACGAGGCGGGGAGGGAGGCTGCGGCGTTCGCGGCACCGCCGGCCAGCGGCGTGCGCGTCGCCGGAACCGGTCGTGCGGCACCGTTCGCGTGCCGCACCGCGCAATTGGGCAAGGACAAGGAAAACGGGGCACGTTTGGCGATCGAGGAAATCAACGCGCTTGGCCTGGCGAACGGCCAGGCAGCGGGCACGCAGGTTGCAGCACAGCAGGCCGCCGGTCGTGGCGTGACAGCGACCGTGCGCGCCGATCGACGCAGGCCGGCCCGGGTGCCCGGCGATGCGGGCAGCGTGCCGATGTCGCCGGTCCCCTTTCATTTCGATTCGACGAAACAGCGCGTTGCCGCGAGCAATGAGGTCGCGGCGCGCGGTCTGGTTCGTACGATGGATTCCGACGCAGTCCTGACGAATGTCGGGCGCGGCGTTCGCGGTGCCTCGCGAGGCACCGGGGCACGGAATCCAATCCGCCCGGGTGCGGGGCTTGCCTCGCACCGGACGGGACAAGGCACGGATGCCGGGCAACCGGACGATGGCCGTCTCGGCATGCTGCCCTACGACTTCAAGGAGGCCACGAACACCGTCCTCGATGTCGTGACGATTTAGCGACGGGACTCATGACGGCACCGGAACAGTGCGGTGCCGTTTTTGTATCCGCTCCGGCGGCAGGTTCGGCCGTACAGGCCGGGCGGCGCGCGCCGGGACGATCCACCCTTACCGGTATCGACTAGTACCCGCAGTGTCGCCGAGAAGGCGCGATTCCTCGCTTACCCGCGGGGCGCAACGTCCTCCGGCAGCACGGGCCAAGGAGCTTTAAATGGATATTTTCGTCCAGCAGGTTCTCAACGGGCTGGTGCTCGGCAGTGTCTACGCCATCATCGCGTTGGGTTACACGATGGTGTACGGCATTCTCGGCATCATCAACTTCGCGCATGGCGACGTGCTGATGATCGGCGCGATGGTCGCCCTGTCGGCCATCACCGTGCTGCAGAACCATTTCCCCGGACTCGGCAACGTCGCGACGCTGACGATCGGCCTGGGCATCGCCGCAGTCGTCTGTGCATTCGTCGGCTTCACGATCGAACGGGTCGCCTACCGGCCGCTGCGTCGCGCTCCGCGCCTCGCCCCGCTGATCACCGCGATCGGCGTGTCGATCCTGCTGCAGACCGCTGCGATGATCATCTGGTCGCGCAACCCGCTGCCGTTCCCGCAATTGCTGCCGACCGATCCGATCAACGTGATCAAGGCCACCGACACGACGCCTGGCGCCGTGATCTCGGTGACTGAAATCGTGATCATCGCGGTGGCGTTCATCGTGATGGGCGGCCTGCTGCTGCTCGTGCACAAGACCAAGCTCGGCCGCGCGATGCGCGCGATCGCCGAAAGCCCGAACACCGCGAGCCTGATGGGCGTGAACCCGAACTTCGTGATCTCGGCGACGTTCATGATCGGCTCCGCGCTCGCCGCGCTGGCCGGCGTGATGATCGCATCCGAATACGGCAACGTGCACTTCTACATGGGCTTCATCCCCGGCATGAAGGCATTCACGGCCGCGGTGCTGGGCGGGATCGGCAACCTCGGCGGCGCGATGGTCGGCGGCGTGCTGCTCGGCCTGATCGAGCAGCTCGGGGCCGGCTACATCGGCAACCTCACGGGCGGCGTATTCGGCAGTAACTACCAGGACGTGTTCGCCTTCATCGTGCTGATCATCGTGCTGGTGTTCCGTCCGTCCGGCCTGCTGGGCGAACGTGTCGCGGATCGCGCGTAACGGAAGGGAGCAAACAACATGACATCCATTCAACCGATCGAATCCTCGACGTCGCTCGTCGAAGAGCGCAACACCACCAAGACGGTCATCATCGGCCTCCTGACCGCGGTCTTCGTGATCGCGGCGCCGATCATCATCGGCTCGGCCGGCGGCAACTACTGGGTCCGCGTGCTCGACTTCGCGATGCTGTACGTGATGCTCGCGCTGGGCCTGAACGTGGTGGTCGGCTTCGCCGGCCTGCTCGACCTGGGTTACATCGCGTTCTACGCGGTGGGTGCGTACACGGCGGCATTGTTGAGCTCGCCGCACCTGACCTCGCAATTCGAGTGGATCGCGGCGCTCGCGCCGAACGGGCTGCACATCCCGTTCCTGATCATCGTGCCGATCGCGATGGCGCTGGCGGCGACCTTCGGGATCCTGCTCGGCGCGCCGACGCTGCGCCTGCGCGGCGACTACCTGGCGATCGTGACGCTCGGCTTCGGTGAAATCGTCCGGATCTTCATGAACAACCTCGACCGTCCGGTGAACATCACCAACGGGCCGAAGGGGATCACGGGCATCGATCCGGTGCACATCGGCGACTTCAGCCTCGCGCAGACGCACTCGCTGTTCGGGATCCAGCTGCCGTCGGTCTACATGTACTACTACCTGTTCGTGCTGTGCTCGCTGCTGGTGATCTGGGTGTGTACGCGCCTGCAGCACTCGCGTATCGGTCGCGCATGGGCGGCGATCCGCGAAGACGAGATCGCGGCGAAGGCGATGGGCATCAACACCCGCAACGTGAAGCTGCTCGCATTCGCGATGGGTGCGTCGTTCGGCGGCCTGTCGGGTGCGATGTTCGGTTCGTTCCAGGGCTTCGTGTCGCCGGAATCGTTCACGTTCTGGGAATCGATCGTCGTGCTGGCCTGCGTGGTGCTCGGCGGCATGGGCCACATCCCGGGCGTGATCCTGGGCGCGGTACTGCTCGCGATCTTCCCGGAATTCCTGCGCTCGACGATGAGCCCGCTGCAGCACGCGCTGTTCGGTCATGACATCGTCGATACGGAAGTGATCCGTCAGGCGCTGTACGGCCTCGCGATGGTCGTCATCATGCTGTATCGCTCGGAAGGCCTGTGGCCCGCGCCGAAGCATGAGGACAAGATCGCGAAACTGGCGAAGCGCGCCAGCAAGAAGCCGGTGCGCGCTTAATCGACGGACAAGGGGATACACACATGAGCGACAAACAAATCCGACTGTCCGTGCAGGGCGTGAACAAGCGCTTCGGCGGCCTGCAGGCGCTGTCCGATGTCGGTCTGCAGATCAGGGAAGGCGAGATCTACGGCCTGATCGGCCCGAACGGCGCCGGCAAGACGACGTTCTTCAACGTGATCACGGGCCTCTACACGCCGGACTCCGGCGAGTTTAAGCTCGACGGCACGGAATACAAGCCGACCGCGGTGCATCAGGTCGCGAAGACGGGCATCGCGCGCACGTTCCAGAACATCCGCCTGTTCGGCGGGATGACGGCGCTCGAGAACGTGATGGTGGGCCGCCACGTGCGCACCAAGCACGGGCTGCTCGGCGCGGTGTTCCAGACGCCGGCCGAACGCCAGGAAGAGCGCGAGATCAAGGAGCGCGCGATCGAGCTGCTCGAATACGTCGGCGTGCTGCAGTACGCGGACTACACGTCGCGCAACCTGTCGTACGGCCACCAGCGCCGCCTCGAGATCGCGCGCGCGCTGGCCACCGACCCGAAGCTGCTCGCGCTCGACGAGCCGGCGGCCGGGATGAACGCGACCGAGAAGGTCGAACTCACGCGCCTGCTCGACAAGATCCGCTCGGACGGCCGCACGATTCTCCTGATCGAGCACGACGTGAAGCTCGTGATGGGGCTGTGCAACCGGATGACGGTGCTCGATTACGGCAAGGTGATCGCCGAGGGTCTGCCGCAGGACGTGCAGAAGAATCCGAAGGTGATTGAGGCATATCTCGGCGCAGGGGTGCACTGATGGCAGCGGCAATGTTGAAAATCAAGGGCTTGCAGGTCAACTACGGCGGCATCCAGGCCGTCAAGGGCGTTGACATGGAAGTCCGTCAGGGCGAGCTCGTGACGCTGATCGGCGCGAACGGCGCGGGCAAGACCACGACGATGAAGGCGATCACGGGTCTGAAGGCGTATTCGGCCGGCGACATCGAGTACGAGGGCAAGTCGATCAAGGGCATCCCGACGCACGAGTTGCTCAAGCGCGGCCTCGCGATGGTGCCGGAAGGCCGCGGGATCTTCGCGCGGATGTCGATCGTCGAGAACATGCAGATGGGCGCGTACCTGCGCAACGACGGCGAGCAGATCAAGAAGGACGTCGACCGCATGTTCGGCTTCTTCCCGCGCCTGAAGGAGCGTGCGACGCAGCTCGCGGGCACGCTTTCGGGCGGCGAGCAGCAGATGCTGGCGATGTCGCGCGCGATCCTCTCGAAGCCGAAGCTGCTGCTGCTCGACGAGCCGTCGATGGGCCTGTCGCCGATCATGGTCGAGAAGATCTTCGAAGTGGTGCGTGAAATCTCGAAGGAGGGCATCACGGTGCTGCTCGTCGAGCAGAACGCGCGCCTCGCGCTGCAGGCGGCCGACCGTGGCTACGTGATGGACTCGGGCACGGTCACGATGGAAGGCGATGCGAAGCAGATGCTCGACGATCCGAAGGTGCGTGCCGCGTACCTGGGTGAATGAGTGAGTGAATGAGCGGGCCCGGTGGCGCGCGGCGGCAGATGCCGGCCGCGTCGCATACGGGCTTTCGAAAGGCTGTCACGGGATGCCGTGACAGCCTTTTTTTTCGTGTGTTGCGATTCCGGCCGAACTTGTGCGTGCGTGCGCGACTCCATTCGACTGTCGCGCCGCGCACGCGGCGCGGGAACGATGGGGCGGCCGCTCGTTGCCGGTCGCCTGCCAACCGTCACACGGGCCGCGTAGCATCGACGGCCCATCGGCACACGGAGAGCACGCATGAGTCTGGACTACGGTTTCGTGAAGGCGAAGGTGACATCGGTGGCGAAGCTGAAGGGCTCGCCGCATGGCAGCGAGATCCAGTATCACATCCACCTGACGCTGGCGTTGCCCGGCGGCGACTGGGACGTCGCGATCAACGTCGGCACCAACGACGCGGACGACCTGCTGAACTACAAGCTCGTCTACGATTTCCACCACCCGATCACGCAGACGCTCGCGGCCGCGGCCGAGGGCTACACGGACCTGACGGGGCAGGCGGCATTGCCCGCGCTCGACTACCTGCGCAGCGACATCCTGAACGAAACGGGCGCGTGGCGCCCGAGCGCCGTGATGGACGGCACGGAGAATCAGGAGCCGATCCCGTCGCTGCTGCGGCTCGTGAACGCCGCGCAGTCGCAGGGGCTCGACGTCGTCGTGTTCGGCCGCTCGTATGCGGAAGGCAACGGCATCCACGACACGCACATGAACCAGGGTTCGACCGGCTCGAACTACCTGCACCGCGCGGGCGACGACCACAACGACCACAACGACATCTGGCAGGACGGCGCGCTGATCGTGCGCGTGAGCGATACGCAGTGGGCCGCGTATTTCGCCGCGTTCGAGCAGCAGGCCGTGCCGACCGACGCGCTCGGCAATCCGCTGCCGGGCGCGGGGCCGATCACGCGCTGAAGTGGCGGGCTGCCGGCCTTTGCGTCACGCGGCCGGCAGCGTCTTGCCGAACGAGATGCGTTCCTCGACGCGATAGCCGAGCGCCGCGTAGAAGCGGCACGCATCGTCGTTGCCGGGCAGCACCTGCAGGTTGATCTTCAGGCAGCCGCGCGCGGCGAGCGCGCGTTCCGCATGCGCGATCAGCGCGCGGCCGATGCCGAGCCGGCGTGCGTCGTTCGATACGCCGAACGAGTAGAGCCAGCCGCGATGCCCGTCGAAACCCGCCATCAGCGTGCCGACCACGCGCGCGCGGCTGGTCGCGACGAAGAACAGTTCCGGCTGCGTCGCGAGCTTCAGCTCGATCGATCGCAGCGGATCGCGGTGCGGCGGCGCATCCGCGTCTTCGTACTGCGGGAACGCGTCGCGCCATACCGCGAGCACGGCATCGGTGTCGGCGCGTTCGAACGGGCGGATCACAACGGCATCGGCGGCGGCATCCATCGGCGGGCTCTCCTTAGAGCGTGTCGAGCACCGACCGCAGCATCGCCATCATCTGGTCGATTTCCTCGGTCGTCACGTTCAGTGCGGGCATGAAGCGCAGCAGGTTCGGCCGCGCGGCGTTCAGCAGCAGGCCGTCGGGCTGCATGTCGCGCGCCTTCTCGACGATCTGCGGGCCGATGTCCTTGCCGAGCAGCAGCGCGCGCAGCAGGCCTTCGCCGCGTTCGCCTTCGAAGCCGCGCTCTTCCGACAGCTCGAGCAGCTTGCGCTTCAGGTATTCGCTGCGCGCACGCACGCCTTCGAGGAAGCCCGGTGCGACGAGCTGCGAGATCACCGAATAGCCGACCGCCGTCATCAGCGGGTTGCCGTTGTACGTGCCGCCCTGGTCGCCTGCCTCGAACACCGCGAACTCGGCCTTCGACAGCAGCGCGCCGAGCGGGGCGCCGCCGCCGATGCCTTTCGCGAGCGTCATGACGTCCGGCTCGATGCCGGACAACTCGTACGCGAACAGCGTGCCCGCGCGGCCGCAGCCGCTTTGCACTTCGTCGACGATCAGCAGCAGGTCGTGCTGCTTCGTCAGCGCGCGCAGCGCCTGCATGAATTCACGCGTGGCCGGAATCACGCCGCCTTCACCCTGGATCGGCTCGAGCATCACGGCGACGGTCTTGTCGGTGATCAGCTTCTCGACCGAGTTGATGTCGTTCAGCTCGGCCTTCGGGAAGCCCGGCACCTGCGGGGCGTAGATCGTGTCCCAGCCCGGCTTGCCGCTGGCCGACATCGTCGCGAGCGTGCGGCCGTGGAAGCTGTGGTCGAACGTGATGATCTCGTACGCGCCGTTCTTGAACTTGCGGCCCCACTTGCGCGCGAGCTTGATCGCGCCTTCGTTCGCTTCCGCGCCGCTGTTCGTGAAGAACACCTTGTCGAACACGCTGTGCTGCGTGAGCAGGCCCGCGAGCTTTGCCATCGGTTCGTTGTAGAACGCGGGCGACGGGTTCAGCAGCTTTTCCGCCTGCGTCTTCAGCGCGTCGACGATGCCTTCGTTGCAATGGCCGAGGCTGTTGACGGCCCAGCCCTGGATGAAGTCCAGATAGCGCTTGCCCGTGTGATCGTAGAGCCACGAACCCTTGCCGTGCGTAAACACGATGTCGGGGCGGTTCGTGATGTACATCAGCGAGTCGATCGGATAATCGTTCAGGGGCATGGCAGCAGACTCCAGCGGACGTTGAAAGGGAAACAGGCAATAAAAAAGCCACGGAAGGCCGTGGCTGGTGGGTCGAACAGCTTGTGCGTAACCGGTGAAGCTGTGGGGGTTACGCGCGAGTCCGTGACGAGCCTGCGGCATCCGGGCGGAGCGGCGAGCGGCGACGTCGAAGGGCGGACAGGAAGCAGTTCATGTGCGCAAGCATAAGGCATCCCGCGCGTCACTGTAAACCGCCGCGATGCCACGGATGTGACATCGCAGCGCGTAGTGCCGTACGCGGGTGCGCGGGCCTCAGACCGGATGCGCGAGATCGGCGGCGCTCGTGAACGAGTCCGCGTAGAACTCGTCGGCCGGCAGCGCGTGGTGCTGCGTGAAGTCGCGCTGCGCGGATTCGACCATCACCGGCGCGCCGCACGCGTACACCTGGTGGCCCGACAGGTCGGGCAGATCCTCGATCACCGCGCGGTGGACGAAGCCGGTGCGGCCCGTCCACTGATCGCCGGCGTCCGGCTCGGAGAGCACCGGCACGTACTTGAAATTCGGGATCTCGCGTGCCCACTGCTCGGCCAGTTCGCCGAGGTAGATGTCCTTCTTGCGGCGCGCGCCCCAGTAGAGCGTCATCGGGCGCGTGATGCCCGTGTGCTTCACGTGCTCGATGATCGCCTTGATCGGCGCGAAGCCGGTGCCCGATGCGAGCAGCACGATCGGCTTGTCGGAGTCTTCACGCAGGAAGAACGTGCCGAGCGGGCCTTCGAAGCGCAGGATGTCGCGCTCCTTCATCGCGCCGAACACGTGGTCGGTGAACTTGCCGCCCGGCATGTGGCGGATGTGCAGCTCGACCGGGCCTTCCTCGTGCGGCGCGTTCGCCATCGAGTAGCTGCGGCGCGAGCCGTCCTTCAGGATGAACTCGACGTACTGGCCCGCGAGGTACTGCAGGCGTTCGTTGGCGGGCAGTTGCAGCTTCACGACCATCACGTCGTCGGCCTTGCGCTCGAGCGCGGCGATCCGGCACGGCAGCTTCTTGACCTGCACGCCGTCGACGCCGGCGATTTCACGCACGTCGATTTCGAGATCGCACTGCGCCTTCGAGCAGCACAGCAGCGCGAGGCCGCGCGTGCGCTCGTCGTTGGACAGCGCCGACGCGGCGTGCGGGCCCTGTTCGATCTGGCCCGACACGATCTGGCCCTTGCACGAGCCGCACGCGCCGTTCTTGCAGCCGTACGGCAGATGGACGTTCTGGCGCAGCGCGGCCGCCAGCACGGTTTCATCCGACTCGACCTGGAATTGCCGGCCGCTTTGCTTGAGAGTGACGTTGAATGCCATAGAACCAAACTAGAACAAAATGGGGGGACCGTGCATGTCGGGCACGGCAGCTACAATGCAAACCCGTTGCGCGTCGCGCAACGGTGGCTACTGATTTCGCAACCAACATGATCGCGACTCGAATCCTGCGCCGGCCGCGCGCACTGATCGTCGGCTGCGGCGACGTCGGCATGCGCTGCGTCGCGCAATGGCGCGACACGCGCCGCAACCTGCGGATCTTCGCGCTGACGAGCCATCCGGCCCGCCGCGACGAACTGCGCGCCGCGGGTGCAACGCCGATCGTCGGCGACCTCGATCGCCGGGCGACACTCGGCCGCCTCGCGGGTCTGGCCCGCACGATCCTGCATCTCGCACCGCCGCAGTCCGATGGCCGTGACGACCGGCGCACCCGTGCGCTGATCGCCGCAACGACCGTGCCTGCGCGACGGCCACCGGTGCCGCCGGCCTCGGCGGTCGGCCGGCTCCGAACCCTGCGCACCGCTACCCGGCAGGCCGGCGCGCCCGTTCGGGCAGCGCGTATTGTACCCGACGCCCTTCGTGCGCCGAGGCTCGTCTATGCCAGTACGACGGGCGTTTACGGCGATTGCGGCGGCGCGCGCATCGACGAAACGCAGCCGCTGCGTCCCGCGAATCCGCGCGCGTTCCGGCGCGTGTCGGCGGAGCGGCAACTGCGTGCGGCGACGGTGCGCGGCGTGCTGTCCGCGCGCATCGTGCGGATTCCCGGGATCTACGCGGCGAACCGCCTGCCGGTCGCACGGCTCGAGCGCGGCACGCCGGCGCTCGAGCCGGCCGACGACGTCTACACGAACCACATCCATGCGAACGATCTCGCGGCGATCCTGCGCCGTGTGGCCGAACGCGGCAAGCCGGCGCGCGCCGTGCACGCGTCGGACGACAGCGAACTGCGGATGGGGGAGTATTTCGACCGGGTCGCGCAGGTGCTCGGCCTGCCGAGGCCGCCGCGCGTCAGCCGCGCGGACGCCGAGCGTCAGCTCGAACCGACACTGCTGTCGTTCATGCGCGAGTCGCGGCGCCTGTCCAACGCACGGCTCAAGGCCGAATTGTGCGTGACGTTGCGCTATCCGACCGTAGATGATTTCCTTCAAACGCTCGCGCCGGGGAGCGCGTCAGGTGAGCGCCGGTAACGCCTCGATCAGCAGGAAGCACAGCAACGCGCCGATCAGCGCGCCAATCAGGTTCGGATGATATTTGTGCTTCATGTGCATCGCGGCCAGCAGCCCGCCGATCACGATGACACCGATGACCGCGAACGCGATCATCACGGACGACAGTTCGAAAGTATGGTTGTTCATGATGCCTCCCCCTACGTCGCTGTTCTCTTACAGCTTGTGATTTCAGTATAGCGGGGGAACATGCGGCCGAGATGCGGTCGAGCGTCGAACGGTCGTGCGGATTTTCCCTTACAGGGTTTTGACGGTATTGCGCAGCGCCGAAAGGTCGGCGTCGTCGAGCCATCGCCACGCGCCGGGCGCGAGGTCGCCCGGCAGCGTGAAGCCGCCGATGCTTTCGCGGTGCAGCAACTCGACGCGGTTGCTCACCGCCGCGACCATCCGCTTGACCTGGTGATACTTGCCTTCGAGCACGGTCAGCGCGAGCGCGTGCGGGTCGCGCGCGTCGGCGGCGACCGCCGCGATCGGCTTCGGCTCGCCGTGCAACTGCACGCCGGTGCGCAGCGTGTTCAGCTGCGTGTCGTCGAGCGGGTGGCGCACGGTTGCCACATAGGTTTTCGGCACCTTGCGTTTCGGCGACGTGTACGCGTGCACGAACTGGCCGTCGTCGGACAGCAGCAGCAGGCCCGTCGTGTCCTGGTCGAGACGCCCGACGCACTGCACGCCGCGCGCGACGAGCGGTGCAGGCAGCAGGCTGAACACGCTCGCGTGGTGTTGCGGATCGCGCGAACACTCGTAGCCGGCCGGCTTGTTGAGCGCGAGATAGGCGCGTGCGTGGAACGGCCACGCCGTATCGTCGACCGAGAACACGAGGCCGTCGGTATCGAACGCGGCGTCGGGGTCGGTCGCGCGGGCGCCCGCCACGGTGACGCGGCCCGCTTCGATCAGGCCCCGGCACTGGCGGCGCGAGCCGAAGCCCTGGGTGTAGAGAATGCTTTCGAGATCCATAGCGCGCGCATTCTATCAAGCGATGGCGCGCGACCGGCATGAGCGCGCATGCGCTGGTAAGCTGCCGGTACGCCGCGCGGGGCGCGGCGCCCGTTCATTCTTCACGGAAAGTCCATGCCTTTTGCTTCGTTCCCGTTCGGCCGCCACGCCGCTGCCGTCATCGTTGCGGCGACCGTCTCGTCGGCCGCGTTCGCGCACGCGCACCTCGCGAAGAGCGATCCGGCGGCGGGCGCGTCGGTGGCTGCCGCCCCGGCCGCCGTCACGATCGACTTCACCGAGCCGCTGGAACCCGCGTTCAGCTCGATCGTCGTCGTCGATGGCGACGGCAAGACGGTGTCGGACGGCCGCGCGCGCATCGACGCGTCGAACCGCAAGCGGATGTCGGTGCCGCTCACGGCGGTCGGCACCGGCGCCTATACGGTGAAATGGGTGGCCGTCGCGACCGACGGGCACCGCACGCAGGGCGCGTACGGCTTCAGCGTGAAGTGACGCAACGGCGACGGCAGGCCCGTGCCAGGGCTGCCGCCGCCCCTATCCGACACGGAGTCCCGCATGAATCCGACGACGCTCGACGCACTCGCCGATTTCCCCCGTCAGCTCGAAGCCCATTTCGCGGCCGTCCCCGACGGCTACGCGCGCTGGACGCCCGACGACTGGGCCGGGATGCCGAGCGAGCATTTTTCGCCGCTCGGGCAGCTCTGCCATGTGCGCGACATCGAGATCGACGGCTATCACGTGCGGCTGCGGCGGATGCTCGACGAAGACCGGCCGCTGCTCGTGTCGATCGACGGCGACGCGCTCGCGATCGAGCGCCGCTACAACGATGCGTATGCGTCCGACGTGCTCGCGGCGATCCACGAAGCGCGGCGCGAGACGCTGGACCTCGTGTCGCGCCTCACGCCCGAACAGTTCGCGCGCACCGGGGAATTCGACGGCTACGGTTCGTTGACCGTGCGCGGGCTCGTCCACTACCTGTGCAGCCACGACCAGCAGCACCTGGCCGGCATGCAGTGGCTGCTCGGCAAGATCGACGCGACGCTGTACGCGCGCTGAGCGGGCGCCGCCCTCGGCATCGGCGCCCATCAATCGAGGGCGGATCCGGCGCGGTTGTCGGTGCGGCAGGCTGCACTGCCACGCTTCGATTGGATCGTTTTTCTGGATAATCCATCCAGCGTTGCCCGGCTGACCGGCGCGTCGCGCGTGCCTACACTCCAAGCTTCGTTCAACGAGAAAGGGAGTCAACCGTGGCAACTCATACGCTCGCAGACAAGGTCGTCCTGATCGCAGGCGGCGCAAAGAATCTCGGCGGCCTGATCGCGCGGGATCTGGCGAGCCACGGTGCGAAGGCCGTGGCGATTCACTACAACAGCGCCGCGTCGCAGGCGCAAGCCGAGGAGACGGCCGCCGCGGTGCGTGCGGCCGGCGCGGAAGCGGCTACGTTCCAGGGCGACCTGACGACGGCCGCCGCGGTCGAGAAGCTGTTCGACGACGCGAAGCAGCGCTTCGGCAAGATCGACATCGCGATCAACACGGTCGGCAAGGTGCTGAAGAAGCCGTTCACCGAGATCAGCGAGGCCGAGTACGACGAGATGTTCGCGGTCAACAGCAAGTCGGCATTCTTCTTCATCAAGGAGGCGGGGCGGCACCTCGAGGATCACGGCAAGCTCGTCACGCTCGTGACGTCGCTGCTCGGCGCGTTCACGCCGTTCTATGCGGCGTACGAAGGGTCGAAGGCGCCGGTCGAGCATTTCACGCGCGCGGCGTCGAAGGAATACGGCGCGCGCGGGATCTCGGTGACGGCCGTCGGGCCGGGCCCGATGGACACGCCGTTCTTCTATCCGGCCGAGGGCGCCGATGCGGTCGCGTATCACAAGACGGCGGCCGCGCTGTCGCCGTTCAGCAAGACGGGCCTGACCGACATCGAGGACGTCGTGCCGTTCATCCGCCATCTCGTCACCGACGGCTGGTGGATCACGGGCCAGACGATCCTGATCAACGGCGGCTACACGACCAAGTAACCGGCCCGGCAACGGGCCGCGCGGCGCACCGCAATGGCGCGTTTGCATGGACAATGGACAGGCGCGCGGCCTCGCGGCTGCGTGCCGTTTTCTCTGTGCCGCCGGACCTGGCCGCGACGCGTGACGGCTGGCGGCGGCGTTCGTCCGAACCTACGTTTCCTGCCGATGGACAAGCTGGATCAGGTCAGAATCTTCCTGCAGGTTGCCGAGATGGGCAGCTTCATCAAGGCCGCGCATGCGCTCGACGTGCCGCGCGCGACCGTGTCGGCAGCCGTCCAGCAACTGGAGACGGGGCTCGGCACGCGCCTCTTGCACCGCACGACACGCCAGGTGCAACTGACCGCCGACGGCGCGCTGCTGCTCGAACGTGGCCGGCGCCTGCTCGCGGAGGCCGACGAACTCGACCGCCTGTTCCGCCGCCGCGACCGCGACGTGATCGGCCGGCTGAACGTCGACGTGCCGAGCCGGATCGCGCGCCGCATGGTGGCGCCCGCGCTGCCGTCGCTGTTTCACCGTTATCCGAAGCTGCAACTGTCGCTCGGCTCGACCGATCGTTCGATCGACCTGGTGCAGGAGGGCGTCGACTGCGCGATCCGCGTCGGGCGGCTTGCCGACAGCAGCCTCGTCGTGCGGCCGCTCGGACAGTTCATGCTGATCAACTGCGCGAGCCCCGACTACCTGCGCGAATGCGGCGTGCCCGAGCATCCGGATGGGCTCGCGCACGGACACTGGGCGATCGGCTATGCGTCGCCGACGATCGGGCGCGAACTCGACTGGGAATACTGCGTGGACGGCCAGCGGCACACGCTCATGCTGCCGAGCCGGGTGATCGTCAACAATGCCGAAACCTATATTGCCAGCTGCATCGCCGGGATGGGGCTGATCCAGATTCCGCGCTTCGACGTCCAGCATCTGCTCGACAGCGGCGCACTCGTCGACGTGATGCCCGGCCACCGCGCCGCACCGATGGACGTGTCGGCCGTGTACCCGCACCGGCGTCACCGTTCGCGCCGGCTCAATGCCTTCATCGAATGGTTCGGGGAACTGATGGCGAGCGCGCTGACGCATGGCGGGGAGGGCGCGGAGGGCGACTGACCGGCACGGCCGGATCGCGTCACGTGCCGTCGTGCCTGTTTCAGCCGGGCAGCGCCGCGAACTGCCGGCTGCGCCCGGTTTCCCGCACCGCGTCGATCAACGCGGCGGCGGCGCCGTCCGGTTTCGCCGCAAACGCGTAGAAACGCGCGGCCGGCAGCGCCGGCAGGCCGTCCTGCGGGCCGCATTCGCGCAGGCCGTCGCGCAACTGGCTGCGCGCCAGCGCGGTGACCGCGAAGCCCGCGAGCGCGGCCGACACGCAGCCGGCCATGCTGCTGCTCTCGAACAGCACGCGAAACGGCCGCAGTGCAGCGGCGAGTGCCGCGACGGCGGCTTCGCGATAGACGCATGGCTGCGGAAACAGCGCGAGCGGCACGTCGCCGCCGGCGTCGAGCGTGCGATCCGACGCGAACGCCCACACGAGCGGTTCTTCCCACAGCAGTTCGCCCGGCGTGTCGACCTGCCGGCACTGCTTGCCGAGCACGACGTCGAGCCGGCCGAGCGTCTGCTCGCGCAGCAGCGACGCGGTGATCCCGACCTTCAGCTCGATCGACGTGCGCGGGTGGCGGTCGCGGAACGTGCGCAGCACGTGCGGCAGCCACGCACCCGCAAAATCCTCCGATGCGCCGACCCGCAGCGGGCCGTGCGCCGGCGCGCCGCGCAGCCTTGCGCGCACTTCGCGCTCCATGTCGACGATGTTGCGTGCGTATGCGTACAGCGTGTCGCCGGCCGGCGTGAGCGCGATGCGACGGGTGGTGCGCGCGAGCAGCACCGTGCCGGCCGCCTGTTCGAGCCGCTTGATGTGGCCGCTGACGGCGGATGGCGTCAGCGCGAGCCGTTCCGCGGCCGGCGCGAACCCGCGGCTGTCGACGACTTCGAGGAAGGTGCGCAGCAGCGTGATGTCGAGCGAGGTCGACGCGGGATCGGTCGGCGGTTCCATGGATCAATTCAACGCGATATTCGAAGAATGAACCATGATACTCCGTGAATCGTGATGAAAGGCCGGCCTACCATCGTGCACTCGGATCCACCCAACGGAGTGCACGATGACGACCTATGCGCATGCGACGACCGCGTCGCTCGACCTTGCCTATCTCGAATGGAACCCGCGCGGCGAGCGCGTGGCCGTGCTGCTGCACGGCTGGCCGGACAGCCCGGTCGGCTGGGACGCGGTGGCGGCAAGGCTCGCCGCGCACGGCTACCGCGTGCTCGCGCCCGCGCTGCGCGGTTTTGCGCCGACCCGCTTTCGCGACGCATCCGTGCCGCGCAGCGGCCAGCTCGCGGCGCTCGGGCGCGACCTGCTCGACTTCGTCGATGCGCTCGGCATCGAGCGGCCCGTACTGGTCGGGCACGACTGGGGCGCGCGGGCAGCCGCGAACGCGTGCGGGCTGCGCGAAGGCGCCGCATCGCATCTCGTGATGCTGTCGGTCGGGTACGGCACCAACGATCCTGGGCAGCCGCTGTCGCTGCAGCAGGCACGAAACTACTGGTATCACTGGTTCATGGCGACGCCACGCGGCGAGCAGGCGTTGCGCGACGATCGCCGCGCGTTTGCCCGCTTGATGTGGGACACGTGGTCGCCGCCGGGCTGGTATCGCGACAGCGATTTCGACGCGGCCGCCGCCGCGTTCGACGGGCCCGACTGGATCGACGTCGTGCTGCATTCGTACCGGCATCGATGGGGATTCACACCGGGCACGCCGGCCTATGCCGACGACGATGCGCGGCTGAATCCAGCGCCGGTGCTGGCGCTGCCGACGCTCGTGCTGCACGGCGGCGCGGACACCTGCAATCATCCGGACAGCTCGGCCGGGCGCGAGCGGTTCTTTGCGGGGCGCTACGCGCGCCAGGTGCTGGACGGTGTCGGCCACTTTCCGCAGCGCGAGGCGCCGGCGGCAATCGCCGACGCGATCCTCGGGTTCTGCGAGCCAGGCTGACGCGCGCCGGCGTGACCGGCGCACGGTGGATCAGCCGCCGACGCGGGCCGCGAGCAGGTCGGCGAGGCCGATGTTCCTGAATATCTCGCGGCGAATCCGGTCGCCGACGCGGAACACCTCCTCCGCGCCGTCCTGCGACGGATCGACGAACACGCGGTACGGGCGCTTGCCAGCCGGGGCGGCGACGATGTCGGCAATGGCTGTCGCGACGGTGCCGGCATCGGCGTCTGCCGGTTCGAGCGCGGCGAGGCCTTGAAGCGCCTGTTCGGCGACGCCGGCATAGGGGCCGTCGACGTAGGCGGCCTGAACGCCTGCATCGGCCGGCTTGCCCGCGTGGGCGAAGTGATTCGTGCCCTGGGTGAACGCGCCCGGCACGACGATCGACGTCTCGATCCCCCAGCGTGCCAGTTCGGCCGCGTAGGACACCGCGAGCGAATCCATCGCGGCTTTCGCGGCGAAGTAGGGCGCGAGGAACGGCGGCGTACCGCCGCGCGCGGACGACGACGACACCCAGACGAGCAGCCCGCGCCCCTGGCGGCGCAGGTGCGGCAGCGCCGCGCGGTTGACGCGCTGGGTCGACACGACGTTGATGTCGTAGAGCTCGCCGATCTGCTCGGGCGTGAACGCTTCGGCCGGGCCGAACACCATGTGGCCGGCGTTGTGGACGATGACGTCGAGCCGGCCGTTGTCCGCGATCACGCGATCGATGGCGGCGCCGACGGACGCGTCGTCGCCGACGTCGAGCTCGACGGTGCGCAGGTCGACGCCGTGTTCCTGCGCGTAGGCGGCGATGGCGGCGACGCGCGGCGCGTTGCGGCCGGTGCTTTCGCGCATCGACGCGTAGACGGTATGCCCGGCGCGGGCGAGCGCCTGGGCCGTCAGCAGGCCGAAGCCGCTGGACGCGCCCGTGACGAGAATGACTTCCTTCATGACCGATCTCCGGTAAGCGGTGGGCGTGGCAGGCGGCCGGTCAGCACATGCCGCCGTTGGCACGCAGGACCTGGCCGTTGACCCACGCGCCGTCGGGGCCGGCGAGGAACGCGACGACGCTGGCGATGTCGGCGGGCTGGCCGAGCCGCTCCAGCGGGTTCATCTTCGCCATCCGGTCGACGAGTTCGGCGCTCTTGCCCTGCAGGAACAGCTCGGTCGCGACCGGCCCGGGCGCGACGGCGTTCACGCTGATGCCGCGGCCCCGCATCTCCTGCGCGAGCACCTGCGTCATGCCCTCGACGGCGGCCTTGGTCGCGATGTACACGCCGTAGGTCGGCAGGCGCATGCCGATCACGCTCGAGGTCAGGTTGACGATGCGCCCGCCGTCGCGCACGCGCTTCGCTGCTTCGCGGCTGACGTTGAACGCGCCCTTCAGGTTGATCGCGACGGTCTGGTCGAACGCGGCGTCGTCGAACTCGGCGAGGGGCGCGAGCTTCATCACGCCGGCGCTGTTGACGACGACGTCGATCCGGCCGAATGCCTGCTCGGCCGTGTCGAACAGCGCGGCCACCGCGGCCGGATCGGCGACGTCCGCCTGCACCGCGACGGCCGTGCCGCCGCCGGCGACGATCGCGTCGACCACTTCCTGCGCGGGGCCGGCGCCGCCGGCATAGTTCACGACGACCCTGAAACCGTCGCGGGCGAGGCGGCGGGCGATTTCCGCACCGATGCCGCGCGACGAGCCCGTGACGAGGGCGACCTGTTCCGATGTGCTCATGTCCTGCTCCTTGGTTCGTGAGTGCCGTGCGATCCGGCGACAGGACTAATGTAGGCTCCCTCGATCAATAAAAATAATGAATAATGATCAGATCAAGAATGACTGAAAGTACGTCTCATGGCATTCGACAGCAGGCTTTTGAGCGGGATCGGCGTGCTCTCGGCGGTGATCGAGGCCGGCACCTTCGCGCGCGCCGGCGAGGCGATGGGGTTGACGCAGCCGGCGGTGAGCCGTGCCGTCGCCCGGCTGGAGGAGCGCGTCGGCATCCGGATCTTCAACCGCACGGCCCGTGCGATCACGCTGACCGACGAAGGGCGGCGTTTCTATGAAGCGGTCGCGCCGCTGCTGGCCGGCATCGAGGACGCGGCGATCGACGCCGGCCAGTCGAAGGCGCGTGTCAGGGGGCGGCTGCGCGTCAACGTCGACGCGACGTTCGGCCACTACGTGCTGGCGCCGAAGATGGCCGAGTTTCTCGACCGCTTTCCCGACCTGTCCGTCGAGATCAGCGTGCGCGACCGGATGGGTGACCTCGTCGCCGACGGGTTCGACGTGGCGGTGCGGTTCGGCATTCCGGAACCATCGTCATACCGTGCGCGGCTGCTGCTGGAAACGCGCGTGCTGACCTGCGCGTCGGCGGCCTATGTCGCGCGCCACGGCGAACCGCGGCACCCGCGGGATCTCGCGAGCGGGCATCGCTGCGTGCTGATCCGCGACCCGGTGACGGGGCGGCCGTTCGAATGGGAATTCCATCGCGGCAAGGAGGTGATGCCGTTCGATGCCGCCGGCCGGCTGATGGTCAACGATACGGGCATGCTGCTCGGCGCGTGCCTGGGCGGCGCGGGGATTGCCCAGCTGCTGGAACTCTATGCGCGCGACATCCTTGCCGACGGGCGGCTGGTGCTGCTGCTGCCGGAATGGGCGGACGAGACGTTTCCGCTCTACGCGTATCACCACGCGTCCAACCTCGTTTCCGCGAAGGTGCGCGTGTTTCTCGACTTCGTGCGGGCGTTGATGGCCTGAGCCTGCGCTCGACTTGACGTGCCGACGGTGGCCTTCCGGTCCACTCATTCGGTGCGATGCGGAATATTGTCCGGGAACGGGTAGGGCGCGTGCGGGCCCGGCCAGTCGGGCACCGGCGGCGCGGTCAGTACATCGCAGCCGGCCAGCATGAGCGACAGCACCGCGGCGAGCACGCGGCGGCGGAGCGGGGATGAAATCGTGCGCATGGACATGGCGTGCCTCCGTGCCGCGCATCCTCATGCCGCTTGGACTGTTGCGCGGGGCGCGCGTTGCGGCGCGGGCGGCAAAAACAAAAAACCCGCGAAGCGGCGAGCTTGCGCGGGTTTCGGGAGGCGCAGCGCTCACGCTGCGAGAATGCTGGTGCCCAGGGCCGGAATCGAACCGGCACGCCTTGCGGCGGGGGATTTTGAGTCCCCTGCGTCTACCAATTTCACCACCTGGGCTTGATCCTGGCCGCGCATGCGATGGTGCGCGGCGAAACGCGGATTATGTCCGAAATCCCGCCGCTGGGCAAGCTGCCCGGTTGCGGGCCGTCCAAGTCACTGACTGAGGTAGACGAACCGGCCCTGCTTGACGATCCCCATCACGCTCGCGCGCTGGTCGAGTCCCACATGATCCTTGTCGCTCGTGTTGACGACACCGTTCGGCACGACCAGCTCGTGCGCACGTTCCAGCTCGCGCCGCAGCGCCGCGCGGAACGCGGGCGTGCCGGGCTGCGCGGCCTTCAGCGCGCGGCCGACCGCGTCGGCGAGGCGCGGGTAGACGCCCGCCGCGTCGCCCGCGAACTGCGTGACCGTGCCGGCACCGTACTTCGCTTCGTACGCGTCGACGAACGCGAGCGCGGCCTTGCGGGACGGATGATCGGCCGGCAGCGTGCGCGCGACGACCACCGGCTGGGTCGGGAACAGCGTCCCGTCGACATCCTTGCCGCCCAGCTTGATGAATTCCGGTGTCGCGATCCCGTGGGTCTGGTAGACCGGGCCCTTGTAGCCGCGCTCGATCAGCGTGCGCTGCGGCAGCACGGCCGGCGTGCCCGAGCCCGCGATCAGGATCGCGTCGGGTTTCGCCGCGATCAGCTTCAATGCCTGGCCCGTGACGCTCGCGTCGGTGCGGTTGAAGCGCTCGGTCGCGATGACGCGGATCTTGCGCAGGTCCGCGAAGCGCGTGAACTCGTTCAGCCAGCTATCGCCGTAGCTGTCGGCGAAGCCGATGAAGCCGACCGTCTTCACGCCGTGGTTCGCCATATGGCGCGTCATCACGTCGGCCATCGCGCGGTCGCTCTGCGCCATCTTGAACGCCCAGGTCCGCGCGCCTTCCTGCGGCTCGACGATCGCGCCGGAGCCGACCAGCGTGATCATCGGCGTCTGCCCGGCGGCCACCGCATCGAGCGCCGCGAGCGCGGCCGGCGTGATGTTCGGCCCGACCACCACGTCGACGTGATCCTCGTCGACCAGCTTGCGGATGTTGCGCACCGCGGTGCCCGGGTCGGACGCATCGTCGAGCACCGTCACCTGCACGGGTTGCCCGGCGATCGTCTTCGGCCACATCAGGATCGCGTTCTTGCTCGTGATGCCGATCGCGGCCGCCGGGCCGGTCGACGACAGGTCGACGCCGACCTTCAGGTCGGCATGCGCGGCGGCGCTGGCCAGTACGAGAGCGGCGCCGGCAGCGCGGCGCAACAGGGCGAGAAGCGTCATGCGGAATTCTCCGTCGGACAGCAAAAAGGGGCGCGATGTGCGCCCCGTGGTTATACACGCCGCTCAGAGTTCGTACGATTCGGATTCGCCCTTGAGCGCCTGCTCGATCAGCTTGCGGTTCAGCGTCGGCGACAGCAGTTCGACCAGCGTATACACATAGCTGCGCAGGTAAGCGCCCTGCTTGAGCGCGACGCGCGTCACGTTGCTGCCGAACAGGTGGCCGACCGGGATCAGCCGCAGGCTACGGTCACGCTCGGGATTGAACGCGATGTCGGCCATGATGCCGACGCCGAGGCCGAGTTCGACGTAGGTCTTGATCACGTCGGCGTCGATCGCCTCGAGCACGATGTCCGGCGACAGGCCGCGCAGCGCGAACGCATGGTTGATCTTCTTGCGGCCCGCGAACGCATCGTCGTACGTGATCAGCGGGTACTGCGCGAGATCGTCGAGGGTGACCGGCTTGCGTTCGAGCAGCGGGTGGTCGGCCGGCACGACGGCCGCGTGATGCCACTGGAAGCAGGGCAGCGACACGAGTTCCTTGTAGTCGGAGATCGCCTCGGTGGCGATCGCGAGATCGGCCTGGTCGTGGATCACCATCTCGGCCACCTGCGTCGGGCTGCCCTGCAGGATCGACAGGTGCACTTTCGGGAAGCGCTTCTTGAACTCGGCGATCGCGGCCGGCAGCGAGTAGCGGGCCTGCGTGTGGGTCGCGGCGATGGTCAGGTTGCCCTGATCCTGGGCTGCATAATCTTTTCCGACCCTTTTAAGGCTTTCAACCTCCTGGAGAATCCGCTCGACCGACGCGAGGATGATCCGGCCCGGCTCGGTGAGCGAGCGCACGCGCTTGCCGTGCCGCGTGAAGATCTCCACGCCCAGCTCGTCCTCGAGCTCGATGATCGCCTTCGATACCCCCGGTTGCGACGTGTAGAGCGCCTTGGCGGCCTCGGTGAGATTGAAATTCTGCCGGACGGCCTCGCGCACGAAGCGAAATTGGTGCAGGTTCATTTATAACCCTTCCGCATATCAACAGAATTTTTTAGTCGTTTGAAATATAAGGCGAGTTTATTACGATTCACCGGAGTTTTTCAAATATGGATATCTGTTTTCGTCATTAGCAATCCAGCCGGGCAGCGGAAGGCCGGCGATAGCGGCGGAACGGAGATTCGGGCGCGACGTGGCTAGGACGTCGCGCGGTCACCACGAAAACCCTGGGGTCCCCGAATGTATCAGTACGACCAATACGACCAGACGATCGTCGACGAGCGTGTCGCGCAGTACCGCGATCAGGTGCGCCGCCGGCTGTCGGGCGAGTTGAGCGAAGAAGAGTTCCGTCCGCTGCGCCTGCAGAACGGCCTGTACATGCAGCGCCACGCGTACATGCACCGCATCGCGATTCCGTACGGCAACCTGCGCAGCGATCAGCTCCGGATGCTGGCACGCATCGCCCGCGAACACGACCGCGGCTACGGTCACTTCTCGACCCGCTCGAACATCCAGTTCAACTGGATCAAGCTGGAAGAAACGCCCGAGATCCTCGCGAAGCTCGCGTCGGTGCAGATGCACGGCATCCAGACGTCGGGCAACTGCATCCGCAACATCACGGCCGACCAGTTCGCCGGTGTCGCGCAGGACGAAGAGATCGATCCGCGTCCGTGGTCGGAAATCCTGCGCCAGTGGTCGACGTTCCATCCCGAATTCGCATGGCTGCCGCGCAAGTTCAAGATCGCGGTGTCGGGCTCGAAGGACGACCGTGCGGCCGTGCAGATCCACGACCTCGGCGTGTACCTGAAGAAGAACGCGCAGGGCGAAGTGGTCGCGAGCATCCTCGCGGGCGGCGGCCTCGGCCGTACGCCGATCATCGGCGCGGTGATCAAGGAAGACCTGCCGTGGCAGCACCTGCTCACCTATTGCGAAGCCGTGCTGCGCGTGTACAACCGTTACGGCCGCCGCGACAACCTCTACAAGGCGCGCATCAAGATCCTCGTGAAGGCGTTGTCGCCCGCGAAGTTCGCGCAGCAGGTCGAGGAAGAGTGGCAGCACCTGAAGGACGGCCCGTCGACGCTCACGCAGGCGGAAGTCGACCGCGTGTCGCAGTACTTCCAGCCGCCCGTCTACGAGAAGCTGGCCGACACCGACGCGTCGTTCGAACAGCACCTGCTCGAGAACAAGGCGTTCGCGCGCTGGGTCGAGCGTAACGTTGCCCCGCACAAGGTGGCCGGCTATGCCGCCGTCACGCTGTCGCTGAAGGATCACCGTATCGCGCCGGGTGACGCGACCGACCAGCAGATGGATCTGGTGGCCGACTGGGCCGACGCTTACTCGTTCGGCGAGCTGCGCGTGTCGCACGAGCAGAACCTGATTCTCGCGAACGTGAAGAAACGCGACCTGTTCGCCCTGTGGGAAAAGGCGAAGGCAGCCGGTTTCGCGACGCCGAACATCGGCCTGCTGACCGACATCATCGCGTGCCCGGGCGGCGACTTCTGCTCGCTCGCGAACGCAAAGTCGATCCCGATCGCGCTGGCGATCCAGCAGCGTTTCGACGATCTCGACTATGTGTACGACCTCGGCGACCTGTCGCTGAACATTTCCGGTTGCATGAACTCGTGCGGTCACCATCACGTCGGCAACATCGGCATCCTCGGCGTCGACAAGGACGGCGCCGAGTGGTACCAGGTGTCGCTCGGCGGCGAGCAGGGCACGGGCCGGAACGGCGCGCGCCTCGGCCGCGTGATCGGGCCGTCGTTCTCGGCGGAGGAAGTGCCCGGCGTGATCGCGAAGCTGATCGACACGTTCGTCGAATCGCGCATCGACGGCGAGCGCTTCGTCGACACGTACGATCGCATCGGCATCGCGCCGTTCAAGGAGCGCGTGTATGCGGCGCGCCAGGCAGTGAACGCGTAACCAACCGGGTAGAAGGAATTAGCAGATGGCTTCGATTATCAAGAACCGCGCAGTGATCGACGATGCATGGCAGGTCGTGCGCGCGGCGGAAGACGGTGCACTGCCCGCGGTCGACGCGTTGCCGGCCGGCAAGGTGCTGGTGCCGTTCGCATTGTGGCAGGCCGAGCGCGCGGCGCTCGTCGCCGCGAAGACGAAGGACGAGCTCGGCGTGTGGCTCGCGCCGGACAGCGAGCCGGCCGATCTCGTGGCCGATTTCGGCGCGATTTCGCTGATCGCGGTCGACTTCCCGCGCTTCGCGGACGGCCGCGGCTACAGCATCGCGCGCCTGCTGCGCGAGCGCCACGGCTGGACGGGCGAGCTGCGCGCGATCGGCGACGTGCTGCGCGACCAGCTGTTGTACATGTCGCGTTGCGGCTTCGATGCGTACGCGGTGCGCGCCGACAAGGACATCCACGACGCGCTGAATGCGTTCACGGAATTCACGCAGCGTTACCAGGGCGCGTTCGACCAGCCCGAACCGCTGTTCCGCCGCCGCGGCGCGACGCCCGACGCGAAGGTGGGCGCATGAGCACCGCGACCGCCACCGCGCTGACGCCGGAACTCGCCGCGAAGGTCGAGCGCCTCGACGCGCTGCTCGCGCAGATCGGTGCCCGTCACGAGAAGGTGAAGTTCGCGAGCAGCCTCGCGGCGGAAGACATGCTGCTCACGCATGCGATCCTGTCGAAGGGCGTGCGGATCGGCATCTTCTCGCTGAACACGGGCCGCCTGCATGCTGAAACGCTCGGCATGATCGACCGCGTGCGCGAGCGCTACGGCTACGAGATCGAGCAGTTCCATCCGCAGCAGGACGCGGTCGACCAGTACGTCGCCGAGCACGGCCTGAACGCGTTCTACGAGAGCGTCGAGCTGCGCAAGTCGTGCTGCCACATCCGCAAGGTCGAGCCGCTGAATCGCGCGCTCGCGGACGTCGGCGCATGGGTCACGGGCCAGCGCCGCGAGCAGTCGGTCACGCGTGCCGAACTGCACGAGGAAGAGCAGGACGAAGCGCGCGGGATCGCGAAGTACAACCCGCTCGCCGACTGGACGGAAAGCGACGTGTGGGCGTACCTTAAGGCGTTTGACGTGCCGGTCAACCCGCTGCATGCGCGCGGCTACCCGAGCATCGGCTGCGAGCCGTGTACGCGGGCGATCCGTCCCGGCGAAGACAGCCGCGCGGGCCGCTGGTGGTGGGAGTCGCGCGATACGAAGGAATGCGGCTTGCACATCACGACGATCACGCCGATTCCCGCGGACGCCGTTGCCGGCGCCACGCGCTGAAAGCCTGACAAGAAACTGAATATTGCGCCGCCTGCGACAGCGGGCGGCACGAACCCAGAAGAGAAGGACTGAAATCATGAGCACGACGCTCGAGCAATCCGCCTTTGCCCCGCCCGCCGGTGCCGACAACCGCATGGGCCACCTCGACTGGCTCGAAGCCGAGTCGATCCACATCCTGCGCGAACTGGTCGCCGAATGCAGCAAGCCGGCGCTGTTGTTCTCGGGCGGCAAGGATTCGGTCGTCGTGCTGCATCTGGCACTGAAGGCATTCGGCCTCGGCGCGAACCGCAAGACGACGCTGCCGTTCCCGCTCGTGCACATCGATACGGGCCACAACTACGAAGAAGTGATCGACTTCCGCGATCGCCGCGCGCAAGAACTCGGTGCCGAGCTGGTCGTCGGCCACGTCGAGGATTCGATCAAGCGCGGCACGGTCGTGCTGCGCCGCGAAACCGATTCGCGCAATGCCGCGCAGGCCGTCACGCTGCTCGAGACGATCGAGCAGCACGGCTACACGGCGCTGATCGGCGGCGCGCGCCGCGACGAAGAGAAGGCGCGTGCGAAGGAACGCATCTTCTCGTTCCGCGACGAATTCGGCCAGTGGGATCCGAAGGCGCAGCGCCCGGAACTGTGGAGCCTGTACAACGCCCGCCTGCACAAGGGCGAGCACCTGCGCGTGTTCCCGATCTCGAACTGGACCGAGCTCGACGTGTGGCAGTACATCGCGCGCGAGAACCTCGAACTGCCGTCGATCTATTACGCGCACCAGCGCGAGATCGTGCGCCGCAACGGGCTGCTCGTGCCCGTCACGCCGCTCACGCCGATGCGTGACGGCGAGACGAGCGAGCTCGCGCAGGTGCGCTTCCGCACGGTCGGCGACATTTCCTGCACGTGCCCGGTCGAGAGCGATGCGGACGACGTCGAGAAGATCATCGCGGAGACGGCGGTGACCGAGATCACCGAGCGCGGCGCGACCCGGATGGACGACCAGGCCTCCGAAGCCGCGATGGAACAGCGCAAGAAGCAAGGTTATTTCTGAAGCACACGAGGACATTCACATCATGAGCATCATCGAGAACACCGAAGACCTCGGCGTGCTGCGCTTCATTACCGCAGGCAGCGTCGACGACGGCAAGAGCACGCTGATCGGCCGCCTGCTGTACGACAGCAAGGCCGTGCTGTCCGACCAGCTGTCCGCGCTGTCGCGTGCGAAAAACAAGCGCACGGTCGGCGACGAGCTCGACCTCGCGCTGCTGACCGACGGCCTCGAAGCCGAGCGCGAGCAAGGCATCACGATCGACGTCGCGTACCGCTACTTCGCGACCGCGAAGCGCAAGTTCATCATCGCCGATACGCCGGGCCACGAGCAGTACACGCGCAACATGGTGACGGGCGCATCGACCGCGCACGCGGCGATCGTGTTGATCGACGCGACGCGCATCACGGTCGAGAACGGTGTCGTGCAACTCCTGCCGCAGACCAAGCGCCACAGCGCGATCGTCAAGCTGCTCGGGCTGCAGCACGTGATCGTCGCGATCAACAAGATGGACCTCGTCGACTACAGCGAAGCGCGCTTCAACGAGATCCGCGATGCATACGTCACGCTTGCGAAGCAGCTTGGCCTGAGCGACGTGCGCTTCGTGCCGGTGTCGGCGCTGAAGGGCGACAACATCGTCGGCGCGAGCGAGCGCATGCCGTGGTACGCGGGCGAACCGCTGCTCGACGTGCTCGAATCGCTGCCGGTCGAGACGCAGGCGCACGACGCGCTGCGCTTCCCCGTGCAGTGGGTCGCGCGCCAGGACGGCAGCTCGGCCGACGATTTCCGCGGCTACATGGGCCGGATCGAGTCGGGCGAAGTGAAGGTCGGCGACGAGATCGTCGTGCTGCCGTCGAACCGCACGGCGACGGTCGCCGAGATCGTCGCGCCGGTGCCGGGCGGCACCGCGTCCGTGCCGCACGCGTTCGCGGGCCAGACCGTGACGATCCGCCTCGCGGAAGACGTCGACGTGTCGCGCGGCGACATGTTCGTCACGTCCGCCGAGCCGGTCGAGCCGGCGAAGAAGCTCGAAGCCGATCTGTGCTGGTTCGACGAGACGCCGCTGTCGCCGCAGCGCAAATACCTGCTGAAGCAGACCACCAGCACGGTGTTCGCGAAGATCGGCGGCGTCAAGCAGGTGCTCGACGTGCACACGCTGTCGCACGCGACCGACCGTCACGATCTGAAGATGAACGACATCGGCCGCGTCGCGCTGACGCTGCAGAAGCCGATCGTGTGCGACACGTACGACGCGCATCCGGGTACCGGTGCGTTCGT
Organism: Burkholderia sp. AU45274; assembly: GCF_030482505.1. Classification (NCBI taxonomy): domain Bacteria; kingdom Pseudomonadati; phylum Pseudomonadota; class Betaproteobacteria; order Burkholderiales; family Burkholderiaceae; genus Burkholderia; species Burkholderia sp. AU45274. Next base: position 33,823 of record NZ_JAUJQE010000005.1, on the reverse strand, counting down.
GCTGATCGACGAGGCGACGCATCACACGGTCGCCGCAGGGATGATCCGGGCGTTCTCGGCGTGACCGGGCAACCGCGCCGCTTCGCGGCGGCGCGGGCCGGAGCCGACGCCCGCTGGAAGGCGAAGCGATAAACATGGGCAAGGTGTATCTGATCGGAGCAGGGCCGGGCGCGGCCGACCTCATCACGGTGCGCGGCGCGCGGCTGCTCGAGCAGGCGGACGTCGTGCTGCACGACGCGCTCGTCGAGCCCGCGATGCTCGACTACGCGCCGCATGCGCGCCGGATTGCCGTCGGCAAGCGCTGCGGGCAGCGCTCGACCGCGCAGCACTTCATCAACAAGCAGATCGTCGATGCGGCACGCGAGCATGCGTGCGTCGTGCGGCTGAAGGGTGGCGACCCGATGCTGTTCGGTCGCGCCGAAGAGGAGATGCGCGCGCTGGAAGCGGCCGGCATCGACTACGAGGTCGTGCCGGGCATCACCGCGGCACTGGCCGGGGCGGCGACGCTGAAGCGTTCGCTGACGTTGCGCGGCGTGTCGCGCAGCGTCGCGTTCGCGACGCACAGCCGCGCGCCGGGCAGCGACGAGATTCGCGAAGCCGCGCGCGCCGATTCGATGGTCTATTACATGGGCCGCGACAGCGCGCCCGGCATCGCGCAGGAGCTGATCGACGCGGGCCGTGCGCCGGCGACGGCCGTGGCGATCGTCGAGGCGTGCAGCACCGCGCGCGAACGTACGCTGACGCTGACGCTCGCGCAGATGGCGGCGGGCGACGCGCAGGCGTGGCTCGATCCCGCGGAACCGAGCCTGCTGATGATCGGCGATGCGTTCGCCGAGCGCGCCGGGCAGGCGAAAGTGGGCGATGTGCTGCGAAATGCGGCCTGAGCGGAATCCGGCTGGAGTTCCAAACGAAAAAAGCGCTGGCGGAAGCCGGCGCTTTTTCTTTGTGGGCCGTGACGGCGTGATTTACGCGTCGTCGCCGATCTGGTCGATGCAGTAGCGCGCGATCGCGTCGAGCACGCCGTCGTCTTCGCCGACGGCCGTCGCGCAGCGGATCTCGACACCCGGATGCACGGCGCGGCATGCGTCGACGAGCTGCGGCAGGTCGCGGCGGACATGGCCGCCCTGGCCGAAGAACACGGGCACCACGGTGATGTGCGTGCAGCCGGCCGCGACCTGCCCGGCGACCGCGTCGCCGAGCGACGGCGTCATCAGCTCGAGGAACGCGAGCGACACGTGTGCGGCGGGGGAGGGGGCGCCGCGCAGCCGCGCGGCGAGCCGTTCGAACGGCTCGGCCCAGCGTGGGTCACGCGCGCCGTGGCCGAACAGGACGATGCCATGCGAGCTCATGTCGAAACCTCCGTCGTGACGCGGCGCTCAGTGCCGGTCGACCCACTTGAGCGCGAACAGGCCGAGCGCGAGATAGATCAGGCCCGGCGTCGCCGCGGTGAGCGGCGCGGGCCACGTGTTCAGCGTGCCGATGTGCGAGAACAGCGTATTGAGAAGCTGGAAGCTCATGCCGAGCATGATGCCGCCGAACACCTTCACGCCGACCACGCCCGCACGCGTGTGCAGGTACGCGAACGGCAGCGACAGCACGAGCATCACGAACACCGCGAACGGATACAGCAGCTTGCGCCACAGCGCGATGTCGTAGCGCTGCGTGTCCTGCTGATTCTCGCGCAAATGCTGGATGTAGCGGAACAGGTTGATGATCGACATGCGATCCGGCGACACGAGCAGCACCGACAGGATCTGCGGCGTCAGGTCCGAGCGCAGCCGGTATTCGGGCAGCGATACCTGCTGCGACCGGTACACGGGGTTCAGCGCATCGGCCGGCTGGCCGCTGATCGGCTTGATCGGCGTCAGCTCGGTTTCGTTGACGCCCTTCAGCAGCCAGTGGCCGGGCGGCTCGTAGCGGCCCGTCTGCGCGATCCGCACGTTGCGCAGCTGGAATTTCGAATCGAATTCGTAGATGCGCACGTTGCTGATCGTCGAGTCGGGCGACAGGCTGCCGACGTTGACGAAGCGCGTGACCTGCTCGCCGTTTTCACGGGCCGCGAGCGTGTCCTTCACCCACACGCCCGACTGGAAGTTCGACGACACCGATGCGCCGAGCGCCTGCAGCCGCACGCGTTCGGACAGCTGGTCGGCGTACGGGCCGACGAATTCGCCGATCAGGTAGGTGATGATCACGAGCGGCACGCCGATCTTCAGCAGCGAGCGCAGCGCCTGGTTGGTCGCGAGGCCCGATACGCGGAAGATCGTGAATTCCGAGTTCGCGGCCATCTGCGCGAACACGTAGATCGCGCTGATCAGCGCGGCGACCGGGATGATTTCGTAGAAGCGCGACGGGGTCTGCAGCGCGACGCGCAGCACCGCGTAGCCGAACTTGTAGTTGCCGTGCCCGACCGAGTTCAGTTCGCTGATCAGGTCGAAGAAGAAGAACAGGCCCGAGAACGCGAACAGGATGAAGACGAACGTGACGTAGATCTGCCGCGCGAAGTACTTTTCATAGAGCCGCATCGATCATGCTCCCGAGCGGCCGAACAGCGCGCGTGTAAACAGCGGACGATTGCGCACGCGCAACCAGAAGATGAACGCGACGATCGCCGCGACGACCAGATGCAGGCCGACGAGACCGACGCCGAACGACATCTTGCCCTGCTCGATCTGCGACTGCACGACGTTCAGCAGGTTCGAGTACGTGAGGTAGATCAGCACGGCCATCACGAGGTTGATCGTGCGGCTGCGTCGCGGGTTCTGGTACGACAGCGGAATGCCGAGCACCATCAGGTTGATCGCGATCAGCGGCAGCCCCGCGCGCCACGCGAATTCCGCGAGGTTGTCGTTCGTCGGGTTGCGCAGCAGGTCCGGCGTCGGCGTGCTGTTGGTGGTCTGCACGTTGGTGACCGGGGTGCTCGTGATCTTCACGCCATAGCGCTCGAACTCCATGATCTTGAAGTTCGGCTGGCCGGGCGTGCCGTCGTAGCGGCGGCCGTCCTCCAGGACGACGAAGCGGCTGCCGTCGCGCGTTTCCGTGTGCCCCGTCTGCGACACGACCACATTGACCTTGCCGTTCTCGGTCGAGGTCACGAACACGTTCTGCACCTTGCTCTGGTCGGGCGTCATCTTCTCGATGAAGAACACGCGGTGGTTCGATGCCGATTCGCGGAACTGGCCCGGCGCGAGCAGCGAGATCTCGTCGCGCTGCTGGAAGCGCGCCTTGATCATCTTGCTTTGCTGGTTCGACCACGGCCAGCCGACGAACGCGAAGAAGGCGATCAGCAGGATGATCGGCGTGGCGAACACGCCGATCGGCTTGATGAGGCGCGTGAGGCTCACGCCGGACGCGAGCCACACGACCATTTCGGAGTCCCGGTACCACCGGGTCAGCACGAACAGGATCGACACGAACAGCGTGACGACGAGCATCACGGCGAGGTAGCCGATCACGGTGAGGCCGATCAGCACGAGGACGTCCCGCGGATCGATTTCACCGGACGCGGCGTAGCCGACGATGCGGATCATCATCGTCGTGAGCATGATCGTGAGCAGCACCATGAACACGGCGCCAGCCGTATACGCAAGCTCGCGCTGGAGGGAGCGTTCGAAGATCATTCTTGATGAGAAGAGGGCGGGAGGCTGCGCACGCGTGGTGGAGCGCTCGCGCCGCCACGGGAAAAATAGCGGATAATTGCGGCTTTCATCCTTAGCCCAGATTTTATCCGAGGACAAGCGCGATGGACTTTAGCATAAAAGGCTGTGATTGGAGCAAAGGCGAGGCGAAGGGGTTCCTGACCGGGAAGTCCGACTGCATCGTGCTCGGCATCTTCGAGGCGCAGACCCTGTCGGGCGCGGCGCTCGATATCGACACGGCCACCAAGGGGCTGGTTTCGCGCGTGATCAAGGCCGGCGACATGGACGGCAAGCGCGGCAAGACGCTGTTCCTGCACGAAGTGTCGGGCATCGGCGCGTCGCGCGTGCTGCTGGTCGGCCTCGGCAAGCAGGATGCTTTCAATCAGAAAGCCTATAACGATGCCGTGACGGCCGCATGGCGCGCGCTGCTGGCGACCAAGGTCGTCCAGGTCACGTTCACGCTCGCGCAACTGCCGGTCGACGAGCGCAGCTCCGACTGGGGCGTGCGCGCGGCAATCCTCGCGCTGCGCAACGAGACCTACCGCTTCACGCAGATGAAGAGCAAGCCGGAGCCGGCGTCGCACACGCTCAAGCGCGTCGTGTTCAGCGTCGATCCGTCCGACGAAAAGGCCGCGAAGGTCGCGGTCAAGCAGGCCGTCGCGCTCGCGAACGGGATGGATCTCACTCGCGACCTCGGCAACCTGCCGGGCAACGTCTGCACGCCGACCTACCTCGGCAACACCGCGAAGAAGATCGCGAAGGATTGGGGCCTGAAGGCGGAAGTGCTCGGGCTCAAGCAGATCCAGGCGCTGAAGATGGGCTCGTTCCTGTCGGTCGCGCGCGCGTCGGTCGAGCCGCCGCAGTTCATCGTGCTGCACTACCAGGGCGCCGCCGCGAAGGCCGCGCCGGTCGTGCTGGTCGGCAAGGGCATCACGTTCGACACGGGCGGCATCTCGCTGAAGCCGGGCGAGGGCATGGACGAGATGAAGTACGACATGTGCGGCGCGGGTTCCGTGCTGGGCACGATGCGTGCGGTCGCCGAGATGGGCCTGAAGATCAACGTCGTCGCGATCGTGCCGACCTGCGAGAACATGCCGGGCGGCAACGCGACGAAGCCGGGCGACATCGTCACCAGCATGAAGGGCCTGACGATCGAGGTGCTGAACACCGACGCCGAAGGCCGTCTGATCCTGTGCGACGCGCTCACGTATGCCGAGCGCTTCAAGCCGGCCGCCGTGATCGACGTTGCCACGCTGACGGGCGCGTGCGTGATCGCGCTGGGCGGCCACAACAGCGGCCTGTTCTCGACGGACGACGCGCTCGCGGGCGAACTGCTCGACGCGTCGCGCGAAGCGAACGACCCGGCATGGCGCATGCCGCTCGACGACGAGTACCAGGATCAGCTGAAGTCGAACTTCGCGGATCTCGCGAACATCGGCGGGCGCCCGGCCGGCGCCGTGACGGCCGCGTGCTTCCTGTCGCGCTTCACCGAGAGCTATCCGTGGGCCCACCTCGACATCGCGGGCACCGCATGGAAGGGTGGCGCGGCGAAGGGCGCGACGGGCCGTCCGGTGCCGTTGCTCGCGCAGTTCCTGATCGACCGCGCCGGCCAGTGATGGCGGTGTTGACGACGCTGCGGGTACGCGGGCAATGACGCGGATCGATTTCCACTCGAACGTCGGCGATTCGCTCGCGTATGCGTGCCGGCTGCTGCGCAAGGCCTACCTGGCCGGGCAGCCGGTCGTCGTGCTCGCCGAGCCCGCGCGCCTGCGCGCGCTCGACGAGCGGCTCTGGACGTTCTCGCCGCTCGATTTCATCCCGCATTGCGGTGTCGACAGCGAGCACGCAGCCGGCACGCCGATCGTGCTGGCCGCGGATCTCGACCGCGCGCCGCATCATCACGTGCTGCTGAACCTCGGCGCAGCCGTGCCCGCGCAGTTCGCCCGCTTCGAGCGCCTGCTCGAAGTGGTCGGCAATGCGCCGGACGAGCTGGCCGCGGGCCGCGACCGCTACCGGTTCTACCGCGACCGCGGCTACGCGCTGAACAACTACAAGCAGGGCAGCTAGCCGCAACCGTCAACGGAGTGTTCCCGTGACCGAAGCCGATTCATCCTCGATCCCGACGCTGACCGACGTGCTGGTGCCGGGCAAGCCGGTGCCGGCGCGCTCGCCCGCGCCCGACGCGCCGCAGCCGCCCGCCAGCGCGGCGATTCCGGTGCTCACCGACGTGGTCGCGCCGCACGCCGCAGATGCGGCGCCGGCCGAATCCGCGCAAAGTGAGCTTGACCCCGATTCCGTCGTGGTCGAATGCGTGCCGACGCCGCACGTGCCGGCGGTCGAACTGCCGGGCGACGTGGCGACGGCTGTCGCGGCAGCGATGGGCGAGACCGATGCGCCGGCCGAACCCGGCGCCGTGGAGCACGTGGTCGCCGAAGATTCGGCGGCCATGCGCGCGCCGCTGCAATCGTCGCTGGCCGACGCCGATGTGTCGCTACCCGCGTTCGCAGCGGTGGCGCATGAGGCGGTGGGGCATGCGCGTGAAGCGCACCTGCCGGAGGCCGTCGTACCAGTCGCTGCGCGGCAGCCTGAAGCGCAGGCTGCAGCCGGGCTGACGCCGGAAGATGCGCAGCACATCGCCGAGCGCCTGCGCAATCGCCTGACGAACTATCTGACTGGGGAAGGGCGCGACGCGATCGAGGCCCGCTGTCGCGATGCACTGCATGAGCATTCGGCCTGGCTGGTCGGCCAGATCACGCGCGAAGTGGCGCTGGCGCTGGAAACCGAGGTGATGGGCTGGGTCCGCGACGCGGTCGACGAAGAGATCGCACGGCGCCACGCCGGTCATTCCGGCTAAGCAACAGGCGTTTCGCTGAAAAACGGAGTGCGATCCAGTAAGGGCCGGTGAAGTTATCGGCGGGGCACTGCACGGGTTAGTCGGGTATGCCCGCCAGTCGCCGGAATCCGGCAGATTGGCCGTTCGGCCCGGGCGTCCGGTTCAGCGCACCGACAGCACCCATTGCGCGAGCGTGTGGGCTTCGCTGTTCGTCAGTTGCGTATTCGCGGGCATCGGCACGCCGCCCCATACGCCGACGCTGCCTTTCACGATCGACTGGGCAAGGTAATCGACGGCGTCGCCGCGCGGCGCATACTTGCCGGCGATGTCGTGGAACGACGGGCCCATCAGCGGCTTGCCGATCGCGTGGCAGGCCATGCAGTTCTTGCGCTGAGCCAGCGCGAGCCCGTCGGCCTGGTCGGCGCGCGCCGCTGCCCCGCTGCCGATCAGCAAGGTGGCGAGCAGGACGCGCAATATCGAGTGTTTCATGCGGTTCTCCGCCGGCGGGGACGGCCGGCTACATGGTCCGCGCATTATAGAAGCAAAGGGAAAGCGCGTTTTGCGCGTTCCCCCGGCAGCCATGTTTATCGGGGTCGCATGTCTTGACGCGCCCGGATCAACCCGTGACGGCGCCCTTGTTCGCCGGGCGGGCGAGCGCCGCGAATTTCGCGAGCACGCCGCGCGTGTAGCGTGGCGCCGGTTGTTGCCATGCGGCGCGGCGGCGCGCGAGTTCCGCATCATCGACGTTCAGCTGCAGCAGCAGCCGATGCGCGTCGATCGTGATCGAGTCACCCTCTTGCACGAGCGCGATCGTGCCGCCGACGAACGCCTCGGGCGCGACGTGGCCGACCACCATCCCCCAGGTGCCGCCCGAGAAGCGGCCGTCGGTGATGAAGCCGACCGATTCGCCGAGCCCCTTGCCGATGATCGCGGACGTCGGCGCGAGCATTTCCGGCATGCCGGGGCCGCCCTTCGGGCCGAGGTAGCGCAGCACGAGGATGTCGCCGGCGCGAATCCGGTCGCCGAGAATCGCATCCATCGCGCTCTGCTCGTCGTCGAACACGCGTGCCGGGCCCGTGATCACCGGGTTCTTCAGGCCGGTGATCTTCGCGACCGCGCCATCTTCCGCGAGATTGCCCTTCAGGATGGCGAGGTGGCCTTCCTTGTACAGCGCGCGGTCGATCGGGAAGATCACGTCCTGGTCCGCGCGCGGCACGCCCGGCACGTCCTTCAGCTCGTCGGCGAGCGTGCGGCCGGTGATCGTCATGCAGTCGCCGTGCAGCAGCCCCGCGTCGAGCAGGATCTTCAACACCTGCGGAATCCCGCCGGCCCGGTGCAGGTCGGTCGCGACGTACTTGCCCGACGGCTTCAGGTCGCAGATCACGGGCACGCGCTTGCGGATGCGCTCGAAGTCCTCGATCGTCCAGTCGACCTCGGCCGCGTGCGCGATCGCGAGGTAGTGCAGCACTGCATTGGTCGAGCCGCCCGTCGCCATGATCACCGACACCGCGTTCTCGATCGACTCCTTCGTGATGATGTCGCGCGGCTTCAGGTCGCGCTTCACGGCCTCGACGAGCACACGCGCCGATTCGGCGGCCGAATCGACCTTCTCCTGGTCGGGGTTCGCCATCGTCGACGAGTACAGCAGCGACATCCCGAGCGCCTCGAACGACGAGCTCATCGTGTTCGCGGTGTACATTCCGCCGCATGACCCCGACGTCGGGCAGGCGTTCTGCTCGACGCCTTCGAAATCCTCCTGCGACATCCGGCCCGCGGTGAATTCGCCGACCGCCTCGAACGACGACACGATCGTCAGGTCCCGGCCTTTCCAGTTGCCGGGGCGGATCGTGCCGCCATACACGTAGATGCCCGGCACGTTCAGGCGCGCGAGCGCGATCATCCCGCCCGGCATGTTCTTGTCGCAGCCGCCGACCACCACCACGCCGTCCATCCATTGCCCCTGCACGCAGGTCTCGATGCAGTCGGCGATCACCTCGCGCGACACGAGCGAGTACTTCATGCCTTCGGTGCCCATCGACATGCCGTCCGAAATCGTCGGCGTGCCGAAGATCTGCGGGTTCGCATCGGCCGCCTTCACGGCCGCGACGGCCGCGTCCGACAGGCGCTGCAGGCCGGAATTGCACGGCGTGATCGTCGAGTGGCCGTTCGCGATGCCGATCATCGGCTTGTCGAAATCGTCCTTCTGGTAGCCGAGGGCGTAATACATCGAGCGGTTCGGCGAGCGGGCCACGCCTTGCGTGATGTGCTTCGAGCGACGGTTGTAAGCCATGGGGGACTCCATCGTTGTCTGGGCAACGCCGTCGAGCGACGCGCCGGTTTGGATCAATCAAGCATGGAGTGTCCGGATTGGGATGTCCAATATATTATTTGTCGCTTATTAAGTCGTTTTTCGAATGAGAGAGCCATGGCCGATCCGACTCCCGACCTGCGCCAGTGGCGCTATTTCGTGACCGTCGCCGACGAGCGCCATTTCGGCCGCGCGGCCGAACGCCTGTCGATGACGCAGCCGCCGCTGTCGCAGGCGATCCGTGCGCTCGAGGATGCGCTCGGCGTCGCGCTGTTCGCGCGCACCAAGCGCTCGGTGGCGCTGACGGCGGTCGGGGCGGCGCTGCTGCCGGACGTGCGCCGGCTGCTTGCAGCGGCCGATGCGCTGCCGCCGCTGGCGCGACGGCTCGCGCGCGGCGAGGCCGGTTCGCTGTCGCTCGCGTTCGTGTCGACCGCCGATTACGGGCTGCTGCCTGCGCTGCTGCGGGCGTTCGGTGCGCGCTATCCGCAGGTGCGGCTGCAACTCACGGAGGCGACGAGCGACGTGCAGATCGATGAGCTCGTCGCGGGGCGCATCGACGCGGGGCTCGTCATTCCGCCCGTGCCGCCGCGCCACGCGGCCGGGCTGTCGTACCTGCCCGTCATGCGCGAGCCGCTGGTGGTGGCGATGCCGGCCGCGGCGAGCAATGCGCCGGAAGACGAGCCCGTGCGTCTCGCCGAGGTTGCCGCGTTGCCGCTCGTGATCTTTCCGCGTCGTCTGGCGCCCGGCTTTTATGACATCATTACGGGCTGCTACGGCGCGGCGGGGGCAACGCCGCACATCGGCCAGGAGGCGATCCAGATGCAGACGATCGTCAGCCTCGTGTCGGCCGGCATGGGCGTCGCACTGGTGCCGCAATCGCTGCGTAACCTGCGGCGCACCGGCGTGGTCTACCGGCCGCTTGCCGATCGCGCGCCGGTCGTCGAGACCGGCCTCGTGTGGCGCACCGGTGACGTGAGCCCCGTGCTGGCCGGCTTCATCGACGTCGTGCGCGCGCAGGGCCTCGCCACGTGACGTGAACGATGACGCGCCGGTGCCGTCCAACGCGCGGTGCGGCGCGTTTGCGACGGCCGTACCGCATTCGAAAACTTCTTCGCTAACCCATGATCATTCACCCGAATTTCGACCCCGTTGCGATCCATCTCGGGCCGCTGGCCGTGCGCTGGTACGGGCTCATGTATCTCGTCGGCTTCATCGCGGCGATCGTCGTCGGCCGGATCCGGCTGAAGCTGCCGCACGTCGCGGCTCAAGGCTGGACCGCAAAGGACATCGACGACATGATGTTCTACGGCGTGCTCGGCACCGTGCTCGGCGGCCGGCTCGGCTATGTGCTGTTCTACAAGGCCGATTTCTACTTCTCGCATCCGCTCGACGTATTCAAGGTGTGGGAAGGCGGCATGTCGTTTCACGGCGGCTTCCTCGGCGTGACGCTCGCGATGATGCTGTTCGCGTGGCAGCGCAAGCGCCACTGGCTGCAGGTCACCGACTTCGTCGCGCCGATGGTGCCGACGGGGCTCGCGGCCGGCCGGCTCGGCAACTTCATCAACGGTGAGCTGTGGGGCCGCGTGACCGATCCTTCGGCACCGTGGGCGATGCTGTTCCCGGGCGCGATGCGCGACGATGCGGCATGGTTGCCGAAGCATCCGGAGCTCGTCGAGAAGTGGCATCTTGCCGACGTGTTCATGCAATACCAGCTGCTGCCGCGCCATCCTTCGCAGCTCTATGAAATCGCGCTCGAAGGCATCGCGCTGTTCTTCGCGCTGTTCTTCTTCGCGCGCAAGTCGCGGCCGATGGGCGCCGTGTCCGCGCTGTTCCTGATCGGCTACGGCCTCGCACGCTTCACGGTCGAGTTCGCGCGCGAGCCCGACGACTTCCTCGGCCTGCTCGCGCTCGGCCTGTCGATGGGGCAGTGGCTGTCGCTGCCGATGATTCTCGCGGGTGTCGCGCTGATGGTCTGGGCGTATCGCCGCCGCGCGGCGCATGCCGCTGCGTGATGCGATGTCGATGCACGTGCGATCGGCGCGTGCATCGGCGCCCTGCAGGTCAACGCAAAACGCCGGCCCTCGGGCCGGCGTTTTTCATTTCGGACTGCCGTGCGCTGCGCGTTACTTCATCTGCACGGAGCCGTTGACGGTGACCGACACGGTGGCCTTGCCGCCTTCGACCGCGATCGGCGCGCTCATCTTCGCACTGTCCATCGGCGCCGCGGCCATCGCCATCATGCGCGGGTACGGCTGTACGTTGCGGCCGCCGCCGACGTTCACGTCGCGGATCGTGTAGCTGCCGTAACCGAATGCCTTCGCGGCTTCGTCGGCGCGGGCGCGGAACGACTTGATCGCTTCGGTCGTCAGCTTTTGCTCGGCCGCGCGCTGCGCTTCGGGCGACAGCGAGAACTCTACGTTCGCGACCTGCATCAGGTTCGACAACTGGCCCGCAAGCTTCGACGCGGCAGCAAAATCGCGCGATTCGAGCGCCACTTCGGTACGACCGCGCCATGCGGAGATCTTGCCGTCACGATCGGTGCTCGGGTACACGGAGAAGGCGCCCGTGTGTGCGGTGACGCCCGATACGCCCTTGGCCTGCGACAGTGCTGCATCGGCGCGCTGGTTCAACTGCGCGGTGAGGCTGCCCGGATCCTTGGCCTGCTGCTCGTAGAACAGCGTGATGTGGATGATGTCCTGCGGCACGTCCGCGCTGGCCTGCGACGATAGCGACAGCACGCCTGCCGGCTCCGGAAAGTGCGGGTTCGCGGTTTGCGCGTGCGCGGCGGTCGACGCGAGCGTCAGCGCGGCGGGAACGGCGGCGGCAAGGGCGAGCGACAGCGCGAGTGCGGATTTCTTGGTCATTGTTGGACTCCTGGTGCGAGGGCGTGCACGCGGATTGCGCGTGCACGACGCGGGCGTACCGCGCGACGAAAAAACGACAGCCGGCCTGATCGGCCGACAGCGGTTGCTTAGGCCGCGCGAAAGTGCCGCGAGTTCCGTTGCGGCGGTGCGGACTGACCAGATTTGACCTTTGGCGCGCGCCTACTTCATCAGCTTTTCGGTGATGAAGCGCCATTCGGCGCGCGTGACCGGCGTGATCGACAGCCGGTTGCCGCGCGCGAGCACGCGCATGTCGGCGAGTTCGTCGTGTTCGCGCAGCGCCGCAAGCGGCACGAGCGGTGATTTTTTCACGTAGCGCACGTCGACGAGCAGCCAGCGCGGCGCTTCCTGAGTCGACTTCGGGTCGTAATAGGGGCTTTTCGGATCGAACTGCGTGGGGTCGGGGTAGGGCGTCGACGACACTTCGGCGAGGCCCGCGATGCCCGGCTCGGGGCAGCTCGAGTGATAGAACAGCACGCCGTCGCCGATCTTCATCGTGTCGCGCATGAAATTGCGCGCCTGATAGTTGCGCACGCCGGTCCACGGCAGCGTGCGCTGCGGTGCGTTGGCGAGATCGTCGATGCTTGCTTCGTCCGGTTCGGACTTCATCAGCCAGTATTGCATGGATCGTGATCGACGCAGAAAGAGGCTGCTACAAAAGAAAACGGCACCGGGCTTCGCCCGATGCCGTTGGATAGGCCCCCGCCTTGGCCGCTAGGCCGGCATCCTGAACCTGAGGTTCAGAATTGGTCGCAGTTAGCAGCACTTCGGGTACATCAGACAGAGTGACGCGCGCGCCCGTGCTACAAATTTCCGCAACCGTGCACATGGCATTGGTTCAAGGAATATATGACCTTGGCGAACCAGGCAGGGAAGCTGACTGAACTGTGATTCGATGCGCCAATTTGACCACCGTTGATCGCCGAGATCAAGGGGAATCGACGCATCGATTAAAACGTTACTGCGTCTCGTGCTGTGCGAGCACCGCGCCGAGCTGTTCGTTCATCTGGTGCATTGTACGACGGATTTCCTCCGCCGGAAATGCTTCACCGTGCCGCACGCTCGTTTGCAGCCGCAGCAATTCGGACGCGAGCGACAGCGCCGCCATCACGGCGATGCGATCGGTGCCGCGTACCGAGCTGTTCGAGCGGATTTTCGACATTTCGGCGTCGACGCGTGCGACCGCTTCGAGCAGCGCCGCTTCGGTCTCGGCCGAGCAGGCGAGCCGATAGGCCTGGCCGAGAATCGAGACTTCGATCTGCTTGGTGCTCATGCATGTTCTCCATGGCTGGCCGCGTCATCGCCATCCGTACGCGCCTGCGCATCCAGCAGGTCGAGCTGGTTGTCGGCTTGCTCCGCATTTTTCGAGCGCGGCAGCTTTTCGAGAATCGCGTTCAGTTTCACCTGGGCGTCGTCGATCTTTGCCGACAGCGTGTCACGCTCGGCCGCAAGTGCATTGCGTTCATCGCGCAGTTGCGCGAGTTCCGTGCGGACAGCATCCGCATCCGCGCGCAATTGCGCGACCTGCTCCTCGAGCGCGAGCCGTTCCGCGTGATAGCGCTTGTTCAGCGAAATCAGACGGCCAATATTTTGAGATAGGGTTTCGAGTTCGTTGAGCATTTGCTGCGTCCTCTAAAGACCCAGCATTTTAGCGCGGAATAACGCGCAATCCGACATCTGTAACGTTTCCAGTCGTAACACCCCTGCTTCTTGCCGCGAATCGGCGCGTCCCGTGCGTGTCCGGAGGCTTCCTTGACGCTCGCGCGACCCGCTCCTAAACTGGCGCCGCCTCGGTGCTCGCGCGTGGAACGCGCGGTTAAACGGGAAGCAGGGCGCGGGTGCCGGAAGCCCGCCAACCTGCGCTGCCCCCGCAACGGTAAGCGGCCGCGTCTCGTGACGCAGGCCGGCTCGGGCGCGTTTCGCGTGCAGATCCTGCATGCGGACGCGGGCCACTGCGCGTCATCGCGCGGGAAGGCGAGCCGGACCGCCGCCAGCCCGGATACCGGCCGAGACGGGGAGCCCGCACGGGCTTCGTGACGCGCGGCCTGCGGGGAGGCGGGGCGCGCAATGCTTCACGGAATCTTCTTCGATGCTGACCCCAATCGTCCGCGCGGCACTCACGTCACGACCGGCCCGCTGCCGCAAGCGGGTGCGCCGCACGTCGTGTGCGGCGCCGTGCGCGGCATGAGCGCCGCGCGCGCCGCCGCGATCTGGGCCGCGCTGGCCGCCACGGTCGCGTTGCTGTTCGTCGCGTCGCTGTCGATCGGCAGCGTCCCGATGTCGCCATGGCAGGCGCTCGCGTCGCTCGTGCCGCATGGCGGCGACGCGCTGTTCGCCGATATCGTCCGCACGCTGCGCCTGCCGCGCGCGCTGGCCGGCTTCGCATGCGGCGCGCTGCTCGCGCTGGCCGGTGCACTGCTGCAGGTACTGTTGCGCAATCCGCTCGCGGAGCCGTACGTGCTCGGCGTGTCGGGTGGCGCGGCCGGCTTCGCGCTCGTCGCGATGATCGCGGGCGGCGCGTGGTGGCTCGTCGATGCGTCGGCGTTCGCCGGCTCGCTCGTGTCGGTCGCCCTCGTGCTCGGTCTCGCACGCCGCGAGCTGGGGCGCGGCGATTCGCGCGACGCGTCGCCGCGTTTGCTGCTCACCGGCGTCGTGATCGCGGCCGGGTGGGGCGCGCTCGTCACGCTGCTGCTGTCGCTCGCGCCCGATGCACGGCTGCGCGGGATCATCTTCTGGCTGACCGGCGACCTGAACGGCGTGACCGCGCCGTGGTTCGCGTGGGGTGCGCTGTTGCTGGCCGCCTGCGTCGCGCTGCCGGTCGCGCCGCAACTGAACGTGCTGCTGCGCGGCGACGCGACCGCGCTCGCGCTCGGCGTGCCCGTTGCGCGCCTGCGCGTGCGGATCTATCTCATCGCGTCGCTGGCCGCCGCAGCCGCGGTGACGACGGCCGGCACGATCGGTTTCGTCGGCCTCGTCGTGCCGCATGCGCTGCGGCTCGCCTTCGGCAACGACCAGCGAATGCTGCTGCCGGCCGCGATGCTCGCGGGCGGCGGCGGCGTGATGGCGGCCGACCTGCTCGCACGCACCGTGATCGCGCCCGCGCAACTGCCGGTCGGCGTGATGACCGCGCTGATCGGCGTGCCGGTGTTCCTGTGGATGTTGTTGAGGAGACCGATGCGATGACGGGGGCCGCACTGCACGCCACGGCCGGCGACTTGAACTACGCGGCCGTCGGCCTGACGCTGAAGGCCGGCGCGCGTACGCTGCTCGACGGCTTCACCCAGGTGTTTCGGCCCGGCGAGATCTGGTGCGTCGCCGGGCCGAACGGCGCGGGCAAGACGACGCTGCTCGCGACACTCGCGGGGCTGCAGCCGCCGGCCGGCGGACACGTCGAGATCGACGGCCGGCCGCTTGCCGCATGGCCACCCGAGCAGCTCGCGCAGCGTCGCGCGCTGATGCCGCAGCAATTGCACGACGCATTCAGCGCGACCGTGTTCGACACGGTGCTGCTCAACCGCTTTCCGTATCTCGGCGGCTGGGGTTGGGAACGCGACGGCGACCACGCGGCCGCGCGCGACGCGCTGGCGACGTTCGACCTGACCGCGCTCGCGTCGCGTGACGTGCTGTCGCTGTCGGGCGGAGAGCGGCAGCGCGTCGCGCTGGCCGCGACGCTGTGCCAGGACGCACCGTTGATGCTGCTCGACGAGCCGCTCGCGCATCTCGACCTGCATCACCAGATCGATTGCCTGACCGCGCTGGCCGCATGGCTCGACGCGGGCCCGCGCACGATGCTGTTCTCGTGCCATGATCTGAATCTCGCGCGGCGTTTCGCGACGCATGCGCTGTTGCTCGACGGCCGCGGCCATGCGTGGGCCGGCCCCGTGCACGACGTGCTGACGCCCGAGCGCGCGAGCGATGCGTTCGGCTATCCGCTCGTGCTGATCCGCGAGAACGGCCGCGATGCGCTGCTGCCGGCGTGGCCCGAGCGACAATGACCTTTTCTTTTCCGATGCGCGGCGCACACCGCGCCAACGACACGGCTTTTCGATGACGACCCCGACCCCCTTCCCGCCCGCGATCGCGCCGCTCGACGAGGTGCTGCGCAAGCGCCTGCAGCACGTGATCGACCACAAGACCAAGCCGCCCGGCAGTCTCGGCCAGCTCGAGGCGGTCGCGTTGCAGATCGGCCTGATCCAGCACACCGAGCGGCCGGTCGTGCAGCGTCCCGTGATGATCGTGTTTGCCGGCGATCACGGGATTGCCGCCGAGGGCGTGAGTCCGTATCCGCAAGCGGTGACCGCGCAGATGGTCGCGAACTTCCTCGCCGGCGGCGCGGCGATCAACGCGTTCTCGGGCGTCGCGCAGAGCACGCTCGAGATCGTCGATGCGGGGGTTGCGTCACCGCTGCCGCTGTCCGGCCGGCTGGTGTCGCTGCCGGTCGCACGCGGGACGCGCAACTTCGCGGCAGAGCCGGCGATGACGCGCGACGAGGCGATGACGGCGCTCGCGGCCGGCGCGGCGCGCGTGCGCCTGCATGCGTCGCTCGGCACGAACGTGATCGGCTTCGGCGAGATGGGGATCGCGAACACGTCGTCGGCCGCGTGCCTGATGAGCCGCCTGCTCGGCGTGCCGATCGACGCGTGCGTCGGGCGCGGCACGGGCCTCGACGACCAGGGCCTCGCGCACAAGCGCGCGGTGCTCGGCCGTGCGCTCGTCAAGCACTCGCACGCGATCGCGCCGCTCGATGTGCTCGCGACGTTCGGCGGCTTCGAGATCGCGATGATGACGGGCGCGTATCTCGCGGCCGCGAGCGAGCGGATGACGATCCTCGTCGACGGCTTCATCGCGACGGCCGCGCTGCTGGTTGCCGAGCGCATCGCGCCCGGCGTGCGCGACTACTGCGTGTTCTCGCATACGTCGCACGAGGCCGGGCACCGGCGCATGCTCGAGCATTTCGGCGCGAAGCCGCTGCTCGCGCTGGACCTGCGGCTCGGCGAAGGCACGGGCGCCGCGCTCGCGCTGCCGCTCGTGCGGGCGGCAGCCGCCTTCCTCACGGAGATGGCGAGCTTCGAATCCGCCGGCGTCGACAATCGTGACGCCTGATCGCGCGCGCGGCGTGCGGGCCGAACTGCGCTACTTCTTCGTCGCGCTCGGCTATTTCACGCGGGTGCCCGTGCCGCGCGCGATCGGCTACGCGGCCGGCGATCTCGACCAGGCCGCGCGCTATTTCCCGCTCGTCGGCGCATGTGTCGGCACGTGGGGTGCGCTCGTCTATCTTGCTGCGCTGCGCGCGCTGCCGCCGTCGATCGCGGTCGGGCTGTCGATGGCCGCGACGCTGCTCGCGACGGGCGCCTTCCACGAGGACGGCCTGGCCGACAGCTGCGATGCATTCGGCGGCGGCTATACGCGCGACGACGTGCTGCGCATCATGCACGACTCGCGGATCGGCACGTTCGGTGCGGTCGCGCTCGTGATCTCACTCGGCGTGAAATGGCAGGCGCTCGCGTCCATGCTGCCGTTGCGTGCCGCGTGGACGATGATCGCCGCGCACGCGGCGAGCCGAGCGGCGGCGGTGAGCCTGCTGATGACGCTCGACTACGTGCGGCCCGAAGGCAAGGCGAAGCCGGTTGCGCAACGGATGGGTGCACGCGCGGCGTGCGTCGCGGCGCTGTTCGGATTGCCCTGGCTATTCTGGCCCGACTGGCGCATGGGTGTCGCAGCATGCGTTGCGCTCGTGCTCGTGCGCGCGTGGGCCGCCCGCTACTTCGTGAAGCGGATCGGCGGCTATACCGGCGACTGTCTCGGCTTCACGCAGCAACTGTGCGAACTGGCGATCTATCTCGTGGTGCTCGGATGGACGTCGTCCTGATCCGTCATCCGGCCGTCGGCATCGAGCCGGGCATCTGCTACGGACGCAGCGACGTGCCGCTCGCCACGCCGGCCGAGGCCGGGGCGAAGGTGGTGCGTACGCATCTGTCTGCTATCGGCGCGCCGCTCCCCGAACAGGTCTGGACGAGCCCGCTGATGCGCTGCGCATCGGTGGCCGAACGGCTCGCGCAGGCATGCGACGTGCCGTTGCGGCGCGACGCGGACTGGCAGGAGATGGATTTCGGCGCGTGGGAAATGCGGCGCTGGGACGATATCGATCGCGCGGCGCTCGATGCGTGGGCGGCCGACCTGATGCATGCGTGCGCGCATGGCGGCGAAAGCGTCGCGCGGTTTGCCGCGCGGGTTGCGCGGCGAGCCGACGCAGTGGCGCAGTTCGTCCGGCCGCAGTGGGTCGTCACGCATGCGGGCGTGATCCGTGCGTTTGCATCGCATGTATTGCGCGTGCCGCTCGACACATTGCTGTCTCGCCCCGTACCGACAGGGGGTGTCGTCTGGCTGCGCGCGGATGCTGCCGCGCGAACGTGGGACGTGATGCACTGGGACGCATAGGTGCGCTGGCCACCGCGTGTGAACGACGCAGCGCGCGGTCAGTTCGTCTCAGGCATCCGGCACGCGATGACCGCGGACGTCGCCGGAAATCAGCGCGCCGCCCGCCGCGCACGCGCGGCATCGAGATCCTCGCACAGCGCGGCCGCGCCCTGCGCGATCCGCGGCGACGGCCGTGTCAGCAGATCGCCGTCGATCGCGAACAGGTTGTTGCGTGCCACGGCCGTCAGTGCGGGCCACGTGCGCCAGCGCGCCAGGCTCGGCAGCGGTTCGTCGGAGCGCGTCGTACCCGCACGGGTCGTCACGATCGCCTCCGGATTCGCCGCGAGCACGGCCTCGTCGGTGACGGTCGGCACGAGCGGCTTGAGCGAGCCGAACACGTTGCGGCCGCCGCACAGCTCGATCACGTCGTTGATCAGGTGCGCACCGTTGAGCGTCATCAGCGGCCGATCCCAGACCTGGAAGAACATTGTGACGGGCGCTCGCGTCGAGTAACGCGTGCGCAGTGCCGCGATGTCGCGCGTATAGGCAGCCGCGGCCGCATCGGCAGCCGGTTGCGTGCCGAGCAGCGTGCCGAGCCGGCGCAGCGATGACGCGACGTCGTCGAGATGCTTCGGTTCGCTGAAGAACAGCGGGATGTGCAGCGCGCGCAGCGCATCAGTCTGCCGCTCGGCATTGCCGTGTCGCCAGACGACGATCAGGTCGGGCTTCAGCGCGGCGATCCGCTCGAGATCGAGCGCCTTGTTGTCGCCGACGCGCGGTATCGCTTGCGCCGCGGGCGGATAGTCGCTGTACGTGACGGTGCCGACGAGCTTCGCGCCGCCGCCGGCCGCGTAGACGAGTTCGGTCGCGTGCGGCGCGAGACTGATCACGCGCTGCGCGGGTGCCGGCAGCGTGATGGTGTTGCCGGCGTCGTCACGCGTCGTGACATCGGCGTGGACGCGTGGCGCGTAAGCAAGCGCAGCCAATAGCGCGATTGGCGCGAGCCGGTGAAACATGCGTGAACTCATGCGGATTCCCGTTGCAGCGTCGGCACGCAGTGCGCGAGCGCGTCGCCGAGGCGCTGCCATTCCGATTCGTTCCCCGGCAAGCCGACGCGTACGCTCGACGGTGTCGGGAAGTGCCGCGTCCAGACCCCGCGTGCGGCGAGTGCCGCATGCAGTGCCGCAGCGCGCGGGTCGTCGGTCCAGCTGAAGAGCGGCGTCGCGCGAACCGAGAAGCCGTGCGCGCGCAGCAAGGCGGCCAGCCGTTCGCCGTCGGCCGCGAGCCGTTCGCGGGCGGCGGCCTGCCATGCGCGGTCGGCGAACGCCGCGGCGACCGCGTGGCGGGCAGGGCCGCCGACCGTCCACGCGCCGAGCATGTCGCGCAGCGCGACGATCCGGTCAGGACAGGCGAGCACGAAGCCTGCGCGGATGCCGGCGAGCCCGAAGAACTTGCCGATCGAACGCAGCACGATGAGCCCGGGGCGATCGACGTGCGGCGCGAGCGACCGCGTCGCGCCCGTATCGGCGAATGCCTCGTCGACGATCAGCGTGCCCCCGCGCGCGGCCAGTTGCACGTGCCAATCGAGCAGGCGCTCGGCCGACAAGAACTCGGCGGTCGGATTGTTCGGATTCCCGACGATGACGTGACGCAGCGTCGCAGGCAGCGTATCCGCGTTGATGTCGAGCGTGACGACGCGATGGCCGTGGCGCGCGAAGGCGGGCGCGTATTCGCCGTACGCGAGCGCCGCGACGCCGGCGTCGCCGGTCGGCAGCAACGCGGGCAACGCGCGGATCGCAGCCTGGCTGCCGGCAACCGGCAGCACGTGTGCGGGATCGGGCGCGTGGTAGTACTGTGCGGCGCAGGCCGCGAGGCCGTCGCCGTCGTCGGGCAGCCGGCGCCATGCGTCGGCCGGGACGGGCGGCACCGGATAGCCGACCGGATTGATGCCGGTCGACAGGTCGAGCCACGCGTCGTACGGAATGCCGTGGCGGCGCGCGGCTTCATGCAGGTTGCCGCCGTGTGCGATGCGGGTGTCAGACATGATGGGTGGCCATGGCGAGGGCGCCGCTCGCGACCAGCAGCGCGAGCCACAGGGCGAGCGTGCGCGTGACGAGCGACAGCGCGGCGACGATGTGGGCGGCGGTCGCCGTGGCGCCGGTGCCGAGCGCGGGACGATCCTCGATCTCGCCGTGATAGACGGCCGGGCCGCCGAGCTGCACGTTCAGGCTGCCGGCGCCGGCGGCCATCACCGGGCCCGCGTTCGGGCTGTCCCAGTGGCGCGCCTGCGTGCGCCAGCAGCGCCATGCGGCGGCCGTGTCGCCGAGCAGTGCGTAGCTTGCGGCCGTGAGGCGCGCGGGAATCCAGTTCAGCGCGTCGTCGAGGCGCGCGGCGGCCCAGCCGAAGGTCAGGAAGCGCGGCGTGCGGTAGCCCCACATCGCGTCGAGCGTGTTCGCGAGCCGGAACAGCAGCGCGCCGGGGCCGCCCGCGACGACGAACCAGAACAGCGCGCCGAAGATCGCGTCGTTGCCGTTCTCGAGCGCGGATTCGACGGCTGCGCGCGACAGCGCGCCTTCGTCCGCGTCGCTCGTGTCGCGCGACACGATGCGCGCGGTCAGCGCGCGGGCGGCGCCGAGGTCATGCCGCAGCAACGCGGCAGCGATCGGCGCGACGTGGTCGGCGAGGCTTTTCGCGCCGAGCGCGAACCACAGCAGCGCGATATGCAGCGCGGCCGCGAGCGGCCACGGCAGCACGGTCGTGAGCCATGTCGCGATGGCGACCGGCGGCACGACCGCCGCGACCCAGGCGGCGACGCCGATCACGCGGCCGCGCCGGCCCGTGTTCAGCGCGCCTTCGATGCGCGCGGCGAGGCGGCCGAACGCGACGAGCGGGTGCCAGCCGGCTGGTTCGCCGATCGCGCGGTCGATGATCGCGGCCGCGACCGCGAACATCGCGACGACGGGCAGCGTCAGCATCAGCATGACGGTGCTCCGGTCTTGAGGTCGAGCGGCAGCCCGGCGACGAGCAGCGTCACGCGTGTCGCGAGCGCGGCGACGCGCTGGTTCAGGCGCCCGAGCTCGTCGACGTAGCGGCGCGTGACCGACCCGAGCGGCACGACGCCGAGCCCGATTTCGTTACTGACGACGATCACCTTCGCGCGTGCGCCGCGCAACGCGTGCTCGAGCCGCTCGACCTGCACCGCGTACTGCGCATCGTCGAGCGGTTCACCGTCGGCGGGACACAGCAGGTTCGTGAGCCACAGCGTCAGGCAGTCGACGAGCAGGCACGCGTGCGGATCGTCGAGCCGTGCGAGCGTGCCGGCGAGATCGACGGGCGCGTCGGCGAAACCCCAGTCGGCCGGCCGGCGCGCGCGATGGTGCGCGATGCGCTTCGCGAACTCGGCATCGGCGGCGGTCGCGGTCGCGATGTAGGTGACGGGGAGGCCGCTGTCGGCGGCGAGCCGCTCGGCATGTGCGCTCTTGCCCGAGCGCGCGCCGCCGATGACGAAGGTGAGGTCGTGCGGAATCATCGCGTGATTGTAACGGCGCGGGCAGGGCGGCGCGGGGGATAATGCGGCCTTTGCTTCGCGACGATCTTTACACGATGAATGCACCCGAGCCGCGGCCGCGCGGCACGCTGATGATCCAGGGCACGACGTCCGACGCGGGCAAGAGCACGCTGGTTGCCGGCCTGTGCCGGCTCGCCCGCCGCGCCGGCGCGCGCGTTGCGCCGTTCAAGCCGCAGAACATGGCGCTCAACAGCGCGGTGACGGCCGACGGCGGCGAGATCGGCCGCGCGCAGGCGCTGCAGGCGCTGGCCGCGGGCGTCGCGCCGCATACGGATTTCAACCCCGTGCTGCTGAAGCCGACGAGCGATCGCGGCGCGCAGGTGATCATCCACGGCAAGGCGCGCATGAACCTCAATGCGCGTGCGTACCACGACTACAAGCCGGTCGCGTTCGACGCGGTGCTCGAGTCGTACGCGCGCCTGCGCGCCGGCTACGACACGGTGATCGTCGAAGGCGCGGGTAGCCCGGCCGAGATCAACCTGCGCGATGGCGACATCGCGAACATGGGATTTGCCGAACGCGTCGACTGCCCGGTCGTGCTGGTCGCCGACATCGACCGCGGCGGCGTGTTCGCGCATCTGGTCGGCACGCTCGCGTGCCTGTCGGACAGCGAGCGCGCGCGCGTGCGCGGCTTCGTGATCAACCGCTTCCGCGGCGATTTCAAGCTGCTCGAACCGGGGCTCGACTGGCTGCGCGCGCAAACGGGCAAGCCGGTGTTCGGCGTGCTGCCGTACCTGCACGGCCTGCTGCTCGACGCCGAGGACATGCTGCCCGCCCAGGCGCGCAGCGCCGCCGCACGGGGCGATGCCGGCGTGCTGCGCGTCGTCGTGCCGGCGCTGCCGCGCATCAGCAACCACACCGATTTCGATCCGCTGCGTGCGCATCCGCAGGTCGAATTCACGTACTGGAAGAGCGGCCCCGTGCCGGACGCCGACCTGTTGATCCTGCCCGGTTCGAAGAGCGTGCAGCGCGATCTCGCGTGGCTGCGCGACGCGGGCTGGGACACGCTGATCCGTCGCCACCTGCGCTATGGCGGCAAGGTGATCGGCATCTGCGGCGGGATGCAGATGCTCGGGCGCACGCTCGACGATCCGCTCGGCCTCGAAGGCGCGCCCGGCAGCGTGCCGGGGCTCGGGCTGCTCGATTTCGACACGACGCTGCAGCCCGACAAGACGCTGAAGAACGTGGCGGGGCAGCTCGCGCTGCCGGGCGGGGCCGCGGTGCGCGGCTACGAGATCCACATGGGCGATACGCACGGGCCTGCGCTCGCGTCGCCCGCGCTGGCGCTGGCCGCCGACGCCGCGCGGGACGGCACACGCCCCGACGGCGCGGTGTCCGACGACGGCCAGATCCTCGCGACCTACGTGCACGGGCTGTTCGACTCGCCCGACGCCTGCACGGCGCTGCTCGCATGGGCCGGGCTCGACGGCGCGGAGCGCATCGACTATCCGGCGCTGCGCGAGGCATCGCTCGAACGGCTGGCCGACACGTTTGCCGACCATCTCGACCTCGACGCGCTGTACGCCGAGTTTCGTTGACGCGAGGCCGGCCCGTACTCGCTTTTTCCGCCGGATCGCGTACAACACAGAAGGGCGGAGGTCCGCCTGGAGGAGTGCGACGATGAAGGCTCGATGGTGGTGGAGCGTGCTGCTCGCGGCGCTGCTGGGCGCGTCGGCGGTGGCGCACGCGTGCGATTCGTCCGCACCGGGCGGCAGCCAGTCCGGTTCCGGCGACGCCACACAAGGCAAGAACGGTTACTGAGGCAGGTGGCGGGGCATGATCGGTCGTGCCCCTTTTTACGCCCCGATTAACTCCATATAGGAATCAGTTAAAGCGAAGTGGCGAGTTTATCGGTCGAATTGATTCGAATAGAGTGCGATCCATTCACACCACTCACGAAGGAATTCGCCATGAACCCCAATCGCCTCAACGATTTCGCCGCGACCCTGCTGCGCGTCGCGCTCGGCGTGTTGTATCTCGCGCACGTCGCGCAGAAGGTGTTCGTCTTCACGCTGCCCGGCACCGCGCAGTTCTTTGCGTCGATCGGCCTGCCGGGCTGGCTCGCGTACCTGACGACGTTCATCGAACTGGCCGGCGGCCTGGCGCTGCTCGCGGGCTTCCGCGTGCGCGTCGCCGCACTCGTGCTGCTGCCGTTCATGCTCGGCGCAACCGCTACGCATTTGCCGAACGGCTGGAGCTTCGCGTCACCGCACGGCGGCTGGGAATATCCGGCGTTCTGGGCCGTCACGCTTGCCGTGCAGGCGCTGCTGGGCGGCGGCGCGTTCGCGCTCGGCGCACGGGAGGTCGCGGTTCAGCGTGTGTAAGGGGTAAGTCAGCGCACCCGGGGCGGCGCAACCCGTTCCGGTGACCCCCCGTTTGCCGATATCATCGCTCCCTGTATCCGCAATCGAGCGGCGCCTGCCAGGCGGCGGGCGCCGCGCGGCTTTTTCGGGGGAATTCATGACGGTGATCGTGGTGGCGAATCCGAAGGGCGGCGTGGGGAAGAGCACGCTGTCCACCAATCTTGCCGGCTTTTTCGCGGCGCAGGGCGCGTGGGTCGCGCTCGCCGACCTGGACCGGCAGCAGTCCGCGCATGCGTGGCTCGACCTGCGGCCGGCCGGATTGCCGCCGATCGAGGCATGGGAACTCGACCCGGACGCGCCGACGAAGCCGCCGCGCGGCCTCGAATATGCGGTGATCGATACGCCGGCCGGCCTGCACGGCAACCGGCTCAACGTCGCGCTGCAACTGGCCGACAAGGTGATCGTGCCGCTGCAGCCGTCGATGTTCGATATCCTGGCCACGCAGCAGTTTCTGGAGCGCCTCGCCGACGAGAAGGCCGTGCGCAAGGGCAACGTCGAGGTCGGGATCGTCGGGATGCGGGTCGATGCGCGCACGCGCTCGTCCGACCAGCTTCACCGCTTCGTCGAAGGGCTCGGCCTGCCGGTGCTCGGCTACGTGCGCGACACGCAGAACTACGTGCAGATCGCCGCGCACGGCCTGACGCTGTGGGACGTCGCGAAGAGCCGCGTCGAGAAGGATCTCGAGCAATGGCGGCCGATCGTCGAATGGGCCGAACGCCGGGCGCCGAAGGCAGGGAAGACGGAGAAGGCCGCCAAGGCGTCCTGATCGCGTGGCCGCCGGGGCGGCGCACGATGAAATGAGAAAGGGCCGGATGCCGTCGAGTACGGCATCCGGCCCTTCGACCACAAGCGGCACCGCCGCGCCCGCGCGCCGCGGCACGCGGGCAGGCGGTCAGGTCAGGTCCAGTTCTGCGTCGGCACGTGATCGCGGTGGCCCTTGATCTTGTTGCCGTCGTCCATGAACACGAGCTTCGGCTTCCAGCCGGCCTGCAGCTCGGCTTCGTCGACCATCGCGAAGGCCGCGATGATCACGAGGTCGCCGAGTTGCGCGCGACGCGCGGCCGAGCCGTTCAGCGAGATCATCCCGCTGCCGCGCTCACCCTTGATCGCGTAAGTCGAGAAGCGCTCGCCGTTGTTGATGTTCCAGATGTCGATCCGTTCGTTCTCGATGATGCCCGAGGCGTCGAGCAGGTCTTCGTCGATCGCGCACGAGCCTTCGTAGTGCAGCTCGCAGTGCGTGACGGTCGCACGGTGGATCTTCGATTTGAGCATGTGGCGCTGCATGGTGTCTCCGTGATGCGTGAGAGGCGCGGGC
The DNA here is from genome assembly GCF_030482505.1 of Burkholderia sp. AU45274. Taxonomy (NCBI): domain Bacteria; kingdom Pseudomonadati; phylum Pseudomonadota; class Betaproteobacteria; order Burkholderiales; family Burkholderiaceae; genus Burkholderia; species Burkholderia sp. AU45274. The sequence goes on along the minus strand of NZ_JAUJQE010000005.1, from coordinate 8,499 downwards.
GGGGCGGCCCGTCAGATTTCCAGGTTGTCGATGAGGCGCGTCGCGCCGAGCTTCGCGGCGGCGACGACGACGAGCGGTTCGCCGGCTTCGAGCTGGGCCGCGTCCGGCGCGATCAGGTTCGCGCGGCGGCGGATCGAGATGTAGTCGGGCGCCCAGCCGCGGCCGGCCAGATGCGTGCGGGCCAGTTCCTCGAGCTTGCCGAGGTCGCGCTCGCCGCCGAGCACGCTTTCGCGGATGCGCTGCAGCGTCTTCGCGAGCTCGGGCGCCTCGCCGCGCTCGTCGGCCGACAGGTAGCGATTGCGCGACGACAGCGCGAGGCCGTCCTCGTCGCGCACGGTTTCGGCGGCGATGATGTCGACCGGCAGCGCGAGCTGCTGGCACATGCGGCGCACGATCATCAGCTGCTGGTAGTCCTTCTTGCCGAACACGGCGACGCGCGGCTGCACGCAGGCCATCAGCTTCGCCACGACCGTGCACACGCCGGTGAAGAAGCCGGGCCGGAATTCCCCTTCGAGGATCCCGCCGAGATCGTCCGGCGGCAGCACGCGGTATTCCTGCGGTTCCGGGTACATGTCGCGCTCGGTCGGCGCGAACAGCACGTAGACGTTTTCCTTCTGCAGCTTCTCGATATCGTCCTGGAGCGTGCGCGGATACTTGTCGAAATCCTCGTTCGGGCCGAATTGCAGCCGGTTGACGAAGATGCTCGCCACGACCGGGTCGCCGTGCTGGCGCGCGAGGCGCATCAGCGACAGGTGCCCTTCGTGCAGGTTGCCCATCGTCGGCACGAACGCCGTGCGGTTCTGTCCGCGCAGCTGGTCGCGCAGTTCATGGATCGAGCTGATGACTTTCATGATCGGGTAGCGGGTTCCTCGCGCTGGCGCGCGTTGGCGCCGCAGCAGCGGCGTCGGGGTCGAAGCGGAGAACGCCGGCGCGCGGGCGGCGCATCGGGCGTCGGCGGATTGTAGAGGATTTGGCCGCCAAACGCATCGAAAAAAGAACGGTCGTTCACTTTTTAATCGGGCGTGCCGGCAACCATGCGCGCGGCCGCACCGGACTGCGGCGTAGCGGCGAGCGTGCCGGGATGAATCGGGAGAACGGGAAGGGCGGGCGCGGGTGTTACGCGGGCAGGTACGCGAGACGCACGTAGATCGGCGCGAACGGCTCGGCCTGCGTGATTTCGAGGAGCGACTCGCGCGCGAGTTCGAGCATCGCGATGAAATTCACGACGACGACCGGCACGCCGCGCGACGTGTCGAACAGCTCGGCGAACTCCATGAAGCGCGCGTTCTGCAGCCGGCGCAGGATCAGGCTCATGTGCTCGCGCACCGACAGCTCCTCGCGCGAGATCTTGTGGTGCTGGACGAGCTTCGCGCGCTTGAGCACGTCGGCCCATGCGGCGCGCAGGTCGTCCGAATTCACGTCGGGGAAGCGCGGCGTGACGCTTTGCTCGATGTAGACCTCGGCGCGCAGGAAGTCGCGGCCGAGCTGCGGCAGCTGGTCGAGCCGCTGCGCGGCGAGCTTCATCTGCTCGTATTCGAGCAGGCGGCGCACGAGTTCGGCGCGCGGATCCTCGGCTTCCTCGCCGGTGTCGGCCTTCTTGACCGGCAGCAGCATCCGCGACTTGATCTCGATCAGCATCGCGGCCATCAGCAGGTACTCGGCCGCCAGCTCGAGGTTCGACGTGCGGATCTGGTCGACGTAGCCCAGGTATTGCGCGGTGACCTGCGCCATCGGGATGTCGAGCACGTTGAAGTTCTGCTTGCGGATCAGGTAGAGCAGCAGGTCGAGCGGGCCTTCGAAGGTCTCGAGGAAGACCTCGAGCGCATCGGGCGGGATGTAGAGATCCTGCGGCAGCTTGAAGAGCGGCTCGCCGTACAGGCGAGCGAATGCCGCGACGCCGTCGACCGTGTCGGGCGTCGAATCGGCGCCCGCGGGCGCGGCGATCGCGTCGTCCTGCCGGGCGGCGCTGGCCTCGTCGGCGGCGCTCACGTCGTCAGAAGTTCTGGTAGTAGACGTACGGCGTTTGCTTCACGCGCGATTCCTGCTGCTCGGCGCGCTCTTCGAGGTCGATCGGCTGCTTGTCCCACAGCAGGGAACGGCCCTTGCGCTGCTCGTCCTCGAGCGTCGGCTTCTGCTGCTTGAGCTGGTTCAGGAACTGCGTGACATCGGACTGGTACGGCATGGCTGGGTTTTCCGTTTCGGGCGGCGCACGATGCGCCGGATTCACGATGGCGGGATTTTACCGCATCGCGGGAACGGCCGGCGTCAATCGCGCGTCGAATCCGCTGGCCGGTACCGGCGGACATCGTGCGGTGGCCCTTCCGGTGGCTTGGCACTCTTTCACAATCGTTTGGCGGTGACGTCGGCGCCCTGTGGTCAAATACAGGGTTTTCCACGAAACCGTAACACTCCGAGACGGCGAGGTCATATTTGGCGGGGCAGTCGAACCAGCAAGCACACACGGCGCATGACGCGAGCCCGCGCGCGGCACGCGAGCGCGCCGCCGCCGCGGCCCGCGTCGCGCGGGCGGCCCTCGCGGGTTGCCTGGCCGCGTGCTTCGCGCTGCCGGCCCATGCGAAGTACGACGTCGACATCGACGCGCCGCGTTCGATCCGCAAGCTCCTGAAGACGCATCTCGACATCGCGCGCTTCGCGAAGCGTGACGACATCAGCGACGACCAGTTCGACTTCCTCGTGACCGCCACGCCGCAGCAGGTGCGCGACCTCACCGCGACGGCCGGCTATTTCTCGCCGGTCGTGCGCACCGACGTGCGCACGCGCGACGGCAAGCGCGACGTGCGCATCGCGGTCGATCCGGGCAAGCAGACGATCGTGTCGAGCGTCGACCTGACGTTCAAGGGGCCCATCGACACCGAGGATCCGAAGCAGGAAGCCGCGACCCGTTTCGCGTTCTCGCTGAAGCCGGGCGATCCGTTCACGCAGTCCGACTGGGACGGCGCGAAGGGCGCGGCGCTCAGGCAACTGCAGTCGCACCGCTATCTCGGCGGGAAGATCGCGTCGTCCGAAGCGCGCATCGACCCGCGCACGCAGCGCGCGATGCTCGCGGTCACGTTCGACAGCGGCCCGACGTTCACGATCGGCAAGGTCGACGTCGACGGCGTGCGGCGCTATCCGGAAAAGATCGTCACGAACGTCAATCCGCTGTCGGAAGGCGAGATCTACGACGTGCAGCGGATCACCGAACTGCAGCGGCAGTTGCAGAACACGCCGTATTACGCGAGCGTCGCGATCGACGTCGGCGACGATACGGCGAAGCCCGAGCGCACGCCCGTGCACGTGAAGGTCAGCGAGTTTCCGTACAACAACATCCGCGGCGGCGTCGGCTTTGCCACCGATACCGGGCCGCACGTGCAGGGTTCCTACACGTATCTCGACACGTTCGGCGCCGCGTGGCCGCTGACCGTGTCGGGCCGGCTCGACCAGATCCAGCAATACGGGCAGGTCCAGCTGTCGATGCCGCCGGGCGAGAAGGGCTGGACCAACAGCGTGCTCGCGTCGTACACGAACACCAACGTGTCGGACACGCGCATCTACAGCGCGCGGGTCGGCGTGCAGCGCACGCGCACCGGCCAGTTCATCGACTATGCGTATTCGCTGATGTACTACCAGGACCGGCTCGACCAGAACGGCGCCGGGCCGACCACGAGCCGCGCGCTCGTGCCGCAATGGGCGTGGACGCGCCGCAACGTCGACGATCCGCTGTTTCCGCGTTCGGGCAACCTGATCCACGCGGAGGCCGGCTTCGCGGTCAAGGGCGTGCTGACCGACCAGTCCTTCATCCGCGGCTACGCGCGCGGCCAGCAGTACCTGCCGATCGGCAAGCGCGACCTGTTCGTGTTCCGTGCGGAGCTCGGCGGCGTGTTCACGAGCGGCAGCTCGACCGGCGTGCCGGCGTCGCTGCTGTTCCGCGCGGGCGGCTCGAACTCGGTGCGCGGCTACGGCTACCAGAGCATCGGTAACAGCGTCGACGGCTCCGTGCTGCCGACCAAGTACCTGATGACGGGCACCGCCGAATACCAGCACTGGTTCAACCGCGACTGGGGCGCGGCGACGTTCTTCGACATCGGCACTGCCACCGATGCGTGGGGCGAGCGCGTGTTCTACCCGGGTGTCGGCATCGGCGCGCGCTGGCGCAGCCCCGTCGGCCCGATCAACGTCGACGTCGCGTACGGGTTGCGCAACCATAGCGTGCGCCCGTACCTGACGCTCGGCATCGCTTTCTGACCGTACCGCTTCACCGACGACGAACCGCATGACGAAGGACCCGAACGACACGCCGCCGCCTCACGATCCGGACTCGCCCGACGGCGCGCCCGACGCGCCGCCGCGCACGCCGCGCCGCGGGCCCGTCGCGCGGATCGGGCGGTTCGTCGCGTGGACGCTTGTCACGGTCGTGCTGCTCGTCGTGCTGGCGGTCGGCCTCGTGCTGGCCGCGGCGACGACCGAGCACGGCACGCGGCTCGCGTGGCAGGTGGCCGGTCGCGTGCTCGGCGCGCGGCTCGCGGGCACGCTCGACGGCGGCGCGCTTGCGACCGGTGTGCGGTTGCGCGGATTCGCGTGGACGAGCCCCGACGGCACCGGCACCGAAATCCGCATCGACCGGCTCGACGGCCGCTGGGCCCTGACCCGCGCGCCGTGGCGGCTGTCCATCGCGTACCTTCGCGCCGGCACGATCGACGTGCGGATCGCGCCGGGGCCGCCGACGCCGAGTACGACGCCGCAGGACCTGAGCCTGCCGCTGCAGTTGCGGATCGACGACCTGCGCGTCGATCACCTCGCGATCCACGACGGCGGCTCGACGACGCAGCTCGACCATATCGCGCTGAACGGCCGCAGCGACGGCCGTCACCATGAACTCGTGCTCGAGGGCATCGATACGCCGTACGGCGCGCTGACCGCACGCGCGAAGCTCGACGGCGTGAAGCCATTCGCGCTGACGGGTGACGCCACCTATGCAGGCAAGCTGTCCGACGAGCCGGTCGACGCGCGTGCGCGCGTGTCGGGGTCGCTCGAGGCGCTCGTCGCCGAAGTCGACGCAAGCGGGATGAAGCTGAACGGACGCGCGCACGTCGAGGCCGCGCCGTTCGGCGCGGTGCCGCTCACCCGCGCATCGCTCGCGTTCGATCACGTGAATCCGCAGGCGCTCGCGCCCGGCGCGCCGGCTGCCGATCTCGCGGTGCGCGCGGAACTCGCGCCGGTGACGGCGCCGGCCGGGGCCGAGCCCGCGAAGGGTTTTGCGGTGACGGGCCCGGTGTCGATCGTCAACGCGAAGCCCGGTACGCTCGGCGACCATTTGCTGCCGGTGATCGATGCGCACGCGAACGTGCATCTCGACGCGCACGCGCAGCGGATCGACGATCTCGCGCTGAAGCTGATCCGCGACGGCAGCGTGACCGGCAACGGCACGCTGACGGGTGGCAAGGGCCGCTTCGACCTGAAGGTCGCGAACCTCGACCTGAACGCGTTCGTCGCCGAGCTGCGACCGATGCGCCTCGCCGGCCCGCTCGGCGTGACGCTCGCGGGCGATGTCACGACCGTCGATTTCAACCTGAACGATCCGAAGCTCGCGCTCGGCGCCCGCGCGAAGGTTGCGCTGACGCCGCAGCAGACCGTGCTGACCGACGCGCGCGTGACGGCGGGCAAGGGCCGCATCGACCTGACGGGTGTGTTCCGCCACGATGCGCATTCGAGCTATGACGCGAAGGCGACGCTGACCGCATTCGATCCGCTGCTGCTCGCCGCGATGAGCGCGCCGAAGGCGGGGGGCGGCAAGGCGCCCGCCAAGGCCACGAAAGCGCCGGCCCCGCGCGGCGAGACGCGCGTGTCGGGCACGCTGACGGCGTCGGGCGCATTCGCGCCGCAGGTATCGACGAAGGCGACCTTCAAGCTCGGCGACAGCCTGTACGACGGCGTGCCGCTGACCGGCGCCGGCGTCGTGCAGCTGGCCGGCTCGCGCATCTTGCCGAGCAACGCGAACCTGTCGATCGCGGGCAACCATGTCGACCTGCGCGGCAGCTTCGGTGCGCCCGGCGACCGGCTGCGCTTCGTCGTCGACGCGCCGCAGCTCGACCGGCTCGGCTTCGGCGTGCAAGGGCTCGTGCAGGCGCAGGGCGACCTGACCGGCAGCTTCGCGCACCCGAACGTGACGGCCACCTACAAGGCCGAGCACGTCGTCGTCGGCTCGAACCGGATCGGTGCCGCGCAGGGCCGCGCGGACATCCGCGACGGCGCGCACGGCGCGCTCGTGTTCACGGCCGATGCGTCCGACATCGCGCTCGGCTCGCTGAAGCTGAAATCGCTGCGCGCGAACCTCGACGGCACGCGCGCGAAGCACACGCTCGACGCGTCGGCGCTCGGGGCGGCCGGCGGCCGCGTGATCGACGTGACGCTCGCGGCGAATGGCGGCGTGGTCGAGAATCGCGACGGGATGCGCTGGGACGGCACCGTCACGCGTCTTGCGAACCGCGGCACGCCGACCATCGCGCTGCAGTCGCCGCTGACCGTGTCGGCCGGCGCCGGCCGCGTGACGCTCGGCGCGACGCGCCTCACGCTCGAAGGCGCGGCGATCGACCTGAAGTCGTTCGTGTTCGATCACGGCCAGATGCGCTCGGCGGGCTCGGTGACCGGTGCGTCGGTCGCGCGTTTCCTCGAGGTCCGCCAGGAACTGACGGGCCAGCGGCCGCCGGTGCGCACCGACGTCGTGCTCGATGCCGACTGGGATTTCTCGCTCGGCGCGAACGCGACAGGCTACGTGCAGGTGAAGCGCCGCGGCGGCGACGTGACGATCGAAAGCGGGCGCGGCATCGCCTCGCTGGGGCTGACCGACCTGTCCGCGCGCGCGAGCTTCACGCCCGGCAACCGGCTCAACGTGACGGCGCTCGCGAAGGCGGCCCGGATCGGCACGCTCGACGCGAACGTCACCGTGCCGTTCGCGCTGCGCGACGGGATGTTCGGCGTGGTCGACGACGGCCCGCTGTCGGGTCGCATCGACGCCGACATCCCGGCGCTGAAGACGACCGGCAACCTGTTCGGGCCGAGCTACCTGCTCGGCGGGCGCGCGGCGCTGAAGCTGACGGTCGCCGGCACGCCGGTGAAGCCGAACCTGTCGGGGATGCTGACGGGTGACGACCTGTCCGCGACGCTGATCGACCAGGGCGTGCAGCTGAAGGACGGCATCGTGCGCGTGAAGCTGTCGGAAAACCTCGTCGAATTCCAGCAGGTCGAGTTCCACGGCGGCGACGGTACGCTGCGCGCACTCGGCCGCGTGCGCCTCGACGGCGAGGCGCCCGACCTGACCGCGAGCATCGTCGCGGACAAGCTCGAACTGTTCGCGGCGCCGGACCGCAAGCTGTCGCTGTCGGGCAAGGCGACGGTTGCGAACGACGGGCCGCGTGGCGCACTGTCGATCGACGGCAAGTTCGTCGTCGACCGCGCGCTGTTCGACTTGCCCGAGGAATCGGCGCCGCACCTGTCGGACGATGTGGTGATCGAGCAGCCGGGCGGCACGGTGCGCGGCGAGACGCCGACCGGTTCCGCGGTCGCGAAGCCGAAGCCGGTCGAGGACAAGCCGGCGCCGTCGCTCGCGCCGCGCGCGAACATCGACATCGGCCTCGGCAACAACTTCCGCTTCAAGGGCCACGGCGCGGATCTCGGGCTGCGCGGCACGATCACCGTGATGAGCGCGCCGGGCGTGCCGCTGCGCGCGGTCGGCAACGTGCGCGTGACCGAAGGGTCGACGTACACGTCGTTCGGCCGCAAGCTCGCGGTCGAGAACGGCTTCTTCACGTTCAACGGCCCCGTGTCGAACCCGGGCGTCAACATCCTCGCGATGCGGCGCAACCAGGAGGTCGAGGCCGGCGTGCAGGTGACGGGCACGATCCAGTCGCTGACGGTCAAGCTCGTGTCGGAGCCGAACGTCACCGAAAACGAAAAACTGTCGTGGCTGTTGTTCGGGCACGGCACCGACCAGGGCAACAACGTCGGCCAGCAGGGTGCGATGACGGCGGCGCTCGGGCTGCTCGGCAGCGTGACCGGCAAGCGCGTCGCGCAGACCTTCGGTCTCGACGAGGTGTCGGTCGGCCGCAGTGAAGTCGGCCTGACCGATCCGCAGGTCGTGCTCGTGTCGAAGGCGATCAACGAGCGCTTCGTGCTCGGCTTCGAGCAGGGGCTGCAATCGGCGGCCAACGCGTTCAAGGCGACGATCAACCTGACGCGTTTCTGGTCGGTATCCGCGTACGGCGGCACGTTCCAGGGCGTCGACCTGAACTACACGCGGCGTTTTGATCGCTGGTTCAGCAGTGACCGCGGGGGCGGGCGGCGCGCCGAGCAGCCATGAAAAAAGCCCCGCACATTGAACTGCACCCCAAAAGTTGGACATCGATCCAACCTTTGGGGTGTTTTTCATGAGCAAGTACACGGAGCAGTTCAAGGTATCCATTGCAGAGGAGTACGAGTCCGGCCACGCTGGGTTCCGTGAGA